>JAUGSS010000125.1:0-4044 GCA_044426515.1 Methylococcaceae bacterium | reverse complement strand
GGAAAAATGGTATGAGGCCATTGGTGATAATACCTTAGCCGATGCCATTTTAGATCGACTAATGCACAACGCCCACCGGCTAAATTTACAAGGAGAATCGATGCGGAAAAAAATGAATTCCTTGACTCAAGTTGAACACTTGGAGTAAAAATTCACTTCCACTGATGCGTTAGGTTTCAGGTGTTCAAGTTCGGCCAGAATCACTGTTCAAATTAATCAGAATACGCATGGGGTTCGAGTTGGCGAACCGCTTGGTTCAGGGTGTCGCACTGGGTCTGGCGGATGCGTCCGAGCGGGTCGGTGATTTGGGTCAGGTTGCCGTTGGCATCGTATTGGTAGGTGGTGATTGCCGGAGCCGAGAAGCTGGCGTTCACTGAGCTTGCTTGGTTTAGGGTAACGGTACAGGTGGTTGCCGTGCCGGTACAGGCGCCGAACCAGCCGCCGAAGGTCGAGCCGGTTGCCGGGGGCGCGGTTAGGGTGACGACGCTGCCGGGGGTGAAAGTTGCGCTACAGGTAACGCCGCAATCAATGCCTAGCGGCGAGCTGGTGAGGGCGCCTGCTCCTGTTCCGGTTTTGGCGAGACTGAACCTTATTGGTCGGACAACAGTTTTTCGTTGCCCGAAACTCCGGTGTTCGGTAGTGGAACGGCGAATAGGTTGATAACCGTTTTTATATTTAAGCATCAAAATATTGGGCATGAATGTTGTTGGAATGATAGAACTGCCCCCAAGCTTCTCTGATCTAATCCGCCCTACAGCTCTTTGCTGCTATTGATTATTGTAACTTACATCGGGCCAACTTTGCCCTTGCACCTCAATTTCTAACATTTTGTTTCCATTTGAGTCCGAGGCGAAATCGAATAATAACTTATCCTTAAAGTCGGCACTTAAAAAAACCAATATACCTTCATCATTAATTTCAAAGGGAAAATCAAGGTTAATATTTCTAATAGATTCAATCTTATAAAGTCCACAAATATTAGTTCTTTTTGTCCATATATAAACTTCGCTATCATTTGCGTAATACAAGCCATCTATAAAGTTTCTAAATTTTTCAGTTACTTTTTCATTAAACGATATAACAAATTTAGAAACGGGAAATCCATTTAAAGAAGACGCTTTATGACGAATAATTTCAATTTCAGCGAGACCGGATATGTCGCTTTCGTTAATGTACTGATTTATAAGAGAAGAAAGCTCCAATAAATAAGCTTTAATGTTCTGCCGATACTCAAGACTTTTTTTATTAATCATAATCCACCTTGCGCTTGTCATTTATTAGTTTTGGCCTCCCATAATTATTCATTCGGACTTCTCCAGTTAAAGGATCTGTTTTAACAGTTCCCGCTTCCCAGTGTTCTTGTCCTGGATGACTTCGATCAAGTGTTTGCTGTTGGACTGATTTTAATTCAGTACCACCGCCAGATTTCGGAACTTCATATTGATATTCTCTACCCGAAAAAAGGGGGCAGGTTACATTACAATGAAAAAGTAACCTGACCCCTTTTCCCTGGAACTACCCAGCTACCCGGCTATGAATGGTTCCGCCTTGTATGAGTTATAAAAATTGAAAGGAAAGGCTTGCTCGCAAATTGTTCAGATCAGCAATAACCTCTGAAGGGAAAAAGCCCCCTTCTTGTTCTTCTGACCCTTTAATAGGCAAAACAATATCGATCTCAAAAAACTCAGGCGACACACGGTCTCGGACATTGCAAAGATGGTTTATTCCACCAAGATGTTGCATAAGCGCTGGAACCATTTCATTCAATCTGCAACCGCTGGGAAATTCTAACGAGTATTTAACTACAGATCGCTTTAGCAATGCCTTTACGCCCGGCTTGACTGGTTCGCCTCGATGTCCAAGTCTTGTTGCAGTCACCCCCACAAAAGATTCCACTTCCTGTGGCGTCAATTCGAATCCTCTAAAAGTTAATGAAATTGATCTAAATCGAATTTGTTTTGATGTCATAACCCTTCTTTTCCGCCCCCTTTGACCCCATTCCATAACCAATAGTCACCAGTCGTCTTGTCACGATAGATGTCCACACCACCTTCGCCTCGGCCATCCTTTGCATCATGCGCATCTTCATAACCAGCTTCTTGGGCGACTTTATTTCCATCTCGTTCTTTGACTTTGGTGAGATCTTTTTCGTTCGGTTGAGTATCATTGCTAGCCTCATTATGCATCGCATTCCAACAAGCTTGCGCGGCATTTGCCGCAGCCTGAGCAGCTTTTTGACATAGCGAGGGAGCTATAGCACAAACTGCGGCGGGAATAGCCGTGGCAGCGGCACGAGCTGCCGGAACAGCTAATAAGCCATCTGGATCGGTATATCTCAGCGGGTTGTTTCTAACATAGGTATAAGTGTTAATCCCACCCCGCAACCCAATAGGATCACTCTGATCATACCCCCCTATCCTTGGATTGTAATACCTCGCCATATTGTAATGCAGCCCGGTTTCCGCATCGTAATAATGCCCCGGAAACCTCAGATTAAAAACAAAGGTTCCCAACCCAGACGGGTTTTGATCCGGCAAGCTGTTGCCGAAGGCTTCGGACTCCCAAGTCCATACGACTCGATTGTCGTTTGGCCGGATAATCTTTCTCGGCGTACCCAGATGATCGGCATGGATGTAATAGACGTCCGGCGTTGCACCTGAATTTGCCGCCGGTTTCAATACCGCCACCGGCAAGTCGCCCAGCCAGATGATTTACTGGATCAGTTGACCGGTGGCGTCATATTCGCCGGTCAAGTGACCCTGTTCGTCGTAGAAATACTGGGTGGTATTTCCTCCGTTGGTTTTGCTCACACGCTGGCCGAGCGCATCGTAACTTTGACCGGTTGCTGTGTCGGTGGTTGCGATGCGCCTTCCTGCTGAGTTATAGCCGTGGGTGAACCTGCCGTCGCCGGTCAGGTTGCCCACCGGATCGTAACTGTAACTGACGGTTTGCGCGCCGCCCTGACTTTGCAGGCGGTTGCTGTTGGCATCGGTGCTGTAGCTGTATTGGCTGGCGTTGTCCTTTATTTTGCCGGTGCGGTTACCGCTGAGATCGTAACTGTAGTCGATACGGCTGAGTGACAATTCGCCGCGTTGGCTGCCGGTCAGGCGGTCGAGTGGGTCGTATTCGTGGCGTTGGTTTAGGTTCGGGTCAGTGTCATCGATCTCGTCGATCAGCCGTCCGGCGGCGTCATAGCCGTAGTAGCGGCTGTCGGCCAGTTGGGTTTGGGCGTCAACGCCCATGCTGACGATTGCAATGCGACCGGCGAGGTCGTAAAAGCGTTCGTTCAGCTGGTTGTTGCCCCAAGTCCAGCCGTTGATTTGGCCGTCGGGTTCGTAAGTGATTTGGCTGATGACCGGCTGGCCGTTGCGGGTGATGGCGGTGATGTGCTGGCCGGTCCATTGGTATTCGATGCTTTGAGCGCCGGGACTGAGGTTGCCGATGCGTTGCCCTGAGGCGTTGTAGGTGTGGCTGACGGTCAGCGGACTTGCGCCTGCGCTTTGGGTTTTGCCGGTGATGCGGCCATGGCTGTCGTAGTTGTAGCTGGTACTGCTGCTGTTATTGCTTAGGCTGCACAGCCGATTGATGCCGTTGATGCAGTTATCCCAGTTGTAGTTGACGGTTTGGTCGTCGTAGGCGATTTGGCTGATGCGGTTCAGGCTGTCGTAGTTGTAGCTGGCGGTTTTGCCACGGGCGTCGGTGCGGGTTTTAAGGTTTCCGGCGGGGTCCTGGGCGGCCAAGGTGCTGCCGGTGTCGGGGCTGGTTTGTTTGCGCAGGTTGCCTAGGCTGTCCATGGCGTAGTCGGTGCTGAGGTTGCGCGGGTCGGTGACGCCGGTAACTTGGCCCAAGCTGTCATAACGGGTGTCGATCTGTTCCAGGGTGCTGCCGATTACTGTCGGATGGGGTGCATATTCTGGCCCAACCTGAACACCCATTCTGGATCAATCTGAACACCTATTCTGATTCAAGTTGAACACCGATTCTGGTTTCAAGCTGAACACTTTTATGGATTTTTCCAGAATCGCTGTTCAAGTTGCCAGAATG
>JAUGSS010000026.1:0-28474 GCA_044426515.1 Methylococcaceae bacterium | reverse complement strand
CTACAGCTGGGATAACTGCACCAACGGCATCAGCCGACTGTGCAGCTTAAGCAATAACAACAGCAACGTAAATTACAGCTACGACAGTCATGGCCGCATCACCGGCAAAACCCAAAGCGTAGGCGCAAGCCCGTTGACCGTCAGCCACACCTACAACGCCGCAGGACAACGCATCGGCAGCCTCAGTCCCGGCAGTCAAAGCATTGAATACCAATGGACCGGCCAGCACATCACCGCCATCACCAGCAACGGCCAGCCCGTCATCAGCCAAATCACTTACGAACCCGACGGCCAAATCAACGGCTGGACCTGGGGCAACAACCAGCTGAACGAACGCTTTTACGACCTGGCCGGTCGCATTGCAATCGTCAGCCTGGGCGTTGACGCCCAAACCCAGCTGACCGACAGCCGCTACTACGGCTATGACGCCGCTGGACGACTGATCGACGCCATCGATGACAGTGACCCGAACCTAAACCAACGCCACGAATACGATCAACTCGACCGCCTGATTGGCAGCCAACGCGGCGAATCGTCACTCAGCCGCATCGATTACAGTTACGATCTGAGCGGTAACCGCACCGGAAAAATAAAGGACAACGCCAGCCAATACAGTTACAGCACCGATGCCAACAGCAACCGGCTGCAAAGCCAGAGCGGCGCGCAAACCGTCAGTTACAGTTACGATCCGGCGGGCAACCTGACCGGCGACGGCAGGTTCACCCACAGCTATAACTCAGCAGGAAGGCGCATCGCAACCACCGACACTGCAACAGGGCACACCATCAGCTACGGCTATGACGCCATCGGTCAGCGCGTGAGCAAAACCAACGGAGGCAATACCACCCAGTATGTCTATGACGAACAAGGTCACTTGATAGGTGAATATGACGCCACCGGCCAACTCATTCAGGAGATCATCTGGTTGGGCGATTTGCCGGTGGCGGTGTTGAAACCGACAATCCCAGCAAGCGCCACAACCGACATCTACTACATCCATGCCGATCATCTGGGGACGCCGAGAAAGATTACCCGGCCAAACGACAATCGAGTCGTATGGAGCTGGGAATCCGAAGCTTTCGGTAACAGTTTGCCGGATCAGAACCCATCCGGGTTGGGAACCTTTGTTTTTAATTTGAGGTTTCCGGGGCAGTATTACGATGCGGAAACTGGGCTGCATTACAACATGGCGAGGTATTACAATCCAAGGATAGGGGGATACGATCAGAGTGACCCGATTGGGCTGGCTGGTGGCATTAATACTTACAGCTATGTTAGAAATAACCCGCTTCGTTACACCGACCCGCTTGGGCTGCTGGTAAACGCAGTTCTGGATACAAGCACCAATACGCTTACGGTTACTGACCAAGATACAGGGGCAAGTATTGCCGTCAGCGCCTTTACTGGCGGTCATGTTGACGCTACTGGAATGATTACCTCTCCAGGATATAACTCCCAAGAAATACCTGCGCCTAATAGTGTTTATTCATTAACTGAAAATCCTAATGTTACACCTGGACATGAAGATTGGTTTGGTCTAATACGGCAAGACAACCGTATTGATGACTATATGAATGACAATGGAACCACCAGAAGTGGTTTTAGGCTTCATTCTGGAGAAACTAGCTGGGGATGTGCCACTGTTAATCAATATTCTCCAGGTGCTGATAACAATTGGATACAAATTAAAAACTTGATTAATAACACAAGCACATCTACTTTGGATTTCCGAACAGGCCCACATTGGTACAACGGAACCACTCAATTAATTAACTATGGAACACTGACAATCAAATGATATCTATGCCCGCGCATTAGCACGGGTTTATTTCATTGAGGCATGGGAAATGTTATGGTTTTACCGTCATCAAAAGTTACGTATTTTCTTATAGCACTTGTTTGTGTAGTCATTAGTCTTTTGTTCATTGGTCGAGGGCAAGAAGGTGGTAATGCCGTTGGAAAAGATGTGCAGGACTTTCTTTCGCATAATATTGGAAGCACCAATTTATCTGTAATTGATTATAGGAATGTTCCCGCAGACAAAGTTCCACTTTCAATTAGTCAGGAAATCAAGCATGTAGCAAAGAAGCTATTGATTTTGGCAGGTATATCAATTGAACGAAAAAGTTTTGCAATCGAATTTGATCTTCAATCCCCGCAAAACAAGGAGCATGTTTATTGTCTTTTTCGCATGCATGGTGACAACGTGTTACGAATAATCATTAAGGCTTCTTCAAAAGAAGATAGTTCCGCGATACGTTTACAAGAACTACTTGAAAAATCATTCCCTGATTATGACGTTCCCATTTTGGTAATCAATAGTCAGGTAGGGGGGCATCACGCCCCTTTTTCGAAGCCCAACCATACTGGAAAATTTGAGACTCGAAATGGATTGCATGTTGGACGGGTCGTTCTGGCATTCGTAAATGGGGCGCAATGCACCTCCTACGTGGCTACAGTTAAACAACAATTGTAAAACTTTTGGTAAAGCCGCTGCTACTGCTTGTCAGGAAGGCTCATCATGCAAGTAATTACTCGTGTTCCTTGGGTTATATGCGTTCTTCTAATTGGGATTATTCTTTGGTTGGCTTTTAAAATCATTGATCAATCTGTGACTCTTGATTACCAAAAGCAGCATGCAAGCCAAATCGCTGAGCAACGCAATTTGTTAGCAAAAGTTGTAAATTCAACCAGTATTGGCGCATCAGAAAGTAAAGTGCGAGATTTGATTAACTCGGTAGCAAAGGATTCCAGTTTTGAGAAATCCGAGGTACATCGGCAAAGAGCAACGAGCTGTTGAGGGGCGAGTAATATCTCTTATCATAACGGCTTCCGTAGGCAAAGGGCATTTCTGACTTAATAGTCATATTATATCGCTGCCGTCAATGCGTAACTTCTATTCTATTAATCAGTTCGAGCAACTGCTTTCCGTTGCTCGGCATTTCGGCACTTGGTGATGTAACGATGACAGGTTAAATAGCAAGTTCGGACAGCGCCGCATTCATGTAATTATCGGTAATTAGCTGCATTCCCGTCATATGTAAATCCATGGCGTCATATATGGTCCGTCCCGTATTGCAAGAAAAATTTGATGGTAAGCTCCCCGCCTTGGTGTGAGGTGTCTAATGCCTCCAATCCGACACTCCTACCTCATCAAATCTTCGGCTTCAAATCGAGTCCTAGAATACATCACTACCCTATTGCGGCCTTCCTGCTTGGCGCGATACATCGCTTGATCGGCGGCGGCCACCAGAGAGTTGAACTCCAATCCGGCATGTATCGAATCAGACACGCCGATGCTGACGGTACTACGCAGAACCTGGCCATCGAATTCCATCTCCATTGCAGCATAAGCTTGACGCAGTCGATCAGCCAATATCCAAGCCTCTTTTTCCAGCGTGGACGGCAGCAAAATACAGAATTCCTCGCCTCCGTAACGGGCGAAGTAGTCGTCACTACGAATGTTTTTTTGCGCCACCGCAGCCAGACGCCTCAATACTTCATCCCCTACCGGATGGCCGTAGCAGTCGTTGATAGACTTGAAATGATCGACATCGATCATCATGACTGCCAACGCATCTCCTGTACGTGTGCAACGCGCTGACAAGCGGGCGGCCTCTTGCTCCAGACTCCGCCGATTCAATGCTCCGGTCAGCGCATCGCTTGATGCCAATTTTTGCAGGTCTGCGGCTAGCCGGGAATTGAGCATCAGCACGAATCCGAAAGCCAGACACATTTGCGCCATACTACCCACAAAAAACGTTACCGGATTGATAGGGGTCTGTGAATAAAGACCATAGGTATGGGACGGCGCAAGAAAAACCGTTACCGCTCTAGCCAGAAACACCACTGTAACTACTGAGAACGATGCTCCGGTAAACCAATATGCGGTGCGCAACGGTTGTTCTATCCTGATGAATAAGGCACGGGCACAGGCCCCATTGCTCAAGGCGAACACCACCGAATTAGCGATAACGCGAGCATGGACATCAGGATAGCGGAGCACGAACCAAGTGTTCTGGATAAACACCAGTCCGGCCAGCAGCCATGGAATGTAACTGTTACAGCGTCCTTCTTTGAACGTCTGGATACCGTTGAATTGTAAGCCGCCCCCTGCCGCCACCAGCGTGGCACCTAATATCAGAACCCAAGCACTGGCCTCCGGTTCCAGTTGGATATAGGAAAAACCCAGCCCCAACCCGATGTATAGACTGCCCATTGCCCAGTGCTGTACGCCGCGTGCATTTCCGGCATGCAATCCCGCCAGTGTCAGCAAGGCGGAAAACAGCAGGATCAGCGCGGACATCATCACCATCATGGTGCGGCTGTCGAGATTCATTGTGTCATCGGAAAAGCAACAGAGGTATTAAGTGATGTATGCATTTTATTCCTAATTACAAACCGTGTTACAGGATGCTGCGCATTCAAGTCTCCACAAGAATTTCATTATATAGCAGGCGATCCATAATGGCATCAGCCTCCGCCACCGGCTTTATAGGAAGAAAGCATATGTCAGCGGCAAAGCGAATAGAGTTTTCAAGATTCATCATATAAATAGGCAATAGTTATTCCAGCTTGCGCTGCCTTATTGAATTTTAGGGGCTTAACATTTGTCCAAGACTTTCCACGATCAATTTTTGATGGCGCGTAAGACTTAAGGCACATTTTTGCAGCTCCGGAAAATGCTGGTTAGCGGCGGCATAGTCATTGTTTGACAAGCAGCTTTCCAGAGTGTTTGCCGACTGCTGAATCTCCAGTAAGCCACAAAAACTC
Organism: Methylococcaceae bacterium; assembly: GCA_044426515.1. GTDB lineage: Bacteria > Pseudomonadota > Gammaproteobacteria > Methylococcales > Methylomonadaceae > Methylobacter_A. Next base: position 23,701 of record JAUGSS010000026.1, on the reverse strand, counting down.
GAGGAACCATTCAATTTGTGGGTAATTTCTTTGGCCTCATCGTATTGTTTGTTTTTCAGTGCCTCTTTAATATCATTGATTTGCCGGGGCAGCTCCTCGAACAACTTTTCAAAAATGGTCAAAGCAAGGCGCCGGTTATTTTTGGTTTTAGCCAAGATTATTTGGATATAATCCCAAGCTGAAGCCTTTGTTTGCCAAAGCGCTATAATTTTATTAAGTTGTTCTTCCGTTATGGGTTTAGTCAGCCAATCGTCAAACACCATCGGATATTGCTGTTCTCTTTGCGATCCCTCTGTCGGATTAATGGCCGCAATGACCGGTATTTTATTGTTTATACCCAGAGGATCTTTGATGCGAGCGATAAATTCCGCACAGTTTACAGTCAGATCAAGTACTATCAGGTCAAATTGAGTCGTTCCAATGAGCATTAAAATATCATTGTGCCGGTTGGCTGCAATAATGTTTTGACCGTGATGTTTTAATGAATGATTAATGTCGATGTTCCCGGCGACTAACACCATAAATTGTTCATGTAGCTTGGTTTTTAAAGACATTTTTATTTTCCCTGGGAAATTACCTGGCTTTGACTGGGAAATTGTACCTAGCCATTAAGACTATTCATCATAAAATAATCTTTAGTTTGGCTGTGATAGACAGTTTTAATCGATTTTAGAGGGGGTGAGAGCGTCAGTTTTATGGCGCTTCATTTTTTAAGATTGCAATTATTTTAGCTCTATTTATTTGCTTAACTATTCGATATTTAATAACCGGCACCGGATTCAGTTGATTATTAACATTTACAAGCATACCTATCTTATTCTTTTAAAAGGATCTTTTTTCTTGTATGATTTAATTTTCCGATGCGGTTCGATAATAGCCTCCGATTGTTCCGCAATGTCATTGACACTGATAAGCTGATTAAAATTACAATGGAACTGGTTGTTTAAGCACGTGCTATTATTTTATGGCTTTTGAATTGCTTATTTACTGATTAAAAACTAAAGGGTTGCAATATGTCTGAACAGAAACAAGAAGACGGAAAAGGGGGTAAGTCTCTTAAATCGCTGATCATTATGATCGTTGCGGCAGTGGTTTTATTGGCGGCGGGCGGAGGCGCCACTTTCTTCCTGATGAGCGGGAATGCACCTAAAGAAGAAAAAGTTGAGCATGTCGTAGAAAAACTCTATTTTGATATGGGCAAGCCCATGGTGGTCAACTTCCCTAAGGGCTCGATAGCTCAACACGGGCGGATTACGATATCTTTGTTGGCTGAAGGCGCCGAAACTATTGAAGTGTTGAAAAAAAACGAACCTATGATACGAAATAATCTGTTGATGCTGATTGGCGGGCAGGATGCAGCCAATTTAAATACCCACGAAGGAAAAGAAACATTACGTCAAGCCATATTAGACAATGTGAACGACGTTTTAAAAAAAATGGCAGGGAAAGGTCGAGTTGAGGAGATATTCTTTACTTCATTTGTAATGCAATAACATGAGCGATTTACTCTCGCAGGCAGAAATCGATGCGCTGCTGAATGGTGTCAGCGACGGAGATATTGAAACAGAGGATGAGTCCGAGTTTTACTCTGAAGCGGGCGCTGAAGAATTTAGTGAAAAAGGTATTGTCAGGGAATATGATTTTGCCAGTCAGGAAAGAATTGTTCGGGGCCGCATGCCGACCCTGGAAATGGTTAACGAACGGTTTGCCAGGTTTATCCGTATTTCGTTATTCAATTTTCTACGCCGTTCGGCAGAAATTTTTATCTCAGGCATTCAGGTGCAAAAGTTTTCCGAATATATCCAAGGGCTGCTGGTTCCTACTAATTTGACGATTGTCCGATTTAACCCCTTGCGCGGCAAAGCCTTGATAGTCATCGATCCGCGACTGGTTTTTACCGTGGTGGACAATTTTTTTGGCGGAGCCGGACAATTTTATAACCAAACTGAAGGCAGGGAATTCACGGCAACCGAAATGCGGGTGGTCCGTATCATCATTGAAATGATTTTCAAGGATTTGAAGGAAGCCTGGAAGCCGGTTATGGAGCTCGACTTTGAATATGTGGGTGCGGAAATTAATCCACGCTTTGCGAATATTATCGGCCCTGGAGAAATTATCGTTATCTCCACCATCCATGTTGAGCTGGAAGGCGGCGGCGATGTCAACATTGCGATGCCCTATGCGATGCTTGAACCTATCCGCGAATTGTTGGACGCTATCAGTAGCGACAGCGGCGAAGTTGACGGCAGTTGGCAGACCGCATTACGTAGCGAAGTACTCAGAGCGAAAGTGAATGTAAACAGCTTTCTAGCGGAAAAAAATATGACCATAAGAGACGTTATGCGCTTAAAAAAAGGCGATGTAATACCTATTGATATGCCGGAAACGGTGATTCTTAAGGCAGAAGGAATTCCGGTGTTTGAAGGTAAGGTGGGCCTGTCGGACGGCAATTATGCAATACAGATTATTGATAAGGTACGGTTTTGAATCAAGCTGATGTAGTTCAGGCTTTGATGGTAACAATATTAAGTTGGGAAATAAGATGAGCGAATATCAAAATGCACCTGATGATGCGGAAACGATTGATGATTTTGAGGCGGCCGCATTTCAGGAATTTAATAATCAGTTCGATGATAAAAGATCGTCTTCAGCCTTAGGTGATGAAGTTAATCTTGACGTTATTTTGGACGTTCCCGTGACTATTTCTATGGAAATCGGCCGGACCCAAATTAATATCAGAAATCTTTTGCAGTTAAACCAGGGTTCGGTGGTTGAATTGGAACGTTTTGCCGGAGAACCGCTGGATGTGTTGGTAAACGGTACGCTGATTGCGCATGGTGAAGTGGTGGTGATCAATGATAAATTCGGTATTCGTTTAACCGATGTCATCAGTCCATCGGAACGGGTTAAAAGACTGGCCTGATGTCCGGAAAAATAAGTATCGCGTGGTTGCTGTTCGGGTGGTTTCCAGCCTGCTTTGCCGTGGTGCCGGCCGTCGACGCTCCCAAACAGGCAGCCAGAACGGTTTCTTCCGGGGACATGCTGCATTGGAGTGTTGGGCTGCTGATAGTCTTGGCTATTTTTTTTCTCTGTGCCTGGGGACTGCGTAAATTAAGCGGAATCACTGTCGGCGGCACAGAAAAAATGCGGGTGGTCGGCGGTCTGTCGTTGGGTATGCGGGAGAAAGTCATTTTGCTTCAGGTCGGAAAAAAACAGCTTATTTTGGGCGTGACGCCGGGACGCATAGATACCTTGCATGTGTTGGAGGGAGACGATTGCTTGAGCAGGTCCGAACCGCCGGCCATGAGCATAGACGGCGGATTTGCACAAAAACTGAGGCAAGCGATAAAGGGACGCTCCGATGGTTAAAACTATTTTTTTTCGCTTACTGATAATAGGCATTGCTTTTTTGGTGATCGCCCCCCCCGCTTACGCAGCAGCGGGAATTGAAGCGGTCACCGTTACTACAGGCAAGCAAGGCGCTCAGACTTATACGGTAACGATCCAGATTCTGGCGTTAATGACCTTGTTAACCCTGTTACCGGCGTTGCTGCTGACGATGACGTCGTTCACCCGGATCATGATTGTACTCAGCCTGTTGCGCACGGCTTTAGGTACAGGGCAAGCACCCAGTAATCAGGTGTTATTGGGCTTATCTATGTTTTTGACCATTTTCATTATGATGCCGGTTTTGGACAAGGTGAATAGCGATGCCGTCCAACCTTATCTGGAAGAAAAAATCGACGCTACGACCGCCATTGAAAAGGCTTCCGAACCGTTCCGGCAATTTATGCTGAAACAGACCCGAGAATCCGATCTGGAATTATTTATCAGGATTTCCGGCAAAGCGGAATTGGAGTCGGCCGAAAATGTGCCGTTTTCGTTATTGCTGCCGGCTTTTGTGACCAGCGAATTAAAAACCGCATTTCAAATAGGCTTCCTGCTGTTCCTGCCTTTTTTGATTATCGACTTGGTGGTTGCCAGCGTACTGATGTCCATGGGGATGATGATGTTGTCGCCGATGATTATTTCCCTGCCTTTTAAATTAATGTTGTTTGTTCTTGCTGACGGCTGGTCTCTGATTATGGAAATGTTGGCGGCGAGTTTTTATGTCAGTTAATAGCCGCTAAAGATAACATGGTACCTGAAACTGTTTACATGGTCGGACAAGAGGCGATGATTGTTGCGATCAAGCTGACGGCACCGATATTGCTGCCGTCATTGGCAGTAGGCCTAGTCATCGCGATGTTTCAGGCGGCCACCCAAATCAATGAAGCGACGTTGACCTTTGTACCCAAGGTCATCGTTATCGGCATTGTTATGATGATTATGGGACCGGGAATGCTGCAAATGTTTGTTGATTATTTCCAGGGATTGATCAGGGATATTCCGCATTTAATCGGCTGAAGCATTGAACTTTACCGAACAGCAAATTCTCGGCCAAGTGGCGCTATTTATATGGCCGTTAATGCGCATTAGCGCAATGTTTGTATCCGTACCGTTATTTAGCATTCGAGCCGTACCGGCTCGAGTCAGATTGATTCTTTCGGTAGTCATAACGCTCGTTGTCATGCCCTTGCTTCCCCCCTTGCCGGCTGTTGAAATGTTCAGTTCAACCGGGTTTATGATGGCCATTAGCCAAATTATGATCGGCTTGACCATAGGTTTCATTCTACAGCTGGTTTTTGCCGCGGTGGTTTTTGCCGGGCAAGGTATCGCTTTAAGTATGGGCCTGGGCTTTTCAACCATGGTTGACCCCCAAAACGGGCAGCAGGTACCGGTGATTGCGCAAATCTATACGGTGACGACTACGTTAATTTTTATCAGTCTGGACGGTCACTTGGTGCTGATACAAATGCTGCTGGATAGCTTCAAAACTTTACCGATCGGTATCGATGGTATCGATAAGGCCGGTATTTGGAATATTCTTGAATGGAGCAGCCGGATGTTTGCAGGCGGCTTATTGTTGGCTATGCCGGTTATTGCCAGCCTTTTGTTGGTTAATATCATTTTCGGGGTGGCGGCCAGGGCGGCTCCGCAATTACAAATTTTCTCGGTAGGCTTTCCGGTAACCTTGATGCTGGGGCTGCTGTTGGTTTGGAGAACATTACCCGATGTGCTGGACCAATTTTCCGGCATATTAACGGATGCCTATGATTTGATCGGGCAATTGTTGCGACTATAGATATGGCTGAAGATTCGGATCAAGAAAAAACAGAAGAACCCACCGGCAAGCGTTTGGAAGACGCCAAGAAAAAAGGTCAAATTGCCCGCTCCAGAGAGCTTAACACCTTTGCGATGATGATAGTCGGCGCAACATTGTTGCTGATGCAGGGAGAGAAAATCGCCAAGGGCCTGTTACAAATGATGAAGACCGAGTTTCAATTAAGCCGCGCAAGCATTTTTGATCCGGCCACTATCCCGCTGCATTTTAAGCAGACGATGATTGACGGCATTCTGTTGATTGCACCGTTTTTGGCACTGATGGTCGTCGTCGCCATTGTTGCGCCTTTATCATTGGGCGGCTGGATATTTAGCTGGGAAGCTATTTCGCCGAAGCTGGAAAAAATGGACCCCATTAAAGGCATCCCCCGATTGTTTGCTTTGCGGGGATTGGTAGAGATGCTCAAAGCATTGCTGAAGATTTTATTGATCTTTGCCGTTGCCATTGCTTTGTACCGGTCCTTTATCAATGAATTGCTCGGCCTGGGCGCTGAATCGCTGGTGCAATCGATTGGACATGCGTTAAGCATCATCGGCAAGTGTTTTTTGCTGCTCAGCGCCTCGCTGGTATTGATTGCGATGATTGACGTGCCTTATCAGTTATGGGATCACAGTAAGAAACTGAAAATGACTTTGCAGGAAATCAAGGATGAACATAAAGACTCCGAAGGTAGTCCCGAGATAAAGGGGCGGCAGCGCAGGATGCAAATGGATATGGCGCAAAACCGGATGATGGCGGAAGTGCCGAAAGCCGATGTTATTGTTACCAATCCCAGTCATTATGCGGTGGCCTTAAAATATGACCAGAATTCAAATAGCGCGCCGAAACTGGTGGCCAAAGGAGTCGATTTGATCGCCGCGCAAATCCGCAATGCCGCAATAGGCGCCGACGTGCCGCTGGTGGCATCCCCGCCTTTAGCCAGAGCGTTGTATTATTCGACCGAGTTGGATAGAGAAATACCGCAGGGACTTTATTTAGCCGTAGCTCAGGTACTTGCCTATGTCTACCAGTTAAAAGCGGCGCAGAAAAACGACTGGAGAGTACCGGTGCCGCCGGCCGATATTAAAGTGCCTGACGAATTTAAACAGGGTTAAGGTATGGATTTTACTAAATTAAAAGCAATGTTGGCGGTACTGGGCAAAGCCGAACTGGGAGCGCCGCTAGTCATCGTCATGGTGCTGTCGATGCTGATCTTGCCGTTGCCGGCTTTCATCCTCGATCTGCTGTTTACCTTTAATATCGCCTTCTCGTTAATCATCCTGCTGGTCGTGGTTTATACACTTAAGCCGTTGGAGTTTGCCTCATTTCCGACCGTTATTCTGCTTGCCACCATATTGCGCTTGGCGCTGAACGTGGCTTCGACGCGTATTGTGCTGATTGAAGGCCATAAAGGCGGCGATGCCGCCGGTAAGGTGATTGAGGCCTTTGGCGCTTTTGTTATCGGCGGTAACTTTGCCGTGGGTCTGGTGGTTTTTGCGATACTGATCATTATTAATTTCATGGTCGTTACCAAGGGCGCCGGGCGGATTGCCGAAGTCGGGGCGCGGTTTACACTGGATGCGATGCCGGGTAAACAAATGGCCATCGATGCGGATTTGAATGCCGGCTTGCTGACCCAGGATCAAGCGCGTGAGCGCCGCGCCGAAGTCGCTACCGAAGCGGATTTTTACGGCTCTATGGACGGCGCCAGCAAATTTGTCCGGGGCGATGCGATTGCCGGGATTATCATTTTATTCGTCAACATGATTGGCGGTTTAGCCATTGGCGTGCTTCAGCACGGCTTGAGCTTTGCAGAGGCAGGAAAAATTTATGTATTACTGTCCATCGGCGATGGTTTAGTCGCTCAAATCCCTTCGTTGTTATTATCGGTAGCCTCCGCACTGGTTGTCACCAAGGTTGGCAGCACCGGCCAAAATATCGGCCAACAGGTCACCGCGCAGCTGTTTGCAAACCCCAAAGCATTAACGGTGACGGCCGCGGTAATAGGCGCACTGGGTATTATTCCGGGCATGCCGAACATGGTTTTTATCTTGTTGGCCGGCGTTTTAGCCGGTTCCGCCTATTTAATTGAAAAACGGCATAAAGAAGCCGATCTGGTTACGATAGAATACCCGCAGGATCTATTGCCCTCCGCCGCTCCCGAGTCCAAAGAGCTGGGTTGGGATGATGTGATGCCGGTTGATGTGGTCGGCCTGGAAGTGGGCTACCGGCTCATTCCTTTAGTGGACAAGAATCAGGGCGGGCAACTGATGGTTCGCATCAAAGGCGTACGGAAAAAGTTGTCTCAAGACCTGGGTTTTTTAATTCCATCGGTGCATATTCGGGATAACCTCGATTTAAGCCCAACGGCCTACCGGATTTCGCTGATGGGGGTGACGGTAGGTGAAGCTGAAGTTATGCCGGATATGGAGATGGCAATTAACCCGGGGCGTGTTTTCGGCACCTTGAAGGGCAAAGCCTGCCAGGATCCCGCCTTTGGCCTGGATGCGGTATGGATAGAGCCCAACCAGAAAGATCATGCACAGACTCTGGGTTATACTGTGGTTGATCCCGGGACGGTGGTGGCGACCCATTTGAGTCATCTTCTGCAATCGCATGCACATGAATTGTTCGGTTATGAAGAAGCGCATAAAATACTCGATAATTTGGCTAAGACCGCGCCCAAGCTGGTCGAGGATTTGGTGCCGAAAACATTGCCGTTAGGCGTAGTGGTCAAGGTCTTGCAAAACCTGTTGCAAGAGCATGTGCCTATTCGGGATATGCGCACTATCGTCGAAACTTTGGCGGAGTACGGGCTTAGAAGTCAAGATCCCGACATCTTGACTTCGGCGGTACGCGCCGCATTAGGCCGGTTAATTATCCATGAAATCAGTGGGATGCAGGATGAATTTCCGGTGATTACACTGGATCATGACTTGGAACAGTTATTGCATAAATCATTACAAACGGCAGGTGAAAGCGGTGTCGGGATCGAACCGGGGTTAGCAGAACAAATGCATACATCATTACAAGAAAGTATGCAAAAAATGGAAATGGAAGGACAAACCGCAGTATTGCTGGTTTCTTCTTATATCCGCCCTTGGTTGTCCCGATTCGTTCGCCATTCCATTCCCGGATTACATGTCTTGGCATACAATGAAATACCCGCCGATCGCCAGATTAAAGTGGTTTCAACGGTCGGACGACGCACATAGCACATGAGGCTAGTAGATTATGAAGATTAAACGTTTTTTTGCACCGGATATACGCCAAGCCATGCGTATGGTCAAAGAGGAATTGGGCGCGGATGCCGTCATCATGTCAAACCGGTCTGTTGATGGCGGAGTCGAGATTGTTGCGGCGCGAGATTTTGATGAGCAGCTGATTCAAAGCAAGCTGCAAAAACAGGCTGCCGCCGAAGAGCAACCACAACGCGAAACTAAAAAGCTTGATTTACCCGATTTTGAAGCGGAAAAAAACCGTTTACACGTATTAAGCAGCCAAAGAAAACAAAGTGCGGAAGGTTTCGTGCCTGAGCGTCCTTCAGTGCGGCCAAATCGCTTTTCTTCCGATTCCGACACCTCTGCCGTCCATAGCAGCCGGTCGAATCGTTTCCCTACCGATTCCGACACTTCCGCCATCCCTGGCAGTCGGTCGAATCGGTTCCCTACCGATCCCGACACTTCCGCCGTCCCTGGCAGTCGCCGGAATATTGACCAGTATGTCGGCTATGCGGAAAAAGTACATCTACGCGGAACCCAGGAAACAGCCGGCGCCAAAGCCGCCAGTGGTTCGGCAAGGTTCAACACAAGTCCGGCTGCACCTGTTCAAAGGCCTATGCAACAACCGCAAAGGCCCATGCAAGCAGAAAGGCCCATGCAAATAGTCAAACCCGCCGAAAAACAAAGCAATCTGGCGGATAATTTGTTACTGGAAATGAGCAAGGAACTTAAATCCCTACGCTCTGCGATGGACTCCAAATTATCCGGCGCCAGTTGGGGCGGCGTGTCGCAAATCAATCCGGTTCGGGCTGATTTGCTTCAACGTTTGGCCGGCATGAGTATTTCGAGAAAGCTGAGCGTCAAAATTGCCAATCGCTTTACTAATCATACCGATGCCGAAATTGTTTTTAATCAGGCTCAAGAGCTGCTGGCGAAAGTATTGCCCGTAGCCAACGACGATTTACTCCAGTACGGCGGCATTGCCGCTTTAGTAGGCCCTACCGGCGTAGGAAAAACCACCACAATTGCCAAGCTGGCCGCCAAATTCATTTTAAAACACGGCCCCAGACAGGTTGCTTTGATTACCACCGACAATTACCGCATCGGCGCCCATGAGCAACTGAATACCTATGGGCGTATCCTTGATATTCCGGTTAGAGTGGCATCCAGTGCCGCCGAGCTGCATAATCTTATCAATGGTTTTTCAGACAAGCGGCTTATTTTGATTGATACGGCCGGCATGAGCCAACGCGATATGAAGCTGGTCGAGCAAATCAATACCCTGCAACAAAGCGGACAAGCCATTAAATCCTATCTGGTGATGTCGGCAGCAACTGAATACAAAGCCATGAATGAAATTATCAAAGCCTTCCAGATTTTTGAACCGCAAGCGAGTATTTTGACTAAACTTGACGAAGCGGCAACCATCGGTTCAGCAGTCTCTTCAATAATAGAGAATAACCTGCCGCTGTCTTTTATTGCCGACGGTCAGCAAGTGCCCGAAGATGTGCATAATCCTTGTGCCCGGACTTTAATCGCACAATGTGTGGCGGAGTTGGAGCAGGAAAGCGACTATAACGATGTCAATAACGAAGCTTGGGCGGCGCAAGGCTATGCATAATCAACCTGATCAAGCAGCCGGAATAAGAAAAATGAGTCAAATAAAACCTGTTCGGGTTATTGCAATCACCAGCGGCAAAGGTGGCGTAGGCAAGACAAACTTATCGGTTAACATCGGCATAGCCTTGTCGCAAACGGGGCAACGAGTGGTGTTAATGGATGCCGACATGGGCTTGGCTAATGTCGATATTTTGTTGGGCGTATACCCCAAATTCAATCTTTCTCATGTGTTGTCGGGAGAAAAAACCTTAAATGAAATCATGATGGACGGACCTGCGGGTTTAAGAGTGATTCCAGGTGCATCCGGCATTCAAAAGATGTCTGAACTGACCACGGTTGAACAAGCGTCAGTGATTCATGCCTTTAGCGAAATAGACCGGGATATCGATGTATTGATTGTCGATACCGCCGCAGGCATATCGGCAAGCGTGGTCAATTTTGCCCGCGCCTGCCAGGAAATTATCGTTGTTGTTTGCGATGAACCGACATCGTTAACCGATGCTTATGCATTTATCAAGTTGCTGAACAGGGATTATGGCTTGTGCAGTTTTAATGTGATAACCAATATGGTTCAAAGCGTTCAGCAAGGTCATGCGCTATTCCAGAAGTTAAGTAAAGTAACCGACCGCTATCTGGATGTCACCCTGAAATTTGCAGGCGCCGTGCCTTATGACGAGTATTTGCGTAAAGCCGTGCAAAAACAATCCCCGGTCGTTATGAGTTTCCCCAGAAGCAAGGCCTCACTGGCGCTAAAAGCGATAGCCGCAAGAATTGACAGCTGGCCGCTGAAATCCCAAGCAGGCGGTTATATCGAGTTTTTTATTGAAAGAATGATTCAGTACGGCTCCCAAAAGGATGTCGCATGAACGGCGTGGCAATGTACACTTCGGTACAGGCTGGCGGCACAGATGAACGTGTCATGCAGCACGCACCGTTAGTTAAGCGCATTGCCTACCACTTATTGAGCAAACTGCCCGATTCCGTTCAAGTCGATGATTTGATTCAGGCCGGAATGCTCGGCTTATTGGAGGCTATCAAGAATTATGACGCCTCACAAGGTGCCAGTTTCGATACCTATGCCGGCATCCGCATCCGGGGCTCTATGCTGGATGAGGTCAGGCGCAGCGACTGGACGCCCCGCTCCGTACATAAAAAATCGAGGATGGTTTCCGACGCTATCCGGACGATCGAAAATAAAACCGGCCGTGAAGCAAAAGACATCGATGTAGCCGAGTATTTAGGCGTAACCCTTGATGAATATAATCGCATTCTTCAGGACTCAAGCAGCTGCCATGTGTTCAGTGTCGAAGAATTGGCACAAGCTGGAGATCAATACCTGGATGAAGCCTCAAATCAGGAAGAAGAGCAGGTAGACCGCTTAAGCCGTGAAGATTTTCAACTGGCATTAGCGAACGCCATCATGAGCTTGCCCGAACGAGAGCGCCTGATTATATCGTTCTATTATGATGAAGAACTTAATTTGCGCGAAATCGGCGAGATTTTGAATATTAGCGAATCACGAGTCAGCCAAATCAGCAGCCAAGCCGTGTTGAGATTACGTTCAAGACTATCGGAATGGACAAACAATTAGTATTTCTTAGGTGATTCCCGAGAAAGAATACCCCATCAAGAATCTGATCCGTAGAAAAATATGGCCCACCAAAATCACGAACGGCACACAAAGCAAGCCAAAGAATCGTGTTTTTTCGTGCTTTTTGTCTCGCCTGGAGGCGTCTGCTTTTGGCTTTCGTGAACGCTTCTTTTAGTGGATTTAGTATTGGAAATCACCTTAACGATCAATCCAAAAATTAAAAAATGGATATTTTAAGTATCACGGGTATTTTTGTCAGTGTCGGTGCGATTCTATTGGGAATCATGCTGGATGGCGGCAATATCAACTCATTGGTCAATGTGCCTGCACTTATTATTGTATTTGGGGGGACTTTCGGGGCGACACTTTTACAGTTTCCGCCAACCGTTTTTGCCAGAAGCATAAAAATGTTTTCGTGGGTATTAAAACCCGAAAAAATAAATCTTCCTGCGCAAATCGACAAAGTCGTTTACTGGAGTTTGCTGGCGCGAAAAGAGGGCTTGTTAGGTCTTGAGAACGCGATGCCCAATGAAAAAGACCCGTTTATAAAAAAGGGTTTACAGCTGTTAGTTGACGGAAATGATCCCGATGCGATACGGGATATATTGGATCTGGACATGTATTCAAAGGAAAACATTGGCTTACAGGCGGCAGGATTGTATGAGGCTATGGGGGGGTATGCGCCGACTATCGGTATTCTCGGCGCCGTAATGGGCCTAATTCATGTGATGCAAAACCTGACTAACCCGGAACTTTTAGGTCAAGGTATAGCGACTGCTTTTGTAGCGACAATCTATGGCGTGGGTTCCGCCAATCTGTTTTTTTTGCCGGTTGCCAATAAGCTAAAAACGCATGTACTTGCATTGACTCAAGCCAGGGAAATGCTGGCCGAGGGTATAATCGCTATTGCAGAAGGCGAAAACCCAAGAAATATCAAGCTGAAATTGGGCGGCTATCTGCATGACGCCTATAAAGACTAGGCTATGGCGAGACGCAGAAGAAAACGCGCACCGGCGATTAACAACCATGAGCGATGGATGGTGTCTTACGCAGATTTCATCACCTTGCTATTTGCATTTTTTGTGGTCATGTATTCGATTTCCCAGGTCAATGAAGGAAAGTACAAAACGCTGTCCGATTCATTAGGTGAAGCATTTTCCAATAAAGAGCAACAAAGCGATGAGATTGATCCTATTCAGATAGGCGTCTTGCCGACGACAATACAGCCTATCCCCTTGGAAAATCCCAGCACGGCGGAAGTTGAAGCACGGCGGGAGCTAAGCGAAGAAATATTAAAAGAAAGAAAACAGTTGAGCCAAGTATCCGAGCAGTTCGAACAGGTTTTAGCGCCTTTTATCAACGATAAGCTGGTTGCCGTCAAGAAAAACGACTATTGGATAGAACTGGAAATGAACAGCGAAATGTTGTTCTTAAGTGGCGAAGCGGACTTATCCAAAAAAGCCATACCGGTGCTGAAAAAAATTGCCGAGGTGATTAACCCATTACCCAATATGATCAATATTGAAGGGCATACCGATAACGTTCCCATCGATAATGTAAAATTCAGGTCGAATTGGGATTTGTCATCCGCTCGAGCGACCAGCGTGGTGCACGAATTTGTTAAGGAAGGTATTAATCCCCCCCGTTTATCGGCCATCGGTTATGGAGAATTTCATCCTATTGGCGATAACAAGCTAGAAGCGGGACGATTTAAAAACCGGCGCGTGGTTCTGGTATTAATGGCCCAGGCTTTCGCCCGCTACGGCGCTAACGATGAAGAACGCGCCAAATTATTAAATCTGGCCCCGACAGCGCCTGCTGCCGGTCAACCATGATGCCGGTTTGGTTAAAGATAACCGCTAATAAGAAATCAACAAGTTAGCCTAAAGCTATTAACTTGTTAAAATCCGTGTTCCATTATAAAAGTCAGTCCTACTGAGAAGTTATAATCAAAGTGACGGGAGGCCGTATGCTAGAAATACAACCTGTATTACCCTCTTTGCCGGCGGTAAAAACCAAAAAAATTAACAAGGATGATAATTCCCCGAAAAATCAGCCGCAGAGAAAAAAACAACCAGCAGAACAACAGGATGCTGAACCCATTCAACATATTGATGAAATTGTTTGATGAATAACCCTTTGATAGTGGCTCTTATCATTGAGGGCGTAACGATTGTAATTATGTTTGCTGCACTGTTTTGGCTGGTGCGTGTCCAGCTAAAACTTAAGCACGATTGCCAGGTTCTTAAGGATATTGTTCAAGGAAACAGCAATGATATTTCCGGTTTGTGCTCCGCTGCATTGACAGTCGATAGTCGGATAGCCGCAGTGGATAGTCGCATAGCCGTCACCGATGGCTATATCAATGATCTCGCAGCAAAGCTTGCTGAAGTCGAACAAAGTGAGCAATCCACTCACCCCTACAGCGGAGACATTCGAAAAGTAAGAAGCGGCGCCAGCGTTGACGAACTCATGCGAAACTCAGGATTAAGCCATGACGAGGCTGCTTTATTGATTCGTTTGCACGGCTCTAAAACGCAGTTGTAAAAGACAGCTCATTTAAAAGTCAGGCTAACCCAAGCCTCTGTCAGTGTTTATCAGTCAAATCCGTGTCAATTTTTTCCGCTTTTTCTTGCCGTGCCGCAGCATTCGCTTCGTCTGCAAAAGCAGTGACTTTAAGGTCTTCCAGTTTGAATTGGTAGGTTTCCACCGTATTTTGAGTGTCGACTTTGCCTATGCCGGTAAACGGTTCAATTTCGGCCAGATTATCCCAAAATCCCTTGTCCTGATATTTGCCTACCAAGGCCTGATTGGCTTCAAGCAGTTGCCGGTTTTTATCCGCGCACCGGCTTATCCAGCGTTCGCGCTCGTTGACGGCAAAGACCAAAAGCTGGTTGTCATTCCGGATAAGCTTGGCCTGCGCGACGATGTCTTTTATTTTGCTATGCAAACCCTGTTGTTTCTCGCGTTCGCCGTTCAATTGCGCTTCCAGCGTACTGTTGGCGTTACGCAAGACTTCCGCCTGGTTTTTATGCAGCCGGACTTCGCCTTGCAACGGTTCGAGTTGCCGGATTAGGCTTTCGAGTTTTTTCACCTGTTCCAGCAATCCGGCTTTTTCCGTTTCCAACGTACGTTTTTCTTCGCTCAACTGCCGTACTACCCCCTGAGCTTTTTTGAATGCCTGCTGTTCGGGCGTTTCCTGTTTGGGCGCGGCGCCGGTTTGTGCGCCATGCAGCAGGCAAATCAACATCAGCAGGGTTTGGCAGGTTTTGGTGTTTTTCATCATATCGATCTCCGTTACAAGCGCACGTTCAGGTCCAGTGTGGCGCTGTTAATGTTCAATGGCGGGCCGTCAATGCTTTCGGTATTGAACCAGCGGAACATCAGCCAGGTATTTTTAGCCAGACCGTAGTTGCCGCCTATCATCCAACCTTTGGCATCGGTTCCGCCCTGATGAAAAATGGTATCGGTAAACGCATCCAATACCGCATCGCGCTGCATATATCGATAGGCAATGATCGCGCTCCAATCCTTAAAGCGCCTGATTTCCTGATCGCCGACATCGAGCCTAACTTGGGCGGCATCGGTTCTGGCCTTGTTATCGGCCCCCAGATAACCGGGGAATTCCCGCTCAATACGCTCCGCGTCATAACCGATGTTTTTGGCATAATCCAACGACAGCAGCGCGTGGGTCGGCGCAAAACCGGCAAAATCGTACATGACCGTGGCATTGAAGATTTTGAAATCCGAGGCGAGACCGAACAGGCAGCCTTGGCCCGGCAGGCTTTGGCTGTTGCTACACCGGCTGTTAAAACCGTCGTTGCTATTGATCGGCACCATCGAATTGCCTTTTTGCGTGAACTGCGGTGCTGTCCAGTCATTTTTAAAGCTGTCGCGGGCATTGGCGCGCGCACGGATATTTTTATAATCATAATAAGCCGCCGCGACTTTCAGCCGGGAGTCATTATGCACCAGCCAGTCGGCACCGAGCTGACCGCCGAACAGCCATTTGTCGCTGGTCGAAAAATTGACTTCCTGGATCGGGAATGCCCCCAAAGTCATGAACAAGGTATCCGGCGTTTGCGGCCCCATTTGCAAGCCGAAACGCCCATTAGGCTCCGCAGGCCGATAAGATTTCACCACCGGATCGTTCTGGTTCATGCGCCAGCGGAATGTCCCGGCAAAGCCTTCAAAGCTCAGGTCGGGACTGTACACCATTTCCGTCGACATCCACGGATTTGCGATACGTCCGCCGTAAAGGCTGAACCAGTCGTTGTGCTTATCGTCGATAAAATCGTATTGTAAAAAAGCCCGGTCAATAACGACCTGATAGGTTTCCCCGGTGTTACCCAGCGTCTGGTTGCTGGAAACCGGACTGAACTGGTTGCTGGTCGCAAGACGCAATCCGGCTTTCAAGCCATCGGTGATTTTGGCGTCAATAGCAAGACGGAAACGTTCGCACAGACGCAAGCGGTCTTTGGTGGTATTCAGGTAGGCTTGGTTTTTATTCTGCGCAGCCAACACGCCGCCATCCTGGTTGATGTCCAGATAATCCAGATAGGCATTTTGGCTATTACCCGAGCCGAAGAAATCGTCCTGTGCGCGCAAACGCATATCGCCGGAAATTTTGATGCTGCCCAACCATTCCGGCAGCGCGGCAGGTACGCCCCATTGTTCTTTTTTTGCATCGGCTTTGACTTCTTTGACCACATTGTCGGTCAGACCGGCGATAACTTCCTGGCGGATTTCGTCTTTGACGAACTCGGGAACGTAGGTAACACGAATGCTTTTTGGATTTTTAGGCTTTGCGCCGGTTTCTTCAGACGCCTCTGTTGCCAATTGCTGCTTCGCATCCACAGCCGCCTTAACTTTGGCCGATTTCATCAACATTTCGGCTTTTTGTTTATCCAGAAGACCTTGCTGCACGAAAATATCAATCAGGTTGACGGTGGTATTCTTGAGATTAAGCACTTCCTCGCGCTCGCCGGCAATCTCTTGCTTGAGCTTGAGCAATTCTTCTTTCTCGTCCGCCATTGCCGGCGCTATCAGCGAACTCGCCAACAAGGCGGCCAGGATTTTTTTGGTGTTCATTTTTTACTCTCGTTACTAGGGTGGGAGCAGGGTGGGAGCGACGCCTACGTCGCGACTAACAATGCAAATAAAAACTGTGTCCATCTTTAGTCGCGACGTAGGCGTCGCTCCCACAAATCATTCCCACAAATCATTCCACAAGACAAACCAGTGGGATTCCTGTCGAAACTTAAATCCTCGACGTCACCCGAATCTTCAACGGTTGCGGCATATTCTCCGGCGGCGGTTTCGACAACGAGAAGCGCACATTCGGCAATGCCGCACGAATAGCCTGGTCCACATCGGGTTTGCCGCTGGAGCCTGACAGCTCTGCACGGCTGACGCTGCCGTCAGCCGCTATCCAGATATTCAGCTGCACGGTATAAGCCGCTTTCCGGGCGCTGCTGTCTGCCAGCTTGCTTTGCAATTCGGCTTCCAGCTCGCGCTTGACCTGGCCGCCGTACCAAAGAATCGCGCTGCCGCCGCTACCGCCCAATAAGCCCCGACCGCCTTTCTTGCCGAGCAGGCCGAAGCCGTCCGATCCTGCGCCGCCTTCGGCATCCACGCCTAACTCCTCGCCGGCCGGTTCTTCAGCTTCTTCCGGTGCGGGTTCCGGCTCTTTTTCAGGCTCCGGCTCCGGCAGTTTTTCCGGCTCCGGTTCCGGCAGCTTTTGCTCCGGTGGCGGCGGAGGGGGTGGCGGAGGCGGCGGTTGTATCATCGTGATCTGCTGAATTTGCTTTTTGGGCTGCGCCGGTTTCCGGAACGTGTCCTGAAGAAAATACACCGCTACCGCGATGAGCAGCGCCAAAACAATGCCTATCAGCAGCGGCAGATTGCGCAGCCAGCGTTGGTATCGATCCATAAACGCCTACTTGACCAGCTTCTGGGTCACAAGACCCAACTGGCTGATTTCCAGGCGCGTGACCACATCGAGCACTTCGATGACTTTTTCGTACTGGACTGCCGCATCGGCTTTCACGACCACCGGCAAATCCGGCGTGGCGGCCTTGTATTGGCCCAGCCGGGTTTCCAGGTCGGCTAGCGAGATCGGGTAGGTATCCAGGTAGATGGTGCCGTCCTTGGTGATCGAGATCGCCTTGGTCTTCGGTTTGGACAAAGCCGGCGTGCTGCTCGCCTTAGGCAGGTTCACGGTAATGCCCTGCACCGTCGCGGTGGTCATGATGATAAAAATAAGCAGCAGCACATAAGCCACATCCAGCATCGGCGTTATATTGATGTCGTCGTAAACCTTGCCTTCTTCACCGACTTTCATGACTGTGCTCCCTGTTTTTGGGCGATACGTTCGGCAATAATATTGATAAACTCATCGGTGAAAACGACGGTCAAATCGGCATCCCCGCGTTGGCGGTCGGCGATACGCTTGGAAACCATCGCCAGAAACTCATCGGTGAAAACATGCATGTCGGCGGTCACATCCTTGATCCGGGTCAGTAAATAGTTGTAAGCGAACAGCGCCGGAATCGCGACCGCAAGTCCCGCGACTGTAGCCGCCAACGCCCCGGAAATACCCGGCGCAATCGAGTTGATATTGACATCGCCGGTCGCGGCAATCACCGCGAAGGTAATCATGACCCCCATTACCGTACCCAACAGTCCCAGGAACGGACCGCCGGAAATGGCGATAGTCAGCAACACCATATTCTTGTTCAGCTTTTGGCTTTCGCGCACTACCGCCGCATCCAGCCGGGTTCGTACCAGGTTCAATGCTTCGGGCGTCAACACGGTATTGACATCATTGCCGCCGAAATTTTTCTTCAGCTCGTGCACCCCGGCATGGTAAACATGGTAAATCGGCGAACCCTGGAAATGATCGTGCTTGCCGATAATCGAGGACAGGAATTCGGAATCGCCGATTTCCCGCTCGTCTTCGCTCTCGTCCCTATCCAGCACACCGAGATTTGACGCATCGACATTACGGTATTGTTCAAGAAACGCGGCGTTATCCTTGGTCGCCCGTTTCAAGGCCAGACCTTTGCCTATCATCACCAGCAAACTGATCACAAACATTACGCCGCACAATGCGATAACGACCCAACCGTCGACGGTCAAACTTTGCAGAATAATGACGAAATAATTGGGGCCTTCGGCATCGCCGCCGGACTCGTCCTGACCGAAATTGACCACGGTGAAATCAGGACTTTGGCTACGGAACTGGAGCTTGATCCAATCGGCACTGCGCGCCTGTTTAGCTATCTGCACTTCATCGAGCAGGCCGATAAAACCCTGACCGGCATCGGCGCTGCCGATGACTAATGACGGATTCATTGCCAACAGCTGGATAGCCGTATCGGCAACCTGCTGTCCATTCAGGTAGAGTGCCAATTTGTCTTTTTGGGCGACGACTGCAATATGTTGCCATTGGCTCAGACTCATTGTGACGGGTGAAGTCTGTGCAACAAAGCCGTCCGCCCCTTGATAACGCGCACTGATGGCGGAATCCTGCACGACCAGTTCAAGCCGGGCCGCGGCATCCTTGGCTTGAACCAGCACCGCGTTTTGTTGGGGCTGATCGATTTTCGCCCAAGCGCTGAATGTCCAGCCACTGTCCGGGTTCATTGCCAACACGGGGTTAGCCGCCACGCTAATGCCGCCCTGCCCGTCAAACTTTGCCGCCGCGCCTATCCAGCCCGCCGGTTCTATGCTTGCTTTGGATGCCGCCGCATGAACGGTATAAGCGGTGGCGTCCTGAGGCAAGGCTTCGCCTTCATTGAAATGGAACGCCAGCGCCTGATTGACATCGTAAATACCCTTGGGGTCGGACGCATCGGCGACATTGGCATTGCCGTAATACAGTGAGAAGCTGTCGGCGCTGACGCCGCCGCGCACTGTCGGCACTTTGACCCAGACCAAGCCCAGCTCGGCCGGAGTATCGATTTTTTCGACATGATGCTTCAGCGCGGTCTTGTCATCGAGCATAAAGCGCAGGTCTTTGCCGTTTTCGGCGAGTTCGGTGAAATAACCGAAATTGCCGGTATGCAAACGCAGCAGCAATGGAAAATCGTTGAGGGTTTCCTGTATGTCCGCGCCGGTAGCGCCGGCATCCAATGTCAAAGGCTTGCGCGATGTCCAGTCGTTATTCCACCAAGCCAGCGCAACCGTCGGCATCAATAAAAGGATTAAGCCCAATTTGAGCGATTTATAGGTGATTTTTTTCATGATTTAAGTTTATTTAATAAAAAAACTAAGAGAAAAATGTGGTGCGATGCGGGCGGCGGTGGGAGCGACGCCCACGTCGCGACTAAAAGTATGTCTTGTTTACATTGTTAGTCGCGACGTAGGCGTCGCTCCCACATCGCTCCCACGAGTTAACCGCCACACCCAGCCTTGCCTTCGCGCACATCTCCGACGCTGCAATCGCCGTAACCGACCACATCGGCGCTGATCATGCTGACAGCTGATTTTTTCTTGCCGCTGTCGCTGTTTTTGTTGTCATCGTTGTCGTTGCTCTGCGTTGCCGATTTGGCGGCGCTGGTTGCGGCGCCGGCAGCACCGGCCGGTACCGATGGCGGCGCTACCGCCGCCGGTACGCCTACCGAACCGCCGGAAGCCGAGATATTGGAAGCCCCGACCACGGCGCTGGCCGCAATAACAATTTGCCCGCCGCTGATACCGGCTTCCCCGGCATCAACAATACCGGTAGGCGCGGCCAGATAGACATTTCCTTGCTGTTGGGCTTTGTCTTGCGGATTAATGGTCTGGATGCCGCTGCCCGAAACAATCGGCGGAAAAATCGTGACGATATTGCCCTTGGCGTCGACGCCGGTAATCGGCGCCGGTGCGGAAATAGCCGATTTCGCGCCTTTACCGGCATCGATATTGCCGTCAGACGACCAGATGGCGATGTCGCCGCCCCCCATCGTGAACACACGGGATTGGTTGACGTTGAAATCACGCCGGCTGAATGCGTTCACATCTCCAGAGCGCTGGGCGACGATACCGAGTTCATCCGCGCCTTTTTGGATACCGCCGACTTTACCTGCGAGGCCAACGTTAACGGCTCCACCCGGCACGGCCAGATTAATGCCGCCGCCGGCCAGCGTTTTAATCTGGCTGAATACCAGCGACAGATCGCCTTGATAGTCGCTATCCGGCAACGGCTCCATGCGTTGCTCTACCTCCTGCATAAGCCACAGGGATGTGGCGAATGCAGATTTTGCAGGGAGCAAAATATCTGCCCTTGCAGTCGCCGGAAACAATGCCGCAATCGCATCGAAACCCTGTTGATATAAAACTTTGCGCTCGGCTTCCGGGGCTGCGGCAGCCGCTGCGGCCGACAGCTTGATTTCGCTAAACAGCACATCCAGCAACAGCTTTTGCTTACGCGCATCAGGCAGTTGTTGCAGATAATGAAGCTTTTGTCCGGGCGGCAAACCGGCGACAGCGTTATTGCCGTTATTGTCGTCAATCCTCAGCTTATCGAGATAGGCGCTGCCTATAGCGAAATATTTGCCGATAAATCCGGCGTAATCGGCCTGACCGGCAACACCGGCCAGCAGGTTGATGCCCGCGCCGTTTACGTCCGATAACGCGGCATTTTTGGTATTGCCTATCGTGTTGATGCCTGCAGAACCGCCCAGACTGATGTTTCGCCCGGCCTGAATTTGCAATTGTCCCGGTCCGCCCAGTTCGAGCTGTTTGTCGTTAGCCTGCACGATGCCGTCACCGTCGATCAGCGCATCAAAGCCGATGTCGCGTCCGGCCTTGACCTGGGTGACATCGTTAAGCGACAGATTCTGCCCGGACAAACTCAGGTTATTAATATCCCGTCCCGCGATAAATTCGCTTGCCTGGGGTAGAAAAAACGTCACCTCCGAGCTGGAAGCAAAAGCGATGTCGCCCAGCTTGGCGATGATGGCCGGTTTTGACGCATCGCCGCTATGAAGCGGCACGGCGGCATGAATCAGCGTGGCATCCGGCGTGGATGGGTCCAGCCGTTCGCGGGCCCTGATCAGGCCGTCGCTCAGACTGCCTTCGAGCTGCTGCGCCGGCGCATTAACGCCGGGCAGGAAAGACGGGGCGGTGTCGGACATGTTGATATTGATCAATTGCGCGGCATCGCTATCGGTGCCGATATTGCGGTTTGCCAGCAGTTCCAGTTCGCCTTGCGCCGAAGGGAACAAGGTCATCGAATGGTTGATGCGAATATCGCCGGATAAGGCCGCCGCGCGTAGCGTTCCCGGATAAACGGCATACTCGAAGCCTGATGACGCGCTGGTATCCAAATTCTTGGCTAAGCGGATCGCATCGGTATCGTTTTGCAATACGCTATTACCCCCGGTTGCGGTCAGGTTGACGGAAGCCGCGTCGTTGTAACTGAAAAATAGCGAATCACCGCCTGCGGATATAGGCAATAAACCGGTTTGCTTGAGTACCGTGGGATTAAAAACCGAGGCGATAACGACATCCTGACGCGCCTGCACATTGAAACTGCCGTCGCCCAGTTCAACAATGGCGCCGAGATTGTCAGCCGAACGCGAGACACTGCCGCCTGCATTCAAAGTACCGGTGCCGCGGCCGACGTAATACTCGCCGCCGACAATATCGTTGCCTGCGCTAATCTGTAAGTCGCCGCCGCCGTTGATGACGCTGCCGTTTTGCGTCCACTGATTGGCCGCTGTGCTTAACTGGCCGAACGGCTTGCCCGTGGTCGGCAGCATCACCGATAGATTACGCACATCGCCGCCCGCCTCGACCGTGACATCGCCGCCGCCCAGCGTGCCGACGTTTTGATTAAAATAACGTTTGCCTTTCGAGGAAATGCCATTGACGGGCGCGGTGCGGTCGCCGCTGACATTAATACCCCACGCGGTCGGCCTGTGGTTTACGTCGATGACGCCGCTACGCACCAGCCAGTCGCCGGTCTGCTGGCCGGTATTGACGCCCTCGATATTGCCGCCCGCATGCAAGCCGATAGCACCGCCCTGAGTAGGGTATTCCGCAATCGTGAACACAAGTCCCAGCAACGTTTCGCTAAAATAGCCGTAACGCAGCAGCGCATTCATTTGTCCGGGATCAAGCCGGTTCAGGTAATCCGTATCGCTTTCGCCGGTCAATTTAGGCGGTACGCCCGGCACTAAACCGCTCAATAATTGGCCGCGGGTATAGTCGGCGGGTTTGCCCATGGTATAAACCGCTGCCGCCGCGCTGGGATCATTGGCGTTGCCGACAAAACGGATGTCGCCGCCCGCGGCTATATCGATAGTGCCGGTGCCGGTCCTGACCATCACCTGGCTGCTGACTTTTTGGCCGAAACCGTAAGGATCGGGAGCTAGGTAGCTATTGGCCAGATTGACGTCGCCGCCTGCAATCAAGTTATAGCTCCAAGACATTCCGGGTTGCAGCATATCCTGCAACTGGGTTGAGGTTTGGCCCGGAATCAGCGCCGTTGCGAACGCATCGGTCAGGGTGGCGTTAATGTTCAAATCAGCGCCTGCGCGTAAGGTTAAAAAGCCCGGCAGGGTTTTGTTGCCTTGGGCATCGTTATAACGCCAGCCGATCAAGTCCCAGCGGTTTGATAATGCTAAATTATTGCTGCTGCGAATTTCGACACCCGGCGCCAGTGCTATTTCCGTACCGGAAGCGTTGGCCAAGGTTGGCGCAGCTTTCATAAAGTTGCCTGTGTCTTTTTGCCATGCGGCAATATTGGCGTCTTTAATCAGCGATAAACCGTCGTAAAGCCGGGTTGCTTCTACTGTCGTGCGGCCGCTGATACGGCTGTTGATGCCGGTTACGGCGACGGTATGCCGATCGTCGTCCCGGCCCGTGCGTAAATGCACCGCACCGCCGGAGACATCGATAACGCCGCCGGTTTGCGACAAGTCCAGCAGACCGCTACCGGTATCGTCGCGGTGTACCGTATCCAGCGTGACGCTGCTGTCGGCTCCGGTGGCGGTAATTTTGCCGGTGGCGGCTAAGGTGATGCCGTTTCTGCCGTAAATCGAGATGTCACCGGCTTTGCTGCCGTCGGCATTAATG
>JAUGSS010000073.1:0-5048 GCA_044426515.1 Methylococcaceae bacterium | reverse complement strand
AAAATCATCAGCGTCGCAAAATATTGGTGTTACATTCATGGCCGGAAATCTCTTTTTTATGATAAATCTTTTTATAACATATTATATTCTTTCAGATTTTAAAGACGTTGCCTCATTTTGTTATCCCGAACTCAGGTTAAGAATAAAGTCCCGCCAGCTACCGCCGTCAAGTTGCATCGGAAACGGCAAGGTGTTTAAAAAAACGCCCAATGCCCGATCCGCATCGGCTGTTTCCGGTCGGATGCTGCACACCAGGCCGGTGGTGATCTTGCGTTCCCCGTACAACATACTCAGCACTTTAAGATGAGCGCTCAGCAGTACGGTTTTCAACGGCACGGCCAGCGATTTTGCTAATCTCTGCAAGCCTTGAGTCAGTTCCGGCGATAACGTTGTCAGCTGTTTAGTTTTGGCTTTATCCTCGGTTTTTCCCTCAATGCCGGATGGCAACATGGAATGTTGGGCATCAGCCAGCCTTTGCTGCCAATACCGGCGGTGCGGCTCGGATTGGATTGCTGCGCGCTCCCAAACCACCAAATCCCGCAACGCGTTGGCGGGAACTGAATCCATCGCAATTGCATTGCCTTTCATTAACGCCATATACTGACTAAAAATCTCGTTCAGCATCGAAACCAGGCTCCAGCCGTCGAGAATGGCATGGTGCTCCGCGACAGTGAAGCGAAAGCGGTCATTACTGAACTGATGGATATGAAAACGGATTAGCGGCGCTTGCGTGATAGCAAAAGGTCTGGATTTTTCCATCTCCAGCCAAGCCTTAAATTGTTCCTGCTGCTGCCCGGCGGATAAATCTCGCCAGTCTTCAACTGTGACCTCGGCGAAAACCTTATCCTCACTGAAAACCAGTTGCAGCGGCTCGCTGTAGGCGCCCATGTCAAAAGCCGTTCTTAAAGCCGGATGGCGGGCAACCGTCTGCCGGATGGCAGTTTGCAACGCCTGACTATTCAATTCACAACGGAGCTCGATACTGTCTACCAGATGGTAAGCGGCTTTATCGTATTCACTGTGAAAAATCATGCCCGCTTGTAATGTTGACAGCGGATAGGCATCCTCTATCGCTTCCGGCAACAAGGCCCGGTCATGCTCGGCGATTAAACTGAACGGCGATTGTGGCGATACCGGCATAATCGATGCCTGAAGCGCATCCGGTTGCTCGGCCAAATCGCGGATCGTTCCATGCCGGTAAAGCTGCTCAAGGCTAATATTGATGCCGCGTTCTTTAGCCAAATTAATAACCTGTAAACTGCGTATCGAATCGCCGCCCAGAGTAAAGAAATTGTCTTCGATACCGATCGACTCCAAATCCAAAACTTCCTCCCAAATTGCGGATAGAATTTTTTCGGTGTCGTTACGCGGTGCGACATAAGCGGTTTGCCGCTGTGGCTGTCGGTCTGGTACCGGCAACGCATTTCGGTCGAGTTTTCCGTTCGACGATAACGGCATGGCGTCGAGATAAACAAACGCACTCGGCACCATATACTCGGGCAGTTTCTCGACCAGATAATCGCGCAGCTGTTCGGTGTTGGTTCTATCCGACTTAGTCACCACGATATAGGCAACCAGACGTTTATCGCCGGGCTGGTCTTCTCTGGCTAATACAACCGCTTCTTTAATACCCTGATGTTCCTGCAACCGGGCTTCTATTTCGCCCAGCTCAATTCTAAAGCCCCTGATTTTGACTTGATGATCGATTCGGCCCAAATATTCGATGTTGCCGTCGGGACGGTAACGGCTCAGGTCGCCGGTTTTATACAATCGACCGCCCCCTGCACAGAATGGGTTGGGGATGAATTTTTCGGCGCTGAGATCGGCCCGGTTCAGATAGCCGCGAGCCAGGCCGATGCCGCCGATATGCAGTTCGCCGGGGATGCCGACCGGCACCGGATTGAGCTGCCGATCCAGGATATACAGTTCGATATTGGCAATCGGCTTGCCGATGGGCACGGTATCGCCGGTGTCCGGCCGGCACGGCCAATAACTGACATCGACCGACGCTTCGGTCGGCCCGTACAGGTTGTGGAGTTCTGCGCCGGAGTGTTGGTAAAAGCGTCTGACCAGTTCGGCGGCTAAGGCTTCACCGCTGCAAATAACCCGTGTTAATGAGGTGCAGGTTGCCACGCCCGGCGTATCGAGAAAGGCTTGCAGCATGGACGGTACGAAATGCAGCGTGGTCACCCGGTGCCGGTTGATCAAGTCAATCAGCGCACTGCTGTCTTTATGCTGTTCCGGCGGAGCCACGACCAACGTAGCGCCGGTCATTAACGGCCAGAAAAACTCCCAGACCGAGACATCGAAACTGAACGGAGTTTTTTGCAGCACCCTATCGCCAGCATCGAGCCGGTATTCCGCCTGCATCCATTGCAGGCGGTTCAAAATCCCTTGATGCGGCACATCGGCGCCTTTCGGCTGTCCGGTGGACCCTGAGGTATAAATGCAATAGGCCAGGTGTTCCGGCAGCAAGGTTACCGACAGATTGGCTGTCGGCTCAGCGGCCAACTCCGGCCATTGCGTGTCCAGACACAGCAGCTTTGCCGAACTTGCGGCGAGTTTGCTTAGCAAAGGGCTCTGGGTCAAGATGACCGGCGGGTTGACATCTCGCAGCATGAAATCCAGCCGTTGCTGGGGATAGCCGGGGTCCATCGGCACATAAGCGCCGCCTGCCTTGAGTACGGCTAACAGCGCAATCACCCTATCCGGGGAACGCTCCATGCAGACGCCGACCCGTACATCCGGCCCGATGCCGCAGCCCTGTAAATAATGCGCTAATTGATTGGCCCTGCTATTGAGTTCGGCATAGCTTAAAAAGCGTTGCTCGAAAATAACCGCAACGGCATCCGGCGTTGTTTCGGCCTGTTGTTCGAATAATTGGTGTAGCCACCGGCCTTGCGGATAGCTGACTTGAGTGGCGTTCCAATCCAGCAGAATTTGCCGATTTTCCGCCTCGGTCAATAACCGTAAATCCGACAGTCTTGGCGTATGCGGATTAACCAATCCTTCCAGGATATTTTCAAAATGCCCCAGCATACTGACGATGGTCTGTTCATCAACATAGCGCTGATCGTAGGTCATCGTTAAATCCAGGTTAACACCCGGAACAGCGGTCACCGTTAACGGATAATGGGTTTGATCTTTAATCGCGATGCCGGTAATCGACAAGCTGCCTAGCTGTTCGCGCAATACCTTGTCGGCGGGGTAATTTTCGAAAACCAGCAGACTGTCGAATAGCGCTTGACCGGTCGGGATTTCGCTCCAGCCGTTAATGTTTACCAGCGGGGTGTATTCGTACTGACGCAACGTCATATTCTGTTCCAGCAGTTGCTGCAACCAAACTGTAACATCGGCATCAGCCGGAACCTGGACACGCAGCGGCAAGGTATTGATAAACAAACCGACCATGGTTTCAATGCCGTCCAGATCAGTCGGCCTGCCCGACACCGTTACCCCGAACATGACCTCCCGCTCGCCGCTGTACCGGCTCAGCAATATCGCCCACGCCCCCTGTATCAGCGTATTCAGCGTCAACCGGTTGTTTTGTGCGTAGACTTGCAACCGGGCGGTGCTGTCGCCGGAAAGTACCCGATTCTGCTGTCCGTAACTGCCGCTGCCCGGCGTACCGGCTTTTTTATCGGCGAACAGCGGGGTGGGTGCGGTAAATCCCGCTAATGCGTTTCGCCAGTAAGTTTCAGCAGCCGACAGTTCCTGCCGCTGCATCCATTCGATATAATTGCGATACGGTTTAGCGGCGGGCAACCGGATTTTGCTGCCTGCGCTTAAAGCCTGATAACAGTCGAAAACATCCTTGAGTATTAACGACATGCTCCAGCCGTCTTGCAGCAGATGGTGAAAGCTCCAGGCAAAATAATGCCGCTCATCCGAACAGCGGATCAGCGTCAAACGCATCAGCGGCGGCTTTGCAAAATCAAAACCGGCTTGCCACTCGGCTGATTGGAAATCCTGCCAATGCTGTTCCTGTTGTTCGTTAGAAAGATGTTGCCAATCCGGCTCGGACCACGACATCAGGCCATTGCGGCAAACAAACTGCAACGGCATATCGGTATCCTTTAGCAGAAAACCGGTGCGCAAAATACTGTGCCTGTCGATGGTTTGTTGCCAAGCCTGCTTGAACGCCGAAATATTGATGGCTCCTTGCAATCGGCAGCCCAGCAAAATGCAGTAAACGCCGGATTCCCCAGCATAGAGGCTGTGGAATACCAGGCCTTGCTGTAGCGGGGTCAGCGGATAAATATCGTCAATCTGCGCAGGCGTTAAGGCTAAGCCGTCCAGTTCCTGCTGGCTGATGCGCGCCAGCGGGAAATCAGAAGGCGTGTAGCCGCC
This sequence comes from Methylococcaceae bacterium, assembly GCA_044426515.1. Lineage (GTDB taxonomy): Bacteria > Pseudomonadota > Gammaproteobacteria > Methylococcales > Methylomonadaceae > Methylobacter_A. The sequence goes on along the minus strand of JAUGSS010000073.1, from coordinate 698 downwards.
GACGCAGGGCAACCGGCAATGGCGGATCAGGTTTTGCAAATTGTGCAAAAACGCACAGCCCAAAGCCTCTATGGTCTCGAAGCGAAAACGCAAATCGCTGTATTTAAAACTTACTTGCAAAATTCCCTGCTGGATTTTAGCGATCACGTCAATTTCATGGGCGCGTCGATTGTTGGCGTCGCTGTCAGCTCCGCTATCTTCCGCCGCCAATTGATACGGACTGTCCGCCGGTAAGGCCGAATCAAGCCTGCCCAGATAGTTGAAGATGATCTGCGCGGCAGGCTGCTGCTTTAATGCCGCACCGGTTTTTTCGTCGCCGAGATAGCGCAACAGACCGTAGCCGATGCCGTTACCGGGCGCTTGCCGTAATTGCTCCTTGATGGACTTGATCAGACTGCCCGGCGTTCTGTCCGACGGCAGCGTGAACAACACCGGATAAACGCTGCTAAACCAGCCCACAGTACGGGTCAAATCAGTATCGTCAAACAGCGCTTCGCGGCCGTGGCTTTCCAGATCAATCCGTACCGGGTTGTTTCCGCTCCAATCGGCCAAACATTGGCTTAACCCACATTTAACAGTATTTTCTCATTTTAGCGTCCATCATTACGCGACTAAGCTTCGCAAAAGTCATAAACATTTGATTTATTTTAATATTAATTTTTCCATTTTTCGCTATTTTTTTGTAGTGCCATTTTCGT
>JAUGSS010000040.1:0-42542 GCA_044426515.1 Methylococcaceae bacterium | reverse complement strand
AAAATCATCAGCGTCGCAAAATATTGGTGTTACATTCATGGCCGGAAATCTCTTTTTTATGATAAATCTTTTTATAACATATTATATTCTTTCAGATTTTAAAGACGTTGCCTCATTTTGTTATCCCGAACTCAGGTTAAGCATAAGCAATCAGAGCAAAGCCGGCAACGGCAAGTATGCCCAAGGCGGCAAGCTGTGTAGGAGGAAAAGCGCGACCTAGGCCCACTGAGACTAGCCCTAATCCAGCCAATACGAAAATCGTCGACGACATGACGGACATATGGCCGATAAAGTTCGTCCCACTGTCAGTTTGACCGCCCATAAACCGCCAAAGTGATAAGTAAAGCCCACTACCCATAGCATCAACGACGATGGGCAGCACAGCCAGCAACAAGACGACACCAGCGCATGAGCGTGCTATTCTCGGATATCCGGTATGGGTTCCGCATAGAGACAACCCAGACAGTACGAAAGCCAATGCCGTGTCCACATGCATAACGGGGGAGTTGGGATAGATATGTTTGAGCAATTCGATATCGAATAACCAGCCAATTAGGGTTATTAGACCAATGGTGGATGTTAACAGGCCTGCAATCATTATTTAAGTCTATAATGGGAGTATAAGTAATCGCCTACAATTAACGTAGCAATCAATATCCATGTCTAAAGGACATGGTTTTGCATTAACCCCCTATAAGGGGGCTTTAGTAGTACATTCTTTTGTGATAATTAAAATTGCACCAATGATTTTAAATATGTTTAATGACTTGAACACGAACCAAAAAACCTTTTTTATTTGATATTTTACTTTGAGATACGGTCTTAGTAGTCAAAGAATTCATAGGCACAGCCTTAGTGCTCCACGCCCACAGGACGTGGCTATCTAAGTTTTAGTATACAAAGGTCTTGGCGGGAGAACAATGGGACGTGAACTGTAGAGCAAGCGGATTAGAATTTATCAGTAAACAGCATCTTAGTGCGGAAATCACAAATCACAAATCACCATCCCAAGCAGCCATGCGGTGTTTTTTTTGGGAAGACTTAGCTTTGAAGATTCCTTTTGGAATAGATTCAAAAACCAAGTGTCGGATGCTGCTCATAATACGTTATTAATTTTTTTATGCTACTAATACGAATTAAAACCCCGCGCTATTCCATCCTTGTATATGCTTTGGCTGTTATCCTGACAGGCGTAGCTTTTTATTTGCTAGTCTCTATTGAGGAGAGCCATAAAGCCAATTTGCGCACTATAGCCAATATCCGTGTTCAGCAAATTGACCAATGGGTGTTGGAGCGTCATGGCGATGCCAGCGCCTTGACCGGTGACGCCACATTCATGCGAATGATAACAGATAGTCTGCAAGGGCGGCAGACTGCGGTATCCGACAGCATGATACTTGCCAGACTTAACGCGGTTCAAACCGCCTACGGTTATAGCGGCATTTCCGTTGTTACCCGCGATGGTGAGCGAGTATTAAGCGTAGGGAAAAATATAGATTTAGGCGGAGATGATCTGGTTTTGTTGAAACAAGCCATGGACAGCGGCAATGTAGTGTTATCCAACTTACACGACGACTCCACGCAAGGCCGGTGGGAGATTGATTTAATCGCGCCGTTTAACCCGCAAAGCCAGAATCAGGCAGGAGCCATTTATTTCCACATAGATCCTCAAAGCCACTTTCTTCCTTTCTTGTGGGATACGCTGAACTCTTTTGGTCAAGGCATTGAGGTCTTGTTGGTAGCACAAGACGGAGAGAGTGTGCGTTATTTCAACAAATTGCAACATGTTAATGTTCCCCTTTTTAGCTTTACCATGCCGTTGAATACGCCAAACCTGGCTGGCGCTCATGCAGTGCGTGGTGCTAAAGGTTTTTTCCTGGGCAACGATTATACCGGTACGTCCGTTTTTGCCGAATTGCGTCAAATTTCCGGTACGCCATGGCACTTGGTAGTCATTGAAAACGCCAACAAAATCCGTAACCAATGGCTGTTAATTTTGGTTATGTTTGGCGGTTTTTTGCTGATAGCCTTTTTCATACGAGAATTTTGGCTAACGACTCAAAAGATCAAGGGCGAAAGAGATTGGTATCGTCATCTCTCCCTGGAAAAGCAACGTTTTAATTACTTCACAAAATATGCCAACGATGCCATTATTCTGATGGACGCAGATTTGCGCATTATCGAGGTCAATGACTGCGCCTGTCATTATTATGGCTATTCCGAGCGGGAGTTGCTTGGCCTGAGTTTTCGGCAACTACGCTGTCCACAAGCACAACTGTGCTTCGATGCTGATATGGGGTGTTTAAAAACACTTAAATCATTAGTGCTCGAAACGGAACATCAGCGTAAAGATGGTCGTGTTTTTCCCGTGGAATCCAGTCTGTGCATGATTACCACAGACGATGGCCTTTATTTTCAGGCCATTGTCCGCGACATTTCCGAGCGTAAGAAGACAGAAGAAAGCCTGCTGGTCGCCGAAGAGCGTTGGAAATTTGCGTTGGAAAGCGCGGGCGATGGCGTGTGGGATTGGAATTTTCAAACCGGCGAGACGTATTTTTCCCCGCGTTGCAAAGAGATTCTGGGCTATGACCTAAAGCACGGCGATGAGCGTATTTTACGTTGGAAATCAAGCATACACCCTGACGATTACCCAGGCATGATGACGGCATTGCAAGCGCACCGTGAAGGGGAAGCAGACAGCTATCAATACGAATATCGCGCACGCACCCGGAGCAACGATTGGGTATGGCTGTTGACGCGCGGTAAGGTGATTGCTCGCGACGCTAATGGCAAGGCCTTGCGCATGATCGGCACACAAACCGATATTAGCGAACGCAAGAAAACGGAAGAATCTTTACGCCTAGCCGCTTTGGTCTTCCAAAACAGTAGCGAAGGGGTGACGATTACCGATGCCGACGGCACCATTCTTGCCGTCAACCCGGCATTTACCGAACTCACTGGCTACTCTCAGGAAGAGGTAGTGGGTAAAAACCCCAATATTCTCAGCTCTGGTCGGCAGGATGCCGCATTTTACCAATCAATGTGGAAACAACTTATCGAAAGCGGCCACTGGTCTGGAGAAGTCTGGAACCGGCGTAAGAGCGGCGAATTTTATGCCGAATGGCTATCCATCAACACTAGCTACAATCCCGATGGCTCGGCGCATCGACGGGTAGGCTTGTTTTCCGACATCACCCAACGCAAACAATCCGACGAATTAATCTGGCGGCAGGCTCATTATGACCCGCTGACCGAACTGCCCAATCGGAGCATGTTCCGTGATCATCTGGAGCAGGCGATCAAGAAAGCTGATCGTACTAAGCTGTCTGTGGCCTTGCTGTTCATTGATCTGGATCACTTCAAACAGGTCAATGATACCTTGGGACACATTATGGGGGATGAGCTGCTCAAAGACGCGACAGAACGTTTGAGTCGTTGTGTGCGTGATACCGATACGGTGGCACGGTTGGGCGGGGATGAGTTCGCTGTCATTCTGAGCGAAGTAAGTGATATAGGCGGCATCGAACGCGTCATTCAGGACATTTTACAGAGCATTGCCGAACCGTACCGATTAGGTACAGAACTGGCCTATATATCGGCCAGCATAGGCGTTTCGCTATATCCAAAAGATAGCGATAACATCGACGAATTACTAAAAAATGCCGATCAAGCCATGTACGGGGCTAAGGATCAAGGACGCAACCGCCATTGCTATTTCGCGCATTCCATGCAGGAAGCCGCGCAAAACCGCTTGCAATTGACCACGGACATGCGCGTAGCACTGAGCGACGAACAGTTTCAGGTGTATTATCAGCCTATCGTGGATGTTGCCAGTGGAGAGCTAATCAAAGCCGAGGCGTTGATACGCTGGCAGCATCCAACGCGCGGCTTGATTAATCCGGAAGATTTCATCCCTTTCGCCGAAGACAGCGGTCTTATCATCGGTATCGGCAGATGGATATTGCACACCGCCTGTGCGCAGACCATGGCTTGGCGAGAACAAAGTTGGTCACTCCCCCAGATTACCGTCAATGTTTCCGCCCGACAGTTTTATGAGGGAAATTTTAAGGACGTGGTGCAGGAGGTATTGGATAAAACTCAGCTACCGCCAGAAGATCTGGAATTGGAAATTACCGAGAGCATGTTGATGCACGACATGGTTAAAGCCGTATCTACGGTGCAAGACTTATGGAAAGTGGGGGTGCATATTTCCGAAGACGACTTTGGCACGGGTTATTCAAGCCTGAATTATCTAAAAAAATTCCCTGTCCATACCCTTAAAATAGATCGCTCATTTGTCAGTGACATTGGCGATAATCCCGACGATAGCGCTCTGGTAGCGGCTATTATCACCATTGCGCACAGCATGCATTTGAAAGTAGTTGCCGAAGGCGTGGAAACAGAGCAGCAACTGGAGTTTCTACGTCAGCAGGGTTGTAATTATTGTCAGGGTTTTTTGTTCGCCAAGCCGATGTCTGCACAGGAGTTTGAGGTTTATCTTGCGGCATCGCTTAAACATTAAATATTTCGATATGAGCTGTCTAATGGCCGAGCAAATTTAACATAAGGCCACTTGTGCGGAGCACGTTCTACTCGAAGATCACTACCAACCGTGCCAATACTTCATCCATAATGGGTTCCGGTACACTTTCCAGCTTCTTGGCGTGGCGGGCGCTTAGGTCGATTGCGCACGGCTGATCGCACCGGATAACACCTGTCGTATTCGTGCCAGCCCCCATCAACGTTACCGCAAAGCCGCCGGTACGGGCATGGTTTCCGCCGCCAGTAATAGGCAGAACTACCAGCGTATTGGTTGTGCGATTGAAAGCTGCGGGCGAAACGACCAAAACTAGGAGGCTGTCCGAGAACTAACATGCTTGTCAGCTGACTTCAATATATAGCGTTTTAAATCTTTCAAGACAGCATATATAGTAGGCATATAGCAGGCGAATTAGTTAAACGTTAGTTCTCGGACAGCCTCCTAGGCGCTGCTTTTATTGGAGGCCAACCGTGCAAGGCATTAATTGATCGGTTTTTGATAGCGTATTTAACGTTTGCACACAGCAACAATCAGTAACTTAGCGTTGCCTTTAAAGTGCCGTTCAAAACCCGATAACCGCGCCTAAGTTATTGATAATTTGTATATTTATTGATTTGTTGCGTTTTTATACAATTTAACAAAACACCAATAAAAACCGCAAGTAAGCGATAGATAAAACAATCAATCCACAGAGTTATCCACAGGTTTTGTGAATAACTACCGGGGACACATTGATGCTTTCTACGCAAACCGCTCAATCATTTTTTCCGCCTGCTCGGCAAATTGCTCAAGATCGCCTTTTTTTACGGTTTCTACCGGAATGACCAGCGCAGTACTCAAATTGATATAGATATAAACATAACGTTTGCCGTATTCCACTCTGACCAGCTCGGCCCAGGCCATTTTATGTTTGCCGCTGGGTGATTTTTCCAGCAGGTAATTGGGGTTGGCGGGATCAATGCTCAATGTATAGGTGCCGAACATATTGATCTTTTCTTTAGCGCTATAGTTTTTAAGAATCTGCCTACGCAAATCCAGCATCATTATCTTGGGCGAGAGCAGCGCCCAAAGCGCGGCAATAACGATGATATATCCCGACGACTTCATATCGGCATAATAAAAATAATAAAACGAGCCGATAAGCGCCATGATGCCCGGCACTATCCAACGGTTTTTTCTTATATTGCTTTGTATCTCTTCATTTCTCATGAACTGTATTTCATTAAAATGGATTAAATCTTCTTCGCGGAATTCGTATTCAATTTCAAACATGGTTTTGATCTTTATAAATAGTGATAAAAGTAACTGCGCAGGTGTTTAAAAGCTTAATAATAAAAATGCGCATAACGCCTGAATGAGGTACATAAAATGCTAATGCATTTTTATGGTGGCATGAGCGCTACGCCTGAACAGATTGGAAAGCGTCAGCATCGCCGTCCTGAAATAACCGTGTACCGCCACTTGATGCATCTTATACAAGGACAGATAAACCACTCTGGCGATAAAACCTCCGATACTGACCGATCCCATCAGATTGCCCATCAGATTGCCGACCGTGGTGTATTTGCCCAGCGCAACCAACGATCCGTAATCGAGATAAACATATTTCACCGGACTGCCGCCTTGTAAGCGGTTGACTATCGATTTGCTTAACGCCGATGCCTGTTGATGCGCCGCCTGCGCCCGCGGCGGCACATTGCCGTCATGTCCCGGCCAGGGACAGGCCGCACAATCGCCTATGGCAAAAATATTATCGTCGGCGGTTTTTAACGTTTCATCGACCAGTAACTGGTTGATCCTGTTAACCTCAAGGCCGTCCAGGTCTTTCATCCAATCCGGCGCTTTGATGCCCGCCGACCAGACTTTAAGATCCGCCGGTATCATCTCGCCGTCATGGGTATAAACGCCTTCCTTGGTGACCTCAATCACCCGGCGCCCCAGCTTGAGGTCAATACCGAGTTTGACCAGTTGTTGTTGCGTCGCCTGGGCTAATTTGCCGGGTAGTGCGGGTAACAATTGCGTCGCCGCTTCAATAATGGTCAATTTCACATCGCTGGACTCATCCAGACCGTAAACCGCCAGCAGATTGGTGACCTCGTGCAATTGCGCCGACAACTCGACGCCGGTGGCTCCCGCGCCAATTATAACGATAGATAAGGTTTTATCGTCGGTATTGTTTTTACCGGCATGGCTTTTCATATACGATTCAACCAGCTGTCTTTGAAACTTAAAAGCCTGTGCGGTGGTATCCAGGAATAGGCAGTGTTCCGCCACGCCCTTAATATTAAAAGTGTTGCTGATACTGCCGACCGACATCACCAGCGTATCGTAACTGAAAGTACGTCTGGGGATTAATTCTTCGCCGCTGTCGCTCAGAGTGGGGCTGACATAAATTTCCTTTTTCTGCCGATTCAAGCCTTCCATTTTGCCCAGCCTGAAGCGGAAATGATTCCGATGAGCCTGGGCCAGATATTCAATCTGCTCGGATTCATCCAATGTACCTGCTGCAACCTCATGCAGCAACGGTTTCCAAATATGAGTCGGTGAAGCGTCCAGCAACATAACTTCAGCCAAGCCTTTTTTGCCTAATTTTTTACCCAGACCGGTGGCAAGCTCAAGACCCGCCGCCCCGCCGCCAACAATCACTATCTTGTGTTTTTCATTATTCTTATCAGTCATTGTCATCTTCCTTCAAAATCATTATTTTTCTGTACTATAGCATTATATCCAATCGGCTCCATGGTGACCGATTTAGCTGACTCAGCAATCGCAATGGACTGAGTTAAATGAGGAGCCGCTTCTTATTCGACAAAAGACTTGAAAAACTACGTTCCTCCGGGTGGCGAGGAATATGGACAAGGCGGACAGTCCGGCGATTATTCGATGCCGGATGATATTTACAAGCTGTTTCATACCCGCTCCGCTCAGTCATCCAAGTCTGAGCAGACGGAAATAACCGTTTTACTACCGCCTGAAAAAAATGGCGATACCCTGATAATCAGGCTATTATTCTTAACCTAATAGTGATAACCAGATCAAATCAGAAGAGATTTATGCCCACTCCGCTGTCGCCTCCGCAATACCTGAATCGTAATCGTACCTGCTCGTTATGCATCGTTATTGCCGTTCTTGGCGGTTCCGAAATGCTGGTTATGTTACTGCTTGATGCGCTTCATCAGTGGGAAATTGTCTTATCGCCGATACAGGATATTGCTCTGAATACCGCTTTGCTGACGGCTTTGAGCGCGCCTCTGTTGTGGCTTTTGGCATTGCGCCCGCTAGCCTTGCAGATCGATCAAAAACAAACGCAAGTCGATGAGCAGATGGTATCGAATAAGGGGCTGCTGGAAGCCCTCGAAGCTCATGTCCTGATCAGTATCTCCGACGTTCGCGGGCGTATCGTTTATGCTAACGACATGTTCTGCAAACTCTCCGGTTATGCGCGGCATGAACTCATCGGACAAGATCATCGTATCGTCAACTCCGGCTATCACGACCAGGATTACATCCGCACTATGTGGAACACCATTGCCGCAGGACAAGTATGGCGCGGAGAGTTCTGCAATCGCCGCAAAGACGGAGAATTGTATTGGGTGGACAGCACGATAGCGCCGTTGTTGGATAAAGACGGCAAGCCCAAGCAATATCTTTCGATACGCCGGGATATTACCAGGCGAAAAGCGAATGAACTCAAGTTGACGGCGCTTAAGCGGGCGCTGGACGCCAGCAGCGAGATGATACTGATCACTAATGCAGAGGGGTTCATCGACTACGCCAACCCGGCGCTGTGCCTGTTTACCGGCTGGCCGGAGGAGGCGCTGATCGGCCAAAAACCTTACGTGTTGGATAGTCCTACCGCCGACCGACAAGCCCTGTCCGAGATGCAAAGCAGGCTCCGTTGCAGCGAAGCCTGGTCAGGTCGGCTGCGGGGCCGTCGCCGCAGCAATGCGTCCACACCGGAGCGTATAAGCGACAGCGGTAGTTCGGAATCGGAGCATCGACTCCGCTCAGGGCAAGCTCCGGATGCTTTGGAATACTGGGCCAAGACCAATATCACGCCGATTTTGACGGCAAACGGTACGCTGTCCGGCTATGTCCAGATTCAGCATGACGTCAGCAAACAGGTCGAGCGGGAAGCCGCCCTGCACATCGAAGCTGACGATACTGCCGCCCGTCTGGCGATCTCCGAGGCCTTGCATCAGCCTCTGTCATTGAAACAACGCTTTGCTCAGGTTTTGGCTATTCTCTTCGCTCTCAAGGCTCTCAATCTGCAACGTAAGGGTTGCGTGTTGTTACGGGCACAGGATGATGATTATCTGGAACGCTTCGTAGGGCTTGGCCCGAACTTAGCTGAAGAAGGCGACGAGCCGGATGCAGGGTTTCCCGGACCAGAGCCGCGCACAGCTTTTGGCGACGGCTTATGCGGACAAGTTGCGCTGTCAAAGCAGCTTGTTGTTGCCGATGATTGCTGTTGCGATGGTAGAGAGCCTCATGGTCACTACGTTGTGCCTATCGCTTCCGGTGAGGAAATTCTCGGGGTATTGTTTATTTTTACCGACACTTACCCCGTACAAAGCGAGTCGCGTATTGCCATGCTCAAGCAGGTAGGCGAAATGGTCGTGCTCGCCTTGCTCCAACATCAGGCCAATGTTTCGCTGGAGGCGGCTCGTGATGCCGCCTTGCAGGTTGCCCATACCAAAACCGAGTTCCTGGCTAATATGAGTCATGAGATTCGCACCCCGATGAACGGCGTATTGGGCATGCTGGATTTGTTGCAGGATACGCAACTGTCTCGTGAACAATGGGATTTGATAGAGATCGCGGCAAACTCAGCGGAATCTTTGTTAACCATCATCAACGATATTCTGGATTTTTCCAAATTGGAAGCGGGTAAAATCGAGTTTGAACTGATCGAATTTAATCTGCCGGATTTGGTCGAGGAAGTTTGCTCGCTGCTGTCCAGCCGCGCCCATAGTAAAGGCCTCGAATTAAATTGTTTTCTACCGGCGAATTTACCGCTACGTTGGCTGGGCGATCCCACGCGCATCCGTCAAGTGCTGACCAACCTGATCGGCAATGCGGTCAAATTTACCGAGAAAGGCGAAGTTTCGGTCAAAGTCAGCGTATCGGAAAAAGACGCTACCGGCGCCGCAGCCGTTCCCGGCAGGTTTACGCCATATACGCCATCCTTGGCGGTATTACGTTTTGAGGTCGTGGATACCGGTATCGGCATTACCGCCGAGGCGCAAGCGCGCCTGTTTCAGGCTTTTTCCCAGGCCGACAGTACCACCTCCCGGCGTTATGGCGGCACCGGGCTTGGCCTATCCATCAGCAAGGACTTGGTTGTGCTTATGGACGGCAGCATCGGCGTTGACAGCACCTTGGGGCAAGGCTCAAAGTTTTGGTTTACTCTGCCATTAACGCAGGTGGATAACGACGCGCCTCTCCCGCAAGCCAACTTTGCCAACAAGCGCGCCTTAATAGTCGATGACAACGCCACCAATCGAATGATTTTGACCCATTATTTGAGCAATTGGGGTTTTACTTTAAACGAAGCGGACAACGGACCTGCGGCGCTTGTTGAACTCGAAGCCGCCGCTCTACGAAACGAACCCTATGATTTGCTGCTGTCGGACATGCAGATGCCGGACATGGACGGCTTCACCTTGGCGCGCGCCATCATTGAAAAGCCCGAGATTGCAGGCACCCCGCGCATTCTTTTATCCTCAGGCACAATAGGTTCGGAAGCTGAAAGACTTGCTGCGGGATTCACCCAAAGTCTGTTAAAACCGGTACGGCAATCGCAGCTTTTTGATGCCGTTATCGATGCATTGCAGCATCCCAGCCGGAAAACCGCGCCGGTACCCAGGGTAAAGGAGGTCATGATCGATTACAGCGGTAAGCGGGTACTGGTGGTGGAAGATAATAAGGTCAATCAAAAAGTGATACTTGCCCAGCTCGCCAAGTTCCGGATTAAGCCCGATCTGGCCAATAACGGGCAAGTGGCGCTGGATCAGTTGGAGCTTCAAGCCTACGATCTGGTGTTCATGGATTGCCAAATGCCGGTCATGGATGGTTACGAGGCCACGCGCGCTTGGCGCGAACAAGAACTTGCCGCCGGCGGCAAATTACACACGCCGATCACAGCGCTTACTGCCCATGCATCGGCAGGAGAACGCGAGAAATGCCTATCGGCGGGTATGGACGATTATCTTAGCAAGCCTCTGAATCGAGCTGATCTGTCAGTGGTTTTGGAACGCTGGCTGGGGTCGTCCGGTGACTCCGCTCAGGGTGAGTCCCTCGTCAACACTCAGAGTGAGCCTTCACCCGCCGCAGTCAAGGATGAACCCCTAGACGACGCTCGGGGTTTGCCCCGAGCGGAGTCGAAGGGGTGGGACGAACAAGCCGCTCTTAAACGGCTGGATGACGACCATGATTTACTGAGCGAGATGATCGATTTATTTCTCGAAGAGGCGCCTGTGCAGCTGGCAGAATTGGCCGCCGCGCTGTCTCGCGCCGATCTCCTTGCATTGGCCGACGCAGCCCATGCCATTAAAGGCATGGCCGGACATTTTTGCGCCGAAAAATTAATCAGCCTTGCCGTAAACCTGGAACACGCCGCCCGCAGCAAAGCAGCAGACGCGGATTTCCAGTTGATGACTGATGATTTGATTCAAGCCACGAAGGCATTAGTCGAAAGCCTGCTCGGCAACCGCTCCCAGCGTTGCTCTACCTCCTGCATCCCCGCAGTTGAAAGAAAAGAACACAATCAATGAATACCGAATTCAATCTTAATGAACTCAAAGCGGCCGATCGCCTGCCTTCCCCTTCGGGAACGGCGCTGGCCATCATGCAACTGGTGCAACAAAACGATGCCACCGTGCAACAAGTGACCCAACTGGTTAAAGTCGATCCCGCACTCAGCGGACGCATCTTGCGCTTCGCCAATTCGGCCGCCTTCGGAGCTCGGCGGCCTATCGCCGATGTTCAAACGGCAATAATGATGATGGGTATGCAGACGGTACGCAACTTTGCCTTGAGTCTTTCCCTGATCGGCAGCAACGGTAAGGGGCATTGTCCGGGCTTTGATTATGAGGCCTACTGGTCCCGATCCTTGGCGATGTCTGTGTCCATTGCGGCGATTACTGCACGAGAAATTACCGTGGTGCCTGCAGAATCGTTTACCTTGGGTTTGCTTAGCGACATCGGCAGTCTTGCTTTGGCGACTGCCTGGTCTGAAATCTACGGCGAATGTCTAAGTGCGGCAACGGGCGTACAGCTTCTTGCTCTGGAGCGGGAGCGTTTCGCCATCGACCATAACGCTTTGAGTTTAATGTTGTTGGCCGACTGGGGATTTCCGGTGGTATTTCTGGATGCCTTGAAACTGAGCTTCGAGATGAAAACAGCAGGGCTTAACCGAACCGAGCAGTTTGCCAGGCAACTTATTTTTGCCCGGATAATCGGGAATTACTGTGTGGCCGATGAAGCTTCTCGAGTCGCATTGCTGCCGGATTTAACCGCAGAGGCCTGCTTTCATGGCCTGGACGAACCCGCTCTGCTGGAGTTCATCAATGAAACCATCGAGCTTTGGCACGAGTGGGGAAAATTGATTGACGTAAAAACCGATGTTCGCCAGTCTTTGTTAAAAACTGTTGAGTCTATGGAGTCGGTTTCGTCCGGTTTGGACTTATTGCTGGTCGATGACGATCCCATCATGCTGGCGCGTCTTTCCAAGCAGTTGATAGCGGCCGGAAACCAGGTCGCAGTATGCCGCAACGGCGAATCCGCGCTAAAGCATGTTATTGAGCACAGGCCGCAATTGATGATTACCGATTGGCGCATGAAACCCATGGATGGGCTGGCTCTTTGTAAAGCGCTGCGGGCATCGGTTTTCGGCAAAAATATTTACCTGATTATGCTGACTTCGACGGAAGATGAGGATGCCTTGGTTGAAGCCTTTGATGCCGGTATCGACGACTACGTGACCAAGCCGGTCAGTCTGCGCGTACTGTTAGCACGCATCCGGGCGGGGCAGCGTATCATCATGCTGCAACTGGAGCTGGAAAAAGAGAGCCGGGATATCCAGCGCTATACTGCCGAGCTGGCGGCAGCTAACCGCCGGCTTAAGTCCATGGCGAATACCGATATTCTGACCGGTTTACCCAATCGGCGCTATGCGCTGAACCGATTGGAACAGGAATCAGCGGCAGCACTACGCTCGAAGCAACCCTTGAGTGTGTTAATGCTGGATTTGGATCATTTTAAATCGGTCAACGACACTTTAGGCCATGATGTCGGCGATCAGGTGTTGGCTCATGCCGCCCGCCTGATGCGGGAAACCGCACGCACCAACGATATCGTCTGCCGATTAGGTGGCGAAGAATTTCTGATCATCGCTCCCAACACCGACGGTTCAACAGCTTTGTCGCTGGCCGAGCGCATTCGTTGTTCTATCGAAGAAAGCCAGCCCCCAGGTTTGGTTTTACGTTACCCGGTTACCGTCAGTATTGGTGTGGCAGGCTCTATGGGGGCCAAACCCAGTTGGAAAGAATTGATGAAATGGGCGGATGATGCGTTATATCTTGTCAAACAAGGCGATCGCAATGGCGTTCGGCTGGCCTCACCATCCCCTTAAGTCTTGGCTGCCGAGCGCACTAAAGGCTTTTGCTCTCAATAGGATTGCCCCTAAAAACCGCAGTTAGTCCGCAAAAAGCACGAAAATATAAAACAAGGTTTCCATTTTTGGACGGGGCAGCCGGCGTGCCCTACGGCCTGTAATACAACAGGCTGATTTATTTCAGTCTTTCTTGGATAAAACTAATCGTACAGGTCGACAATTTGGTCTCTATTTGAATATAAGCCTGCTTTTCGCGGATCAAATAATTTTTCCAGGTTGATTCAAGCCGTTCGCGTTGAGCCTCAGGGCGAACGCTTGAAAGCGTAACTCAACAGTATGATCCCCACTCAAGTAGGTTGGTAGACTTGCCAATAGCGGTGGATTCACTTATCGTGCTTTAACTTTATCGGTATAAACACGAGACTACAATGAATGTGTTAGCGGTCTACAGTATCAAAGGAGGGGTCGGTAAAACCTCAAGCGCGGTCAATCTGGCTTATACGGCTGCGCGCAACGGCTACCGTACACTGGTTTGGGATCTTGATCCGCAGGGAGCCAGTAGTTATTATTTTCGCATCAAACCCAAGATCAAAGGCGGCAGCAAAGAATTAATTGCCGGGAAACGCGAACTGGACGGTCTGGTTAAAGGGACCGATTTTGATAATCTGGACTTATTACCGGCCGATTTTTCCTTCAGAAACCTGGATCTGGTTTTGGACGCCAAAAAAAAGCCAACCCAACGACTTAAAAAACTCCTGAAGCCCTTGGCGGAAGAATACGATTTTATTTTTCTGGATTGCCCACCCAGCATTTCATTACTATCCGAAGCCGTATTTGAGGCTGCGGATATATTGTTGTCGCCGATAATTCCTACCACGCTGTCGTTAAGAACGCTTGAGCAACTGGAAAAGTTCATCGAAGATAATCATTTGCATAAACTGACGCTGATCCCGTTTTTTTCCATGGCCGACCGGCGCAAAAAAATGCATCGGGACATTATGAGCAATTTGATGGAAGAGCATCCTGAGATTTTAACGAGCGCCATCCCTTATGCCAGCGATATCGAACGCATGGGGCTGGAACGTATGCCGCTGGGAGGCTATATCAAGAAAAGCCCGTCTACGCTTGCTTATGAGGCATTGTGGCTGGAAATTCTGACTCGCACCGATAATAAGCATATGATTGAAAAGTAAAATATACGGACAATAATTGAACGTGACACCTTATTCGCATCAATCACTTGGAGAGCACCATGCCTAATAAACGATTTGTTAAGAGCAAGCCTACATCTTCAATCACCGATGTTCCTGTCTTGGGAGTAATAAAAGAGGATTTCATCGATGACTTTAAACGGTATTACGTTCACTTGCTGGGCCGGGATGAGAATTTTCGTTCATCTCCTTTTTATGCCTGCGAAGCGTTATCGCTGTCTATTCGTGACCGGCTGATGGAGCGCTGGAAAAATACGTATAAAACCTATAACAAAGTGGATAGTCGGCAGGTATTTTATCTGTCCATGGAATTTTTGATGGGTAGAACCTTAAGCAACGCCATGCTTAACCTCGGCATAACGGACCCGGCCACCCAGGCCATGCACGATTTGGGCATTGAAATCGAAGAACTGATTGACCGAGAGCTCGATGCCGGGTTGGGTAACGGCGGGTTGGGGCGTCTGGCCGCCTGTTTTATCGACAGTTGCGCGACCTTGCAATTGCCGGTCGTAGGTTATGGTTTACGTTATGAATACGGTATGTTTACCCAAGCCATCGTCAATGGCGAACAAGTCGAAAAGCCGGATCACTGGCTGCGTCACGGCAATGTCTGGGAAGTTGAGCGCTTGGAATATTCGCTACGCATCAAGTTTGGCGGCCATACCGAAATACAAACGGATGAACAAGGCAGGCAGCGGGTATGCTGGATCAGCGATCATGATGTGTTGGCCGTCCCCCTCGATACCCCGATACCCGGCTACCGAAACAACACGGTTAATACTTTACGCTTATGGAAATCCGTGGCGACTGAGGAATTTAACCTGGATGAGTTTAATGCGGGCGGCTATGCCGAATCGGTAGCCTCAAAAGTCACCGCAGAGCACATTACCATGGTGCTGTATCCCAATGACGCCAATGAAAACGGTAAGGAATTAAGATTACGCCAGCAGTATTTCCTGGCCTCCGCCAGCTTGCAGGACGTCATTTCCCATTGGGTAAGGCAGCATGGACATGATTTTGGCAACTTCGCCAAAAAAAGCTGCTTTCAATTAAACGACACCCACCCCAGCATTGCCATTGCCGAGCTGATGCGCCTGTTAATGGATGTGCATGGCCTGCCATGGAGGACAGCTTGGGGAATTACCCGGCAAACTATGGCTTACACCAATCATACCCTGCTGCCTGAAGCACTGGAAAAATGGCCGGTCAAGCTGATGCAAAGATTGTTGCCAAGATTGATGGAAATTATCTTTGAAATAAATGCCCATTTTATGTCGGAAGTCGCCGCGCATTGGCCCGGCGATAAAGCCAGACTGAGCAGAATGTCGATTATAGAGGAAGGCGCCGAGCAGCAGGTGCGTATGGCTTATCTTGCCATAGTCGGCAGTTTTTCGGTCAATGGCGTTGCCCAATTGCATTCCCAGTTGCTGCAACAGGGTTTGTTTCGTGACTTTTACGAATTATGGCCGAACAAGTTTAACAATAAAACCAACGGTGTAACTCCGCGCCGCTGGCTGGCTTCTTGTAATCCTGAATTAGCCGCGTTAATAACCGAAACTATCGGCGACGGCTGGATAACTCACCTGGATGAATTAAAAAAGCTGGAGCCTTATGCAGAAAATGCCGAGTTTCGAAACCGTTGGCGTACGATAAAGCAACATGCCAAACAGCGCCTGATTGCGCACAAACAGCAGCAGGCGGATGAGGATCTTAGTTTAAATCCCGAGGCGCTGTTCGATATTCAGGTTAAACGCATCCATGAATACAAGCGGCAGATTTTAAATGTCCTGCATGTGATTCATCTTTACGATCGCATTAAACGCGGCGAGACCACAAACTGGGTGGCGCGTTGCGTATTGATTGGCGGCAAGGCCGCCCCCGGTTATGCGATGGCAAAAAGGACCATTAAATTGATTAATAATGTCGCCCAAGTTATTAATTCCGATCCCGATGTCGGCGATAAGCTAACCCTGTTTTTTCTGCCCGATTACCGGGTTTCAGGGATGGAAATAATTTGCCCGGCGGCCGATCTTTCCGAGCAGATTTCTACCGCAGGCAAAGAGGCCTCCGGCACCGGCAATATGAAACTGATGATGAACGGTGCATTAACCATCGGCACACTGGATGGCGCTAATATTGAAATACGGGAAGAAGTCGGCGATGAAAACTTCTTTTTGTTCGGCCTAACCGAAGAACAGATCGCAGCAAGGCGGGAACATTATGATCCTGTTGCTATCATTGATCAGGATGAAGATTTGCAACGGGTGATGAGTCTTCTGGAAAGCGGGCATTTTAATCAGTTTGAACCGGGGATTTTCGACGGCCTTATCGCATCCGTTAAAAGCAAATATGACCCATGGATGACTATCGCCGACTTTAGAAGCTATATCGACGCGCAAAAACGCGTCGAAGCGGCTTACCAGGACAAGGATCATTGGACTCGAATGAGCATATTAAACTGTGCAAACAGCGGTAAATTTTCCACGGACAGAACCATCGGCGACTATAACAGGGATATCTGGAAGCTGGAGCCTGTGCCTGTGCAATATTCCTGAAGAATCAGTATTCCGAGCCATGCAGGATTCGATCAGTCCTGCATGGATTTAACTGCCGCTTTAAACTTTACTTAGGCGGGTAGGCAAATCAAAATCAGCTGATTTGTCCGTAATGCCTCTAATCAGCTTGAATCCTGCCGCTATCTTTGGTTAAAAACATAATATCTGGACAAAACTCCGCAAATTGGGCAAAATTGCCGGCTAACAATGTTTTTAACCCCTCACTGACTACAAGATTGATGGCGACTATTACCGTTTTAAATGGGCCGAATTTAAACCTGTTGGGTATTCGCGAACCCGGTCTTTACGGAAATCAAACTCTTGCCGACATTAAATACAATCTTGAACAAAAAGCTGCCGAACTGGGGCATCAGCTTAACTTTCATCAAAACAATGCAGAACACCAAATTGTAGAACTGATACATGAGGCTTACCAAGCTCAGGTTGAGTTCATCATCATTAATCCGGCAGCCTTTACCCATACCAGCGTCGCTATTCGTGACGCGCTGCTGGCAACCAAGATCCCATTTATAGAGGTTCATTTATCAAACGTCCATGCACGCGAACCTTTTAGAAAACATTCCTATTTCTCGGATATTGCCAAAGGCGTTATCTGCGGATTAGGGGCAACCGGGTACCAACTGGCCTTAGTGGCCGCTGATCAGATATTAGCCGAGAGAAACTAAAACGATGGATATTAGAAAAATTAAAAAACTCATTGAAATTATCGAAGAGTCCGACATTGCCGAACTGGAAATCAAAGAAGGCGAAGAATCCATTCGCATCAGCCGTTATTCCGCCGCTCCCGCCGCCGTTGCTTACGCGCCCGCACCTGTTGCCGCTGCGCCTGCTGTGGCCGCCGCTTCGGCAGTGGTGCCGGCTGAGGAAAAAATCACCGGGCATGTGGTCAAATCGCCAATGGTCGGCACTTTTTACCGCTCCGCTTCACCGGGCACCAAGGTTTTTGCCGAAGTGGGTCAATCCGTCCAGGTTGGCGATACCTTATGCATCATCGAGGCGATGAAAATTCTTAACCAGATTGAGTCGGATAAAAGCGGCACCATCAGCAAAGTCTTGGTTGAAAACGCCGAACCTGTCGAATATGGCCAACCATTATTCATCATTGAATAACAGCAAAAACGGGGAAGCTCATGTTCGATAAAATCGTTATCGCCAATCGAGGCGAAATAGCATTGCGCATTCTGCGCGCCTGCCGGGAACTAGGCGTCAAGGTTGTTGCCGTACATTCCGAGGCGGACCGGGATCTAAAACACGTACGCTTGGCCGATGAATCCGTTTGTATCGGTCCTGCGGCATCCGTCGACAGCTACTTGAATATTCCGGCCATTATCAGCGCGGCTGAAGTCACCGATGCGGAAGCCATTCATCCCGGTTACGGCTTTTTGTCGGAAAATGCCGATTTTTCTGAAAAGGTAAAACAAAGCGGCTTTGTTTTTATCGGCCCCAATGCAGAAACCATCCGCATGATGGGCGACAAGATTTCCGCTAAAAATGCGATGATTGCCGCCGGAATTCCTTGCGTTCCCGGCAATAACGACCCACTGTCGGATGACAACAAAAAGAACCTGAAGCTGGCGCAGGAAATCGGTTATCCGGTTATCATCAAAGCTGCCGGCGGCGGCGGCGGTCGGGGTATGCGTACCGTGCATACCGAAGCGGCTTTATTAAATGCTATTTCCATGACCAAAGCCGAGGCGGGTACCGCTTTCGGCAATCCCACGGTGTACATGGAAAAATTCCTGGAAGATCCCCGGCACATCGAGTTTCAGGTCATGGCCGATTCTCATGGCAACGCGATACATTTAGGCGAACGCGACTGCTCTATGCAACGCCGCCATCAAAAAGTGGTTGAAGAAGCCCCGGCTCCCGGCATCACCGAAGCGCAACGTAAAGCCATAGGCGAACGTTGCGCCAAAGCCTGTGTCGACATCGGCTATTTGGGCGCCGGCACGTTTGAGTTTTTGTATGAAAAAGGCGAGTTCTATTTCATTGAAATGAACACCCGCGTGCAGGTTGAGCATCCGGTCACCGAAATGGTCACCGGTTTCGACATCGTCAAGGAACAGCTGCGCATTGCGGCCGGTGAACGGTTGTCTATTACCCAGGAGCAGGTAAAAATCCAGGGCCATGCCATCGAGTGCCGGTTAAATGCCGAAGACCCCAGAACCTTCATGCCCTGTCCCGGTACCATAGATCAGTTCCATATGCCCGGCGGCCCCGGCATCCGTTGCGAGACTCATATCTACAACGGTTATAAAGTGCCGCCTTATTACGACTCGATGATCGGCAAATTGATTGCCCACGGCGAAGACCGCAAGAGCGCCATTGCCCGGATGAACACCGCGTTAAGCGAGATTATCATCGACGGCATTAAAACCAATATCCCGTTGCAGCATGACATCATGAACGACAGTGCCTTTGCTGCGGGTGGGCAAAACATCCATTATCTGGAAAAGAAGCTGGGGATTTATTGAAAATTAGAACACGGATGACGCGGATAGAAGCCGATTTACACAGATTATTTTCTATGTTTATTTGTAAATTCACCTTGTTTAGCCATGTACCAACATGGCTTTACTATTTCTTAACTCTTAGATTCGCCTTAACTTAAGTGCAGAAATAGAATCCGTGGAAATCCGTTCTAATCTGTGTCATCCGTGTTCCGACTTTTTCTTTTCCCTTTTGTAAAATCTTTCCACATGCCCTGGCACCAAATTACCGTTATCACCAATGAAGACCTTGCCCCTCGGCTTGCCGACTTTTTTGACAATCTCGGCGCAGTGTCCGTTACCTACATGGATGCCGAAGACGAGCCGGTTTACGAGCCGGCTATCGGCGAGACTAAAATATGGAGCAATACCGAGGTCATTGCGCTATATGAGTTGGACGCCGACCCCACGCTGATCAAGACGCTGACTCACGCTCAGTATAAGGCCGAACAATTGCGCAGCTGGCGGCATGAAATTATAGAAGATCAGGAATGGGAACGCGCCTGGATGGAGTATTACCATCCGATGAAGTTTGCCGACAAACTCTGGGTTTGTCCGACCGATCAGGAGCAGCATGAATCCGGCACGGTTTGCCTGACGCTTGATCCGGGTCTTGCTTTCGGCACCGGCACTCACCCGACCACCGCTTTATGCCTGGAATGGCTGGCCGGGCACGACTTGAGCGGCAAAATCGTCATCGATTACGGCTGCGGTTCAGGAATACTAGCTGTTGCGGCAATTTTATTAGAGGCTAAACAAGCTCACGCGGTGGATATTGACCCTCAGGCAATCACTGCAACACAGAGCAATGCACTAAAGAACAAGGTACAAAATAAAATCGCCTGTTACCTGCCCGAACAGTTCGTCCCGTTCCAGGTCGACATCGTGCTGGCCAATATTCTGGCAAAGCCCTTAATCGACATGGCGGAACAGATTTCCAGCTTGGTGGCCCCCGGCGGTCAACTGGTTTTATCCGGCATCTTGCATGAACAGGCTGAATCGGTGATGAGTGCTTACCGGCCATACGTAATGTTCAACGTACCGGTGCAACAGGAAGACTGGATCAGGCTTGACGGCATCAGGCGCTAAACAGCCTGGTAAGGTGCGCCCCATTTGCGGATTTTAGGTTATCTGCGGCATCGAAAAGCAGTTGCGCTCCTTTCTACTATTGATTCCTGCATCCATCCGAGCAGGTATGACGACTCTGGGTACATTTGTGTATAACGATCAGGTCTGGAGACTCCACTTTTACGCAGGTTCCCAAGCTGGAGCTCTTGGCTTTATACACAAGTGTCTGCGAGGCGCCGTCATTTTGGTCGCGGTATAAGACTGCAACGTAGGGCGTGCCGTGCGCGCCTTAACTCCCAAGGCGCGCACGGCACGCCCTACAGGGTGATTATCGGCGAACCCCGGTAGACAACGATGAGAGTTGGAGCGTGGGAACCAGCAAATCAAACCTGACATCGCCTCACTGAAGATCAAAGTGGGCACTTATATTTTTTTAACTCATTGACTAACATGGCTCATCCGGAAATTTATTTAAAAAAGAACGAAGACAAGCGTCTGCGCAAAGGCCATCTGTGGGTTTTCAGTAATGAAGTCGACACTAAGCGCTCGCCGCTTGAGCAATTCAATGCAGGCGATTTGGTCCAAGTAAAAAGCGACGACGGCAAGGTGCTGGGTACCGCCTACATCAATCCTCAAGCCCTGATATGCGCAAGGCTTTTGTCCAGAAAGCCCAACCTGAAATGCGGCGCCAATTTCTTTAAGGAACGCTTGGCTACTGCATTGGCGCTACGGGAAAAACTGTTCGACAAACCATACTACCGCCTGGTTTTTGGTGAAAGCGACGGTTTGCCGGGCCTAGTCATCGACCGTTTCGGTTCGGTATTATCAGTGCAAATAACCACGGCCGGCATCGATCAACGCAAAGACGCTCTGTTTGCCGCGTTGCATGAATTGCTCAGTCCCGAAGCCATTATCCTGAAAAACGATAACAGCCAGCGCCGGCAGGAAGGCTTAAGCCTGGAATCCGAGCTAGCCTACGGCAAGCTCCCCGAGCCGCTGATCATTGAAGAAAATGGCGCGCAATTTAAAATCGACATTCTCGAAGGGCAAAAAACCGGCTGGTTTTACGATCACCGCAGCAGCCGCGCCCAATTAGCGGGCATTGCCAAAAACCAGCGAGTGCTTGATTTATTTTGCTATACCGGAGCCTGGGGCATTCCTGCCGCTCTGGCCGGAGCCTTAGAAGTTACTTGCGTAGACGCTTCGGAAAGCGCGCTGATATTGGCGGAAGAAAACGCGGCGCTGAATCGGGTTCAGGATAAAATGCACTTTGTGCGCAGCGATGTGTTTGAGTTTTTAAAGCAAGCCCGGCTGGAAAACCGGCTCTATGATATTATTGTGCTGGATCCGCCGGCTTTAATTAAGCGTAAAAAAGATTTCAAACAAGGCTATGAAGCTTATCGCCGTCTGAATCATTTAGCCCTACAGGTACTGTCTAAAAACGGCACATTGGTTTCGGCATCTTGCTCCCATCACCTGAGCCGTGAAAATCTGCATGAGATTTTACGCTCGTCAGGACGGCACATCGATCGTCATTTGGTGTTTTTTGCCGAGGGAGGGCAGGGGCCGGATCACCCGATTGATCCGGCGGCTCCCGAGACCGAATATTTGAAAACTTTTTTTTGTGCCGTCTCTTCAAGCTTGTAAAATATGAGGCATTTTTATGGTCGATGCAAAAGTTAAGGAGCCCTGCCTCCTTTGCGGCCAACCGGTAGAAATCACCGGATTTTCGCTGGCCACGAATGACGGCGTGCAAAAATTTTGCTGCGCCGGCTGCCTGAGCATTTATCAGTTACTTAACGAGGATAATACCAAACCGACTATAACCCCCCTACTAACTATAAAAAAATGAGGATATAAAAATAATGAAAGCCTGTGAGTCCTGTTCCGGTCGCGTTGAAATCGGCAAAAACCATCAAAAAGTCCCGGTAGTGCAAAGAGCCATTGGCATGGTCTTGGTCTACATGCCCATACTGACCCTTCCGTTTGTATTTGCCAGCGCCTATATGACTTACTGGCACTTGCTGCTGATTGGCGCCAAAAATCTCAAAACCTATGGCGATTTCCTGCCTGATCGGGCCAGTCATCGCTATACCTTAAAAAATCAAATCACCATGCACGGCTCATTCAAAGCCAGCACGTCCCAGTCGAAACTGTTCTGGATCTTGAATTGCACTTGGTACTGCCCTTACAGCGTGGCCCTATTTGAGTGGCATGCTTATATGGTTAAGATTGTAGAGAACTGGTGGTGTCCGTTCGGCCACGATAAAAAAGAAGGCTATAACAACGCCAAGATCGACAAGTCTTTTTGGCATATTTATGCAGAAGATATTGTCAAGCTGGAACCGGAAGACCGCGACAATCCAATCTGGAATGACGACGGAGATAAATAACTTAGGCGAAGGACGAAAAAACTTTTCGACCCGTACGATTAGAATGAATCGATTAGTCCACGAAAAGCGCGCTTATATTCGAAGAAATATAAAACAGAGCTTCCATTTTTAGACCGGAACAGCCGTAAGGCGTGCCGTGCGCGCCTTCTCCGGTGCTTAAAATACACCTCGTGTTTAAACCCTTTGGCGCGCGGCACGCCGGTTCAATACAACATGCAGATTTATTTCAGTCGCCTACTTTCGGCCTTCGTGGATAAATCGCCTTTTTTAAGCTAATCGTACCGATCGAAATTTTTTCCTTCCGCCTTTTATCCCTCTCATGCAAATCGGTCCTTATCAACTTGAAAACAACCTGATTCTGGCGCCCATGGCCGGTATCAGCGACCGTCCGTTCAGGGAATTGTGCAAGCAGTTCGGCGCAGGTTTAGCGGTGTCGGAAATGGTCGCGTCCAATCCGGCTTTACGCCAACATAAAAGAACGCTGTTAAAAGTCGATCACGGCGGTGAAGCCGGCATCCGTTCGGTACAGATTCTAGGCACCGACCCTCGACTTATGGCTGATGCGGCAAAACTCAATGCCCAACGGGGCGCTCAGATTATCGATATTAATATGGGCTGTCCGGCAAAAAAAGTGTGCTCGGTTGCCGCAGGCTCCGCGCTATTAAGAGATGAAGCCTTGGTAAAGCGAATACTTGATGCGGTCGTTAATGCCGTCGATATTCCGGTTACCCTAAAAATCCGTACCGGCTGGGACTTACACAACCGCAATGCCGTTGAAATAGCTCAAATAGCCGAAAATGCAGGCATTGCGGCTTTAACTGTTCACGGCCGGACCCGTGCCTGCAAATTCGACGGTCATGCCGAACATGAAACCGTTAAAAAAGTAAAGCAATCCGTCGCTATTCCGGTTATCGCCAACGGCGATATTGCTACCCCCGAACAAGCTCAATTTGTGCTTGATTCAACCGCAGCCGACGGCATTATGATAGGCCGGGCCGCCCAAGGAAATCCATGGCTGTTTAGTCAAATAAGCCACTTTATTATCCATGGCAAACATATTGAAAAACCAACAGTTACAGATATACACAGCACACTTATGAGTCATTTGGACAAACTATATAGCTTCTATGGCAATGCAAGCGGTGTTAAAATAGCAAGAAAACATATAGCTTGGTATTTTAAGCATCTTGAGTCCGTCGCTCAGGATAGCCGAAGCGGCATCAATCAGGCGCAATGTCCATCCCAACAAATAGCGCTGATTAATTCGGCATTTAATCTTTTAACCACCGACAGTGCTGCATAATATGACCGCATCCCAAAAAAGTGCCGAAATCATCAACATAGACAGCAAGAAAGCCGTGGATATTCCCTTGTCTGCGCATGTTAAGCAGACCGTGGAACAATATTTTCTGCACTTGAACGGTCATGATGCGGTAGGTTTGCATGCGATGGTCATCGGCGAAGTCGAAAAGCCTTTATTGCAGGCAACACTGGAACATTCAGGCTACAACCAAACCAAAGCGGCCAAAGCATTGGGTTTGAGCCGCAGCACCTTGCGCAAAAAGCTGGAATTCTACGGCCTGTCCTAATACTCAAACAAGGAGGATTCTAAATCTTACTGGTTTTTAATCATCCACTTAAACCACTTCTTCTTTCTGAGATCTGCATGAACAAAAAAGTCACTCGCGCTCTGGTCAGCGTATCCGATAAATCCGGTATCGTGGATTTTTGCCGGGAACTTAATCAATTAGGCATCGAAATACTGTCTACCGGCGGCACCGCCAAGACACTGGCTGAACATGACATTCCGGCGACTGAAGTTTCCGATTACACCGGATTTCCTGAAATGATGGATGGCCGGGTCAAAACTTTGCATCCCAAGGTCCACGGCGGCATTTTAGCCCGCCGTGGCATAGATGACGCGGTAATGGCCGCGAACGGCATTAATGCTATCGATATGGTGGTGGTCAACCTGTACCCCTTCGAACAGACTGTCGCCAACCCGGACTGCGATTTAGACACGGCTATCGAAAACATCGACATCGGCGGCCCGACCATGATCCGCGCCGCGGCCAAGAATCATGCCGATGTTGCGGTCATCGTCGATCCTAGCGATTACGCAACGGTTATTGCCGAACTGCAAAACAACAACGGGCTGTCACAGCAAACCCGCTTCAACCTGGCATTAAAAAGCTTTGAACACACGGCGCGTTACGACACCGCGATTGCAACCTACTTGGGTAACATTAACGGCGTCCAGTTCCCCGAAACGCTGAACTTGCAGTTTTATCACAGCCAGAGTATGCGTTACGGCGAAAACCCGCATCAAAACGCGGCGTTTTACCGGGAAAAAACACCGGCGAACGGCACGATTGCGGCCGCCAAGCAACTGCAAGGCAAGGAATTGTCCTACAACAATATTGCCGATGCCGACGCCGCGCTGGAATGCGTCAAATCGTTTGACGACCAACCCACCTGCGTTATTGTCAAGCATGCCAACCCCTGCGGTGTAGCCCAGGCCGGCAACCTGCTTTCCGCTTACGACAAGGCTTATGCAACCGACCCGACCTCGGCATTCGGCGGCATTATCGCGTTTAACCGGGAACTGGACGAACAAACAGCCGCTGAAATTATCAAACGCCAATTTGTCGAAGTCATTATTGCGCCGTCTATCAGTACGGCAGCGCAAACCGTTTTGGCTGAAAAACAAAATGTGCGCGTACTGGAATGCGGCCAATGGAGCCGCGTTAACCATGCGCCCCTGGATTTCAAACGTGTTGCCGGAGGCTTGCTGGTTCAAGACAAAGATCTAGGCGAAATCAGCGTATCCGACATCAAAATAGTCAGCAAACGCGTCCCAACCGAACAGGAGCTGGCCGATTTGCTGTTTGCCTGGAAAGTCGCCAAATTCGTCAAATCCAATGCGATTGTATACTGCAAAAACAACCAGACTATCGGCGTAGGAGCGGGTCAGATGAGCCGGGTTTATTCGGCCAGGATCGCCGGCATCAAAGCCGCCGATGCGGGCTTGGATGTTCCGGGCTCGGCGATGGCTTCAGACGCATTCTTCCCGTTCAGGGACGGCATCGATTCGGCCGCCGAAGCGGGCATTACCGCCGTCATTCAGCCCGGCGGCTCAATGCGGGATAACGAAGTCATTGCCGCAGCCGATGAGCATAATATCGCGATGGTCTTTACCGGCATGCGTCATTTCAGGCATTAATTTTAGACGAAGGGCTAAGGGCGAAAGGCAAAAAAGCCCCTCCTTAGCCCTACCCTTAGCCCTTAGCCCTTAGCCTTTTAATTATGAAAATCCTCATCGTCGGCAGCGGCGGCCGTGAACACGCCCTCGCCTGGAAAGCCAAGCAATCAGCCAAAGTCGAAAAAGTGTTTGTCGCGCCCGGCAATGCCGGCACCGCGCTGGAACCGTCTGTTGAAAACATAGCCATTGCGGTTAACGATATTCCCGCGCTATTGGCATTCGCCCAACAAGAAGCTGTCGACCTGACTATCATCGGCCCCGAAGTGCCTTTGGTTTTAGGCATCGTTGATCGTTTTCAGGAAGCGGGTCTCAAATGTTTTGGCCCGACCGCAAAAGCCGCGCAATTGGAAGGCTCAAAGACTTTTTGCAAAGATTTCATGATCCGCCATAACATTCCGACTGCGGCTTTCCAGTCCTTTACCGACAAACAGCAAGCCATAGCTTACATAAAGCAACAAGGCGCGCCGATTGTGGTCAAAGCCGACGGTCTGGCGGCAGGTAAAGGCGTGATCGTCGCCCAGACCGAACAGGAAGCAATCTCGGCGGTCGAAGACATGTTATCCGGCAATGTCTTCGGCGAGGCCGGCAATCGTGTCGTTATCGAAGAATTCCTGAGCGGTGAAGAAGCCAGCTTTATTGTCATCGCCGACGGCAAACACGCCTTGCCTATGGCGACTTCACAGGATCATAAAGCCCGCGATAATGGCGACCAAGGCCCTAACACCGGCGGCATGGGCGCGTATTCCCCTGCTCCGGTCGTTACCCCTGAAATCCACCAACGGGTTATGCGCGATGTCATCGGGCCGACTTTAAAAGGCATGGCGGAAGACGGACTGCCTTACACCGGCTTTCTCTACGCCGGTTTGATGATTGCTGCCGATGGCTCGATTAAAGTGCTGGAATACAACTGCCGTTTCGGCGATCCTGAAACACAGCCGATCATGATGCGTTTGAAAAGCGACCTGGTGGAACTTTGCGAGGCCGCGCTGGCCGGCAATCTCGATAAAACCGGCAGCGACTGGGACGAGCGCGCCGCATTAGGCGTGGTTTTGGCAGCCGGCGGTTATCCCGACGCCAGCCAAAGCGGCGCGGTTATTTCCGGCTTGCCTAACCAGGAATACGAAGACAGCAAAGTGTTTCATGCCGCCACCCGGCAAGTCGGTAACGATCTGATTACCGCCGGTGGACGGGTATTATGCGCTTGCGCTTTAGGCCATGACATTCAGGAAGCGCAAAGCAAAGCTTATGAGCTGGCCAACCGCATCCACTGGGATAATGTCTATTACCGAACCGACATCGGTTTTAAGGCTATAAAAGGCTAAAGCTATTGAGGTGCAAATTGCGTTTTATCCCTGTGACTATCCAGGGTAAATGTTCGGGCATACTTTGGGATGAGCAAAAAAACGCGTCATTCCGGCAGGGGTTGCCGGAATGAGATGCTGCTTAGATGCCTTTCGGAAAATGCCGTCGAGGAGAGGGTATTCTAAAAAGCATAAGTAGTGATCCTATGCGATATAGCCAAGCTTCAACCCCAACAAAATCATGTCAACTTTCCATTTCCAGCAATTCTCAGTACTGCAAAAACACTCAGGCATGAAGATATGCACGGACGCGGTTTTATTCGGCGCCATGGCTCCGGTCAATCAAAGCGACTACGTGCTGGATATCGGTGCCGGCACAGGCGTTCTTTCGTTAATGGCGGCCCAGCTGGGGGCGGCGAAAGTCACTGCCGTGGAGTTGACGCAACAGGCTTATCAAGAAGCCGATATGAATTTCAGCAACAGTCCGTGGGCAGAACGGCTTGAGGCTGTGCATCAGGATATTCAAAGCTTTGCCTTAACGGCCGACCGGCAATATGACCTGATCATCAGCAACCCGCCGTTTTTTGAAAATCACAGCAAGACGGCCGATGCGCTCAGAAACACGGCCAGACACACCGATCAGCTGCCTTTTGCCGATTTAATCGACATTGCCGGACGATTATTATCTCCACAGGGTTTGTTTTATCTGTTGATTCCTGCTCATGCGGCCGTAAAGTTTTCCGCTGCGGCTTTAGCGGCGGGGTTTTATTTGCTCAATCAAACCGATTTTCGCGGTTATGCGCATAACGAAGCCAAAGTGTCCGCGTTGACTTTCGGCCGCACAACGGCCGCGTTTACGGCGAGGTTGTTGACGATCTATGAATCTCATCATGTTTATAGCCAAGACAGTGCAGCTTATTTAGCGGATTTTCTGTTGCGGTTTGCCAAACCCACCTAAGTGCTCTAATCAAAGGTATGGCCATGCCTTTTATCCAACAAATGGATTGGAAGTTGCTGAGCGTTTTGTTGCCGATTGGCAGCTGTCTGATGCTATGCGTTTGCTAAGTTTGATCAATGTAAGATTGATATTATTAATTTGCGCTTAACATCAGAAAGTGTGTTTTTTATAACCTATTGAATATATTTGATTTAGTTGAAATATGGGCGAGCGTATTAATTCGCTTAGAAAAGAAGAAAATTCTGACCGGCAAAATATATGCGTTAATAAAATATTATTTATTGACTACGGACACATAATCGAGTCTAATGGCGGTCTTTTGTAGGCCCGCCCAGGTAGCTCAGTCGGTAGAGCAGAGGACTGAAAATCCTCGTGTCGACGGTTCGATTCCGCCCCTGGGCACCACTGCAAAAAATTACAATACTTCAAAGCGCCCAGGTAGCTCAGTCGGTAGAGCAGAGGACTGAAAATCCTCGTGTCGACGGTTCGATTCCGCCCCTGGGCACCATGAATAGCTTTAAAAATAACCGGCCAATGAGCCGGTTTTTTTATGCCTGAAGGTTTTTGGTTTTGCTTCCTGGTTATTTCCTGGGGGTGGGGCTATCTAAAACGCCTACAATTTTGGTTTTCAGGCTTCAAAATTTAGCTTTGGATCAATCATCGGTAGCGTATTTTCGGTGCTCGGTTGTTGTATGATGGCTTTCTTGGTAAATGCCTTGCGTCTACGGCAAATCCATTTACCTTGATCATCAAGTTTGCTGGCGGGTCTTTCGCGAATGTCGCCGTTCGGCCATTATGTGAAGTTTCCTTTTATGCACAGCAGCTTGTTGCGGAAGGGTTTATATAGCTCTTAATCAGTGGTTTTATCAAGGCACCTTGTCTGAAAGGCTGGACATAAATTCTGCAGTTGTCTGAAGTGGACATTCCTTAGTCCAGAGAGATCTTCGCAATCATAGCTCTAGCGGAAAAAAGCCGAAGCTTATTTGTCTAAGTGAAACGATTACTTAATCGACATTCTGATTTACAGAAAATAATTAGACTTGAGAAATCTAACTTTCTTCGACTCGATCACGAGACACCAATGAAACATCGATTTTATTGGTTTTCAAATTTTCACGACCACTTATGGTAATGCTTTCATCCGTATTGAAAACATCGAATAGGTCGTCGTAAAACTCAGGTTGAAAAATGCAAACATGGTCTTTGCCATCAGTCGTATCACGCAATGTAAAAGAAAAATCGTCCTTATCGAACTCCCGCACCGATCCACTCACAGTCAATATTCTTTCTTGAGATGCGCGAGCAGTGACAAGAGCTTTCCGAACGAATGCCGATGAGTCTCTAGTAAGCTCGTAACGGTTTCGCGCCCCACTAAAAATTCGGCCTCGAACCTCAATTGATTTAACAATACCGGCTCTTGGCGGAATGAGTTTTTCCAAAGCTTCAAGCATTTCTATGGAAGGTGACTCGCTATCTTTGCCATCAATAGCCCAATCAAGTGCTTTCTCTAATTTCTGACCCATTTTGCTAAACGCAGCATCGCTCTCATCACTATCCTCGACCAGTAACGAGCCTTGTTTTATATCCGGCAATCGGAGTGCAACTTCAAAGCTATTGTAAGCAAAACCAATTGCAGGAAGATCATAGAACTGACGAATCGTGTTAGCTTTGCGTCCTTGCCCCTTTGCTTCTTCAAATACAGAATTCGCAATCTTTTTTACTGACATTGTTGCTCCATCAATCACCTGACGAATTACACTCATTGGAACACTTCCCTCTCTCAGACCTTCTCCAATTGCTCGAAGGGCAAATATTGGTTCCAAATGAGGCCATAGCATTACACCTTTATCCGGCAGGGTATCCGCTGGAGCGTCAGATAGTGTGCCTCGCCATGCAGCCTTAGGCACACCATCATAGCCACAATCAACAAACCAAATCCAAGGTTGATCAAGAGCATCACGCAAGGGACGAATTCCAGATTGAAGCTTTGTCAGGATGTCGTCGTTGGTTGGTGCCGCAATGAATCGAAGAAGTTCTCCATCGTCGTCTGCCAAAAAACAAAGCAACATACCGAGAGAGGATTTCACGGAAAAAATTCGTGGGCCATCGAATTCATATAGTATTTCATTCGGTGTAAAATCACCCAAAATAGCTACATCAACTAAATCCGATTTAATTTCCCAGTCCACAACGTTACACCTCTACAACTGAAAATGGAGAAACACGATCAATATCGGAACACGCCCACCAAGTTGTATGGGATGGCGATTGACGAGAACTAGTCATCTTAGACTTTCCATGAGAGCTATTAAGTTCAGCCTTATAGATTACTGATCCTAGGCGGCGATTCAACTGAATTAGATGCTTAGCTTCCGTTAGATCGCGAAGAGTGGATAGCCCTAATCGCAAGCATTCATCACCACTATGCGCACGCCCCAACTCTGCTTGAGATTTGAAATCTTCATTTGTCGGAGGGTTGTTGCGCCCAACTCGGAAATATACACCATTCGCTGGTTCCGCATCTTCTGGTGGACAACACTGACAATCAGGGAAATTAAAATTCATTTTATAATTTTTATTGTGACCTTATATTTTGTTAATAATAACAATCTTCTACATTAACTTACTACAAAATTTAATTTAATTTGCTTGATCCATTTGGCAATGGCCGGATTGGTAGTGCCCCCTGCCTGGATTACCTTAACATTTAAAACGTTATCAAATTAAGTGTCAGCTAGAATCAACTGTCCGCTTTCAGTGGATATGCTGCCATTTTGAAATGTGGAGCGAGTGACTTTTGTGGGTCGTTACCGGACGATTTTTCTTCCTGACTATGTCTGGTCTAGCTGGACTTCTGAAAAACGCCAATAGTTCACCAAATCAATTTTCTTGGTCGACACTAAAGCCTGTATTAAAGTATTTTACAAATCCTTAGCTATAAATTCTTTCAGTTTGACTAATGCAGATGATGGATTAGATAAAGCATTGGACTTATACGGTGATGAAGGTGGTTCAAAAATAGATGTGTTGATCGGTGGCAACGGCGCGGACAAGCTACACGGCTTGAACATGGCGGATGATTTATCAGGTGGATTGGGTAATGACTCGTTGTGGGGAGGTTATGGCGATGATAATTTGCATGGTAATGAAGGCGATGACAAACTAAACGGTGAGCAAGAAAGTGATCTTATGGAAGGAGGAACCGGTAACGATACCTTAGATGGAGGCGATGGTGTGGATACCATGATTGGCGGCGCAGGTAATGACACCTATTATTTGGGTTACGATGCGGTGGATGTCATTGATGATCAAGGTTTGGCAACTGATGTTGATACCGTCATCATGCCTTACCAATTGAGTAAATACACTTTACCTACGGGTATTGAGCAAGGCACCATTGCCGCAGGTACTGGGGCGAGCGATCTCACGGGTAACACTAGCGACAACGCCTTAACAGGCAATGACGGCAAAAATACGCTAAACGGTGCAGTAGGACGCGATTCGTTATTTGGCGGTGCTGACAACGATGTACTATTGGGAGGTACAGGTAATGACACCTTAAGCGGCGGCACGGGTAAGGATATTTTTAAATTCGACACCGCATTAAAGGCTAATACGGATAAAATTACTGACTTCAAACCCGTCGATGACACGGTTCAGTTAGAAAATTCCATTTTCACCAAGTTCAGCCAAACAGGCGTAATAAATACCGACAATTTTGTGATTGCTACAGCAGCCGTTGATTCCAATGACTATCTTGTTTACAACAAAGCTACTGGAGCGTTGTTCTATGATGCTGATGGTAGTGGTGCGGGGACTGGGATTCAAATCGCCACGATAGGTATAAATCTAGCATTAACGGCTGCGGATTTCGTCATCGTCTAAATCCCCCCTCATAACACTCAAAGCCGGTTAACACCGGCTTTTTATGCCCACTCCATCTCAGCCATCGTATACGAATACACCTAAGTCAGCTCATGATAACGACTAATAACAAAGCGGAACTCATATGCATCTTATTATCTTGCTCACCATTGGCTTGCTATGCCTCGCCTTCAAGTCCACACGATTGACCAGCATTGCTGGTCTGACGCTGTTATCATTAATATACCCACCGGTGATTCCCGTCCTCGCTCCGGGAGGTATCGATACTGCTGCCTCTGGGAGCCGGTGTAAGATGTTTTTTATGCTATCTATAAGGTACCCTCAAGATATCTTGTATAGTTCAAAGGTTTTTTCTTAGCTCAAAATTGTAAGGACGTTGTCATGCCAATTATTTCTATGTTTTATGGC
Source organism: Methylococcaceae bacterium (assembly GCA_044426515.1). Lineage (GTDB taxonomy): Bacteria > Pseudomonadota > Gammaproteobacteria > Methylococcales > Methylomonadaceae > Methylobacter_A. The sequence goes on along the minus strand of JAUGSS010000040.1, from coordinate 9,834 downwards.
ATTATTATCCGCCTGTATCTAATGGATAATAAGCATCACAATCTGCCACATATCCATGCCAAATATGCTGAGTTCGAGGCATCCATCGACATCAAAGACGGTGAGATTCTTTCAGGCGACTTGCCACGCAAACAATTGCGCCTTGTACAAGCTTGGATAGAATTACACCGTGATGAACTGATGGCTGATTGGGAGATTGCTGTCAGTGGCGAGAATCCTTACAAAATTGCTCCACTGTGAGATTGTTATGTATTGGGATGTAAAAACTGTCAAGCCATTGCCTGATTACTGCATTTATGTCGAAATAGAAGATGGGCGTAAGGGGGTGTTTGACTTAAAACCTTATCTCGCTCATGGGGCTTTTTGTGAGCTTCAAAATGTGCATTATTTTAATCAGGTCGACATTCTATTTGGGGCAGTAACTTGGCCCAATGAACAAGACATCGCTCCTGAAACGCTACTAGCGGAGATGGTATCAATCGAATCGAAAGAAACTTGAAATACGTCGGTCTGCTAAAAGCGTTTTCTTCCTGACTCTGTCCGGTCTAGCTAGCTTTTTGATAACACTAATTCGTCCGATATTTAGAGTCTGTTTGGGTAGTTCTCCACCCGGAGCCGGTACCGGAGCTTTTTCAGAACATGTGACTAAGAATCCTCGTGTCGACAGTTCGATTCCGCCCCTGGGCACCATGATAGCTTTAAAAATAACCGACCAATGAGTCGGTTTTTTTATGCCTGAAGGATTTTTAATCCTTTCTCCTGGGCATTTAAGTGTACTTAGAATTTCGGTTGCATTCTTTCTCTCCGATTTAAAAGTGGTAAATACGCCCTTGTTGGGGTATAAAACACGATTTCCTAGTATCCCATTATCGGAACCTACACCATCAATCTCGGCACCGCTGCCAGCAATTCCTGGGTATAAGGGTGTTGCGGCTGTCCGCAAACCTGCGCGGTTTCGCCCTGCTCCACAATCTTGCCTTTGTACATCACCACTGTCCGGTCGCTCAAATATTCCACCACCCCGATATTATGGGTAATGAACAACAAAGTCAGGTTTCGCTGCTGACGGATGCTCAGTAACAATTGCAGAATTTCCGCCTGCACGGAAACATCCAATGCGCTGGTTATTTCATCGCAAACAATAAACTCAGGATTCAACGTCAGCGCACGCGCCAGACCGACACGCTGCCGCTGCCCGCCTGAAAATTCGTGCGGGTAACGCCACAAAAAGTCGCGCTTAAGCTGTACGCTTTCCAAAAGCCGACCGGCGAGTTCGATGCGTTCTTCATGATTCGCACCTATACCATGAACTTTCATCGGTTCGGTCAGTGTTGTCTCGATCAGCAGGCGCGGATTCAGCGACGACTGAGGATCCTGAAAGGCAATCTGCATCTTCCGCCGCAATGGCCGCAATTCGCGGGCGGAAAGCCCGATCAGTTCTTGCCCTTGAATCCGAATGCTGCCGGAAGTCGGCTTTTCCAATTGCAGCACCGCGCGCCCTAAGGTGGTTTTACCGCAGCCGGATTCGCCGACCAATGCAACGATTTGGCCATGCGGAATATCCAGCGACACGTCATCTACCGCACGGACATAGCCGACGGTATGGCGGAACAAGCCTTTTCTGATCGGGAACCAAACTTTCAGCTTGCGGATTTGCAGCAGCGGCGTTTGGGCTGCGCCTTGTTCTTCCGTTACCTGTTGAGCATGCACCGATACCGGCCTCGCCAAATTCTCCGGCAGCGCCGCCAGTAACTGCCGGGTATATGAGTGCTGCGGCTTGCGCAACACCTCGGCGCAAGGGCCGACTTCAACCATCTTGCCTTGTTGCATAACGCCGACCCATTGCGCCATCTGCGCCACTACGCCGAAATCGTGGGTAATAAACAGCATGCTCATGCCGGTATCGTCCTGCAATTTGCGCATCAGCCGCAAAATCTCGGCCTGCACGGTCACATCCAAAGCGGTAGTCGGCTCATCGGCAATCAGCAATTGCGGTTCGCAAGCCAAAGCCATCGCTATCATCACCCGCTGCCGCTGGCCGCCGGACAATTGGTGCGGGTAATCGCGAAACCGGCCGGAAGCATGGGGCATCTGCACCTGCTCTAACGCCATAATCGTGCGTTGCTCGGCCTCTGCATCGCTCATCTCCGGATGGTGTATTTGCAATGCTTCGGCGATTTGTTCGCCGATGGTCAACACCGGGTTTAATGACGTCATCGGCTCTTGAAAGATCATTGCGATTTGCGAACCGCGAACCGCTCTTATCCCCGGATCGTCCAGTTTCAATAAATCCCGGCCGTTGAACAGTATTTCACCGCTTGGATGTGAGGCTATGCCCTGCGGCAACAAGCGAATCACCGATAGCGCAGTGACCGATTTGCCGCTACCCGACTCGCCTACCAAACAAAAGGTTTCTCCTTTGGGGATGCTGAAGCTGACATCGTCGACGGCCCTGACTTCGCGGCCGTCCGCTTGCAGGTAGGTACGCAGGTTGCGGACTTCCAGCAGTTGTCCGCTCATGTGTTCACTCCGGCCTTACGAGAAAGCTGCGGATCGATTGCATCGCGGAAGGCCTCGCCGATCAGGTTATAGGCAAATACGGTCATGAAAATCGCGCCGCCGGGAAATACCGCCATCCACCAGTTGAAGGTCGACGATTTGACCGCCTGATCCAGCATTTGCCCCCAGGAAGGCGCATCGACGACGCCCAATCCCAGAAAACTCAAGGTTGCTTCCGACAGAATCGCACCGGCCACGCCGAAACTGACGGCCACCAGCAACGGCGCCACGCCATTCGGCAGCATATGCCGAAACAGAATCGAGCTGAGCGGCAAACCGCCGGCTACCGCCGCCTGTACATAATCCTGTTTGCGCAATTTCAGGAACTCGGTGCGCACATAGCGCGCATAACCCGACCAGCCGGTAACGCCGATAATCACCATCATCATGTACAGACTGCGGCCAAAGAAAGCGACGAAAGTCAGCAGCAAAAACAATGTCGGAATATCTTCGAAGATTTCCACCAAGCGCATGCCCAACATATCGACGATGCCGGAAAAATAGCCCATCAAACCGCCCACCACCACGCCGATCAACAAGGCAATGCCGGAAGCAATCAAGCCTATGCTCAATGAAATCCGGCAGGCATGGATCATTCGGCTCAAGACATCCGCGCCGTTCTCTTCGGTGCCCATCAGATGAATGCGCCCTGCGGATGCGAAAGGGGCTTCCAGGCCTTTGCTGCCCAAATCGCGCAAGTAATCGGTCGGCGCATACGGAATCGGCGGCATGATTCGCCAATCCACTTCGGTATAAGCGGCGCTGCGAAAATCGTCATAGATCACCAGCACAGGCGGCTTGACCAACAGATTGACCAGCACGGCGGCAACTGCGCTGCCCAGCAAAAACAGCAGGATACGCTTTGCGCTGCCAAGCCGCAGCCGGTAAACAACCAATGCGATAAAAAAAGTCGCCAATATCCACGCATCTTCCAGGGACAGGTATTGCAATACCGGGGCGGAGATGTCGCCGTTTTTGCTCATCAATAACGGCATCGAGTTCGCCAGAAACGGCGCAAACACGGCGGCGAATACCAGCAGTGCGACCCAGGCCAGACCGACTTTTACGCCCACGCCTTCCAGCGTTTTACGCCAGATGCGGGCGGCGAAGGATTCGCGGCTAACGGTAGGCTCAGTCATAGCTTACCCGTGGATCGGCCAAGGTATAGCAAAAATCGGCGATCAAATAGCCTATCAAGGTCAAAAAACCGCTGACCCAGGTAATCGACAGCACCAATTCGCGGTCGCGGCCTTTTACCGCTTCCACGGCGAGTTGCCCCATGCCGTTGATGCTGAAAATGTTTTCGACAATCAAAGAACCCGCCAACAGGCTGGGCAACAGCCCTGCCGATAGGGTGATCAACGGCAGCAGGCTGTTGCGGAATACATGCCGCCATAACACGTCATGTTCGGCCAAACCCTTGGCGCGGGCAGTCCGCGCATAATCGGAATGCAGGTTTTCCAGTATCGATGTCCGCGTCAATTTCGCCAATGCCGCAAAGCCGCCGTAGGATAAGCAAATCACCGGCAACACCAGATGCCACACCCGATCCAGCAGGAAACCGCGGACAAAGCCGGTGTCATCCCAATGCGGCAGAAACGGCATGTCCTGAGCTTCTCGGCTGCTGATACCGGCAGTCGGGAACCAGTGAAAATGCTGAACATTGGCGAAAAAACCCAGCAACAATACGCCGGCCAGCATGGTGGGGATGGACCACAAAGCCAACATCGACATGCTGGTCCCCAGGTCGAAAGCGCTGCCGCGATGAGTCGCGGACTTCATGCCGACCACAATCGCGATCAGATAGGTGAACGGAATGGTAACCAGATTAAGCAGCAGCGTGATCGGAATCCGTTCGGCGAGAATGTCCGACACCGGCCGTCCGTATTGGAAGCTGGTACCCAAATCCATGCCCTTGCTGAAAGAAAACTCGCCTCGTTTGCCTTGATCATCGGTCACAAAACCAATCGGCGAGACATTATTCAACCAGCGTAAGTATTGTACCGGCGCGGGCTGATCGAGCCCGTAACGCTTGTTGTAATAATTCAGCAGCGCCTGCTTTTCCTGCGGCTTCATGTCCATGCCGCCGATCAAGGTCTGCGCGCTGATCCCGCCCGGCGACATTGCCATCACCGTGAATACCACGACCGTAATCCCCAGCAAAGTAGGGATCATCAGCAGTAAGCGACGTAGCAGATAAGTCAACATTGCCCGTTCCCCGCTTATTGAGTGTATTTTTGCTGGGTGACAGGCACGTAAGTTTCCAGCGGCAACGAGCCCAAATTCAAACCCAGCTTGGTCATTTGCAGGTTATGGATGCGTTTATCGACAAACAGCAAACTTTTGCGCCGCATCAAAAAGGTATAAGGCTGGTCCTCATAAATGATCCGCTCGGCCTGCTGCCATATCGGCATGCGCTTACCTTCATCGACAGTGCGGCGGGCTTCAACGATCAGCTTGTCCAGAGCCGGGTTCTTGTAGCCGGTGAAATTATCGCCATTGCTGATGGCCTGCGCGCTATGAAATATCTGGTATAGATCGGTTTCAATGCCGCTGGTCCAGCCCAGCGTGATCGCATCGAAATCTTTCTTATCGAGATTTTCCAACATCACCGGCCACTCCTGCGGAAACGGGATCATCCGCACTCCGGCACGGGCATACAGGTCTTTCAACAGCAACACCATGCGCTTGGTATCTTCGTTCGATTCGAGATAGGTCAGTTTGAATTCGAAAGGTGCACCCGCTTTGTCTTCCAACACGCCGTCGCCGTTACGATCTTCATAGCCGACCTCTTTCAACAGGGCTTTGGCCTTATCCAGGCTGAATGGATAGGGCTGCAAGGCGCTGTCGTGCTGTTTGCTGACCTTGCTGAACGGGCTGAGCGCAGGCTCGGCGTAATCCAGGAAAACATCCTTAATGACGCGGCTCACGTCGGTCAGGTAAGTCATCGCTTGCCTGACCCGTTTGTCGGCAAAGCGAGTCGGCTTGCCCCCGCGCTGCTGGTTCCAGCCGATATAGCTGTAACCCACCACCGGCGGCATATATTCGAAATCCCGGCTCTTGGTCGTGATCTGCGCATCCTTTTTCAGCTCTTGGTACTCGACCGGGCGGGCGGAGTAAGAATCAATGTCACCGTTACGGTAGGTGGTCAATCGGGCGCTATCGTTTTGGATAATTTTCCACAGAATACGGCTATAAGAGGGCTGCACGTCACCCCAGTAGCGTTCATTGCGCACCAGTTCGACATTGCCTTGGTCCGGCGTCCAGTTCTTGGGATCGATCAGCCGATAAGGTCCGCTACCCAACAACAAGCCTTTGGACTCGTTAAATTTTTGCGGTTCCTTTAAATAGGCGGCATAGAAATGCTTGGGCAAAATCGGCATGCCGCCGGCCAGTGACAGCGCCTCGAAATACGGTTCCTTGAAGGTGAACACAACCTCATACTTGCCGTTGACCTTCACCTCCTTGATCTTTTCCAGATAGGCCCGGTCACGCGGCGCCTGAATGGCATCGGTCATAATAAAACCAAAGGTAAAGGCCACATCCTCCGCCGTCAACGGCTCGCCATCGGAAAAACGCACATCCTCGCGCATCCGGAAGCTGATCACTAAACCGTCCTCGCTGACCTTCCAGCTTTTGGCGATTAATCCTTCCCATTCCAGGGTATCGGGATCACGGCTAATCAGACTCTCCAGTACATAGCTTTGTACATTAGAGGCGTAGGCATCGGCGGAAACCAATGGCGTGATGGTCTTGAGGTTAGTGCCGAAGGCTTCCACACTCCAATCGCCCTGTGCATAATCAGGCAAACGGGTAGCCGCATAGGCTCTTTTAAAAGCCGGTGCCATGTTCTCGGCTGTTGCCGAGCTTGCAGCCGGTACAGCCCCGGAAGCAAGAGTGCTACGTAATTCGCGCAGGTTTTTCGCCTGTTCCGACAAGGCGGTTTGCATCTCGGTGAGTTTCAGCCACTGCCGATCAATCTGGTACATGGTCAGCACCAGCAACAGTATCAGCAAGCCAAGCAGTGAATAAATAATCCAATCACGGATAGTCAATTGTTTTTGCATGTTTTTTTGTATGTCTAAGAATTTCAAGGGAGGCTTGTGCGGCCCCTTTGCGGATCGGGCGAGAATAGCACAAAAGCGGAGCCAACAATCCATTAGCGTTGACCACCGCCCTAATCCGGCTTGTCTCGATGCGCCGAGAAAGATCCCCCCCTCTATAGACGCAGTCCTAAGTATATGGATTTATCCTAAACATAATAGCCGATTTACGATAAGTTCCGCACCCCAGCCTGAATGCACGAAAGCGGGAGATTGACAAAATGCTGGACATCATTAGATGGGTCATAGATACTTAAAATTCTATTGTAACAACAAAAACAGGGGAGATAACAATGGGTTTTATGCAGGGCAAACGTGTCTTGATTGTGGGTTTAGCCAGTAACCGTTCAATTGCATGGGGTATTGCGCAAGCCATGCACCGTGAAGGAGCTGAATTAGCCTTTACTTTTCAAAATGATAAGCTGCAAAGCCGGGTCGAGGAAATGGCAGGTCTTTGTAATTCCAACATTACCATTGAATGTGATGTCAGCAGTGATGACCATATCAACAACGTCTTTAAACTGTTGGGCGAACACTGGGACGGTTTGGACTGCATCGTGCATTCCGTGGCTTACGCACCGCGCGACGCGCTGGATGGCGATTATGTCAACGCAACAACGAGAGAAAACTTTCAGATTGCCCATGACATCAGCTCTTACAGCTTTACCGCACTGGCAAAAGCCGGACGCGCAATGATGCAAGGCCGTAACGGCTCACTGTTAACCCTGACTTATCTGGGCGCCGACCGGGCCATTCCCAACTACAACGTTATGGGTGTGGCTAAAGCCAGCCTGGAAGCCAATGTCCGTTACATGGCGGTGGCATTGGGCGCAGAAGGGATACGGGTCAATGCTATTTCAGCGGGCCCCATCAGAACCTTGGCGGCATCCGGCATTAATAATTTTAAATCCATGCTCAGCAAAGCGGCCGATACCGCGCCGTTAAAGAAAAACGTCACTATTGAAGAAGTCGGCAATGCGGCGGCTTTTATGTGTTCGGATCTGGCTTCGGGTATTACCGGGGAAATCACTTTTGTCGATTGCGGCTATAACATTGCCGGTTTAGCAGCGTCTTAAGGCAAAAATTTTTGACACAAAAAAGGGAGCTTGAAGCTCCCTTTTTTGTGTCCGGCTTAACAGTTACTTGGGCGCATTCACCGATACGTCGGCGTCCGCCTGCAAACTGTTGATCAACGCATTGAACTCAGTCTGACCAAACGCTCTGGCAATATTCTTAGTCGCCAGGTCCATCTGTTTCTTATCATCTTCAGTCATCACGCCGTCTGCTACTTTTGACAGACTCACGACCGCTTGTTCGCCTGCGGGTAACTCGGCAATAAAGACGGTCGGCTTCCCGGCTACAGGTTTAGCGGCTTTAAAAATCGCTTGGCTCAGCGGCAACGGCACATCTTCCTTGCTACGCGTTAATCCTGCAACAGTCTTTACCAGCAGCTTGTTTTCAGCCGCAACAGTTTGGATAGACTCGCCTGCCTGCAAGCGGGCCTTAATTTGTTTAGCTTTATCTGTAGCCTGTTGTTTGGCTTTATCAGACAATAATGCGGCTACGATGTCTTGTTTAACATCTTTAAGCTCTCGAGCGGCAGCGGCCTTATGCTCCAACAGTCGTAACACAACCAGACGATCGGTTCCCAACTCTATCGGTGTGCTGTTGTTACCTTGCAGAACTTCCTCAGTGAAAGCCATGTTCCGAACTTTTTCGTCAGTAGCAATGCTGTCGCCTTTATCTCTGGTAAATAAGGCCGATTTTTTGATGCTAAGACCCAAATTATCCGCTACCGTTTTCAGGCTGTCGGGGTGTTCATAACTCATTTCAGTTAGTCTTTCACCCTTCTCATAAAATGAGTTTTCTGCCTGAGCTTTCTGATAAGCCTTGGTTACTTCATTTTTAACGGCCTCGAACGGCTTGACTTCACCCGGCATTAGTTCGGTTACTTTGATCAGGTGATAGCCGAAGGCCGATTTAACCGGATTGGATACTTCACCCAATTTCAAAGCGCTCGCAGCGTCTTCAAACGACTTTTCCATAACCCCTACATTAAACAGGCCTAAATCTCCGCCGGTTTTAGCCGTTACTTTGTCATCGGAAACTTCCGCCGCTAATGCGGCAAAGTCTTTATTTACCAATTCTTGTTTTGCTTTTAAGGCTTTTTCTAAAGCGGTTTTTTCGTCGGTCTTGTCATTAATTGCAAACAGGATGTGGCTGATTTTTCTTCGCTCTGCGGTAGTATATTGATCTTTTTGCTCGTCATAAAAAGCTTTCAACTTGTCATCGGTTACCGCTATGGTTTTGGCTATATCTTCCAGCGCCAGCTCTACGTACTCTACAGAAACTTGCTCAGGCGTTTGAAATAAGTCCTGATGCTGCTGATAATAGGCCGTTATCTGTTCATCTGAAGGCTGTTCTGCCGGGTTTTGCACATCAACAATGACGTAATCCACATCGCGCTGTTGATTCTGGATTTTGAAAAAGCTTTCCACATCGTATTTGGTTGAAAAACTGCTATCTATAATGCTGCGCTGAAACTGCTCCATGATCAGTGCATTCTTGATTCTGTTTACAAATTCCACTGAGGACATTTTTTGTAAATTAAGCATTGTTTTATATCGCTTCTCATCGAACTTGCCGTCTACCTGAAAATAGGCCAGGGATTGGATAAATTCACGCGCGGTATCATCAGTTGTAACCAAGCCTTTGGCTCGCACATATTGCAATAAAACTTCATCCTTTATCAGCTTCTCCAACGCTTGCGCCTTCAAGCTTTGTTCGTCTATGGTCATTCCTTGAAGATTCTGGCTATATTGTTCATAAGCCCTATTAACATCGCGCTGAAAAAAATCCTTATCGCCGACCGAAGCGACGGAAGCTTCTTCTCCGGTATCCAGATAATTCTGAATACCCCATAAAGCAAAAGGCACACAAATTATTATCAAAATACCCCATGCAAAAGCACCTTGTGCTTTTTCTCTAATTTTTGTCAGCATAGCTCTGTCCTAAAGAAACAACTTAAATTTTAATCAAAAAAAAAGCCCCGAACCAATCGGTCCGGAGCTTTTTTGATTTTGGCGGAGTGGACGGGGCTCGAACCCGCGACCACCGGCGTGACAGGCCGGTATTCTAACCAACTGAACTACCACTCCAAAGTCTGGTGGGT
>JAUGSS010000130.1:0-1024 GCA_044426515.1 Methylococcaceae bacterium | reverse complement strand
AGAGCCTGAGGCTGTGCCAGAAGAAGGCGGCGAGCTCTCCGTGATATGCACCTTTCCACCCGTCATCCTCATCTTCCCAACGATAGGCAGAACAGTCTTGTGCCCAATTAAACAATTCTTCGAGCGACGGTTCGATTTTGAGCCATGGCTCTCTGCGATCTTCTGCGCGCAAAATCATCTTCGCGCAACACATCGCGCATCGACTCGCTTCTTCTTTTGTATAGTCACGAGCATCGGGACTTACAACCCATTTTTCGACGTTTAAAGGGTCGTCGATCTGGCAGACGTAGATCTTTTCTGGGTCTTTCCCACTCAAGAGATTGACGGTGAGATGACGATTCGGTTGAGAGATAAACATTTTTACTCCCGTTGAAGGAAACTTTTTCATGAAGCCTGTTGCTTGATGAACGTGAAACTTTAATGGATTTTTCATGTTTCGTCAATGAAATTCCTTTGGAAATTCTCTTTTTCCTCCCGATGTTGTCCACACGTCAGTCTTCAAAATAAAGACGGTTTTATTGATAGTTTTATAAAAAATCTCTTGATTTCTTTATGAAACATAAGGTTTGGTGGGATGAGAAGAAGGTGGTAGAATCGATGCACTATTATCTCCTCTATGGCTGAAACACTCTACCGAAAATACCGTCCACAAAGCTTCAAAGATGTTGCGGAGCAGGAGCATGTGCTGAGAACGATCATGAAGCAGTTGGAGACGAATACTGTTGCACATGCATACCTTTTTTCTGGGCCACGGGGAGTGGGGAAGACGACGATTGCGAGATTGTTGGCGAAGGCGTTGAATTGTGAGAATCGAAAAGAGGGGGAATCGGAGCCTTGTAATTCTTGTTCGGCGTGTTTGGATTTTGCGGGGGGACGGTTTCTTTCGTGTGTGGAGGTGGATGCGGCGAGCCAGACGGGGGTTGATAATGTGCGAGAGAACATTATTGAGAATGCACGATTCGCTCCAACGCGGGGGAAGTATAAAGTGTTCATTCTTGATGAGGTCCACATGCTTTCCGGTTCA
>JAUGSS010000188.1:0-11693 GCA_044426515.1 Methylococcaceae bacterium | reverse complement strand
CCACGACCGTCGAATATCAACCCGCCCTAGCCGACGCTATAATGTGCGCAATTCTCCTAATCAAAATTAAATATGATAGTGAAAAAAAGTATAAGCTGTCATCGATACCCCACGACCTGCTGTGTCTGTTGCAAAAAACACCCAAAGCCGGATTAGACAACGCTGTTAAAAAGGCGCAAATTAAATTGGGATTATAACTATGGGCGACCCACATAAGCCGGGGCAGTTTTAAGTGGGTGGCTGGGAACGCCAAGCCCCCGCTTGGCGAGTGTCTGCAATTAACGACTATATCCGTATCCGGATTGCCATTTTTTTTATGCTGGTTCCCAAGCTTCTGCTCTCACCGTTATACACAAGTGTTCAAGTAACTCGTCATACTCGCCGGGAGCGGGTATCCAGCGCCATGGACGCAGTGCCAAAGCAGGCAACAAGTCTCACCACAAGGGATTGCTCGATCAAATCAATAATTTACATCCCTGCACTCTGGATCCCGGCACAAATCCGTCTGGAACGGATTTGCATTTACCCGAAGGGCTCCGGGCAGGATAGCCCGGAGTGAATCCCTGACGGGATGACGGCGTCTCGCAAGCACTTGTGTATAAAGAAGAGAACAGAAGCTTGGGAACCAGTTCTCATTAAAATTCTTAACTTAATGGCAGTGACGCGCCGCGTGGGAACGGGAAATTTGATTATCTGTATCCGTAATCCCGCACGGTATAATTTAAAAAAGCATTCATTATCAAAATCCAATCATGACTAAACATAGCTATCAAAAGCCGTCGCTGCAAACTCAAGAGGAAGCGTTGAAAATAGCCAGAGGCATTCAACGTCCCGCTCAAACCAAAGAACAAACTAAGCTGATTGCTCAAGGCATTCAAAAAGGCATTGATCTATACAAAAAACAACAAAAAGAAAAAGCCCGGGACTTGAACAGAAAACTCAAAAAAATATCAAGCCAAAAGGCGCAATCGGTTGAGTCTGATAATCATGAAATACATATAGTTTATCGACAGCACTGGCTTCCTTGGTTGCTACTATTTCTGACATGGCTGGGCGTGGGTATTTACTTTCTCGTTTGAATCCAATCTTTCGTTTAATGCTGCGATCCATTTTAATACGCCAACTGTTTACATCCGCGCTGTGTGAAGCGGTCCCGCTATACCCGATCCGAAATGAACACGATTATGAAGTCGCAGTAGAGGTTCTAAACCGTTTGCTGGATTTAGGCGGAGCCGATGACCACCCACTTGCCCGTTTGGTGACAGCACTGGGAACCTTTATTGAAAACTACGAACGGCATTTACCACCTTGTTAGTCTTGTCGGGCTTTATCGTTGCCCGACATTACAGCCCTGCGGTTTTATTTTTCCGCTTCCCGTGCCATGCCCGGTTAGCTTTACGTTACGCATCATCAGGTAGCTTTTTCCTCGTTCCCACGCGCTACGTGGGAATGCAGTATGGGACGCGCTGCGTCCTGTTTTAAAGGACCTGAAACGGTTCAGTTATGATTGGCTACCTTTGATATATCTGTAAAACAGATGGAATCATCTAATATTATCGTTTGTTATCTTTAACCTCTTTATTTACTATAGATCACACATTAATAGGATTAACCGCTACTACCTCATAAACAGTACTTTGGTTTTAAATGAATATCTTGTTAATGTGCAGATACCTGAGTTTTGAGTTTTAGAAATTTTTTTAGCCGCCTCGCCAGCGGCTTTTTTTTGCTCACCATCTTCAGGTTAATTAGCAAATATGAATAGCTGTTTAGTGGGAGCAATCTTGTGATGTTGTCAGAAGCATAATTACAGCATGATGATCTGATGTCAGCACAACGCTCACGCTAAACAGCTATCCCTATTTTTTAATTTATCAACCGGAACCCCAAACACCCAAAGTTGTTACTGCCTTCGGAGTTTGGGATGGTAACAAGCTTAAAACCGTTGGTGATCATTGCCCGCCTATGGCGTTCAGCTAACGCATGCCGCGCAGAGTCAAATCGCGTGCCTTCAATAGCCTTGTCGGACAACATACGGCTTAGATGAAGGACCAATGGTTGATAAACAAAAGGCTGCAATATTTGAGCTTGGGAATACCGGGCATAAAACCTGCCCGATCTGCAAAGCTCTTTGCCTTCATCAATCATTTTTTGTTCGAATAACTGTATAAATTACTGAATAACCGAATCACGATAGAGATCATGGTTTGGGTAGTTTTGATGGTAGGAACCCTACTTGGATTTTCCGAAGCAAAGTCATCAATTGCCAAATTCATAAAATTAACTAATCCCACCTGAGTGGTTTCTTCTAACGATCGTTTCACAAACCGATCTTGAAGATTTGATTTTATTTTTTCGTCCATGTGCTGGCCCTTGATTAACGCTTGTAATTCCGTATCCAAAAGCGCCGACTGTTTTTCCAACCAATCAGAATCCATGTCGTTTTGAGAAGGCAGGTTACCAAAGGCGTTTTGAAAGACGCAAAGCACATCGAAGCATAAATCCATGAATAAATAGGACATTTCCGGATTTTCTTTAGCGATGAAAGCTGGAAATATGCCAAAAACAATTTGCGCTAGAGGTGTTTGTTCGAGCTGGAATTGCTCTATGATTTTTGCGCCGGTTTCTTCGTCGATGCTTTTTGCGTAGTGGATAGCTTCAAATAACTCGCGTTCGCTAAGTTCGTACATAGTGTTAATTAAATATGAGAGACTAAATTTTTAAAATTATACTGGAACAAAGATGGCGCTGAAAATGCAATCACCGATCTAAAGTATGCGGAAAAAAATTCAACGCCGTTTTTCACTGAACCGGTAATTGAATCAGGGCCTGTTACCGCTTTCGTCAGAGTCTAACGGGTCCTTTTCAGCCGGCGGATTACCGTCGTATATCAGATATTCACGATGCTGTAGATAAGAATTTTTTATAAAATCGTAGCGATCGCCATTGCTTGCCTCATCAACCACTTTTTCACTAGACATAACGCCGGCACGATAATCCGTCACATCCAACGCACTGGTGCCTGCTGTTACAGCTGTACCTACAAAACCGCCAAAGATGGAGACATAGGTTAAAGGGTCCATAAAGGCGTCGCCAATCAACCCTACGGTGTCTCTGGGCGTACTGGCCCCAAAAAATGGCAAGACTAAATAAGGGCCGGACGGAACGCCCCAAAAACCCAAGGTTTGACCGAAGTCTTCATTATGTTTAGGCAAGTCGATTTTGTCAGCCCAATCAAAAATGCCCGCGCCCCCAGCAGTCGTATTGATAATAAAGCGACTGATGTCCATACCCCCCTGCAATAGTTTCAGCTGCAAAATATCGTTGATAGTGACGCCTATATCATTAATGTTGCTAAAGAAATTAGTCACGCCGTCATCAACGGCGCTATTGGTAATATGCAGATAGCCTACCGCAACCGGCTTTAATACATGCTTGTCAAAGCTGTCATTAAAAGATTGCGTACTTTTGTTCCACCCCTGCCAAGGATCAGTTTCCCCTGCGCCCTTAAGTGTGGTGCTGCTGCAACCGGTTAGCGCCGCAGTTGCTATGATGCAGGTTAATAATGGAAGACTGCTGTCGGTGGTTTTGCGCCTATTCATCGGAGACCTCTTTGGATTTTATCGGATATTTATCAAGCTGAGAGAAAATTTAACATTTTTAGGAATTGAATCCAGCATTAGTTTTAACGCTGGCCCACTACCGGAAAAATTTAATGGGTATGGCGTTTATTTTATGTCCGTTAAGCGTTTGTCAGACCCATTTTCCGTTAGAAATACGGGACTCCTCTAACTCCTTGCCTATTGAAACAGGCTCTTTTTGGTCTTCTCCATCAAATAGCGATACACTATCCGCCGCTGAGCTTGGTTGAGAATATCAACCGGAAAAAGCCTGAATTGAACCTTTATTCTGAACACCCGAATCCTCAGTGCTGTCGTTTTCGGTGCCATCCCACCACAATCTGCGAGGTAGTCATCATGATGAAGCTGAATTTTTCACGCCCGCGTTTTTCCACGGCCAAATTCCCTTATTTCTCTTTTATTTTCCTCTCATCCCTGCTAATCACCACGGGAACCGCCAATGCGGTTTGCACAATAGACGATCCGGTTAACCTGAACCCCATCAAGGCATTGATCCGGAAAGACGCTTCGGCGAAGGTTCGATTGGTCCCGGTTGCTTCGGGCTTGGTCGCACCCAACTGGGGAATCGCCGCGCCCGGAGATCGCAATCACCTGTTCGTCACGGACACGGTGGGCCAGCTTTGGGCGATCAATCCGAACAACCAACACAAGAATCTCGTATTGAATGTTTCAAAATTACTGGTACCGCTGGGCTTGTTCGGTATCGGCTATGACGAGCGCGGCTTGCTCGGCGTGGCGTTTCATCCTCATTATCAGGAAAACGGGCTGTTCTACACCTACACCTCCGAACCGGTCCGGGCGGCCGAACAGACCGATTTTCCGCTGCAAGGCTCGCCGGTCATACCGGTCCCGGATAGCCGCAGCGTAATTACCGAATGGAAGATGGTCGATCCGGCAGCAGTTCGACCGCAAGCGGATTTTAACCGCCGCCGAGTGCTGATGCGGATCGACCAACCGCAGTTCAACCACAACGGGGGCGCCTTGAATTTCGGCAAAGACGGAATGCTGTATATCTCTCTGGGCGACGGCGGCCAGGCAGAGGATGAAGGAGATGGGCATAACCCGGACATCGGCAATGGTCAGGACCGTTCGACGCTGCTCGGGAAGATCCTCCGGATCAATCCTCTACTCCGTGACGCGCCGAATGGGCAATACGGCGTACCGGCCACGAACCCGTTCGCACCGGCGACACAGGGCGGCGGCAAATTAGGATGCAACGATGGGCTCTGCGACGAGATCTGGGCGTACGGTTTCCGGAATCCATTTCGCTTCTCCTTCGATTCGGGCACTGGAACCTTGGTTGCCGGAGACGTGGGGCAATATTCGGCCGAGGAAATCGACGTCGTGGTGAAGGGTGGAAATTACGGCTGGCACATCAAGGAAGGCCGATTTTTCTTCCAGCCCAATGAGACAAATACTGGGTTTATCAGCGACACCAATTGTTTGCAAGCCGACACTACGGGCCTGATCGATCCTATTGCCCAATACGATCATCTTAGAGCCGGTTCAATTCCCGAAGGAATCGCTATCGTCGGCGGATTCGTTTATCGCGGTCACGCCGTGCCTGCGCTCAAAAGCAAGTACGTGTTTGGCGATTACTCCCAGCAGTTCGGTCAAGCCCTGGGGCGCTTGTTTTATATCAATGGCGGCAATCTCCAGGCCGAATCGCCGGATACCCGCGTGATCCGCGAACTGCGCATCCAAAACAGTGAAAACCTGGGGCTGGCCTTGTTCGGATTTGGCCAGGATGCCGCCGGCGAGCTGTATGTACTGGGCAATACTACGGGCGTACCTACGCTCACGGACGCAGGTAAAACCGGCGTGGTAATGAAGTTAGCACCGATGGAACCCTAGGTTTTTTCTTTCTTCAATCCGTAAACGGCTTAGCGAGTCACTGCCTTAGGTTAAGAATTTAATATATTGTGGGCGCGAATTTATTCGCACCCACGGTATTTTTCGGCTTAACTTAACCTGATTAGTAAGATGTTCAGCTAGCACTGCCCTATCGGCATGAACACCTATAACCGTAGGGGCAATCCCTTGTGGTTGCCCAATGGGCAGGCACAAGGCCCGCCCCTACAACACTCTGGCTGAAACATCTTGCTAATCAGGTAACTTAATGGCAGTACCACAACGAGCGGGAGCGGGATAAAATAAGCAAAGAGGCAGTGCCCCTTTATTTTCATGGATTTGATTGCTCAATGCAGGAGCAAAGGCGATACCAACAAATGATAATTCAAGTTCAAACCCGAAAGAAAAAAGAATTTAGAGCTTTTGAGACGGTAAAAGTAAAACGATTTAAAGCGCTGGATACTCCGGAAGCGTGGCTGGCGCTACTTAAATTGTCTACGACCGGCTCCGGCATCCCCCCAGCTAAAAGCAGCTAACAATTTATTGTCGCCGACAACAAGCCGGAATACGCACTATTTCTTAGCAACCCTGCTATCCTAGACGCTGCTCTTTTGGCACACCTCCCGTTCAAACGGAACTTCGGTGGCCCCCACGAGTGCCTTTTCGGCCTGTATGCCTCTTCTCACGAAGTTTTGTGCCCGTTCGATCAGAACATTTTCCTGATGCACAACCCGTTCCCCATGAGAAAAAACTTACCATGCCCGATTACCATGTCAAATACGAAACTGCCACTGTTGGCGGCACCGACTACCTGATCCGTTCTCTGCTAAACCTTCAGCAATATTCCGATCCCCAAGGCGAAGCCGAACTCGCGGGCATTTCACCCGCCAGCTGGTCGCTATTCGGACATATCTGGCCGTCAGCCCGGATTCTTGCCGAGGCCATGCATACCTTTGACCTGGCCGGGAAACGCATCCTCGAAATCGGCGCCGGCCTCGCCTTGGCGAGCCTGGTCATCCATCGCCGAGCAGGGGATATGACGGTCAGCGATTGGCATCCCTTGAGCCGGGCTTTCCTGAAAGAAAACCTGCTGTTGAACAAACTGGGACCGTTGAAATACCAAACCGGCAACTGGGAAGGCAGCAACCCCGAACTGGGTCAATTCGACCTGATCATCGGCAGCGATGTCCTTTACGAGCGGCAACAACCCGGCCAGCTTGCCGCGTTCATTGACCGTCACGCAGCACCATCCGCCCAAATCATCATCGTCGATCCTGATCGCGGCAACCGTGTCGGTTTTTGCCGGGAAATGACCGGACTCGGTTATGGCTATACGACTCGGCGCGCCAACAATTTCATCGAAAACGGCGATCCGTATAAGGGGCGTTTCCTGACCTTTACCCGCTCGCCGGAGTTGGAACCTTGATGAGCGGGCGTGACAATATCCTTTGGTTACAATGCTGGCGCGACCGGCAAACCGGTTTTCACCAGAAAGCGGTAAATCAACTGCTTGCCAGATTTTGGCCCAGTCTCGCTCCAGCTCGAGAAAGCCGGGTGTTCGTACCCCTCTGCGGCAAGAGCCTCGACATGATCTGGCTTGCCAAGCAAGGCCATGAAGTCATTGGCGTTGAATTGAGTCCGATTGCGGTTCGGGCCTTTTTCCGGGAAAACCGTTTGCAACCGGTTCGGCGGCAGGTTGGTAAATTCACCCTGTGGAAACAGGGCAGGCTCAGTATTCTCTGTGGAGATTATTTTTCACTGACCGGGGACGACCTCGGACAAATCGATACGGTTTATGACAGGGCAGCCCTCACCGCGCTGCCGGAAGACCTTCGCCCGCTCTATGTTGCTCAGTTAAAACTGATCGTGCAGGAAACTACCACTGTTTTTCTGCTAACCACTGAGGATGCCGCAGAAACGGAGACCCCGAGCCAGGCATTTGGCGTTTCCGAAGAAATTAAGGCATTGTATTCGGAGGATTTTAAGATCGATCTAGCCCATGTTGAGAGCGTCTTTGAAGTTAATCCCGAAGCGCCGGATAGCCTTCCTGAACGTACCGAGTACAAGGTCTATCGACTATCCACCCGATCCGGCGCAGAGCCCGCTACGGACTGGCCGGGTTCGAGACCGCCACCCTGACTCCTTCGCCACTCTGATGGCCCTACCAATCCACATCAACACAAAAAACTTGCCTTACTCCAACCACACCCTATAAATCTTTCTACCCTCTTCAAAAGTAAACAATTGTTGGGGCATGATGCCGTTGGCGCGGATGGATTCGCCCAACTGTTTGAGGTCGATTTTTCCCGAACTTATAATGCGCGCCAAGACATCTTCAGGGACAAGATGCTCCAAATCCAGTACCGCTTCGGCGGGCATTTTAACCGCAACCCGCTGCTCGCCGCCTTCGGTAACGCGCACGCAAAGCAGGGTTGCCTGCTGATCGAAACTCAGCCGCTTGACTGTCGGCTCCAGCTTAATTGTGGGCAATTCATAGGCCATTGCCTGCCGGATGAGTTCCGGACCGGCCGCTTGTTGCAGTAACGCCCACCACGGCAACCTGACATCCAGTTGTTGTAATTGCTGGATCAGCCCTTGAAAGGCCCGCATCAGTAAAAACAAGTCGGAAGGCCCGGCTGATCTAAACCACCAACGGTAATCGCCGAGCAGGTCGTTAACCCCCTGCCCCAGCTGCCACTGATCAGGATTAAACGCATGGTTTAACAAAAACGGCCGGAATAATATCCGGCATAAAGCGGGCAACGAGCCGCTGATGGCGCTAAGTTTTTTGCTGTCAAAGCCCAGCGCCGCAAAGCAATCCAGCGGCTTGGTAGGATTTCGTTCGCGGCAACCGGCGATCAACTTGAGCAGCGCCAGTCTGCGTGGTTCGGCAATGCTGATGGTGCAGCCGTAGTCGAGCAATGTGACCAGCGGCTTGCCGTACTCGTCATGACTGTAAAAAACGTTGCCGGGGTGCGGGTCGCCATGCACTTCGCCTGCAACAAACAAGCTTTTAAACAACGTCATCACCAGCGTTTGACCGATAGCCAGACGATCCGGTTCCGGCCAGTGACCGGCCTTGTCGATCAACACACCCTCTGCCCTGCTTTGCACCAGGACGCGTTCGCTGCATAACGCCTTATATATTTTGGGAATTTTCAGCCCCGGAACCTGTACGGTCCGGCCGAAATAGTCCTGCCTTTGGGCTTCGGAGCGATAATCAAGCTCGCGGTGCATGTTGTCGCGCAGGCTTTTTTTATACGCGTCAAGATCGAAGCCCCAGCGGTTGACCGGCCCCACGCCGGGCATCAAGCCGATCAGGCGCAATTCGGCATCGACCGCATCGGCAATATCGGGATAGCGGATTTTTACCGCTACCTTGTCGCCGTTTTTAAGTACCGCAAGATGCACTTGTCCGAGGGACGCCGCCGCGATGGCCGGCTCGATAGAGCGGAACACGCTTTTGACTTTTTGCCCGAGTTCCATTTCAAGCTGCGGAATCATGGCTTTTAGCGGCAAAGGTTCGATGCCTTCGACGAGTTCATGAAAAGGAGTGCTGCCATCGGTACCCGCAAACAACTGGCCGACTTTCATGGTGATGCCGCGCGCATCGGCAAACAGCCCGGCTAACGCCTGTTTAGCAAGCAAGCGCTCGGTTTCGTTTTGGCTGCGTTGAAGCTTTTTGGCCGCCAGCCCGATGCGGAAAAATTTCAGGGCGCGTTTCGCTGTTTTGAGGAGAGTCATATTATTTGGTTTTTGCGGTTTGAGAATGTAGGTTTGTAGCCGGTCGGGGGAACCGGCGCAAAGGTTTTTTAAGGAAAGTTGCTGATAGCAGGCAATGCTTAATTTTAGCTCAAAGCGTCGTAGCCAAGTAGAGGGCGATGCTTTAGGCTATTCAGGATCTGCGTAGCGATCCGCTTCATGAAGCGCAGACTGCCTTTTGTATTGGCTGAATGGCGGACTTGGCGACGAATGCAACTTACCACTATCCCCCATTCCGCGCGGAGTCGTCGGGTTAGCGTAAGGCGTGCCGCGCGCCAAACAGGAACATCGATTTAATCCCAAGCTACGTAGAAGACGCGCGCGGCACGCACACTGCCAATACTGTAAAGTTTGTTACCCTTAGCTCGTTTAAATCCAGCCAAATAAAATATCGACAACTCAAATAGCCATCCCACATAATACCTGCTGAAATCCTCAGCGAAAGCCTTATAACAGATTGAATTAAAATGACTTTAAAAACTATCGCACCACTTTAACAAGCAAATCAAATCACCGCTTGCCGCAGACTGATAATAGCTGGTGACGGATTGGCAAAACAGTAATCGGATTAGTCCCATGTCAAACAACTCAACGCGTATCAAGCAAGTATTCTTTGCCGACTCCGTCGTGCCGGACAGCGATGTCATTGTCGAGAACTTGGCGACCGAAGGCGCTACCGTTTCCGAAACTATTGCCATCGCTAAAGATAGTGCCGAGATTATTTTGGCGGATCAGTTCGCTTTTTAAGAGGATAAAAACATGACCCTGTATCTCACCGAAAAATACATCAACCCTTTTACCGATTATGGGTTTAAACGCTTGTTTGGCGAAGAGGCTCATAAAGATTTATTGCTGGATTTTCTCAACGAATTACTACGTGAAGAACAAGGCGAAATTAAAAACATAACCTTTTTAAAGAGCGAGCAGTTAGGTTCGGCTGAAATAGATAGAAAAGCCATTTTTGATTTATATTGCGAAAATGAAAGGGGTGAAAAATTTATTGTTGAGCTACAAAAATCCAAGCAGAATTTTTTTAAAGATAGGGCATTGTATTACTCAACCTTTCCCATCCAGGAACAAGCGCAAAAAGGTGAATGGAATTATGAGTTGAAAGCGATTTATACCATCGCCATTTTAGACTTTGTGTTTGATGAGGATAAAAATGAACCTGATAAATATAAATATTTTGTCAAACTCAGCGATATTGAAACCAACAGGATTTTTTATAATAAATTAACTTTTGTCTATTTGGAGATGCCAAAATTCAAAAAAGAGTTATCGGAAATAGAGACGCATTTTGAAAAGTGGTTGTATGTGCTAAGGCATTTAGAAAAGTTAGATAAAATACCGTCTAAATTAACCGAGAAAATATTTAAGCGCTTGTTTGACGTGGCTGAAATCGCGAAGTTTAACCGCGAACAATTGATGCAATATGAAGATAGCTTGAAATATTATCGGGATTTAAAAAATTCGTTTGATACATTGAGGCAAGAAGGAAAGCAAGAGCGTAATTTTGAAATTGCCAAAGCAATGTTAAAAGAAGGTATTGATATTAAAACCATTGTTAAAATCACCGGGCTGACAGAAGAAATGATTTTGCAATAAAGGATTCAACTATTCCTCAAAAGTGAGCTAAAAAATGACCGGTAAAAAAACGCCTACTGAAATCAACCCATTTATCAATGCTGAGTTAAGAAAAAGATATGACGACATTATTTTTAATTTCAATGAATTAGATAAAATGAGCGACAAAAACAGTTATGCCTATCAAGAGAAATTGAAATGTTATCGAGATTTAAAAAACTCGTTTGATACAGCGTGGGAAGACGGTAGAGCGGAAGGACGGGAAAAAGGAAGACAAGAAGGAATGCAAGAGTGTAATCTTGAAATTGCAAAAGCAATGCTAGAAGAAGGTATTGATATTAAAACGATTGTTAAAATCACAAGGCTGACAGAAGAGTTGATTTTGCAGTAAACCACAAACGCTCACACAAAATAAACGCGCCATTCTAATACAAAAATCACCCAACGAAATCACAGCTTGCAGCAGATGGCTGGTGACGGATTGACAAAACAAGCACCGGATTACAGAAAGAAAATAATTTCCCAAACCTACGAACTACTTGAAACTTAGTCAAGACAGTAAAATACCCCGTCACACCATTGAGAAAATAAACTTATGGAACACCTCATAAAACTCGATATAGAAAAACATAGTGAAAACGGTGAAACGTACTATGTGGCAACCAGCCAGGACATTCAGGGTTTAGTTGCCGAAGGCGCTACCGTTTCCGAAAGTATTGCGTATTCTGATTAATTTGAACAGTGATTCTGGCCGAACTTGAACACCTAAAACCTAACGCATCGGTGGAAGTGAATTTTTACTCTAAGTGTTCAACTTGGGTCAAGGAATTCATTTTTTTTCGCATAGATTCTCCT
>JAUGSS010000204.1:0-1341 GCA_044426515.1 Methylococcaceae bacterium | reverse complement strand
ATCGCATTCATTGCGTTGACGGGGCTGTTGACGTTCGGTTTTCTTGGCACCGTCTTTTTCTCTTCAACACTCGTTGTTGCTGCCGTGCTTGTTATTCTTGGCGTGTTCTTTACGTTTAATCGTCCAACGTGGACACTCTTCGCCTTCGCCGCGTATCTTCCATTCGAACCTTTCCTGCTCAAATTCGTTCCCGACGACGTCTACGTCTACGCCCGTTACGGCTCCGAACTCCTCGTCTATCTCCTCCTCGCCGTCGTCTTCTGGCGCATGGCAACCGGTTCTATCAAATTCCATCGTACCCCGATTGATATCGCCTTCGTCCTTGTCGTCCTTCTCGCCCTCTCCTCCGCCGTCATCAACACCATGAACCCCGTCTTTGCCCTCCTCGGCCTTCGTCAAATCTTTCGTTTTGTCTTGCTCTTCTTCATCACCACCTACCTCTCCCCCTCAAAAATATTGGTGAAAAATCTCATCATCACCATGCTCGCTATCGTCGCCTTCCAAGGCATCCTCGGCTATTCCCAGCGCCTCATCGGCGAACCCCTCGATACCTTCCTCCTCCCTTCGGCGTCTCGTACCCTCGGCAATATCGAGCTCACCTCCGGCACGGTACAGAATTGGGACCCCGGCGAACGCGTCTTCGGTACCATGGGCCGTTACGATCAGCTCGGCATCTTTATTGCATTCTTTTTAATCTTGTTGGTGGCGTGGTTGTATGAAGTGGGGGTTGGGCGATCGGGAGATTACTCCCTTGAGCGATCGCTTCGCTTGAGCGATCGGCAGAGTACTGCCTTGAGCGAGAGAAGCTCAAACGCTCAATTCGCTCAAGTGGTAATCCACGATCGCTCAAGTGGTAATCCACGATCGCTCAACTCGCTCGCTCCCTGGATTCTCTTATTCTTCTCATTGCCAGTCCTTGGCCTCTCCTACTCCCGCTCCGCCTGGTTCGGTTTCGTTCTCGCCTTCCTCTTCATTGCCATTTACATCAAACGTGATAAGCGCGTCATTCTCGTCACTGCAATCGCTCCTTTCCTCGTCGCCGCCTACCTCTCTATTACCGGCCTCGTCGTCAATCAACTCATCGACTCTCGTGGAAATTCCTTCTCCGACCGCATTTTCGAAGCATTCTCCTACACTCGCTGGGTCGGCGAATACTACGGTCTTGGTCGCGTGTATTGGATTGTCCAAACCGTCATCAAGGTCGTTCCTTCAGCCCCAGTCTTCGGCCACGGCCCCGGCACTTACGGCGGGGGAGCCGTCGCCGCTTTGGGAAATACCGAAGTCTACGACAACCTCGGCATTCCCTTTGGCGTCTACGGCACCGAAGGCTACATCGACAAC
>JAUGSS010000044.1:0-131498 GCA_044426515.1 Methylococcaceae bacterium | reverse complement strand
CATTCTGGCAACTTGAACAGCGATTCTGGAAAAATCCATAAAAGTGTTCAGCTTGAAACCAGAATCGGTGTTCAACTTGAATCAGAATAGGTGTTCAGATTGATCCAGAATGGGTGTTCAGGTTGGGCCAGAATATGCACCAGCCATTCATCATCGAAAATCGTCATTGTTTGTTTGGACATATACCCAATGACAGCATGATATTAAATGATGCCGACAATATGATTGCCAGCCAATGGCATGCATTAAATAATCGTTTTCCATTCATTACCTTGCGTGAATATGTCGTAATGCCCAATCATTTCCATGGCATTATTGAATTCGTAGGGGCAATCCCTTGTGGTTCCCACCTTCCGAAAATCCCGGCCCTACGATTGGTGATGTGAAACTGCGATATAGATCGCTTGGCTCCAGATTGGCTAATTGAAAGCATGAGCGCGAAAACAGGTGTGCTACTCAAGCGGACCTGGGAAACAGCATTGCTAGGTTACGAGGGGAAGCTCTATGACAAGTATCACTCGGCCGGGCAGTTGCGTTGGATACTGCCTTTACAGATATACCACCGGAAGCGGCGAGGATACATACGGCCTCCAATTTTGCTCAAAGTGCTTGGCAGAGGGATGTGAGCCTTACTATCGACGGTCGTGGTGTGTGGCGTTTTGCACTTTTTGCCCAAAGCATAATGTGATGCTATGGGATCGTTGTCCAAACTGTGGGAACGGTGTTGTTTTTCATAGGCTTGAACTGGGTAAGCCTGACTTAATTGATGGTCCGTCGTTACAGTGTTGGATTCGATCTGTGCAGTGCGCCAGTTGTGTCGGTAAATAAATGAAATGACCTCTTGGAGCGGAAGCTTGCGATTGCCCTGATGTGGATGTTGATTATTTTGTATTTCGTTGCGTTTCCTATATGCTTGCTACTGTGCTAACTCGCAAGATTTTATAGGTAACGTAATATGAAATTAAAAGTCATCATTCATCCGGCGGAAGAAGGCGGGTTTTGGGCGGAAGTCCCTGCAATTCAAGGATGCGCTACCCAAGGGGATACTATTGAAGAACTTTTAACGAATCTATACGAAGCAGTGGAAGCCTGTCTTTCTGTAGATTTAGAACAAATAGAAATTTCTAAGAACGATAGAGTTCTGGAAATTGCAGTGTGAAATCAGTTTCCGGAAAACATTTTGCTCGAATTCTCGAAAACCGAGGCTGGAATTTAATTCGAGTAAATGGCAGTCATCATGTTTATATGCAGTCTGAAAATTCTGTCCGCATCTCCCTACCAATACACGGAAATGAAGATTTAAAAATCGGGTTACTCAGACATTTTATGAAAATTGCAGGAATTACAGAAAACGAGCTGTAGCAAGTTGCTCAAAGATAAATATAGAATAAATTGCAGTTTATCCCGTTTCTACAGCCGTTGATGTGCGCTACCTGTGGCGACCCAATTTAAAGGATGAAGAAGACAATCATTTGGTGGAACTGGCAATTGCAGCTCGCGCCGCCTACATTATTACCAACAACGTGTCTGACTTTGCCCATGCGGAACTTAAGCGTTTGGGTTATGAAGTCATTACACCGGAACAGATATTGAGGTTACTAAGATCATGACAACTTTATCCATCCGATTACCCGACGATATGGCGGAAAGGCTCAAGAACATCGCCAAAGTCCGCGACATCAGCCTGAATAAGTTGATGTTTGAATTATCCACGCAAGCATTGGCGGAAGAAGAAGCAAAGCAGCGATTCCTGGCTGCGCAATTGCGCGGTAACCCCAAGCGGGCGGAGCAATTGTTGGATGAGCTGGATGCGTTGGGGCTTTGATAGAAACAAGACAGTCAGTGTGGGCCAGCGTCTTTTTACTTGCCCACCGATTACGTCGATTCTCAAATGATCCTGTAAGTAACAAATAATAATTTTTATGAAGGAAAATCGTCCGAATTGTATAGATTTATTTGCTGGAGCAGGAGGATTCTCGTTGGCAGCAAAAAATGTTGGTTTCAAAGTATCCGCGGCTATCGAAATAAACAACCACGCTTGTACAACATACCGACAAAATCTCATCGAAGACAAGTCAACAAAGCTATATCAAAAAAATATACTTGAACTGGCACCTGAAGAAATTAAGCGTACTCATTTTATGGATGGAGTCGTATGCGATATTGTCTTAGGCGGTCCGCCTTGCCAGGGGTTTTCAGTACATAGAATTAAAGATGCAGGTATCGATGACCCCCGTAATAAGCTCATTCTGCGTTATTTTGAATATGTTGCCGCTTTAAAGCCGAAAGTTTTTCTAATGGAGAATGTACCTGGCATATTGTGGTCCAGACATAAGAAGTTTTTAGATGCATTTTATGCAGAAGGCAAGAAAGCCGGATACCAATTGATGCAGCCGGTGACTCTTGATGCCAGGGATTATGGTTTGCCGCAAAGAAGAAAAAGAGTATTCATACTGGGTATAAGATCAGATATTGAATTTAATTCAGCATGGCCGCCGGCAGCTACGCACGGCATCGAAAAAGAAATAGAAAAAAACCCGTCGTTGCATCCGTGGATTCCGGCAACTGAGGTGTTTAAAAATCCTGTTCCTGACGATGATGAAAATAACATCCACATGAATCACTCCGCCGATTTGATTGAAGTATTCAAATCTACGCCTTTAAACGGCGGCAGTCGTCGAGACTCCAATCGTGTTTTGCCGTGTCATGAAAAGCATAATGGACATAAGGATGTTTACGGTAGAATTGATCCGACACAACCCGGCCCGACGATGACTACAGCCTGCATTAATCCCTCCAAAGGCAGATTTGTACATCCAACCGAACATCATGGTATTACCTTACGTCAGGCCGCACGTTTTCAAACTTTTCCAGATTGGTTCGTGTTTAAGGGGGGGCTTATCGCCGCAGGTGAACAAATCGGGAATGCCGTCCCGGTAAAACTCGGTGAAGTGTTATTACGCACTATTGCTGAAGGCCTAGACTTTAAGCTTGATAAATAGCATCCAAAAGATAAAGCAGGAAGCAGCATGATTGAAACCGCAGCCTTTAAAACCCGAGCCAGAACCATAGACCATCTCGGTCGTGAACAGATTGCCGATTGCCCGACCGCTGTTTCCGAATTGTGGAAAAACGCCTACGACGCTTATGCACGGGAAGTTGCGCTGCATATTTTCGACGGCGAAGTGCCGATTGCCGCGATAGTCGACGACGGTCACGGCATGAGCCGAGGAGAGTTTATCGAAAAATGGCTGGTGGTCGGTACCGAATCCAAAGCCTCCAGTACAGTAACGCCGGACTTAGATCGTAACGGCCTGCCGTTTCGTCCAAAACAGGGACAAAAAGGCATAGGCCGACTATCCTCGGCCAACTTAGGATCATTGCTGCTGCTGATTTCAAAAAGAATAGATCAGCCGTTTGTTGCCGCATTAATCGATTGGCGACTGTTTGAAAATCCGTTTCTCTATCTGCAAGACATCGAAATTCCAATAATTGAATTTTTCGACAAAGACGAATTACTTGAGCAATTGCCGGTAATGTTTGATCGATTGATGGGAAACCTGTGGGGTGATGGTCTCGACTTGGCAAGAGACCAGCGGATTAAAGCAGCTTGGGTAAGCTTTGATCAATTGGAGAAATCCGAAGATAAGCCGCTGACTCGGGAAGCAATTGAGCAAGTTCTGATTGCTGCGGTTTTTGAAACACGACATCTGCAGCAATGGCCGGTTTGGAATAGTACAAAAACGCACGGTACGGCACTGCTGATCGGGAATATTTCTTTCGATCTGGAAGCGCAACTGAATAGTCGAGTCGCGTTGAACGAAGAAAATACTGCAAAACAGGCAAAAGAACGTTTGTTTGAGACTTTGCAGAATTTTACTGATCCCTTTGTCGATCAGGCTGAAATCGCTGATGGTTATGCTGCGGAAGACTTTCATGTTTCGGTCACAGCGTGGGAAAGTCTATTGAGTCGACCAATCATTTCCGATGAGCGTGAATTCGATTTAAGTGACCTTGAAGAACTTGAGCATATCATGGTCGGCACAGTTGACGATTCCGGTATTTTTAGAGGCCACATCAAGGCGTTTGGTCAATGGTTAGACGGCGAAATTCAAATCCTGCCGAAAGTAAAGGTTCCAACTCGATCCGACAGCAAAATCGGATTTTTTCGCATTCGCTTAGGATCTTATGAAGGAAAAGAAATTAATTCAACACACCCACCTGTTATTTGGGCTGATTTAAAAGAAAAATCAGAACGGTATGGCGGACTTTTGATGTACAGAAACGGACTTAGAGTGATGCCTTACGGAAGGGAAGACAACGATTTCTTTGAAATTGAGAAAAGGCGTAGTCAACATGCAGGGCGGGAGTTTTGGTCAAATCGGCGAACATTCGGCCGGATTGCGCTAACACGGGAACACAATCCAAACCTAAGAGATAAGGCGGGGCGAGAAGGTATTATTGATAATAAGGCATCGAAAGTTTTTCGGGATATTTTCGAGAATATTCTAACTACATCCGCCTACAGATATTTCGGTACCGACGCTGAAATTCGTCAACAGTTGCTGCCGTCAATTCAGGAGGACAATGCCAATTTTAAAGCTAAAGCCAAAGCTGAAGAAGCTCAAAAAAAAGTTAAAGCCCGCAAGCGTAAAGAATTTCGTAAAAACTTGCAGGATTTTTCCCCCAAGCTGCACCATTCACTTAACGAACTTCAAAATCTGGCAGAACATGCGCGGCTTGGGCTACCGGGTGATGAAACAGAAATTTTGGCTATCAGAGAGCGGGTATCAGGATTAAAAAATGATGTCCGAGAATTATCGCTCGGTCCGCCGCCAAGTTCTTTGGGCACATTGGAAGAAGCTTACCTAGATTATCGCCGTGACAGTCGGGAAGTTGCCGAGCTGCTTGTGCAGTTGAACGACACACTGATTAAAAAGCTGGAAATCTTAAAACCCAAATCACCGTCAGAAACAGCGTATTCCGAATTGGAACGTAACTCTAAGTTTTTGCAAAAGCGCTTACACAAATGGACGCAGGAAGTCGAAGTAATCCTCTATTCGGAAATTGAGCGCATTAAGCAACTTAGCAAGGAGAGAGCCCAAAGCTATCGTCATGAAATGCAACCGCACCTGGAAGATCTGGAACACCAACGCACTTCGCTGACTCAAGTGCTTGACGAGCTCGACAGGGAGCGTGACCGCCAAGACCGAAAAAATATCGAGGTGTTTGAACCTTATATTTCGGTTCTGAAAAGCCTTCAGGAAAGTATTGATGTCGAAACGATGATTAGTTTCACTCTGGAAGAATCAGGGGAATTGAAGCAAGAACTTGAGCGTTTGAATTCGCTGGCGCAACTCGGTATTACCGTCGAATTTATCGGTCATGAAATCGAAGGTTTGGATATGACAATTTCCCGAGGGTTGCGGGAAATGCCGGATCAAATTAAAGCTACACAAGCCTATGTTGCCGTCAAAACTGCGCATGAGGCATTGACGGATAGACTGCACTTTTTATCTCCGCTGAAATTGTCGGGTGAAAAAATTAAAGTCTGGCTCACCGGCAATAAGCTAGTTGAATATATTCAGGGCTTTATGGGCGACAACTTAGCGCACCGAAATATTGTATTAGAAGCAACGCCGGCATTTAGAAACTTCAGCATCTACGAACAGCCGGCACGCATCTATCCCGTATTCATTAATCTGGTTAACAACGCAGCTTATTGGGTATGCCAAACCGATTCAGACTCAAAAAGAATATTGCTGGATATTGTTGACGGCAAGGTCGTTATCGCCGATGACGGACCTGGCGTGGAAGAGGATGATCTTAAACATCTGTTTAGTTTGTTTTTTACCCGTAAGCTTCGCGGTGGACGCGGGGTTGGGCTTTATCTGTGTCGTGCCAATTTAGCAGCAGGCGGACATACCATTGATTACATTAAAGACAGGGAACTGAAAAGGTTATCCGGCGCAAATTTCATGATCGATTTTAAAGGAGCTAAATATGAGTAAGTTTGTCGTCGCGGCCCAACCGATTGAATATCGCGACCTGATTAAGGAAGTTTATATCGACCCGATTCGCACCGTGGTTGTGATCGATGATGAGTTTCCTTCGCTGGATGGTTTAATTGCGAAAGAATTGAAAGAAGATGGAGCTTGGAGTGGAAAAGAGGATGATGCAAGAAAGGTAAAGGAAATCCTGCAATATTGCAGACAGAAGGACAAACCTTGGCTGGTTGATGTTCATGACGGCAAAAATATTCCTTTTAAGAAAGACGAAATTATTGCGCCGTATTTATATCATAGCAATCTAATGATTCTGGATTTTCATCTTGCTGATGACGGTGGAAAAGCAATAAAAATCCTCAAGAAGTTGGCTGAGAATAATCACTTTAATATGGTCATCGTCTATACCAAAGGCGACCCGCAAGCTGGCGGTGATATTGAAACAGTTGTTCGCGATATAGCATTGGGATTGACCTACAGTGATGAAAGCCTCCATTTTTCAGTTGAAAAAGAAACAGATATTCTGTCTCAGATTACTAACTGGGAAGATGACGATGGAGAAATCCTTAACCGATTAAGTTCTGAAATTACTGAGCAGTCATACTTGAAATACCGTTCTAATCAAGAAAACGGCTGCAAATATTTGCTTGGGGAGCCTGAAGGTAAACGGATACTAGAGCTGTTTAAGAATCGCCCTAAAAGTTTAAAATTGAAACCCATTGAAATTATTCAATGGTTGTTATGGAAAAAAGAAAAGGAAATTGATGCTAAATTGTCCAAAAATGATGGCTTAGGCCAAGTGACAACAGCGCCGCTTGGAATAGATATAAACTGGATTAGAACGGATCGCTTATTTGTTACGGTGGTCAATAAGCGGCACCAACCTAAGGAGCTTCCCGAAAAGTTATTGGACGCTTTAAATGAATGGTGTCCTCACCCCCACCGTTTGCTTATGAGCCAAATGAGATTCCTTATGGATGATCGCGGCGTCATAGCGGAATCTGAAGTTCTCGGTAATCGTTATATACAAGTCGGTTGGTTAAAGGAGCTCCTTGAATCAAAGTCTCAATCCCAAAATCAGGTGGTCAGTAATACGATTACTCGAAACTGGGAAGCTTTAGGCGATGTTTTGAGAAAAGATATTAATGATTTTTCCGGTAGACTCGTTTCCCATCTGACAAGTCAAAATACAGCGGATGTAATAAAAAAGTACAGTAAAATCAATGTGGAGTTCGAGTCCAAAGAAATAACTAAGCATATTAATTGCTACAACAGCACCAAGCCTATAGACGGTTTTCACCTGACCACCGGACATATATTGGAGCTGGACTCAGGTAACCCTGAAAAAGAATATTGGATATGTTTATCACCTGCCTGTGATTTGGTACCTGGTCAAAAAACGTCTGGATTGGTCGGTCGAGTGAAGGATTCTATGCCTTTTACAGCCGTTCAATTGACAAAGATAGGAGAGCGGAAAGCAATAGAAGAGGCTAATCATAATATTTATCTATTTCTAAAAATCGACAACGAAATTTGTACTTTTAGCTTTCATCCCAACGGACAATTACACTCTAATCCGGTTTGGGAACAATTGATTGCAGAGAAAGAAGGAAAATTTGAAGCCGAAGGAAAGGAATTGCAGATTTGGAGACCTGGCAACTATTCCCGAAAACGTGTAACCATGAAAAAGTTCCCTGCAAGAGTTGTCACACAGCTCCAATACGAATACGCACTCAATTTGCTTCAGCGATTCGGTGCAACAATGTCTCGCGTAGGTTTGGATTTTTCAAAACCGAATTAAGCTAATTGGGTTCTTTCCTGGTGGACAAGCTTACCCCCGAACAACGTTCCAAAAACATGGCGGCGGTCAAAGGAAAAGACACGACTCCTGAAATCCGAGTCAGACGAATGCTGTATAAAATGGGGTACCGCTTCCGATTGCATCGTAAGGATTTGCCTGGAAAGCCTGACATTGTTCTCCCTAGGTATCGTCTTTGTATTTTTGTCCACGGCTGTTTTTGGCATCAACATCCGGGATGTAAACGTGCAACGATACCCGAATTCAACCACGAATTTTGGATAACAAAATTCCAAGGAACGTTGAAAAGAGATGAGCAGGCGGAAAAAATGCTCCGTCAACAAGGATGGCGCATTTGTGTTATTTGGGAGTGTGAAACAAAAAAGGAGGAACTTCTTCATGAAATTATTCGAAGATGTATAGTCCTATAATATGGCCGGATATGTTTGTTTTACTTGACATTTCCATGCTCAAAAATGACAGTGAATTTCGGTTTTGTCCATCGATTCATAATCTAATACCAGAATGCTGGTCAGCGAAAACCTGTTTCCAGAACTGCCCTGCTATCACATCCTTGTGTTCTGGGAGTCAGACAATCCATGCAGCAATGACGATTCTTTTTATCAGTAGCGAATAGCGATATGCGTCAGCTTAGCACGACCCCTTTAGCCTGAAGATCAGCATGGTATGACGACCTAACCATCGGCGCGCTGGCAACTTGTTTAAAACCTAATTCCTTTGCAACAGCTCCATATTCATCGAACTGTTCGGGCGTAATATAGCTTTGAACCGGCAAATGGGCTTTGCTGGGTTGCAGGTATTGGCCTATGGTCAGCATGGAGCAGCCGTGGGCTAATAAATCTTTCATGACTTGATGAACTTCTTCCGGCTGTTCGCCTACGCCGAGCATCAGGCCGGATTTGGTCGGCACTTGCGGTTGGGCTTGATGGAATTGTTGCAATAAATTCAGCGAGCCTTGGTAGTCTGAACCGGGGCGCACTTGTTTGTACAGACGGGGGACGGTTTCCAGGTTGTGGTTGAATACGTCGCAGGGTTGTTCGGCTAATATCGCTACGGCTTTTTCGATGCGGCCGCGAAAGTCAGGCACCAGGATTTCTATTTTAGTGGCGGGGGTTTGCAGGCGGATTTTTTTGATGCAGTCGGCAAAGTGCCCTGCCCCGCCGTCTCTTAAATCGTCGCGGTCTACCGAGGTGATAACGACGTATTTCAAGGCCATGGCCTGTATCGCATCGGCTAGGTGCTGGGGTTCGTCTTTGTCCAGCGCCAGCGGTTTGCCGTGCGCAACATCGCAAAAAGGGCAGCGGCGGGTGCATAAGTCGCCCATGATCATGAAGGTGGCGGTGCCGTGCTGGAAGCACTCGCCCATATTGGGGCAGGCGGCTTCTTCGCAAACGCTATGCAGGTTGTTCTCGCGTAATAATTGCTTGATGCGGGTGACTTCGTCGCCGGCCGATATTTTTATGCGTATCCATTCGGGTTTGCGCAGGGTGGTTTCGGCAGGCTCCACTTTGATCGGGATTTTTGCCAATTTTTCGCTGTTGCGCTGGTGAGATTCGGGCGTGGAGCGGGAGGGCGCTTGATAAGTCATGTTGCTAATGCCGTGATTATTTTGTGTTTACACATCAAAATTCGGTTGTTTTAAACTCCTCTCCCTAGCCCTCTCCAACAGGAGAGGGGATAAAGGTGCCGAATTTTTCAGTGTGGTAAGTATAGCTTGGGTAACTGCAATGGCGAGTTCAGCGTTGCTGACAGTCACGCCCAGATCGGCCAGTTGGGTTACTTCAAGTCCTGAATAACCGCAGGTGTTGATGTGGTCGAAAGGGCGCAAATTCATATGGTTGTTGAGGCTCAGGCCGTGATAGCTACAATTTTTTTTGATGCGCAGGCCGATGGAGCCGATTTTTTTGTCATTGACATAAACGCCGGGGGCGTCGGCTCTGGCTATGGCGGTAATGCCGTGTTGAGCCAACGCAAAGATCATGGCTTGTTCCAGCGTTGTGACCAGTTGGCGGACGCCGAGATTCAGCCGTTTAATATCGATCAAGGTGTAAATTACCAGCTGGCCGGGGCCGTGGTAGGTAACCTGTCCGCCCCGGTCGGAATTAATGACCGGAATGGCGCCGGTATTCAACAGGTGTTCACGTTTGCCGTTTAAGCCCAGCGTATAAACCGGGGGATGTTCGGTGATCCAGATTTCATCAGCGGTTTCGGCATCGCGATTTTGGGTGAATCGCTGCATGTCTTGCCAAGTGGATTCATAATCTTGCAAGCCTAAGTTACGTATCGTTACCATTTAAGATGATTTATCCTGGAAAATCCATTTCGTCCACGAAAAAAACGAAAAGAAATGGAACACGGATAGAACGGATTTAAACGGATTTTTAAAAGCTGAATCTATGTTGTTTTTAATCAGTGATTATCCGTTTAATCAATGTTCTAATTAAAGTTAAATCCCCTCTACAATGCCATCAAAACATGCGGATGGTCGGTTAAATCCTGGTAAATAGCATCCAGCTGTTGTTTGCTGGAGGCTTCAATAATAACCGTTACCGCGATGTAATTGCCGTCTTTGCTGGGACGTGTGCTTACCGCGCCTTCGTTAATGTCGGCAACATGGCGGCGCACAATTTCTATCACCAGCAGGTCAAATTCCTGATGGTTTTGCCTGCAGGGATGTAGGTAAGGGGCGTGAGCAGGAGCGGAAGCTTTGCCCATGGCCTTGATCGGGAATTGGCAAGGAAATTCTAAAAGGGTTTCTTCACTCATGATTGGATTTTTTGTACGCCTGAAATAATTGATGCATGGTTTGCCATAGGGGGCCGGGTTTGCCGTTTGCAATGATTTCATCATCGAGTTGAATAACCGGTATGATTTCCCGTGTGGAGCTGGTTAACCAGATTTCGCCGGCGGTTTTTAAGGCGTCCAATGAAATGATGTCTTCACTGTAGGGAATGTTGTTTTCCCCGGCGATTTCCAGAATGACATCGCGGGTAATGCCGGGCAATATTTCGTGGCCTTTGGGCGGGGTAATCAAGATGCCGTCAATAACCGCAAAGATGTTGCTGGCGGCCCCTTCGGTCACATAACCGTCTTTGACCAGGATAGCTTCGGCGCAACCTTTTTCTACCGCTTGCTGTCTAAGCAAAATATTGGCCAGCAGCGTGGTGGCTTTTACATTGCACAATTCCCAGCGGCTGTCGTCAATGCTGATGGCTTTCGCACCGGAATCCCTATCGGTATAAGGCGTGATGGTTGAGCTCATCGCGAACACTGTAGGCGTAATATTTTCCGGGAAGGCATGGTCTCTTTTGTCGGCAACGCCGCGGGTAATTTGCAGGTAAACAGACTGGTCCAGATTGGCGTCCAGCAACGGTGTCAGAATTTCCAGCCATTGCGTGCGGTCATGCGGATTAGTTAAACGAATCGAAGACAGGCTGTTTTCCAATCGTTCCATGTGCTCCTGAAAGTGGAACAGATTGCCGGAATAAGAGGGGATGACTTCATAAATCCCGTCGCCGAACAAAAAGCCGCGATCCATAACCGATATTTTGGCTTCATTAAGAGGCAGGTATTGGCCGTTTAAATAGACGATTTTATTGTCCATCAGGTTTCTCCAACATCATCATCGCACTGTCGTAGATCCGCTGAACAATGTTGCCTTGTTCTACCGATTTTAAGGCGATCAGGTCTTTGCTGGCGACCACTTCATCTTTAAGAGTGACGTTGACGCTGCCCAGCTTGGTGCCTTCTTTAACCGGTGCGGTGATTTTTTTATCGATGGTCATGACAGCTTTAAGGTCATTGTAATGGCGGCGGGGAATTGCCACATAAAGATCTTCAGCCAAGCCCAGTTGTATATTTTTAGTATCGCCCTTCCAGATTCTGGCTTCGGTCAGGGAGGTTTTGCCTTGATACAGTTTATGCGCTTCAAAAAAACGAAAGCCGTAATTCAGTAAGTTCTGGTTTTCGTTAGCTCTGGCGTTAGGGCTGCTTGCGCCCATCACTACCGAAATCAGGCGCATATCGTTTCTTAATGCAGAGGCGACCAGGCAATATCCGGCCGCATCGGTAAATCCGGTTTTAACGCCATCCACGGTTTCATCGCGCGACAGCAGTTGATTGCGGTTATGCTGAACGATGTTGTTGAAGGTGAATTCTTTTTGTGAAAACCAGCGGTAGTAGTCGGGAAATTCTTTGATTAAAGCCTGGGTGAGTATGGCCAGATCGCGTGCGGTGGTGTAATGGTTTTCTATGGGTAGGCCGTTGCTGTCTTCAAAATGGCTGTTCTTCATGCCCAGGCGTGCGGCATGTTGGTTCATCATATCGGCAAAAGTGGTTTCATCGCCGGCGATATGTTCAGCCAAGGCAACGCTGGCGTCGTTGCCGGATTGGATGATAACGCCTTTTAACAGGTCTTCAACTTTAACCTGATTGCCGACTTCGATAAACATACGGGAGCCGGGCGTTTCCCAAGCTTTTTGGCTGATGGTGACCAGGTCATCTAAATGTAAATGGCCATTGCTGATTTCCCGGAATACCACGTAAACAGACATAATCTTGGTGAGACTGGCGGGAGCAAGCTTGACATCGGCATTGTTCTCCGCCAGTACTTTGCCTGAATCATAGTTTATTAATATGTAGCCGCTGGCAGCAATGGTAGGTGCTGCCGGCGTTGTGATTTCGGCGTCTTCGGCGTTTGCGGTTGTGGCAATCAGTAAG
This sequence comes from Methylococcaceae bacterium, assembly GCA_044426515.1. Classification (GTDB taxonomy): domain Bacteria; phylum Pseudomonadota; class Gammaproteobacteria; order Methylococcales; family Methylomonadaceae; genus Methylobacter_A. The sequence continues at coordinate 118,955 of JAUGSS010000044.1, read as the reverse complement.
CTAAAGAATAAAAAAACGGGAAAAAATTTAAAAGGGGTCATTGCTCTCTAACGATGGACTCAGTAAAACAGAAGCTTATTGTATCATGGTGATTTGTTTTTGATCGGCCTCAGTAACAAATTGGGTCTCTGTTATTCCCAGTTTTGCCAGCTGTATATTGAGTTTATGAACACTCGCCGAGGATTCGATAGGTCCCATTTGTACTTTGTACAGTGTGGAGCCTTTGTGTGTCGAAGGTAGTATTTTAGGCTGGGGTAAATTATAAGCGACAATTTTGTTTTGCAGGTTCTTGGCCTTCTTTTTGTCGCCGAAAGTGCCTACTTGCAGATAGATGCTCTTGTCTTGATTTTCCGCTGTATTTTGCAGTTGCGCTAAGGCTTGTTCGGGGGCGAGGGCCTTGATTTCAACGGCTCCTGTTCCCGCTTCCTGAAGATCCAGTTTTTTGGCGGCCGCATAAGACAGATCCATCACCCGCTTGCCGTGAAAAGGTCCGCGGTCATTAATGCGGACAATAACGCTACGTTGGTTTTCCAGGTTGGTGACGCGGGCGTAGGATGAAATCGGTAATGTTTTGTGTGCGGCCGTCATCGCGTACATGTCGTATATTTCGCCGGATGCGGTTTTTTTGCCGTGAAAATCGGGGCCGTACCAGGAGGCTATGCCTTGCTTCAGGTAGCGGGCAATGCGGGGTAGCAGGTTTTCCTCTTCGGTGGTGTTGTTGGCGTTGCCGAAGTGCAATCTTGAAGAATGTTTGGCTTGGGAGGCAGTTGTAGCCGACGTTTGGCTGGAGAGATCGGTGGTTTTTATTCGTTCGGTAGTACAACTGCATAAAACAAAAATTAAAAGTACCAGTGTGATCTTATTCATGGGAATGTTCCTTTTTTATTCAGAATAGATAGGCTTAACTGATAAACGGCCATGGCGTATAAAGGACTGTGGTTGTAGCGGGTTATGACGTAAAAGTTGTCTAATCCCGCCCAAAGTTCCTCGCCTTGCTGTTGTTCAAAGCTAAGCAGTTTCATTTTGCTATTTAAAGGTAATTGCCTCGATGTTGTTAAGTTAAGCGATTCTAACTCGACAAGCCTTAAATCCGGCTTAAGGTCTTTATTGAGTGCCGATTTGTAGTTCTCGCTTACAGGATGTAGGGGAGGGGCGTGAGCTTCGCCTTTGGCGGTAACCGGAACGGCAATGGGTTGGCCGGTTTGCCAGTGATGTTTGGCAAAATAATTGCCGATGCTGGCGATGACGTCGTTGTTGTCGTGCCAGATGTCACGGCGGTTATCGTTATCAAAATCAACGGCATAAGTTATAAAGCTGCTGGGCATAAACTGCGGCATGCCCATGGCGCCGGCATAAGAGCCAAGTGGGTCGGCGGGGTTAATGTGTTCATCGCGGCACAGCAGCAGGAAGTTTTCAAGTTCGCTGAGGAAGAATTTGCTGCGCGGCGGATAGGCGAAAGCCAGTGTCGATAGCGCATCGATAACGTGGTAGTTGCCGGTGTTTTTTCCGAACAGGGTTTCAACGCCGATAATGGCAACAATGATTTCGGCCGGAACGCCATATTGTTTTTCTGCGGCGGCCAGCGCTGCTGCATTGTTCCGCCAGAATTGCACGCCGGCGTCGATGCGTGCTTCGGTCAGGAATATTTTACGGTATTTATACCAGGGCAAGCCTTCCGAAGGCGAGGCGATCTTTTTGAGTATATCCTGATTGATTTCGACTGTGTCAAACAAATCATCAAGCTCGGCCTTGTCGAACTGGTGCTTGGTTACCATTTGCCCGATGAATGTATTGACGGATTCGTTGTCTTTTATGTTGCCGGTGCAGGAGATGAGTAAAAGGCAAAAGGCGAAGGGGATACTTCTGAGCCGGGATATAAGGTTGTATTTGTGCATCTTTTTAGCCTTGTGTTAGAGCTTGTTTGGGATTTATAAGTGAGGCGGAAATTTTAAGGTATCAATCGAAGACACAAAGACTCACAATTTTTAGCCTTTCTGATTAACAAGATGTTTCAGCCAGAGTACTGTAGGGGCGGGCCTTGTGCCTGCCCACTGGGCAACCACAAGGGATTGCCCCTACGGTCATAGGTGTTCATCCCGATATAGCCGTGCTAGCTGAAACATCTTGCTAATCAGGTTAGCCTTTAGCCCTTCGTCTTTCGCCTGCTGTTACGAGTGCGGCAGGAATTTTTTATGCGTATGAATCGACATCAGAATGCCGAAACCGGCCAGTAATGTGACGATGGAAGTGCCGCCGTAACTGATTAAAGGCAAAGGCACGCCAACCACCGGGAGTACGCCGATAACCATGCCGATGTTGACAAACACATAAACAAAAAAAGTAAAAGCCAGGCTGCTGGCTAATAAACGGCTGTAAGTACCCTGAGCCTGCGAGGCAATATACAGGCAGCGGCTGATGATAAGCAGGTACAAGGCCAGTAGGCTTACGCAGCCGAACAGTCCGAATTCTTCGGCAAAAACGGCAAAAATGAAGTCGGTCGAGCTTTCCGGTAAAAAATCCAGTTCCGACTGGGTACTGCCCAGCCAGCCTTTACCGTAGATGCCGCCGGAGCCGATAGCGATTTTCGATTGGATAATATGGTAACCCCGGCCCAGCGGATCGGCTTCCGGGTTTAAAAAGGTCAGTACCCGGTCGCGTTGATAAGGGCGCATGAAATGCCAGAGTATCGGCGTCAGCCCGGCCAGCACCGAGCAGATGGCCAGCATGAAGCGCCAGGACAAACCGGCAAAAAACAGTACCGCGGCGCCGGAGCTGGCAACCAGTAATGCGGTGCCCAAGTCGGGTTGTTTGGCGATTAATAAGGTCGGAACAATGATCAGTATGCTGGCTAGCAGCAGTTGTTTCGGTTTGGGCGGCAAGGAATGTTCGGCCAAATACCAGGCGACCATCATCGACGTGGTGATCTTGATCATTTCCGAGGGCTGGAAGCGAAAAAAGCCAAGATCCAGCCAACGTTGCGCGCCTTTGCCGAATTGACCCATAATCAGCACCGCGATGAGCAACAAAATTCCCAAGCCGAACAGCAGTGCTGAATAGCGCTTGAATTGATAAGGATCAACATGAGCCAGCGCGGTCATTAACAGAAAAGCCAACCCGACTCGCGCCGCTTGACGCATCAGTACATTCATATCCTGACTGCCCGCACTGTAAAGAATAACAAAGCTCAAGATGGAGATAAGCAATAAGCCGATAAACAAGGGGATGTCGATATGCAGTTTCCTGAGGATATTGCCGATAACCGACGGCGGATGGAATTGTTCGCTACGGGTTTCAGTTTTCATTATTGCCCCCTAAAAATTGCTTGATGACTTGGCCGGCAATGGGCGCAGCAACCGAGCCGCCGTGACCGCCGTTTTCAACGACAACCGCAACTGCAATTTTGGGATCATCGGCCGGGGCGAAAGAAATAAATAAAGCATGATCGCGCAATTTGAAGTCAATGTCGTTTTCGTTGTATTTGGCATCCTGCTTGATGTTAAAAACCTGGGCAGTCCCGGTTTTGCCGGCGATTTGATAGTTAATGTCTTTGCTGATGCCTTTGGCGGTGCCGTGCGGATCGTGAATAACATTGACCATGGCCGAGATGATGCTGTCGATGTTTTCGGTTTTAAGCTCGATACGATCCTGATGGTTGCCCATGTCGGGGCCTAGAGAATCCGGGGTGGCGGTATTTTTCACCAGAAACGGCATCACCACCTTGCCTTTGTTTGCCAAGGTAGCGGTGGCTTTGGCGAGCTGTACCGGCGTGACTTGAAGATAGCCCTGGCCTATGCCGGTGATCAATGTTTCGCCCGGATACCAGGACTGATTGCGCTGATTGCGTTTCCATTCGCGTGAAGGCAGCAAGCCTTGCTTTTCCCCGGCCAGATCAATGCCCGATTTTTCACCGAAGCCAAATTGCTGTAAAAAACTATGCATACGGTCTATGCCCAGAATTGATGCCAAGCTGTAAAAATAGACATCGCAAGATTGGGTAATAGCTTCGCTCATACTAACCGAGCCGTGGCCGCCTTTTTTCCAATCCCGATAATGGTGACTGACATTGGGCAGCTGGTAATAACCGGGACAGAACAGTTTATGCTCGACGTTTATCGCATTATATTCAAGTCCGGCCAGTCCGATAAACGGCTTAATGGTTGAACCCGGCGGATATAAACCGCGCAGTGCGCGATTATAAAGCGGCTGATTTTCGGAGGATTGCAGCGCCTGATAGGCGTCGTTGGCTATGCCGATAACAAAAGGGTTAGGATCAAAACCGGGGCGGCTGGCAAAGACCAGTACGCCGCCGGTTTTAATGTCAATGGCGACGACTGCGCCGTTGAAATCGCCTAATGCATCATAAGCGGTTTTTTGTAAATCGATATCCAGGGTCAGATAAAGATTCTCGCCGGGTATCGGGGGGACTGAGTTTACCGTATTGATGGCGCGCGCCTGCACATTGGTTTCTATTTCCGCATAACCGGTTTTGCCGTGCAGTTCGGTTTCATAGGTGTTTTCTATGCCTATCTTGCCGACATGAGTGGAGCCCCGATATTCGGCGATGGGCAGGGACTTCATTTCGGACTCGTTGATGCGGCCCACGTAACCGACCACATGAGAGGCCAGTTCGGCGTAAGGGTAATGCCGAACCAAGCGGGCCTGAATATCAACGCCGGGGAAATAAGGCCTGACTACGGCAAATTTGGCGATTTCCTCATCGGTCATACTGATCAACAACGGCGTGCTGACGAAGCGTTTTTGCCGTTTGCGCTGTTTTTGGAATTGGTCGATTTTTTCGTCGGAGATATTAAGCAGTTTTTGTAAGCGTTGCAGAGTGTCGTCAATATCTTTGATTTGCTCGGGAATCAGCTCAAGGCTGAATGATTGCGTGTTGTCGGCCAGGACTTTGCCGTGTCGGTCATAAATAATGCCTCGGGTCGGCACCAGGGGCTCGATTTTAATGCTGTTGTCTTTTGCCAGGGTTGCGTAATGTTCATGGCCGACAATTTGCAGGTAAACCAAGCGCACAATCAGGCCGGAAGTGAGCAACAGGATGACAATGAAGGCCGTAATGATGCGGTTGAGAAACAGACGGCTCTCTACTAACTTATTTTTAATAGTATAGATACGGGACATAACAGCGACGGGGTGTTACTTTCTGCGCCGCGATAAACGGACGCGGCGTAATGCCATATAGATCAGAGGCCAGCATAGTGTGCCGGCCACAACAGGCAGCCAAAAAGAGGCATGCAGTTGGGCGGGGTGCTGGATATTTTTTAGCCAGAACAGCAGCATTTGGGTAAACAGCAGGCAAAAGAAAATAAACAAGCCTTGTTGGGGCAATGGAAATTGGCGTAACCGTTTGTGCAGTATTAAGCAGCAATAGATAACCAGCGTATAAGCCAATGCATATTGCCCGAATACTCTCCCGGTCAGTACATCGGTCAGCAAGCCGACGGTCCAGGCATGAAAGATGCCGACGCGCTCCGGCACGGCAACGGCCCAATAGATCAGTACCAGCAGCACCCAATCAGGATTTATGTTGGTCAAAAAGCCCGGCCAAGGTGCAATTCTCAGGTACATCGCCATAATAATCGTCAAAATAATACGGCCAAAGCTGTAGTAGTTATTCATCGGGAGCTATTCTTGTTCTCGTTCCTGCGGGCGCTTTGCGTACCGATCCGCTTCCGGTGGATTGGTCGTCACGGGCTGTTCCTGCATGTGCTCCTGCGGGCGTTTTGTGTGCCGATCCGCTTCCGGCGGCTTGGTCGTCACGGGCTGCTTCGGCATTCGCCCCTTCAGGTGTTTTGTGTTCCAACCCGTTCCGGGCGGATGGATCATTGGCTTGAGTCTCGGGCGCTTTGGGTGTCGGCGGCGTACTCAGCGAAACCGGCGATGAGTCGCTCCAAACGATCAGCAGCTCTCTGTTTCGGTCCAGCATGGCTTTAGGGGTGGCGGTAATATTGACGAAAGGTTTGTTGGTCATCGGGGTGAAATCGTCGACAACGGCAACCGGGTAGCCCGACGGGAAAGTGCCGCCTAAGCCCGATGTTATCAGTAAGTCGCCGGGGCGAATATCTGCGTTATTAGGTAAGAACGGCAAATTAAGCCGATTCAACTGGCCGCTGCCTACCGCAATGGTCAACAAGCCGTTACGATTAACCTGGACGGGGATGGCATGATTCGGGTCGGTAATTAGCATGATCTCGGAGCTGAACGGCAAGGCGCGAAAAACCTGCCCGACCACTCCGTTCGCATCCAATACCGGTTGCTGAGGATGGACACCGAAACGGGTGCCTTTGTTGACCACCACTATATTTTCGTAGGGCGCGGTATTAATCGACAATAATTCAGCAATCAGTAGCTGTTCGCCGAGCTTGAACGAATTCTCCAATAACGCACGCAGACGAATATTTTCCTTTTCCAGCGAGTCGAATTTAAGCAATCGGGTTTTGTCGATAAATTGTTCTTCGCGTAAACGAATGTTTTCTTTTTTTAAAGCCGTATATGAGCGAACCGAGTCGGCGGTTTGTGCAATCAGTACTGTCGGTAAATCGACCAAGTACTTTAACGGGTCGACAAGAACGGATAATGTGGCTCGAAGCGAGTCCAACCGATGGCTGGTGTGTTCAGTTATCAGTAAAGCAACTGAAGCAATTATTGCCACAAGCAGACGGGTATTGATGGAAGGACCGGTAGCAAATAAAAGTTTTATAGCGGGATGCCTCTATATCCAGTTAAAAAATAATGGGAGCGTTTAGCTGTAAGAGCTGTAGATTGGGTTAGGCGCGTTCCTTTGACTGAGCTCAGGACTGGCTTTATGCGCCGTAACCCAACAGGTGCGATTGAGTCGCTGTGTCATTGTTGCTGCCCAAACAACGATTTAAAGGATGAGTATGATTGTGCTTGATTACTCTAAGGAAAAGGTCGAGACTCCTTTTTTGTCCAGCATCTCCAGAACCATGCCGCCGCCTCTGGCAACACAGGTGAGCGGGTCATCAGCGATATAGACCGGCAGTCCTGTTTCTTCGGCTATCAGGCGGTCTATATCTTTTAATAATGCACCGCCGCCGGTTAAAAATATGCCGCGGGTTGCTACATCCGAGCCGAGTTCAGGCGGGGTTTGTTCCAAGGCTAATTTTACTGCGCCGACAATGCCCGATAGCGGCTCTTGCAGCGCCTCCAGGATTTCGTTGCTGTTTAAGGAAAAGCTGCGCGGTACACCTTCCGCCAGATTGCGGCCTTTAACTTCTATCTCCCTGACTTCGCTGCCGGGGTAAGCCGTGCCGATTTCATGTTTTATTCTTTCAGCGGTGGCTTCGCCAATTAAGGTGCCGTAGTTTCTACGCACATAATTGATAATAGCTTCGTCGAAGCGATCGCCGCCGATACGGACAGACGAGGAATAGACAATACCGTTTATCGAGATGACCGCGACTTCAGAGGTGCCGCCGCCAATATCCAAAACCATTGAGCCGCATGCTTCATCGACCGGCAATCCTGCGCCGATAGCCGCCGACATCGGTTCTTCAATTAAATAAACCTCGCGCGCACCGGCCATTGCCGCAGATTCGCGAATGGCGCGGCGTTCAACCTGTGTTGAGCCGCAAGGTACGCAGATTAAAATACGTGGGCTGGGACGTAACAGCTTGCTTTGATGGACTTTCTCGATAAAAAACCGCAGCATCCGCTCGGTGACGGCAAAATCGGCGATGACTCCGTCTTTTAGCGGGCGGATTGCGGTAATATTGCCCGGCGTGCGCCCCAGCATAAGTTTTGCGTCGAGACCGACCGCAGCAATCGTTTTAGCGCCGCGGATTCTGTCTTCTTTGATAGCAACAACCGAGGGTTCATTAAGCACAATTCCCTGACCGGGAATGTAGATCAATGTATTGGCGGTTCCTAAGTCAATAGCGAGGTCGTTGGAGAATAGGCCGCGAATTCTTTTGAACATTTTTATCGGTATCCTTTGGGGAATAAAAAATTGTATTACTTTATCAATCAAGCGAGTGTTTGGGCAAGATATAAAGTATTATAAACGCAATAATCATAGAATCTCTGAAATTTATTGGGAGTTAATAGTGTCTTTAACGGCAGATAATGTGAAACAAATTGCGCATTTAGCGCAACTGGGAATCAAGCAGAAAGATGTTGCTTCTTATTCAAAAGATTTGTCCGGGATGCTGGATTTGATGACCCGGATGGGCGATCTTAATACCGATGGCGTCGAGCCTATGGCGCACCCGATGGACCAAGTGCAAAGACTGCGAGCGGACGTGGTTACCGAGCAGGATAGCCGCGAAAAATTCCAGGCTATCGCGCCGCAAGTAGAAGCGGGACTTTATCTAGTACCCAAAGTAATTGAGTAAAGGGAAAAGTAATCAATATGCATAATAAAACAATTGCAGAATTAGCCAAGGGGCTGCGTTCCGGCGAGTTTTCCAGTGTGGAATTGACTTCGGCTTTTTTGGACAGAATCAAACAACACAGCTCGCTTAATGCTTACATCACGGTCACCGAAGATCTGGCCTTGCTGGAAGCCAAAGCCGCCGACGCTAGGCTGGCAAAGGGTGAGGCGGAACTGCTAACCGGCATCCCGGTTGCACAAAAAGACATTTTTTGTACCGAGGGCGTTAAAACCACCTGCGGTTCAAAAATGCTGGATAATTTTGTTGCCCCTTACAATGCAACGGTAGTCGATAAATTCAATAGCGCCGGTGCGGTAATGCTGGGCAAATTGAACATGGACGAGTTTGCGATGGGCTCGTCCAACGAAACCAGTTATTACGGCGTAGTCAGAAATCCTTGGGCTATTAATGCTGTTCCCGGCGGTTCATCAGGCGGTTCGGCTGCGGCTGTTGCGGCGCGGCTGGCAGTTTGCGCAACCGGTACCGATACCGGCGGCTCGATACGCCAACCTGCCGCCCTTTGCGGCATTACCGGCTTAAAGCCAACCTATGGCCGGGTATCCCGTTACGGCATGATTGCTTATGCCTCCAGCCTGGATCAAGGCGGGCCGATGACACGCAGTGCCGAAGATGCGGCGATCATGCTGCAAACCATGGCCGGTTTTGACGGTAAAGATTCAACCAGCGTCGATGTGCCTGTGCCTGATTATATGGCCGGTTTAAACAACAGCCTCGAAGGCTTAAAAATCGGCTTACCCAAAGAGTTTTTTGGCGAAGGCTTAAACAGCGATGTGGCTGCCACGCTTGAGGCGGCTATTAACGAATATCGAAAATTGGGCGCCCAAGTAACGGAAATCTCCATGCCCAGTCTTAAGCTGGCGATTCCCGCTTATTATGTGATTGCCCCGGCCGAGTGCTCCGCGAACTTGTCGCGTTTTGACGGCGTGCGTTTCGGCTACCGCTGTGAAAACCCGGCAGATTTAACTGATCTTTATACCCGCTCACGCGGCGAAGGTTTCGGCAAGGAAGTTAAGCGCCGTATCTTGATGGGGACTTATGCGTTGTCGGCAGGCTATTACGATGCCTATTATATTAAAGCGCAAAAAGTTCGCCGCCTGATCAGCGAAGACTTTAAACGGGCGCTGTCCGAAGTCGATGTCATTATGGGGCCGGTCACGCCATCCACCGCGTTCGGCATCGGCGAAAAAATCGGCAATCCGATTGAAATGTATTTATCCGATATTTACACGATTGCGATCAATCTTGCCGGGGTTCCGGCCATGTCGATCCCCGCCGGATTTGCTTTAGGCCTGCCCGTAGGTTTACAGATCATCGGCAATTATTTTTCCGAAGACCGCTTGTTGAATATTGCCCATCAATATCAGCAAGTAACTGATTGGCAACAACAAATTCCAAAAGGTTTTGAATAAGGAGAAACTGTTATGACCACCATTACACAGCTTTCACAATTAGATCCCAATGCCACCTACAGTTATGCCGATTATATGACTTGGCAGTTTGAGGAAACTGTTGAACTGATACGCGGCAAAATCATGTTGATGTCGCCTGCCCCGAATGTGAAACATCAATGTCTGTCACGTAATCTATTGGTTATTATAGGGAATTATTTTCATAAAAGACCTTGCCAAGTTTTTCACGCGCCGTTTGATGTAAGCCTATACAACCGGCGAAAATCGACATTAGCCGACCGGGAAATTTTCAGCGTCGTGCAACCCGATTTATGTGTGATTTGCGATCCTGAAAAATTAACCGTACAAGGTTGCAGTGGTGCGCCGGACTGGGTCATTGAGGTGTTATCCCCAGGCAATACCAAGAGGGAAATGCGCCTTAAATACGACCTTTACCAGGAAAACGGCGTCACCGAATACTGGCTGGTTTATCCCTATGAACAAGCGGTCTATCAGTTTGTGTTGGACCAAGACACCGAAAAATATCAACTATTCGCCATGCATGCAGGCGACGACATCGCCTTACCCTATCTTTTTCCCGAACTGGAAATCGATCTGGCCGACGTTTTTGCCGAATAACAAGGAATACACCTCAATGAATACACAATGGGAAACAGTCATCGGCTTGGAAATCCACGCCCAATTGTCGACAAAATCAAAAATCTTTTCCGGGGCTTCCACCGCTTACGGCGCGGAACCCAACACCCAAGCCTGCGCGGTCGATTTAGGCTTACCCGGCGTACTGCCGGTCTTGAATGAAGATGCCGTGCGCAAGGCGGTTATCTTCGGCATGGCGGTCGAAGCGCATATCGCGCCGTATTCGGTGTTCGCCCGAAAAAACTACTTTTATCCCGACTTGCCCAAAGGCTATCAAATCAGCCAGATGGATTTGCCTATCGTCGGTGTCGGGCATTTGGATATTGAAGTTGACGGCGTAAGCAAGCGCATTGGTATCACTCGCGCCCACCTGGAAGAAGATGCAGGCAAGTCGCTGCACGGCAATTTCCACGGCCTGACCGGAATCGATTTAAATCGCGCCGGTACGCCGCTGCTGGAAATCGTGTCCGAGCCGGATATGAGATCGGCCAAAGAAGCCGTGGCCTACATGAGGACAATGCACGAACTGGTGCGCTATCTGGGTATTTGCGACGGCAATATGCAGGAAGGTTCGTTCCGTTGCGACGCCAACGTATCGGTGCGCCCTAAAGGCCAAAAGGAATTCGGCACAAGGACAGAGCTTAAAAATATCAACTCGTTCAAGTTTGTCGAAAAAGCCATCAACCACGAAATCGAGCGGCAAATCGAGGTGATAGAAAGCGGTGGCGCCATCGTTCAGGAAACCCGCTTGTATGATTCGGTCAAGGATGAGACCCGTTCCATGCGCAGCAAGGAAGAGGCCAACGATTACCGGTATTTTCCCGATCCCGACCTGCTGCCGGTGTTGGTTGATGAAGATTTTAAGGCGCAAATAAAAGCCCAATTGCCTGAATTGCCTCAAGCCAAAAAACAGCGATTTAAAGATGACTATGCGCTGGACGAAGAGAACGCTACGATATTGACCTCCTCCCGTCCGCTGGCCGATTATTTCGAAACCGTGGTTAAAGAGTCGGGTTGCGAAGCAAAAATGTGCGCGAACTGGGTGACCGGCGACCTGTTGGCCGCGCTTAACAAAGCCGACTTGGACATTACCGACTCGCCGGTCAGTCACGAACGTCTGGCAGGCTTGCTAAAGCGTATCAGCGACGACACCATTTCCGGGAAAATCGCCAAACAGGTGTTTGAAGAATTGTGGCAGAGCACAGCGACAGCCGATCAAATTATCGAAGCCAAAGGCCTGAAGCAAATCACCGATACCGGCGCGATAGAAGGCATTATCGATAAAATCATTGCCGATAATCAGGATCAGGTTGAGCAATACCGTAGCGGTAAAGATAAAGTCTTCGGTTTTTTTGTCGGTCAGGTGATGAAAGAAATGCAGGGCAAGGCAAATCCCGGCGAAGTGAATAAGATGCTTAAGGCTAAATTAAAGTAAGTGAGTTAAAAAAATCGACCTGTACAATTTAGCTTAAAAAGGCGATTTTTCTGTGAAAAATGCGAGATAAATCAGTCTATTGTGTTGGTATGCAGTAGGGCGTGCCGTGCGCGCCAAAGGGTTTAAACATGAAGTAGGTGTATTTTAAGCCCGGTAGAAGGCGCGCCCTACTGCTGTTCCGCCTGAAAATGGAAGGAAGTCCTGTTTTATATCTTCGAATATAAGCGTGCTTTTCGTGGACTAATTAATCGCACAGATCGAAGACGAATTTCCAAACAGCTTCTTTAGAATGCATTTTTAGACCACGGATTTACAGTTCAACTGAGCTTTGTTCCATATCGGCAGTATTTCTTGTTACCACAATGCAGTTATGCACAAGTCCTGAATAAGCCCGTCAATGGTTGGCATTGCTCTGCCAACAAGCTCAGCTTCACCCTGAATGGCTCCCCACCTGCTTGAAACTTCTAAATCTATAGAAATTATTCTGTTCTCGAATCGTTGCTTTAAATCTTGCTCTACCCATAGCTGCAGCTTCCTCTTTCTTAGCAAATCCACGGCTTTTTCAATACCTTTTTCTATCTCACCGAATGTTAAAACCGCTAAGGTACAAGCTATTCTCATTTTTGCTTTGTATCCATGAGATAATATTTTCATCTGGTTGCGTTCTAATAATTTCGGAAATGACACAGGTATCCAAAAGATATTTCATAACCCGATTTCTCTTGGAGGGTTTTTATCTCTTGAAATATCCAGCTCGAGATTGGCTAGAGGAGAGCTTCTCAAAAAAGCCACTAAATCTGATTTAGGCCTTGTTATTTCTGGGTATTCTTTAAACGAAAGAATAACAACGGCATCGTTTCCATGCTTAGTAACAAATTGAGGGCCATTGTGTAGCGCTTTTTCAACAAGGTGGCTAAATTTGCTTTTTGCCTCTTGCAGTTGCCAAGTATTTGTTTTCATGTTTTAGCCTTTGAATAAAACCAGTCAGACTGGACTGTATGGCGTTTTGTCTTTTTCGTCAAAATAGATAAACCATGTCAACCCTATCAATTTACAACAATTGAGCTGCTGTTTAGTATGCGCCTTAGCACACTGGCTTTTAAGTCAAACGTATCGACTGAATCTGCGCCAACGCAATCGGATGGCCCAGCGAAGCCGCTTTGGCAATCCACATAATGGCTAAGTTATCATCTTTAGCTAAGCCCTTGCCTTCCAAATAGCAACGTCCCAGCATGTGCATCGCATCGGTAAATTGTTGCTTTGCCGCCAGTTCCAGCCAATAAACCGCACTTTTCGGCTTATTGTTTTCTAAAAAAAGCAAGGCCAAATCGTTTTGTGCTTTTGCATTGCCGGCATCGGCGCTTTTAATAAGCTCAATATCATCCGGATCAAGAGCAATACAAACGTCGTGTTTGATCGAATCAAAACAGATCATGGTTTTGTGGGTCTTATTATCGGCGGCGCATTTTAAACTGCCGTCAGCAATGCGGCGTCTTATAGTGCGCTCGCTCCATTCGGTTAAGGTAGCGGCGGCTTGAAGGCTGACGTGCTGCATGTTACATCCCCGGCTTCAAGTGAGTGCAATGTGTTTGGCATATTTTTTTAACTGGCATTTTATCATGGCAGGGGTTTTTGACTGGCATTTCTATTGTGGCAGGCTATTTTGACCGGCAAAATCGTAATCCGATCTATGCCTGATCGTTATGTACAAGCTTGCCTGGAGTCGTCATACCGACATGGATGGTACCTTTAGAACTCCGAGCGTTGTTTAAAGATGCAGGATGTCTCCTAACTTTCACACATCCATGTGCCTAGATTCCGACGTCCCTGCCAGAATGTCGGCCCCCGCCGACATTTGTGTATAGCAATGAACGCTGGATCTATATTCAAATAAAAGGCGATATACCAGAGTTGTGGCATAACTTCTGCACATGCCTTGTCGTAGTTTATTTTTAACTTAAAGAGGATTTACTGATGAACACATTGTCTATGAACAAAACACAACAAGGTTTCACCTTAATCGAATTAATGATCGTTGTGGCGATTATTGGTATTTTAGCGGCGGTGGCAATTCCTGCGTACCAGAGCTATACGCTCAAAGCTAAGTTTGCCGAAGTTGTTAATGCAGCTTCGCCTTATAAATTAGGCGTAGAACTCTGTGCTCAGAACGGTAATTGTTCCTCAAATGGTGCTTTCACAGCCTTTACTGTCGTCGCTGGCGTACCTGCCGCAGATGATGCTAGTGTGGCAGCAGAGCTTCCGGAAGTAACTTCTTCTACCACTTACATGGCCCCTGCTGGCTTTGCGGTGTCAACGGCTGGTAGTACGGTTACTATTGTGCTTACACCGACCGAAACAGGCGGCATACTCGCGACCGATACCTATACCTTGACCGGCACACTTGGTACTGATGGAAGAATCGCCTGGGTTAAAGATACAACGACTGGCTGCGCGGTTCACGTTGGTGGGGCAATCTGCTAAGCATTAGGGCGTCTTAGGGTGGTGGGCAGTCGTTTTTTCTGCCCATGACCTGTATTTAATCGCATTCAGGCACAAACCATCCAATCCTCCACAGGGTTGGGTGGGTACAGTTTCATCGTTTGCTCACCATTTGCTAATGAAAAGTATACCCTAGGGCGTAAAAGCGGCCCAACCTACCACCACCAGCTATTCCTAAAGCGTAACACCGCTAATCTCGGCGGATAAACATGAGGATTTAATTATGGCTCTTGCAACTAAACCAACAACAGCGACTTTATTCGGCACTGCCAGTACTGATTATTTAATTGGCTCTATTGGTAACGATATTATTACCGGTGGAAACTCTGCAACAATAGCTTGGGCTGTTGACGGTGTAGACACCATTGAAGGCGGCGCCGACGATGATATATACATTGTCAATGAAACGAGTGACGTTATTACCGAACTTGCCAATGAAGGCATTGATACAGTTTATACCACGGCAACTTATACATTGCCGTCCGAAGTAGAAAACGGAGCGGCAGTAACACTGACAGCCGGGGCTGTTGCTATTACATTGACGGGCAATACCAAAGACAACAAGCTCGATGGCACGCAAAATACCGGAGTTGATACTCTAATAGGCAAGGCAGGTAATGATATTTACTATGTCGGCACCGGTGATATCGTTGATGAAACGGTTGCTGGAAGTGCCGGTACAGATACCATTGTTTCCGCCTCGACGATTACCCTCGGTACAAATGTGGAAAACGCCATTCTGACTGCTGCCGGTACTATCACGGGTAATACCTTGGCTAATAAGCTAACAGGTAGTTCAGGTATTGATACTATTTCCGGAAGCTCGGGTAATGACACCATAGATGGCGGCACTGAAACAAGCGCGGCTATAGATAGTTTAGTGGGCGGCTCAGGCGATGATATGTATATCCTTAGAAATACAACGGATATTATCGATGAAACGGTCACTGGAAGCGCTGGTACGGATACCGTTAAAACGACAGTAACAGCTTACACATTGCCAACAAGTGTTGAAAATCTGATCTTAATGGGCAAGGTGGCGGATGGCACGGGTAATACCGGTAACAATGTTTTAACCGGTAATTCCGCAGTCAACACCTTAACGGGCCTAGCGGGTAATGATACTTTTAATGGTAACGGGGGTGCCGATATTTTTGTGGGTGGTACAGGCAACGATATTTATAATGTTACGGATGCCAGTGTCACAATAACTGAAGCTTCAGGCACAAGCGCAGGTACCGATACTGTTTATAGTAGTGTGACTTACACGTTTGCAGCTAATATTGAAAATATTGTCTTGACCGGTTCGACTGCAATCCATGCGACAAGTGCGGCTTCAAACACTACAAACACCACGATATCAGGTAATGGCGCGGCTAATACTCTGACAGGGGGCGATGGTAATGACAATATTATGGGTAATGCAGGTAATGATACGCTGAATGGAGGTATAGGAAATGATACTTTAAATGGCGGTACAGGTAATGATTCGATGGCGGGTGGAGACGGCAATGACACTTATATTGTTGACAGTGCATCTGATTCTATAACGGAAAATTCAAGCGAAGGGACCGACACGGTTCAAAGTAGCTTAACAACATTCACTCTTCCCACTAATGTCGATAATATTACCTTGACCGGTTCAAGTGCAAGCAGTGCTACAGGTAACTCGTCTAATAACACGCTTACCGGCAATAGCGCGGCAAACACTCTGACCGGTAGCGGTACTGCTGATACCGATACTTACTTAGGGCTTGCCGGTAATGATACTATTGCCGGCGATGCAGGAGTCGATATCATCACAGGTGGCACCGGAAAAGATACGGTGACAACGGGCGGTACAAGTAATACAGAACAAGATATCATTAAATTTGCAGCGGGAGTTGCAGATACCAGTGTTACAGGCACCGCTGGACACTATTCCATTGCTGGCGTTGATCTATATAGTGATTTGCTTCTGAATGGGTCAACTTCAGATAAAATTGATTTGACGGTTACCGTTGCCGCTGTCGGCACCGCTATTTCTGCCGGCACTCTTACTGAACTTACATTTGTTACTGATATGAATAACTTGCTAAGTGTAGGCAGTGGAGCAGGCTTTAATACGGCTGCAGTAGGAGGAATTACAGCAGCGGTAGTGACAGCTAGCGCTGGCGACTTGAGTGGCCGTAAATTTCTTGCCGTCGATCTAAATGCTGATGATACCTTTACCGCTACTGATTTTGTTATTGAAATTACCGGTTCAACTGTTACGTCATTAACAACAGCTACCTTTGTCTAGTCGGGTAGGTTGAGTTATATCTTTCGCTATCCAATATTTCACGGTTAAACAATGATTAAAACCGCCCTTGAGGGAATCTAGGGGCGGTTTTTTCGTTTGTGTTACACTGTAAAGCTCTTGAATTTATTGGTGACCGTCATGGCGACAATGACTTTTGATACTTTAAAATTTGTTGAAAAACTCAAGGCTGGCGGTGTTCCTGAAGCACAAGCTAAGGCGGAAGCAGAAGCGTTGGTAGCTGCTTTTTCCGAAGCGATGGATTCACAGTTAGCGACAAAATCAGATATTAATCGTCTGGAGCGCGAGTTGCTTGTTGTTAAATGGATGGTCGGTTTGGTGCTTGGCGGGATTCTAACCCTAATTCTCAAGGCGTTTTTTCCGGTTTGAATCATGTGCGGAAGCCATGTAGGCCGGGTTAGCGGTAGCGTAACCCAACGCATCTCGTGGTAAACATGATTGAATAAACCGCCGGTGAAACCTGAGGGCGGTTTTTTCGTTTGTGCTACGCTGTCAACCTATTGAATTCATTGGAGACAATCATGACGACAATGACTTTTGATACTTTAAAATTTGTACGTAAAGTTGGAATCCGCAGGTTTTTCTATTGATCAGGCTGAGGCGGTCGCCGATGCTTTTTTCTGTCACATCAATTTAAGTGATTACATCCGGCTCGGTTCTGCCGGTGCGTTTTTTAATTTCACAAAACTGTTCAGCAAGGCTGATTAGCGCTGCCAAGGCCACTTGGGCATCTTGATTATGTTTGGATGCGTCCGCTTCAAAACGTTCCAGATAGATTCTTAAGGTTGCACCGACTGTTCCGGTACCCGATAAACGAAAAATAATCCGCGAGCCGTTGTCAAAGCCGATGCGTATGCCCTGTTGGCTGCTGATGCTTTGGTCTACCGAGTCCTCATAACTGAATTCATCGGCATATTTAACGCTATATTCGCCGAAAGTTTGTCCCGGCAGGGAAGGTAATTGGTTTCTCAGGTGTTCAACAATGCCGTTGGCAATATCCATGGCGACGGCTTCATAGTCGTGCCTGCAATAAATATCCCGGCCGAATTTTTGCCAATGTTCATGCACAATGTCGGCAACAGACTGGCGCCTTTTGGCGATTAAATTCAGCCAGAATAACACCGCCCATAAACCGTCTTTTTCCCGCACATGATCCGAGCCGGTGCCGAAACTTTCTTCTCCGCATAGGGTGATTTTTCCTGCGTCCAGAAGGTTGCCGAAAAATTTCCAGCCGGTTGGCGTTTCATAGCAAGGAATATTGTAATCGGCGGCGACTCGGTCAACCGCTTGGCTGGTGGGCATGGAGCGAGCCACGCCGCGCAAGCCTTGGGCATAAGCCGGAATTAGATGCGCATTGGCCGCCATGATGGCTAAGCTGTCGCTGGGCGTTACAAAAATTTGGCTGCCGGTGATCATGTTGCGGTCGCCATCGCCGTCGGAGGCGGCGCCAAAAACAGGGGCCGCCGGGCTGAACATGCGTTCGGCCAGTTCTTGGGCATGCGCTAAATTGGGGTCGGGGTGATGGCCGCCAAAATCTTCCAGCGGTTCGGCATTAATGACTGAATCCGGCGTTGCACCCAATATATCTATCAGTATTCTTTTTGCATAAGGGCCGGTAATGGCATGCATCGCATCGAAAAGCAGGGTGATATAGCCGGAACCGATGCTTTGTTTGAGCAAATTGAAATCGAAAATAGACTGCATGAGGTCGGCATAATCAGTCACCGGGTCGATGATGGTGATGATAAGGTCATCTATTTGCTGAGTGCCGATGCAATCCAGGTCTATATCTTCAATATGAGCTGTTTTATAGCTGTCGATGTTCAAGCTGCGCTGATAAAACGCGTTGGTATCTTTTTCCGGGGCGGGACCGCCATTACCGGCATTGTATTTAATGCCGAAATCTTCGTCCGGGCCGCCGGGGTTGTGGCTGGCAGAAAGAATCAGACCGCCGAAGGCATTATTTTTTCTGATGATATGAGATGCCGCCGGGGTAGACAGCAGTCCGCCTTGACCTATAATAAGTCTACCGAAACCGTTGGCTGCCGCCATCTTGATGATGATTTGTATGGCCGGTCTGTTAAAATATCGTCCGTCACCGCCCAGTACCAGCGTTTTTCCGGTAAAGTCATGTAACGAGTCGAAAATGGATTGAACAAAATTTTCCAGGTAGCCGGTTTGCTGAAATACTTTAACTTTTTTTCTAAGTCCGGATGTTCCTGGATTTTGGTCGTTATATGGATGCGTTGTGATCGTTTCTATTTGCATGCTGTATCCTTAATTCAACAATTAACGTGGTGGACTAAAGTACACCAAAATTCTTATCTAGTGTAGATCATTTATGTTACGAACCTATTTATTGCTGTGTTGTAGTTTTTTTTCTGTTGCTGCAATTGCGGATGATGATGTTTGGCTTTTGGTGGATACAAAAGCACTCACCATCGAGGTAAAAAAAGGCCAGCAGACACTTGAAACTATAAATGATATCGCTATCGGCCGAGGTGGGGCCGGGTTTAAAAGCCATCGGGGCGATAACGTCACGCCTTTTGGTAGTTACAGGATAGGTTGGGTTGGCGAAAAAAGCACTTTCCGACGGTTTTTCGGTTTGACTTATCCGTCTGCAGAGGACGCTCAAAAAGCCTTGGAGCAGGGTGTGATTAATCAGGTGGCCTATAACAGCATTGTGACCGCTCATCGATCTCATCAAGTGCCGCCGCAAGATACACCGTTAGGTGGACGAATCGGTATTCATGGTTTAGGGCGTGCGGATGAAAAAATCCATAAATCAATGAATTGGACGCATGGCTGTATCGCATTAACTAACGGCCAAATTGATCATTTAAGTCAGTGGTTAGATAAAGGAACGGTAGTAAAAATAAAATAAAGCTGGAAAATAATTTTAAAACAGTGCAAAATTAAAACTAATAAGCGTTTTTTTTTGTAGTAATAACTTTGAGAAAGGAAAAATAAGATGAAAAAAGTAATGAAATTATCAATGGTTGCTTTGGTTGCTAGCTTGGCTGTTGGTTGTGCAAGCACTTCAGATATCGAAAACTTACAATCACAAGTTGATGGCTTGAAATCTTCAGTTGCACAAGCATCTGCTGACGCAGCTAGTGCAAAAAGCGCTGCTGATTCCGCTTCTTCACAAGCTGCTTCTGCTGAAGCTGCTGCTAACCGTGCAGCTCAATATGCTCAAGATACAAACAGCAAACTGGACAGCATGTTCAAAAAATCAATGATGAAATAAATCATCTCTGATTTAAAAACAAAAAGCCCGGTGGGTTTCCACCGGGCTTTTTTTTTGAGTACATGATTCATGTGATGACGATTTGAAATCCAAGTCATGGTAAAATAAAACCTTTTTTTGAATTCATCATATTCATGCGTCTCATTAGAGGATTATCTCATTTAGAACCGCTAAAAAACGGTTGTGTATTGACGATTGGAAATTTTGACGGCCTACATTTAGGGCATAGAACAGTAATAAAAAAGCTGGCTGAGCGTGGCCAGGCATTGGGTTTGCCTGTCATAGCCATGACTTTCGAACCGCAGCCGCTGGAGTATTTTCTCGGGCAAAATGCACCGTCACGGTTGATGCGCTTGCGCGAGAAAGTCATCCGGTTTTCTAAATTGCCCATTGATGGTTTATTGATATTACGATTTAATCAGCACTTTGCCGATTATGATGCGGAACAGTTTATTGAAGATGTTTTAGTCAAAAAATTGAATGTAAAGCATCTGGTCGTCGGGGATGATTTTCATTTTGGCAAAGCTCGACGCGGTAATTTTGCGATGCTCAAGGATAAGGGCGGGGCATTCGGTTTTGATGTCGAAGATACCGGGTCTTACCAAGTGTCAGGGCTTCGAGTCAGCAGTACGTTAGTCAGGGATGCGTTGGGCAATGGCGATTTGGCTCTGGCTGAAAAATTGCTCGGTTGCTGTTATTCTGTTTGCGGACGTGTGGCTCATGGCGACAAGCGCGGAAGAACCATCGGTTATCCTACTGCTAATATACTGATGTTTAGAAAAAATACCCCGGTTAACGGCGTATTTGCCGTCACTATGACCGGTATTGATGGATGCGAATTTGAAGGCGTTGCCAACGTAGGCACCCGGCCTACGGTTGATGGCGGAGCAAAGGTTATACTGGAAGCGCATTTATTCGATTTTGATAGAGAAATTTACGGGCGTTATGTGGAAGTGCATTTCAAACAAAAGATCAGGAATGAAATGCGTTTTGAGTCATTGGATGAGCTTAAAGCCCAGATTGTAAAAGATGTGGCTGAGGCTAAAGCCGCGCTTAGTTCCCGGCACGCTTGCAACATACACACCATCCCTGATGATCGCCGCGCCGGTTCCATACCGGCTAGCGGCATACACACCCTCCCTGGTGATAAAGATTTTTGCTGAGTTAAATTGTTATGACGATGGATTATAAAAAAACACTGAATTTACCCAACACTGCGTTTCCGATGAAAGGCAATCTGGCCCAACGTGAGCCGGAGCGCCTGAAAAAATGGAATGAAGCGGACCTGTATAACAAAATCAGGCAGGAGTTTGCCGGCAGACCGAAGTTTGTTCTGCATGACGGCCCGCCCTATGCCAATGGCGAAATTCATATCGGTCATGCGGTCAACAAGGTGTTAAAAGACATCATCGTTAAATCAAAATCGTTAAGCGGTTTCGATGCGCCTTATGTGCCGGGCTGGGATTGCCACGGTTTGCCGATTGAATTACAGGTAGAGAAAAAAATCGGTAAAGCCGGCGTTAAAGTTTCTCCGGCCGTTTTCCGCAAAGCCTGCCGCGAATATGCCGGGAAGCAGGTCAACATACAGAAAGAGGCCTTTATCCGGCTGGGCATTTTAGCCGATTGGGAACATCCGTATTTAACCATGGATTTTGCCTTTGAAGCCGACATCGTGCGCTCATTGGGCAAAATCAGCCAAAACGGTCATATAGCAAAAGGCGCAAAGCCCGTGCACTGGTGTACCGATTGCGGTTCCGCATTGGCCGAAGCGGAAGTCGAGTATGAAGACAAGCATTCGCCTGCGGTCGATGTGCGTTTTCAGGTTGTTGATGAAGCCGGATTTCTAAGCCATTGCCATCATGTGCCTGAGCATGATGGCTCCGGGCCGTTATCCGTAGTCATCTGGACAACCACGCCGTGGACGCTGCCGGCAAACCAGGGCGTTGCGTTAAATCCCGATCTGGAATATTCAGTGGTGCAATGCGAAAAAGACGGTAAAAAAGAGCGTCTGGTCGTTGCCGAAGCCCTGCTTAAAGATGCAATGCTGCGTTACGATATCGAAAATTACCATGTTATCGCTTATTGCAAAGGCGCAGCTTTAGAACATCAGTTGTTGCAACATCCTTTTTACGACCGGCAAGTGCCGATCATTTTGGGCGATCATGTCACCACCGAGGCCGGTACCGGCGCGGTACATACAGCGCCGGGCCACGGCCAGGACGATTATGTGGTTGGCTTGAAATACGGCTTGCCGGTTGATAATCCGGTCGGCAATGACGGCGTTTTTCTGCCGAATACGGAAATTTTTGCCGGCGAGCATGTATTCAACGCTAATGCCCATGTTTTGGAAGTGCTCGAACAAAAGGGCAAGTTGCTGCATCATGTCGCGATACTGCACAGCTATCCGCATTGCTGGCGGCACAAAACGCCGATTATTTTCAGGGCTACGCCACAGTGGTTTATCTCGATGAACAAAAACAAACTGCGCGAGCAGGCGCTTAATGAAGTCAAGCGCGTCGCCTGGATTCCCGAATGGGGTCAGGCGCGTATTGAAAGCATGATGGAAGGCCGTCCTGACTGGTGCGTTTCCCGCCAGCGTACTTGGGGGGTGCCGATCACGTTTTTTGTCCATAAAGAAACCGGTGAATTGCATCCGCGTACGGCTGAATTGATTGAACAGGTGGCTCAACGTATCGAACAACAAGGTATAGAAGCCTGGTTTGAGTTGGAAGCGGTTGAATTGTTGGGCGATGAAGCCGAATTTTACGAAAAAATGACCGATACCTTGGATGTCTGGTTTGACTCCGGCGTAACGCATGCTTGCGTCTTGGAAAAACGCGAACAGCTGAATTTTCCGGCCGATTTATATCTTGAAGGTTCCGATCAGCATCGCGGCTGGTTCCAGTCGTCATTGCTGGCTTCGGTCGCGATGAATGAGGTTGCGCCTTACAAGGCCGTGTTGACGCACGGATTTACCGTCGATGCCGACGGTAAGAAAATGTCCAAATCCAAGGGCAATGTGGTCGCCCCGCAATCGGTGATGAAGGACTTGGGCGCGGATGTGTTGCGCCTATGGGTTGCGGCGACGGATTATCGCGGCGAGATGTCCGTATCGGATGAAATTCTCAGACGTACCTCGGACGGCTACCGGCGCTTAAGAAATACCGCGCGATTTTTACTGTCTAACCTGGACGATTTTGACCCGGCACAACACTTGGTCGATAGCAATGATTTACTGGCGCTGGATCGCTGGATTGTGGATAGGGCATACACGTTGCAGGAAGACGTCAAAACCGCCTACGAAACTTACCAGTTTCAGCATATCTACCAGAAAGTGCACCATTTTTGCGTGATTGATTTGGGTGGATTTTATCTGGATATCATCAAAGACCGTCAATACACCGCAAAAGCCGACGGCTTGGCGCGGCGCTCGGCGCAAACAGCAATGTTCCATGTGCTTGAAGCCCTGACCCGCTGGCTGGCGCCGATCATCAGTTATACCGCCGATGAAATCTGGCAATACCTGCCGGGTGAGCGCAGTGAGTCGGTATTTTTGGAAACCTGGTATCAGGGCTTGGTCAAGCTGGATGACGATTCCGCGTTGAATCGGGAATTCTGGCAAAAAGTCATGGCCGTCAGGGCTGCTGTCGGCAAGGAGTTGGAAAAAAGCAGAGCCAAAGGCGATATAGGTTCTTCGTTGAATGCGGAAATCGAATTGTACTGCAATGCCGATTTTTTTGATGCGTTAAACCGGTTATCGGATGAACTGCGTTTTATCTTCATTACCTCCAATGCCTCGGTCGTGGTTGAACAAAATGCACCCGAAGAGGCCATTCAGACTGAAATTGAAGGCGTTAAATTAAAAGTCGTCGTATCCGAACATGAAAAATGTGTGCGCTGCTGGCATCAGCGCCCTGACGTGGGTAAACAAGCGGAGCATCCGGAGCTGTGCAGCCGCTGCGTGGAAAACGTAGCAGGCGATGGTGAACACAGACACTATGCGTGATAAGGTTATGTTGAAATGGTTATGGCTGTCGCTGCTGGCAGTAATTCTGGATCAAGCGAGCAAGCTTGCGATAGCGGCTTCCATGCAACTTTATGAATCGATCCGGATTATGCCGTTTTTTAAGCTGACCTATGTGCACAATACCGGGGCTGCATTCAGTTTTCTTAGTGAAGCAGGTGGCTGGCAGCGCTGGTTTTTTGCCGGTTTGGCTTTAGTGATCAGTGCCGTTATTGCGGTTTGGCTGACCCGCTTGAAGAAACATGAGACCTTGTTGGCGGTGGCATTGGCTCTGGTTTTAGGCGGCGCCGTCGGCAATTTGATCGATCGGTTGGCTTACGGCTATGTGATCGACTTTCTCGATGTTTATTACGAGTCCTGGCACTGGCCCGCTTTTAATATCGCCGACTCAGCCATTACTCTGGGCGTGATGTTAATGTTGGCGGAATCGTTCGGCTTGGGACAGCCGAAACGCCCGGATTCGGTGTAGAGGCAAAATCTTATAATAGAACACGGATGACGCAGATTTGACTGATTATCACGGATAAAAGCAAAGTTTTTGGCTTCTTAAAAATCTGTTCAAATCCGTCTGATCAGTGTTATCCGTGTTCTATTGTTCCTGATAATTCAACAGCTCTAAAAGTTTTTGCCAGTCAAAAGAGGCGCCCGGATCTGTTTTTCGTCCGGGTGCAATATTGCTATGGCCGGTAATGCGTTGAGTCGACAGCTTGGGATAAGCCTCAAGCAAAATGCGAATCACCGCCGCGAGCTGTGCATATTGCAGATCGGTATATTCAACCCATTCGGTACCCTCAAGTTCTATACCGATAGAAAAATCATTGCACCGTTCCCGGCCTTCATAAGCCGACTTCCCCGCATGCCAGGCGCGCTTATCGAACGGCACATACTGAACACAACTCCCATCGCGCTTAATTAATAAATGCGCTGAAACAGTGAGTTGGTAAATGTCTTTAAAATAGGGATGTGTATCAGGATCAAGCTGGTTGCAAAACAGCCTGTCTATATAACAATTGCCAAATTCGCCGGGCGGAAGACTGATGCAGTGAATAACCAGCAATGAAATATCCGTTGGTTCAGGCCTTTCATCAAAGTTGGGTGTAGGAGTCTGGGTAACGTCGGTTAACCGGTGCCGGTCTATTTTCATGAGCTGGATAAAGAAGTAAAAACGGAAACTAAACACAGTATTCCGCATAAATGCGCATATTATTAGTCAAAACACTATTGGGGGGCTAGGCTATGACTAATTTATTTTCAAATGACAGCAGATACATTGCAATGGATAATCAGCAGCAAATAAATTCAGCTTTGACTAAAGCAAACAGAACTGAGAACTTAGGTAAAATCAAGCCGGTTTTTTTTCAATATTTCGAGCCATTGGTTGATGATTGTTGCATGCGAATCGAACTTGAATTCGGCTTGCAGTTAGGCAAAAATCGCGAAAAATTGAATAAAGATCAATATATAAAACGACTGGAATACCTTCGTTCGGTTCGAAGAGATATTAAGCAAAATTATTTGCTCACCCTGCATGATAGTTTCGGCGACAGTTGCCAAAAAACGGCAAATGACCGGAATGGGCAATTGGATTTTTCTAAAATTTCGTTAATCAGTCATGATGTGGTAAAAGAAAATCATGTGCTTGGCCAGATTATCCGGCAGTGCGAGCATTTATTTTATGAAGAATTGACCTGCCTTAACAAACACCTCGCACTCCAACAGGGCAAACAAACGATTGCCGACAGCCAGAACCCGATATTCCCCGAAAAGTTGGTTCGCGCTTTGGCTGAGGTTATTAATCCGCTGAAATTAAACACGGACGGCAAGATTGCTCTGTATAAAACGTTTGACGCAAGTGTTTTTAGCCGGCTGGGATTTATTTATCGCGAACTCATTAAATGGTGCGAAACCGCCGGGCCGGCGCAGTTGTATATAGTGGGCGAGATCAAGGAACAAGTCGGGCCGATTTCTGCAAGCGCTGAACAGCCAAGTGCGGAGTTTACGCTGTTACAGAGCAAATTGGAGCGATGGCGATCGGCTCATTCTCCTTCGGCTTACGATTTGACCTCCGTTGCCGGAGACAGTTTTTATGAGCACTTTGAAATAAAAAATGCCCTGCAAATTCTTCAACAATTTAGCGATGACCTGGATTCCTGTGAAAAAAAACCGCCGTTAAAATGGCGAGTGCTAAAAAAACTGGAGGAGCTGAGTTTTAGTAATAAGCTCAGAAATTTGGCCAAACATGATGAAGACGTACTGGATTTGGTTGCTTTAATTTTTAGCCAAATAGACTGCGATGAATTACTGCCTGAAGCCATAAAAACAGCTGTTTTACAGTTGGAAATGCCTCTGGCAGCGGTTTCTTTGGCCCGATACAGTGTCTTTACCCGCCAGGATAATTCCGTCAGACAGTTACTTGATGATTTATATGCGGCCGGAATATTGTTAAATACGGATGAGTTTGATGACCGCTTGATTCAGGAACGCATTGCCAATGCAGTTAAAAAAATGACCCAGGATAGCGGTTACGAATTTTCCGCTTGGGCAGCCGAAGCAGGTGAATTTTCAACTTATCTGAACAAACAAAAACAGCGCAGCCGGAATATCGAAGAAAACACCCTGCAGTTTATGAAAAACAAACAAGTCATGGCGTCGAGCAGAAAAACAGCCGCTATAGCCGTTGAAAACAGCATGAAGGGCAAAGCGCTGCCGGCTACGATAGTCGAGTTCTTACGTGATGTTTGGTCGAATGTCTTACTGGACGCTTTGACCCATAAAGATGAACAGCCTGGGCAGTGGGAAAAATCGGTGCGAGCAATGGATGAGCTGATTGTCAGCGTGATGCCTTCTGCAGATGACAACGAAAGAAAACAGATATTAAAATTTTTGCCGGGGCTGATTGCAGAATTAAGACATGGCTTGAAGCAAATTTCATACGATAAATCCGCACAATCGCGCTTTTTTAAAGACCTTGCGGTTTGGCATATTATTTTAATGGATAAAAAGGGCAAAACGCTAAGCGATAAAGACAGCGCGGTTTCTGTTGCAGACAAAGAAATAAAAGCCGAGGCGATAGCCGACGATAGCGCTGAGCAGGCCGGAAATCTTGCCCTGGAAAGCTGGGTTGCATTCATTTCGGAATCCGGAAGGCAATGGGCTAAACTGCTTTGGAAAGATACGGAAAACCTACTGTTTGTCGGGAAAAACGGCGTAAAAATATTTGAAATTCAAGCCGCCGAATTGGCGGCAAAGCTGAGACTAGGACAAGCCACCCTTGTTAAGGCTAATGAAAAAACGATCACCGAACGAGCGCTTTCAGAATTAATGAACTTATGATGACAGAACAATTAAAAATGGTGGACATAAAAGCTTTCCTCGAAGAAGACGTCGGTTCCGGCGATATAACCGCCGCGATTATTGCTGAAGCTATGACCGCCGAGGCTGAAGTTGTTACGCGCGAGAATATGGTGCTCTGCGGTCAGGCTTGGTTTGATGCGGTCTTTAAATCCCTGGATAAAAGCGTCAATATTAGCTGGTTGGCGGCTGAAGGCGAGGCGGTCGAAAAGGATGCGCTTTTATGCAAACTCAGCGGTTCGGCCAGGAGTTTATTGACCGGAGAGCGTAGCGCATTGAATTTGTTGCAAACCTTGTCCGCAACAGCCACGGTTGCCAGGCAATATGCCGATGCGGTTTCGGGCACGGGTTGTAAAGTGCTGGATACCCGCAAGACCATTCCGGGGCTCAGAAATGCGCAAAAATATGCGGTAGCCTGCGGCGGTTGTTATAACCACCGGATCGGCTTATATGACGGGGTCTTGATCAAGGAAAACCACATCATAGCGGCAGGTTCCATAGGCCGGGCAATTCGGGCGGCGCGTGAACTGACTTCGGTTCCGGTGGAAGTGGAAGTCGAATCCATACAGGAATTTTTGGCCGCTGTTGCGGCAAAACCCGACCGGATCATGCTGGATAATTTCAGCCTCGAAGAGTTGGCCGAGGCGGTAAAATTAAATTCCGGGGCCATAGAACTTGAGGCTTCCGGCAATATCGGCCTGGGCAATATCAGGGCAGTAGCCGAAACAGGCGTCGATTACATTTCTATCGGCGCATTAACCAAGCATGTCCGGGCGGTTGATTTATCCATGCGTATTAAATTGGTGCATTAACATGATTGAAAATGCGGAGACATTGGTAAAACAGATCAGTCACGGCGTTTATGTGATCGGCGTCGGCGTCGGTGTCGGTGTCGGCGAGCGCCAAAATGCTTTTACTGCGGCTTGGGTGATGCAGGTGTCTTTCGATCCTTTGTTGCTGGCTATCAGCATTAATCCCGAGCACTATTCCTATCAACTGTTACAGGAACACGGCGTTTGCACGGTTAATGTGCTGGCACAGGATCAGTATGCGCTAGCGGAACATTTTGGCCGTCCGGCGAAGGACAAGATGGCCGGTTTTCAGTGGCAGCAAGCCGAAACCGGCGCGCCGGTGTTATCTGAAAGCTTGGCGTATTTTGATTGCCGGGTCTGTCATTATGCCGATGCGGGCGATCATAAAATCGCCGTTTGCGAAGTGGTCGCTGCGGCAACGCTTAATCAGGGGCGGCCGTTGTTGTATAGCCAGACCGGCGATATGGACGGCAGCAGCGAGTTATTCAGTAGTTAGAAAAATAGAACGCGGATGACACGGATTGGACGGATTTACGCGGATTTGTTTTTTATCCGTGTTTATCAGCCGAATCCGTGTCATCCGCGTTCTATTAATCGCAGTTATACCAGCGGAAACATCTTATCCGGATTAAGTATGCCGTTCGGGTCAAACTGGCGTTTAATATCCCGCATCAGTTCTAAAGAATTCGCATCCAATTCCCGATCGACAAAATCCCTTTTTTCCAGGCCTACGCCATGTTCTCCGGACAGAGTGCCGTTCAGCGCCAACACCAAAGAAAAGATTTCATCCAGACAAGCGTGGGCTTTTTTGCCTTGCTCCGGTTCATCGGGATCGAGCAATAAATTGACATGAATATTGCCGTTGCCTGCGTGACCGAAATTAATAATGGCCAAGTCGTATTTTTTTGACAGCTCACCCAATCCTGCAATTAATGCGGGCATTTCGGTAACCGGTACCACTACGTCTTCATTGATTTTTTTCGGAGCCACTTTGCGCAATGCCGGAGACAGCGCTTTTCGGGTTTGCCAGAGTGCTTTAACTTCAGCATCGGTCTGAGCCAATCTTATATCCAAAAGGCCGTCGTTTTTGGCGGCGGCAGCTACTTTCTCAGCCGCCGTGTCCAAACCTTCCCGTTGTCCGTCGACTTCGATCATTAACATCGCGCCTGCATGTTCGGGCAGATCGGATTCCGAATATTGCCGGATCATGTTGATCGCATTGCCGTCGATAAATTCCAGCGCACAAGGAATGACCGGTTGTGACATGATCGCCGAAACCGCCTTGGCGGCATCAAAAACCGAGTTATATATAGCTCTGAGCGTTTTGGTCGCTTCCGGTAGCGGGGTCAGTTTTAACGTAGCTTGGGTAATAATCGCCAAGGTGCCTTCCGAGCCGAGTATCAGCCGGGTCAGGTCATAACCGACCACGCCTTTGCTGGTATGGACGCCGACCTTGATTTCCTTGCCCGCACCGGTTACAGCGCGCAAGCCTAAAGTGTTTTCCCTGGGCGTACCGTATTTTACCGCCCTGGGTCCTGCGGAGTTATAAGCCAGATTGCCGCCAACGCTACAGAAGGCTGCGCTGGTCGGGTCGGGCGGCCAGAAAAAGCCTTTTTCTTTGGCGATGTCCTGCACCTGCTGGTTAGTCATGCCCGGTTCCACGATGATATAGCGATTATCGGGAGAAAATTCGATCAGTTTGTTCATGCGTTCCAATGACACAACCAATCCGCTTTTCAGCGGCACGGTCGCGCCGGTTGTGCCGGTGCCGCGTCCTCTGACGGTCAGTGCAACGTTGAAACGGTTGCAGGCGTTAACGACG
Organism: Methylococcaceae bacterium; assembly: GCA_044426515.1. Taxonomy (GTDB): domain Bacteria; phylum Pseudomonadota; class Gammaproteobacteria; order Methylococcales; family Methylomonadaceae; genus Methylobacter_A. The sequence continues at coordinate 88,989 of JAUGSS010000044.1, read as the reverse complement.
CCGACGACTTGGTTCTGTGTGGTCGGGAAGACTACGGCTTGAGGCAGCACATGGCGGCGGCTGTTATCATAGCCGTAAGTCCAGCAGTCTTCAGGAGCGGTTAAAATGTCTTCGGCGGCGAAAAAATCAGCCAGTAAAGTTAAGAAACCGGAAGGCAAGGGGGCAATATTAGTCAAGGTATTCAAAAACCGTGATGATTTGTTTTACGTCGGATTGATGTCTGGCCGCCTCGATGGCGGCAGCGCCTTCGTTTCTATGCACCAGTCCCATCAGGTAAACCGTTCTTTGCTCGGTAACGACTTTTACCCAGGACGCATCGAACTGCGGTATTTGAGTGAGTGCGGCTTTGACTTTGCCGGTAATCAGCGCATCAGTGGCGCGAAAATTTAAAGGACTGGGATTGTCGATAGTCAGCTTATCGTGTACCAGTTTTACATTGGGAATGACGCGGACAATCTCGATAATCCTGTCGCGAAATTCTTCCTGAGGCGTCTCGCCGGTGACCAGCACCGCGCCGTTGTAGGCGGTTATATTAAAATGGCATTTATCGCGCAAGTCGTAATAGGCATTCAGCTTGGCTCCGGCGTGATCTTCAATGGCCTCGTCAGCCAAAATGGCATCGCGGCTGCGGCGGTCGTTTAATAATGACAAACCGGTTATTTCCGCGCCGCCCGCTTTCATCGTCGAGCAGCCTCCAATAAAAAGACTATGCATAAGCAGCAGTAACAAAAGTTTTTTCATGACTTAGCCTCCGAATAATTGATGGTCGATTAAGTCGCACAAGCAATGGGTAATCAATGTGTGCACTTCCTGAATATGGATGCCGGAGTTCGACGGAACGCGAATTTCTATGTCGGTTTCATGGAGCAACGGCGCAATCATGCCGCCATTATTGCCGGTTAGGGCGATGACGCTGATGTCCTTATCGTGAGCCGTAGTAACGGCTTTGGCGATATTGGCCGAATTGTTGCCGTCGGTGTATGCGACCAATATATCGCCGCTTTGTCCTAAGGCCCTGAGCTGCTTGGCGAAAATATCATCAAAATGATAGTCGTTAGCTATGGCGGTGATGGTGGTCGTGTCGGTAGTCAAGGCAATCGCAGGCAACGAAGGCCGATCGCGTTCGTATTGGTTAAGCATGGCCGATGACAACAATTGGGCGACGGCCGCCGAACGGCCATTACCGCAAGTGATTATTTTTTTATCGTTAAGCAGGGTTGCGACCAGCCGTTGCGAGGCAAATTCGATCAGTTCGCTGAGGCCGGTTAGCGTATCCTGCTGGGTTTGGATGCTGGTGCTGAAGTGGTTAATTATGCGATTTTGTAGATTCATAGCAAACGATTATAAAGGCTATCATCTGAGCCTGCGACACTTTATTGTTCTGCTTTTAAAGCCCGCGTAAAGTTCGGCATAAGCTACCCCATAAATTGATACACTCATCTTTTTGAACGGACGGATAGAATTTTGAAACGATTGATTAGCCAATTACTGATTGCCGCGCTGTTCAGCTTAATAATGTCTCAACCGGCATTTGCTCATGCCGGAGCGGATCACAGCAATAGTTGTTTCCTGACCGTGGGCGATACCCGGTTGCGAATAAACGGTTACCAGTTTCAGCCGGAACTGGAGGGAAAGCATTTTTGCCATTTTTTTCCGGAGCTTGGACAGATAGTGCAGGCGGTGGAACCGTTGGCGGAAGGGCAGGAAAAGGTCTTGATTACTCTGGAGTTAGCGGAACTAACCTCGTGGTTAAATCCTGAACAGGCTTTTACCGTGATTAAGCAGCAGCCTGCACAGCTTATGGGTACAGGCCTTGTTTCGATCTCGCAAACTATCCGGCAGCGGGGTATTTATAGACTCAATATTACGTTACAGGATGATTCCGGCAAACCGCGGCAACAGCGCTTTGTGTTTCTGGTGGGTATTCCGGTGACTAAAATATTGGTGATGATTGCCGGATTACTGGTTTTGGTGATTGGATTTGTCGGCGTGAGGGACTTTAAAAAGAAAGCTTGATAATTGCCGGTTACCGACTTTAGGCGGGGCAGAGGGAGAGCAAGCTCTGCTTGCGAATCGGCGAAGCCTGTACTACGTACCCCATCATTCCTGTTGGAATGATGGGGTACGTATAGCGGCTACACTAAAACCGCGCCATCAATACCGGTTAGGCAAATTCACGCTGCGCTATTGCATCAGGTGCAGTGAAGAACTTTTTAAACTGCGGCATAAAGCTGACCGTAATCGGTATCGAGTAAAAACAATACATCGCCGCCGCTTCGCCGGTGGAAACGCCGAACATCCACTGGGGCATAAACAGCGTCATAATGGCCATGCCGAAATGATACGAACCGATGCGCCAGTTATCCTTCCAGACAAAGCCGCTGATCGCCAAAGCAAACAACGAGCCCCACGTCACCAGCAAGCCGAACGCGCTGGAGATGTGGTAACCGATATGATATTTGCCCATAAACAAGCATGAGATCATATTGCCGATAAAATTCGGCGCAATTTCGAGTAGTTGCCATTCTTTGGGCAGAAAGCTGAAATACAAAAATGATGAGCTGAGAATGACGCCGGTGACGGTGGCTTTTTTTAATGCGGTTTTGTCGGATGAATAAGTTGCCAAGGCGGGCATAATCGCCAAGGCCTGCAAGCTGATATGGTAGGTCGACAGCTCGCTCAAAAACAGATGGGTGCCGTAACCTCACTGATCCGCAACCGGATAGGCGAAATACTGAAAAAACTCCATCAGGGAAAAATGCAAAATGGCGTAAAACCGTGCGACACGAACCCACAGCGGCTCACTTTTATCAAGAAAAGTAACAGTAGATGCGGCCAGACCAACCAGACCTAGGCCAAGAGACATATTAGCGCTAAAACACATAATTATTCCGTAATTCATTATTGTTAGAAAATCATGCAAAAAAACTAGCTTTACATTTTTTCGCAGCCGTTTTGTATTTTACCGAATTGGCTTTGTCATAACCACCTTGGTTGATCCAAGAATGCAGGGTCGATCATTATTTTTCATTCTGAAATGCGCTAGGTTCAGTGCATGCTTGAATGCGATGACCGTGCAAGTTGAATGGGTTTTGAATCGGGTTGCCATGCTTGAGCAGGGGATGAGAAAAAATGAATATGCCAGCCATGATAGCAGCGGTTTTAGTTTTGTCATCAAAGTATCGGCCGCCGGCAGCAGATACGTCTATATGGATAAGCCATGATACCGGTATCATGGCTATTTCAATTCAGCTACCCTGCGCCCTGGAAGACAGATTGTAAAACTTAGCCGCAGGTACCGGACTCAGCAAAACCTATTTCATCTCTTATTCCGCTAAATATCCAATCCCGTATGATTAGGTGTTAGTACTGATTGTTTTATTGACTCAGGTCTTATATCGTTTAATTAGGGAGGATAAATGGCGTCGTCGAACAGAGGTAAATCGGAAATGTGTCTGCCGGCGACCGTAAAGAGCTGTTTTGGACGAGCCTGAAATTATTTATCGATTATGCGACGCAGCCTATGCATAGCCCCGTCTTTTCCACTGTTGGATTTGCCATGCAGGAAACCTTTTAACACTATTAACCTTAAACGCTAAAGGTTTCAACATTTTAATAAAGCCGGGGCTTGGAATATTGCTAATGAACAGCAGAGATTGACTGATAAGACCGCAGAAACCGATTTACGACTTGTTGTGGGTATTGGCATAGGCTCCTTTTTAGATTTTGCAGGCATTTATTATTCAAAAACAAAGGAGTAACAGAACTTAACCGGCACGCAGTTATACATTGCGCCTCAGCATCATCTTAAATCGAGTACTTTATTATGCGTTCCATTATTATTGGGCTGTCTATTCTATTTTTTACCTTATCAACAATTATCACGGTTAAGGCGCTGGGACTCCCGGATCGCCAAACTTCTTATCGGAACAACCGGAAAGACGCAACGTCCGAATTAAACAATGTCATAAAAAAATTGACCGAAGACCAGAATTCCAACAGAGCCATTGTTGCAGACTTACAGGCGACAGTTGCCCAGCTTGAAGACAAACTCAAAACAAAAGAAGAAGTCCCTGAAAGCCTTAAAACCACAGGTACAGGTGCCGAAAACAAGTCACGGATCTTGGCGGTCTTTGGCGGCGGGGCGTTTCGTTCCGGGAAGATCGCCTTAAATGACGATGCTTTATCTACGATTGAAAATTTTGTCGGGGAAATATCAGCATCTCAAGGCAGTCGCGTCATTATAGAAGGTCATACCGACAATATTCCGACCGGTAAGCTACACGTTGACAATATGGACTTATCATTACGCAGGGCAAGAGCCATTGCGAATATATTGGTTTCTCGCGGTGTATCGCCCGACCGGATATCGGCAATCGGTTATGGTGATGCCCAGCCGATAGACTCCAACGACACCGAAGAGGGCAGAGCAAAAAACCGCAGGGTTGAGGTAAAGCTTATGCCTAAAGAACCTAAAGAAGGAAAAAGTTAATGCCTATGTACACAGAGCACTTTAACCTCAATTTACTTCCATTCGAGAATGTACCGGACCCGCTGTTTTTTTACGACTATGGAGACCATGCTCTTATACGTAAAAAGATATCCGGGTCTTTGCAGAGCGGCCGAGGCTTAATCGTTGTCATCGGGCCGATCGGTTCCGGCAAGACGACCCTTAGTCAGATGATAAAATTCGATTTTCCTGAAAGCATCAAATTAATATGGATGGGTGAGCCGCCTGCAAGCAGCACTAACCTCTATCTGTTTCTCGCCCAGGAACTCGGATTACAGCCGTCATCGTCTGAGAAGACCTTTGTTATGAGGGACATCAGAAATGCCCTTTTAAAGATCAGTGCTGAAGGGAAGAAGTGTCTGCTCATCATGGATGAATCACATCTGATGTCAGACGATGTTATCAACGGCATCCGTTTGCTGAACAATCTTGAAGAAGGATCAATTAAACTGATCCAGTTGCTGCTCCTAGGTCAGGAAGAATTGATGGAAAATATAAACCGGCCTGAGCTGGAGCCCTTTAAACAGCGAATCGCTACGCTTGAAATTCTGGGCAAGATGAATGTCGATACCATGGTCAAATATGTCTCGCATCGCATTCAGGTGGCCGGCGGCATCCATGCCCTCATTTCAGATACAGGGTGGGAAGCGCTCTCCATTGCCTTTAGTGCCGGCGGAACACCGCGTACGATCAATTCATTGTGCGACAGGTCATTCAACGTTGCTTTTGAACGGGAAAAGCCAGTCGTTGATGCAAGGGATATCTATGAGGCAACACAGAGAATGGGATTGGTAACAGACGTCTTTCATTACATTTGTTTACTCAATACTAGAGAAAAAGTAATAAACAGCCAGCAAGCACAGCCAACTCCGGAAACAGCAGAACAACCTTCAGCGTCTATTACCAGGAAAGCGGAACAGAGAAACAGGGGGGCGATAAACGAAGTTACCGACATTTCCGGAATAAGAATGGGGGGAGCCGAGTTGTCCGCTGCAAAACAAAAAGGCTTAAAGGCGCCTGTTACATTACTGTTATTATCAATAGCCGCACTCGCGTTAAGCGTTTTATTCTTTTACCACCGAGCCCCGGCTTTACCGGATTTTTGGACTGCCGCATGGACTTATTCAACGCTGTAAGGCGCAATAGGTATTGCGCCTTACAAAGGGTTTGTCAAAAGCAGCCGTTCATTATCAAGTCTGAACTACAGCCTAAGGAAAATGTTCGATACCGCTCCAAATCCTCCGGTGTATCCAAATCCCACTGGCCCCTCAGTTCGTGATGGCGAAGCTTATAGCGTTCGATACGGTTACGGGTTTGATCCAACACGGAGTCCGTTCCCCAAGGCATGTTATTAAACAGTTCGGGCTGGGGCCGGCTGAGCCCGATCAGCACATAGCCGCCGTCTTCCGCGGGGGCTAACACGACTTCATTTCCTTGATTCAAGGCAGTGAAGGCTTCCTCCAAGTCATGTTCTGTTAATGACGGGCAATCGCAGCCCATTAACAAGGCGTGGGGGTAAGCGGTCAGTGCGGAGCAAAAAGCGTGATGCATGCGTTCGCCTAAATCGGCTCCTTGTTGCCGCTTGAGAACTAGCGGATAGGCGGCTTTCAATTTGCTGAAAAATACATGGCCGGTGCTTGGCGTACACCAGAGTTGTACGGGGCATAAATTGTTTAGCGTTGCCCGTTGCAGGGTTTTTATACTGAGTTCGATATGAAGTTCGGCGGCTTGTTCGGCGGTTAATTCCGGGATTAACCGGGTTTTGACCTGGCCGGGAATCGGGGCTTTGCAGAAAATCATCAGGACGGCGTTGGGGTATTGGTAAGTCATCGTCTACGCAACAGCTTAAAAGGCAGCTGCAATAATTGCAAAAAGCCTAATTCATGTGGCTCACGGAAAGGCTTTAAACCGATAGCCATAGTCGTTTGAGCCTGCTTGGGCTCGGCAACATAGGTTCTGCACAACCTGTCCCAGCAAGAAACGGAAAAACCGTAATTGCTGTCGGTTTCAGTCGGAAGAGTTGAGTGATGGATGCGGTGCATATCCGGGGTGATGATCAGCCAACGCAGCTTTTTATCGATTGCCGGCGGGATATTGATGTTGCTGTGGTTAAAGGTTGCGGCGCCGTTAAGGCTAATTTCAAAAACGATGACCGCCCACGGATTAGCGCCGATCAAAACAATGCACAGCACTTTGTACAGCATCGAAATCATAATCTCCAGCGGGTGAAAGCGCACGGCGGTGGTGGCGTCGAATTCCAGGTCGGTATGATGTACTTGATGTAAACGCCAAAGCAGCGGCCATTTATGGGAAACGATATGCTGGCAGTAAATGGCAAAATCAAGAAACAGCAAGGTCGCGATAATCGACAGCCATTCGGGGACGGGAAATTGGTTTAACAGGCCGTATCCTTGGCCTACGGCGGTTACGGCGCTCAGGTAGGCGATACCGCCAAAGCTTAAGCGCATAACCGCCATGTTGAAGGCGGCGAGCCCCAGGTTCACCGGCCAGCGTTGTTTACGGTTGAGCTGCTGGGTTCTTCTGGGGCTGAAATACTCCCAGCAAATCATGATACAGAATATGCTTAGTGCGGCGCTTAAACGGATTACGGTTTCCAAAACTGCCCTCTTGAATAAAGTTCGGCTAATAGTTGCGGATCGGAGCCAAAAAAGTAGCGCAGGCGCAAACACCACATCAGCAGTATAGTCCTGTAGATGCCGTAGCGCTCCCATCTTCGGCCTGAGCTGGTGACTTTGGCGTTAAGACAAAGCGGCGGGCTGATTTTTTTTAGCGCCTGGCTCAAGGCGATGTCTTCCATCAAGGCGATTTCGGGATAATGTCCAGCTTTTGCAAATGCTGCTTGGCTGACGAAAATGACTTGATCGCCGGTGGCAATGCCGGTCAGGCGGGAACGCCGGTTCATCATCCAGGCGATCATTTTTAACATGAAATGGTTGCCGCTTAATTGAATGTCGAAACGCCCCCATTGTTTGTTGCCGAGATGTCGTTCGATCAGTTGCAAGGCGTTTTCGGGCAGATAGGTGTCGGCGTGGAGAAAGAGCAAAATATCCCCGTTTGCATGGTTTGCGCCGATGTTCATTTGTAGGGCGCGGCCTTTTGCTGAACCGATGATTTGGTCGGCTAAATGGGCGTGAGGGCCGTTAGCAATCGGCTGGTTGCTAGCAGCATCGACAATGATGATTTCGCAGTCGCCGCGCAAAGGCTGCAACGCGATCAGGCACGCGGCTATGTTTTTTTCTTCATTCAGGGTTGGGATGATGATCGAAAATTTCATTGGATGAGGTTATCGTTCTTATGCTCCGGCGTCTCGGTCATTAAGCTAAGCGCCGTAGGAGCGGGCCATGCCCGCGATGAAAGGGTAAAAACTTCTGCATTAGCTGAGCAATTATCGCGGGCGCGGCCCGCTCCTACACCGTCACTGACTACGTTCCCACGCCTGAAAGACTGTGAAAGTATTCTGAAATCAGGCGGAATCACCAGTTTCGGCAGCCAACAATCAACAACTTACAGCGCATTCTTTGCTGTTTTTTAGTGATTTTGATAATACTTTCACAGCCTCCTGAGCGTGGGAACGATACAAAACTTCATGTCTTCGTGGTGAATAAAAAACTTTTAATCCCTCCCGCAATCACCCCGTTTTATGCTGCAAAGCCGCCCTGACACAACGCAAAATCCCATAACTGTATTGCCCTTCGAATAACTCATAAACCGGTTTAAGCGCGTTTTTTTGATCCTCGGGCAAGTCGATAATAGCTTCCTCTATTTGCCTGATTTCCTGTTCGGGTAATTCGACGACATCGGCCAGCACCAACATCCCCTGTTCCAGGGATTGGGCCAGATGCCCGTAAATGGTGCTCTCTTGCAGCTCTCTTTGCCGGGCGATCTGCTTTACGCCGTAACCCAGCCGGAATAAAGCTACCGATTCGGCCATGGTATCCGATAGACCGATCGGCCCGTTGTTAAGGCCGACAAACTCCTTAATGACCGCCAGGAATTCATCGGCGTAAAGTTCCAGTTTGCGTTCGCCGACACCGGACAGCAAGCTCATTTGTTGGCGGTTGGTCGGCTTGGCTTCCAGCATTGCCATCAATGTTGCGTCATGAAAAATAATATAAGGCGGCACATCCTGGGCATCGGCAATCATCTTGCGTTTGGCGCGCAACGCGTTCCACAGCAAAGTATCGTCAGCTTTAGCAAATTCCCTGCTCGTCTTCTTGCTGCCGCTTCGGCCGCGCTCAGGTTTCGCGGGTTGCAAGTCCTTGCGCAACATCAATTGCTGTTCGCCGCGCAGAATCGGCCGGCAGGATTCGGTCAGCTGCAACGCGCCGAAGCGGTCGAAATCGACGGCAACCAGGCCTCGTGCGACCAGTTGCCGGAACACCGAATGCCATTGCTGTTCGTCAATATCATTGCCGATGCCGAAGGTCGACAGCCGGTCATGAGTGGCTTTTAAAATCCGTTCGGTAGACTTGCCGCGCAACACATCGATCAAATAGCCGACGCCATAGCGTTGCTGGGTGCGATGGATACAGGACAGCGCTTTTTGCGCGGCCAACGTACCGTCCCAAGTTTTAACCGGCTCCAGACAGGTATCGCAATTGCCGCAGGGTTGCTCAAGACGGTCGCCGAAATAACCCAGCAAGGCCTGCCGACGGCAATGAACCTGTTCGCATAAGGCCAGCATCGCATCCAGTTTGTGGTATTCAATGCGCTTGTGGGCTTCATCGGCATTGGAGTCCAGAAGCATTTTTCTTAGTGTAATTACGTCCTGCAAGCCGTAAGCCATCCAGGCATTGGCGGGCAAACCGTCACGCCCGGCCCGGCCGGTTTCCTGGTAATAGGCTTCAACGCTTTTGGGTAAATCCAGGTGCGCGACAAAGCGGACATTGGGTTTGTCGATGCCCATGCCGAAAGCGATAGTCGCTACAATCACCAAGCCCTCTTCCATTAAAAACTGGTGTTGGTGTCTGGCGCGCAAATTGGCATCCATCCCGGCATGATAGGGTAGGGCGTTGACGCCTTTGGTTCTCAGCCATTCTGCGGTGGCATCGACTTTTTTGCGTGATAAACAATAGACAATCCCGGCATCGCCGGCATGTTCGGCGCGAATAAAATCGATCAGCTGGTCGCGGGAATTTTGTTTCTGCACGATCCGGTAACGGATGTTCGGGCGGTCGAAACCGCTAAGATACAGCTGCGCTTGCTCCAATCCCAGGCGCAATTTGATCTCTTCACGGGTTTTGTCGTCAGCGGTCGCGGTCAGCGCGATGCGGGGAATGTCGGGAAAGCGCTCATGCAGCAGGGACAGCTGGAGATAATCGACCCGAAAATCATGGCCCCATTGGGAAACGCAATGCGCCTCATCAATCGCAAACAGCGCAATCTTGATGCGCTCGAACAGAGCGCCGGTACGTTCCGAGGTCAGCCGTTCCGGCGCGATGTACAGCAAATCCAGCTCGTCGTTAAGCAATTGCCGCTCGACTTTTCGGGATTCTTCAAGTGATAAGGTTGAGTTTAAAAAAGCGGCTTTTACGCCCAATTGCAGCAACGCGCTGACCTGATCCTGCATTAATGCGATCAACGGCGAAATGACGATGCCTACGCCGGGCCGGATCAAGGAAGGTACCTGGTAGCACAACGACTTGCCGCCGCCGGTCGGCATCAGCACCAACGCATCCTGACCGGCTATCAGCTGTTCGATGATTTCCTGTTGTTGGCCTCTAAATTTATCGTAACCAAAAACGGCTTTGAGTATTTCAATGGGTTTGTTATTCATAACATCTTTATTGGGCAACTTATTCAGCTCAGGAATCTGATTCGGAAACTCTAAAGACACTCATTTTACTTTAAACGGCTACTTATGAATGACTTGATTGTTGAAATAATTTAAGCGCTAGTCCCTGGTCCTCAGGCTTCACAGAAAATGAAGAATATTTAGAAAATCTTTAAGTTTGTTCTCACAACGGCTCAAACAAAGCCGTCAAATCCTCCGCTGTCAGCTTTATTGATTCTTCTTTCTCGCCGCCTTTGTAGATCCCTTCAGCCAGCGCGCGTTTTTTATCCTGCATCGCGATAATCTTTTCCTCGACGGTATTTTCAATAATTAGTTTATACACGAAAACCGGCTTATCCTGGCCGATGCGATGGGCGCGGTCTGCGGCTTGGCTTTCTGCGGCGGGGTTCCACCAGGGGTCGTAAATAATCACGGTATCGGCTTCGGTCAGGTTTAAGCCGACGCCGCCGGCTTTCAGGCTGATCAGAAAGACATTAACTTCACCGCTTTTAAACAGTTCGATGGCGGCGTCGCGGTTGCGGGTTTGGCCGGTCAGTTTGGCGTAGCCGATGTTGCGGGTGTTTAATTCGTTTTCTATCAGCGCAATCATGCGGGTGAATTGCGAGAACACCAGGATTCGGCGGCCTTCTTCCAGCTGTTCCGGCAATATTTCCATCAGCAGGTCGAGTTTGGCCGATTCCTGCACTTTTTGCGCTTCTTTTAGCGACAGGGTGCGCGGATCGCAGCAGGTCTGGCGCAGTTTAAGCAAGGCGTCCAGGATGGTGATGTGGCTGCGCGACAGGCCTTTTTGGGCGATCGCATCGCGGACTTTTTTCTCCATGGTCAGACGGATGCTCTCGTATAAAGCGGCCTGCTTTGGATAAAGCGGTACGGAACGGATAATCTCGGTTTTAGGCGGCAGTTCCGTGGCGACATCTTGTTTGGTTCGGCGCAGCATAAACGGTGCAATTCGACGCGATAGCCGCGATCTTTGCTCACTATCGCCATACATTTCAATAGGCGTGCGGTAGTGTTTTTTAAATTTGGCGCTGTCGCCCAGAAAGCCCGGCATCAGGAAATCAAATTGCGCCCAGAGTTCGCCCAGATGGTTTTCCATCGGTGTGCCGGTCAGGCAAAGCCGATGGTTGGCTTTAATGCGGCGTACTAATTGGGCGGCTTTGGACAGCGGGTTCTTAACGGTCTGGGCTTCGTCCAGAATCAGGTAATGATACTCGTGCTCCAGCAGAGTTTCCTCGTCTCTGGGTAACAGCGGGTAGGTGGTCAGGATCAGGTCGTAGTCCCGGATTTTGTAGAACAGCTGTTTACGCTCGGTGCCCTGCAAGATCAGGATTTGCAAGTCGGGCGTGAAGCGTTCGGCTTCTCGCCGCCAGTTGCTCATCAGGCTGGTCGGCGCGATGATCAGGCTGGGTAGGCTCATCCGGCCGCTTTGTTTTTCGAGCAGCAGGTGAGTGAGGGTTTGTATGGTTTTGCCCAGGCCCATATCGTCGGCAAGAATGCCGGAGAATTTATATTCCCGTAAAAATTGCAGCCAGTTGAGTCCCTGCTGTTGGTAATGGCGCAGTTCCGCCTGTAAGTTGTTGGGCAGGGCGACATCCTGAATGCCGCTAAAGTTTTTTAATTTGCGTCCCAGTTCCCGTAGCGCTTCGCCGCCGCTGATAGTGAACATGCCGTAGTTGTGTTGTTCCAAGTCGGCCAGCGCGGCGGCGTTAAAACGGGATAGTTTCAGTGAGCCGTCTTTTTCCAGGGTGCTGTTGTTAAATAACTCTATCAACACGTTCAGAAACGGTTTGATTTTGTCGCTGGGCAGGCTCAGGTAGTTGTGTGCGCCGAGAGGGATATTGAGCATTTCCGGTAGCTTTTCCGGGTCGTAGTTTTCCAGTACCGGCATAATCAATGGCAGTAAAGGCATGGGCTGACCGTTAACTTCTATGTTAAAGCGCATTTCAAACCAGTCTTGCTGGCTTTCGCTGATTTGCGCATCCCAGTTCCGGGCGCTTTGAAAGTTAAGCAGAAAGCTGTCGTCTATATCGATAATCCAGCCGTTCTGTTCCAGCTCCGGCAAGGTATTTTGCAGAAAGTCTCCCCAGCGTGCGGCGCCGTCCATCACCGATGTTGTTGTCGGGCTGGACAAAAGCAACTCTTGTCTGCCGGTTTCTATCGAAGAAGGGGCGGGAGTAAAACCGAGGTTGCTCAGGCGATGTATTGCTTGTTGTTCGGTTTCAATGTTGCGTTTAATTCGCACCAGTCCTTGCTTGGTTTTTATGACTCTGTAGTCTTCCTGGATGTGTGCAGAAACGGTCCAGTCGCCGTAATTAAAATTTACCGCCATAAAATGATTGTACTGCTTGGCTGTTTCTTGATGGCCGAACAATAATAGTTTGGGCGTCAGCGTCAGCTGATCGGCTTCGATTAATTCGACTTTTTTGGGGGCAGGCAGCGGCAGGCCGGGGTGCTCAATAATTAGGCGCTGACTGAATTCATCGGCGTACTCGAATGGAATGAGCGGGACGGTCAGAATGGTTTTAAGTTGATCGGTCGAGAGCTTATGAGTGTCGAGCGTGCCTATCATGCCCAAGGCTTCGTCCAAGTATTGCGGCGGATCGGTAAGCAGCAAGATTGCAGGTGGATCGATTTCGACCGTTAATTGGTAGTCGTTGCCGGCTATTTGCCAACTGAATTTTAAATCGCGGCCGGTTGTTCCTTGGGTTAACGGGGCTCGGTCAATATTTTGCCAGAACAAGCGCTTGGTTTTCAGTAGCTTGGATAAGGCCAAATGACCTGACGCGCCGACAATCAAAGGTTCGTCATTAAATGAGGAGTTAAGTGCGGTCAGCAGTTTAATAATTTCCTGATCGCCCGGTTGAGCATAAGGGACGTAAGTATAATTGTAGCGGAGACTGTTTAAAGTCGTTTTTCTGCCTTTAATTAAGCCTCCGGTTTTCTTTGCTTTGGTGATTAAAAAATCAATAGTAAACTCGTGTTTTACATTTCCAGGCTTGAGGATGAAAGCGATAAAATCCTGATGGGTATCGAGTTGCTTAGGCGCTTGCTGATGCAGACTGTCGAGCCAATTTAGACAATTGGGTTTGACATTCGATGCGGACAGGCTTTGATTAGGATGTTGATACATCAGGCAAGCAGCGGCCACGTGCTTGCAGTTATAGCCGACAGGACAGGTGCAGTTGCCTTCAATATCTGCCGCGCTATAGTCAGGTCGCCAGACTATGCGAATGTTTTGTCGATAGGGATCTTTATGGCTACCTTTAACAGCAGTATTGAGTTGCACAAAAAGAGCGCCTTCGCTTTTAACAGTGAGATTAACCACCATGTCTTTTTCAAAATAGCTGCGTCCATGCTCATAAAAAGCGTCGCCACATTCGTAGCGTATATCGGAGCGAAGCAGTTTTTTATGTGTATTCATAAAGGCGGGTGAGCAATTGGATGGGCTGCGTATTGTACTGTAATCCGGTGTAGTTGTAGGAATGGAATAGGTATATTTAACAATAGTCTTACTGCTGGTTTTTTGGTTAAGTATGACTAAAGATTTGTAAATATTTAGGAGGAAAATATGAAGCGGTACTTATTACTCATTTGTTTATTGTTGAACGCTTGCACGAATTTGCCGACAGCGATAACAGCCCCTCCTTTGTATGACATTTCCTACACTCAGGCAATCCAAAACATCGCCAAGTACAAAGATGCGCCGGTACGTTGGGGCGGTATTATTATTGATGTGGAAAATGAACAAAATTTTACTGTGGTGCAGGTGCTGTATTATCCCCTCGATAGCGATGGCCAGCCGGAGACAGATCAGCCGAATGCGGGGCGATTTCTTTTTAAGAGCTTGGAGTTTCTTGATCCGGCTGTTTACAGCAAAAACTCGGAAATCACTGTTGCGGGAACGCTTATAGGAGATCTTGAGCATACGATAGGCAAAAAAATTATGCGCTTACCGTTGATTTCAGCCACGACGATTTATCTATGGCCGACTTATAAATACAGTAATTATTACGATGGTTTCGGCTATGGTTACAATCCTTATTATGGTGGCTACCCTTACTACTGGGGGAATTACTATTGGCCATCCTCCTCTTTATTTATGCGCACACCTTTGCGTTAATTGCTGTATTTAAGGCTGGCATGATCTTTTGCGCGAGCGGGTAAAAAAATCTTAGATTAGGTCTAGTTTATTTTTATTGTTGCTATATAATAACCGGCTTACCAGAGTTATCCGATGCCTCGGTGGCGAAATTGGTAGACGCAAGGGACTTAAAATCCCTCGTTCGAAAGGACGTGCCGGTTCGACTCCGGCCCGAGGCACCATGAAAATTAAAAGGCTTATGGCGATTAGGTCCTTTTTTATTACCCATTTTTTCTATGGGACACGGCGGGATAGTTCAAGATAAAACTCACAACAAACTGCAACACAAAAAAACTCCTATCAGCACATTGCTCTTCCTGTTGCGGTCATTAAGCATCTGAAGCACGCCGCCGCCTATATCTATAATAAGCGCGGTCTGCTAGTCTGTACTGCCTATTTAAATTTGTTATTGAAAAATCCGAGATGAGTTCGGCGTTTAAGATTTTTAGATAAAGAATCCACGCTTCCATTGTTAATTTCTTAAGCATCATTTTATTCCTCAATCTAAACTGGGAATGGCGGAAGAAGCTGTTTTAGTTTTTTGGTATTAAAAATCTAATGCAGATAAACCTTAAAAAATGATTGGTGTTACATCAATTTTCTGTAGGATAAATACTCCAGCTTTTTCAATCAATAAGTGCTATTACCTATCAGATGAAAATGATATTGAGTTGAACGCCGCCTACCCCAGTGTTACGCATTTTTACTCACATTCGTTCAGATTGCAGAATTTAGTTTGAGCAGAGTAAAAATGTTTATTTGGATTTACCGAAACCTTGTCGTTTGTTTTGAAGTAAATTCGGGTGATAATGCGGAGGGCGTAAAATACGCGAATGCTTATGCGCACTCAAAAAAACTCCGGAATAATAAGTGTTATGAAATCGAGAGATAGGCGACGAGGGATAGTTTTAGTTAATACCGGCACAGGGAAGGGCAAATCTTCCAGCGCTTTAGGGATGGTTTTTCGTGCCGCCGGCTGGGGTATGAATATCTGTGTCATCCAATATATTAAAGGGCAATGGCAAACCGGCGAACAAAAAGCCGCAATGCGTTTTGATAATATTGAATGGCATGCGTTGGGCGACGGTTTTACTTGGGATACTAAAAATCCCGAACAGGATATTAAAACCAGTCGGGAAATTTGGGAATTTAGTAAAGCCAAGATTCTGTCCGAACAATTCGATATAGTATTGCTGGATGAAATCAATTACTGCTGTGGCTATAGTTGGATTTCCGGTCAAGAAATAGCCGATTTTATTCGTGATGAAAAACCGGTGTGGATGCATTTAATCTTGACGGGCCGCAATGCTGCACCCGAAGTTATCAGTTGTGCTGATACTGTAACCGAGATGGTTCAAATAAAACATGCTTATGAGCAGGGGATCAAGGCTGAGCAAGGAATTGAGTTTTAAAACTTATTAAGCCAGACGATTGTTGAAGTATTATCGGTCTGATGTAAAGGTGCAATGCTTTAAGTACGGCCTAAATTGCTGAAGATAGAGGACGTATAGAATTTTTAAGGTAAAGACGCCGGGCAACCTGTAAAATGATTAATAATTGTCACAACGAGGAGAAGAAAAATGTCTGAAGTACAAAAAATCATGATAGCTGTTGTTGCAGTTTTTGTAATAGGCTTTGTTATGGTCGGCCTAAGTAAAGAAGATCAGCCTATCGAACAAGTAGAAGCTGCCGCAAAGATTAGAAACAATGTTGCAATGCAAACGATGGCAAATGAAAAATGCCCGCCGAAAATCAAAGAGGCTACCGGGGAGCAAGTATTTTTTCCTTCCGCAACCGAGAGCGATAAGGAAACTTACGTTACTTTGAAGTGGGTAGGCGAAAATGCGGATAATGGCGGCTTCAAAAACGCATCATGCACCTTGCATGCATCTCTGGGTGGAATCTCAGAGTTAATTATTGACGATAAAGTCATCATAAAGAAAAAAATCTAGGTTATATGGCATCCTGGTTGGATCATGCGTTTTGTGCATGGATTCATCGGGACCCTCTGTTTTGTAGGCCATTAGATCGATTTTTATCCGGCGATAAAAATATTTTATTTTGTGAATTCGCTACTCCGGAATATGCCTCGTTTATCCAGCCTAAAAGACAGCGGTAAAGTTTAAATACCATAAAACGAATGCTCCTTAACCTGCATGCATGTGGATAAGGTTAAAACAACAAAAAGAAATTTTTATGACAAAAACAATGATTAAGGGAGTTTTAAAAACATGGAAAGAGGATCGAGGGTTTGGCTTCATCTGTCCTGATGATGGCGGAAAAGATATTTTTATACATATTTCGGCGCTCAAGGGAACGAGTCGCCGTCCTGTGGCCGGAGATATTATTTATTATCAGGTTGCAAGAGATAATCAAGGGAAGTACAAAGCGGTTAACGCTCATATTGAAGGTGTCGAAATTTTGGAAGACAAAACCGCAGGCTTTCCGAATACCGCTAAAAATGCCATGCTGGTAGCGCTGTCCTTGTTGGTTATTGTCGCGGTTGTAGTGATTATTTATGTGACGTAATCATTTTTTATAAGTTAATACGCTGTCTATTGCCGGTAGGTGGCGTATTGGCTTGTTTGAGTTAGATTAAATTTTGTAGAATTCTTTAAGTTGTTCAGGAGCGGTTGCTGTATCCATCTGCATCTGTATGAGATTTTGAGCTGGTTTCTCCACTGTTTGCTAAGTCCCGCTAACGCCTTAGGCATCCCGAGGTTGTTGCCATGGGGAAGATCCCATAAAATTTACCTAGCTGGAAAACACCGGTAATATACCTGCATATTAAACCGGAGAATATCGAATGAGTAATGAGAGCATGAAACCAACAAACAATTTCAGATGGACTCATCAACACATTGGGGAGCTTAAAGATTTTCATCCGGCAGCGATACGGATTGGAGATTCTAATTATTGCCAGGTTCTTCAGCAACAATGGGAAAGTGAGGCCGAAGGTAAGCAGAGTGAGTGGAGAGATGTGCCGGTGCATACTGATTTGGCTGAAGAATATCAGAGTTAGAGCTGTCTGATTCTCCTTGATCTGTGGCGTCAACTGCCGGATGATTACCCGTCAGATTGTTCTTGTACACGATTACATCGGTTATATTTCCGGTGGTACTGCTTTTCGGTTGATAAAATTC
Organism: Methylococcaceae bacterium; assembly: GCA_044426515.1. Taxonomy (GTDB): domain Bacteria; phylum Pseudomonadota; class Gammaproteobacteria; order Methylococcales; family Methylomonadaceae; genus Methylobacter_A. Next base: position 71,380 of record JAUGSS010000044.1, on the reverse strand, counting down.
CGGCATCAAGTTTTTTTATTTATCCTGTCTTACATGTCCGGATAAAACTTGTCCTGAGCAAAGTCAAAGGGTTGCCTTTATAGACACGCAGCTTGTCCGGTCTTTTTCAAGTTTTTTATGTGGTAACGATTCATTGCATTCCTGTGCTCGGCCCGCAGCGGCTATTCCGTTTTCTTTCCGTATTTCGAATACTGTGGCAAATCTGGCTTAAGGTAGCTTATATTCGTCGTTTGTAAAAGTGAGTCTTGCGATTTGGCCGCGCTGCTTGGCGTTATGCTCGAACCAAGAACTTCGGTAAATCAGCAATCCTGGGCTCAGCCGAGAGCGTGCAGTTTCAGAGGGACTTGCCGGCAAAAATGCATACTATTCTTTATTAATCGCTACAATCTCAGTATCTTGATCTTAGGATATTCCAAATCTAAGATACTACTCCAACGCCCTGTGTCTTAATTACTAGAGTCTTGCCAATGAAAAGCTTTGATAGCAACACTAGAGCTCCAGTTAAACCAATCGCTGGAAAAAAAACGATAAATAACCAAAATGCCTGTTCCGAATCCGTCAAAACTACCTCACAAAAAATTGTCGGTCTGAATTCACCGGTTTGGTTGCTGGATTCAGAGGGGCGAGTGGTTTTTGGGTTAAAAGTTGATCGCGTTGTCTGTAACCGAAATGATATAAGCATTTTCGGTTGGCTGGCCGGGGTGCTGGACAAAATCGAATTGAGGGTAAATGGGGAAAATGTGATGGCCACATTTTTCAGGATGGGCCGGCCGGATGTCGCTCAAGCCCTTGGCATTAAGGAACCTGTTGACGGTTTTGGCTTTCAGTTGGCAGGAAATCCGCCTTTCACGAAGACACCCGAAGAAGTTGAGTTGTCGCTTTATTGGTCGGCAGGGACCGAGTCAGGCGAGATTGTTCTACCTTTCTTGCCGCATCTTAGTTGGCGTATCTTGCTCAATCCGCATCCCTGGATACTTTGCTTCTTGATAGATGCACTGCCTGATAGGACGCAATCGGATGGAGGTTTCACATTGGGTGGCGTAGCCGTGTTAAGTGGCGATGCTCCGGCCGGTCTCAAATTGCAACTTCATGGCGAAGGGCGAACGATACCGCTGCAATGGGGAATACCTAGCCGGGGCATAGCGCGAGAATATCAGCAAGGCAAAAACGCCGATACAGCTCGCTGGTCTGGGAGTGCAAACTTCGTCGAGGGTGAGGTCGTCCTTACTATCAAGCTTATTGCGCCAGACGGGGAAGAACTGGTATTGGGCGAAGTCTCACGCACATTATCTGAAGATTACGGCAAAGTCTATCGAGAGCCCGAGGACCGCTTGATTTTCGACATTGGCGCTAACGAAGGTTCCGATACTTGGTATTACTTGCGCAAGGGCTTCCGCGTGGTGGCAGTGGAGGCTATTCCGACACTCGCTGAGCGTCTTTGCGAAACTTTCGCGGGCCAGGTTGAGGCAAGGCGTCTTGTTGTCGAACAAAAAGCCGTTATTGCCGAAGCCGGCGAAGTGGAGCTCACCATCAATGACGATAGAACCGAGTGGTCGTCGGCGCACAAATCCAGCAAAGCTTTCATGGGACAGTATCGAACTGTTGCAGTGCCTGGAATGACGTTGGCGGAACTTGTTGAGCATCATGGCGTACCCTATTACATTAAAATTGACATTGAAGGCGGTGAACTTGACGCGGTGCGTTCCCTTGCGCAATTACCCTTTAACAAGCAACCTGCTTACCTGTCGGTAGAGGCAAATCCACAGTTCTTTTGCGTTCTACAAATACTATGGGATTTAGGCTACCGAGAGTTTCAATTGATACAACAGGGCGGTGAGTTCCTGCCTTTACCGCCTTTTTTCAGCCGAGAAGGACTCGATTATCCTTATGCATTCACCAATCACATGAGCGGGCCTTTTGGCCGCGATTTGCCGGAGCGAGATTGGGTGGGCTTGGTAGAGATTATCCGTCGCGTGCTTGCGAGTCAGCAGGAAATGGTAAAACGCTCAGCACAGGGTGGAAATCCCGGTTGGTATGATGTGCACGCAAAAAAAACATCGTTGTCAAGAAGTATTTTAGGCAGGGAAAATTGATTTTTTTGAGCAAAAATTTATACAAAAAACAAGGGTAAGCGCATTAAAATAATGGTTATCAATTTAAGTGACTCATAAAAGGCCCCCTTCTCTGCACTCGTTACCCAGTGGGGTTGTGGGCCGCATTAGCTAAAATTGTGTTCCGTAGAAATTGGGGCATTACCTTAACAAGACTTACCGTGGAATGCTCCGGATTATGAACAAAAGTCTGTATAATATTCAGCTTTGGAGCACTGTCGGCAATCAGAATGTGTAGTATGCCTCGGCTACATTTACTCAGTTTATCAATCAAACTCTTCTTCAGTTACTTCAATATGCCAAGTTGGCTATATATTTAGACCGTAAAGATGTACTGTAAAAATCATGGGCTTTTGTGCCGAAAAAAATTAGTAATATCACTCGCATTGCCTTGTAAAAATATCAAGATACCTAATTTAGAAATAGAACAATGGATGACAACAGCAGTCTCATAGCCACGAATGATACCGGCCCTATTAAAACCAATGCTTTTGGGGAAAAATATTTTTACAATCTCAATCGAGATAGCTTCGATAAAATCAGTTCTCAAGCGCTGTTCGACGCGAAATTCAGTAATAAGCTATTTGGGCTTAATTCATTAAATATTATTATTGGTACCGATTCCGGTTTATTACCTTTATACCTGCTACAAAAAGGCTTGCCTAAGGGAACTCGTTATATTTTTATCGAGCCGGCATTTATTCTTGAGCAGCTCATAAACCATCAACTACTTGAAGAATTAGACCCGGCCATTGCTTGTATAACGCCTGATCAATGGGATGAGCGTACTCAACTATTCAAAATACAAGATTATTTTTATATTAATTCAGTTCAGTCATTTAATTCGTTTTGCGCTGAAGATGATAATTGCAATGCCTATGCGGAACTTAGCTGGCATATCACTGAAGTGCTTGCCCAGTGCCATTGGAATATGAATATGGTTCTTGGCAATGAAACATTCACCTCCCGCCAGATTGCCAATTTAGCCGACAATTTACTGCCCGCTAAATTACTTAACAATGCTTTTCACGGCAAAACAGTGGTGTTGCTGGCAGGCGGACCATCTCTGGATGAAGCTTTGCCCTGGGTACAAGAACACCGCCAACATATTGTTATTTTTGCAGTCTCACGAATTTCCAGACAACTTAAAAACATCAGTATCGAGCCTGACTTTATTTTTTCCGTTGACCCAACGGAATTAAGTTTCGATATTAGTAAAGAGATGCTTACATTCAGCAACCGACCGGTTTTTGTTTACGCCTATCACACCATACCCGCTCTGGTCGGTCAATGGCATGGAATCGGTCTCTATTTGGGCCCTAGGGTTTCTTGGAAATCGGCTCTCAATCATGACAATACTGATGGGGCAGGGCCGACTGTTACCAATACCGCTTTAAGTGTAGCGCACAGCTTCGGCTTTAATCGCATTATCTTGGCTGGTGTAGATCTTTGTTTTACACGAGAAGGATATACGCATGCCAATGGTAGTGATGAACATATTGCCGGCCCTCGCTTTAACTTGACATCCTTACAGGTCGAAACCAATGGTGACTTTATGGCGCCAACCAGTTGTGATTTAGTCTCTGCCATTCATACCCTGGCTATGCAAGCTAAGGTCATTACAGCAACAGGCTGCCAAATAATTAATCCCTCAGCCAATGCCGCTAAGGTCAATAACATAAGCTACACTCCCCTGACAGATATTAAACTTGACGATAATCCGGTTGATGTGAATTCAATTATTGCTAAACAAATAGTCCCTTCAATTCATCGTTTTCAGGACTATTCGGCAATCCTCAGCGAACTTAAGCGCGTTCAGTTTCAAATAAACGTTATCCTGCGTTTGGCTAAAAATGCATTAATAATAAATGAGAATATGTATAACGCTCAGGGTTCTATAGAAAACTACAAAGATAAAAGAGAGCTAGACAAAATTGAAAAAAAGCTCAATCGCGATCATCGCCAATACAGTAAGCTTGTTAAAAAATTCGGTATCCGGAGCTTTATAAAAATCACCAAGCCGTTTACTGATGAAGACTGGAGCGCAGAAGAAGCTAAAGAAATAGGTAATACTTATTATGAGGCCTACCGTGATGGCGCAATTACACTGCTCAAATTGATCAACGATGTTATGGAGCGTGTACGTTCGCGTCAGGAAGAAAGCCGCGACGAACCTGACTTTAACCTACTCCTTGGGCAATGGCGCAAGGATCGTAGCTTTGGCCGGGTTAGATTATGGCAACAGAAGCATTTTCATGCCAACATTCCAGCATCTGTACAAACGGAACTTGATGATTTAGAAAAGCTATTTACCGCTATTCTGGACAATAAAAATACCGCCCATATGGCTCGGGCAAAAAGTTACACCAGTTTTTCCATGTTAAAAAAACGCGCAGGCTTGCTTTTTAAACATCAAAAAACGCAAGAATTAACAGACCTGCTATCCGGCTTGCATAAGCACGAAGAGCAAACTGCAGCCGTTCCCTATGTTTATCTGATTAACGGATACTTGGCCGAATTACAAAATGATACGGAAACTGCCATAACCGCCTACCACAATATTATAGATAGTGAAGACTCTCCATTACTGGAAGAGGCTTTGTTAAGAATAGCAGCTATCAGCATCGGCACAGGCGATATCAACGATACTAACGCCTACTTATCGCTACAATGTTTATCTCAGCTTAATCCCTTTTATCTGCCTTTTTATGCGGAAATAATTTACCTGCGCGGCGATGCATTGGCTGCTATAGATATTTATCACGATTATATTAACCGGTTTCCTGAAGACGCTTTGGCGCAAATGAAATTAACTGCACTTTATATGGAAAACAAGAGCTATGATGCGGCAGAATTGATGCTTGATTATATTCTGATAAAAACGCCAGATTCAAAGTCGGCTATTGACTTAAAAAAACAGCTGGTTTATTTAAGGGCTTTAAATTGAAATTTATTTTTTGAGTAATCGGTCTATGGCCTCAGTTAGGCGCCATATGCTTGAAGCGCTTGTCGCCCTCTATCGAGTTCCAATATCTGTTTTTCTACTATTTTTTTTTGTTCCTGTATTCTTATAATAAAAATAGCATCTTGCTCAAGAATTGAGTTTGCCAAGGATTTCAAAATTTCAGGTTCCGCAACAGCTTCTGAAAACAACGCTTCCAAACATTGCTGCCGCATATGCAGTGTTGTTATTAATTGCTCCCATTGCTCTCCGGCAACATATTCAAAAATTTGGTTAGACAGAGTCGTTAACTCTTCTATCTGAGGATACTGATCTGCCGACCATTCCTTAGTTTTTGATGGCATCCCAACCTTCTTTTATTTCTCTCATTAACGAGGCAACTTCATCAAGTATTTCCACGTTATTTTCACAACTAGCCTGCAAGAGACGCTTACTTATATAGCTATATAATTGATTGAGATTTACCGCAATTTCGCCGCCCTTTTCTAAATCAACTGCTTCATTTAAGCCGCCCACTATTGCCATGGCTCTGGATATATAGATGCTTTTTAACTCCATATCAGAGCGAGCCATCGCTCCTTTCGCCGTATTAACCCGCGCCAAAAAACCATCCATTAGCATCTGTATTAAATAATGAGGCGAGGCATCCGCTAAGCCACTTTCATTATGTATATTAGCGTATTGATTTACGCCTCTTTTGTAAGCACTAGGATACATATCTGCTTTCTCCTATCATCCGAATTTCTGAGTGAGAAATGTAGCTGTCGACTTTAATTGCCCCACTGCTAAGTCCATTGCAATAAATTGTTTTTGTAGGCTTTTTTGTAGATTATCCAGGCGCAGCTGAACAGCATCCTTCTTTGTACTTAGAGATTTCAATTGTTTTCCCAATGATGTTTGTTGCGTGTCCAAAGCCCCTCCCGATTGCAAATATCCTGTCAATCTGGAATCCAACCGGGTCGCAATGCCGTTAGATGATGAGAACACGTCGCTCACAGCAGAAAGATTGGCTGACAAAGCTGTATTCAGCTTAGTGCTATCCAGCGACATAACCCCGTCTTTATCAATCGAAATTCCAATCAGCGCCAATGAATTGTATTTACTGGTTGCTGAGCTTACCGGGTTACTGGTATCTTGTCTCAAGTTGCTGGTTATATTAAGTAATGTCGAATCCCCTATAAGGGCGCCGTTGGTCGAACCGGAGGAGGTCCCCCCATATTTACCTAAGCTATTGGTAGTGGTACGAAGGGCATTGTATCCGGAGACGAAATCAGTAATCGTCTTGTTAATTGCTGTATTATCCAAATTAACATTTATATTAACCGGCGAATCTGCTGATGATTGCAGTGCTTGCAAATCCAAAGTTACGCCTTGAATTACATCAGTCATTGAGTTGGTGCTGCGAGTAGCCGTTTGTCCGTCAATGTTGATAATGGCGTCAGTAGCACTCACTGTGCTGTAGTTTGTAGAAGTCGCAGTGTTTAGCTTATCCAGTCCTGCATCACCGCCTGTAACAGCCAAGGTAAATCCATTCGCAGTGCCCGAATCTTTAGATGTCAGCACTAGTTTGGAAATAGTTGCACCGGGCGTCACTGTAGAATCCACGTTAATAATACTGGCTGTCACGCCATTATTATCTGTCGAGCTATTGATCGTATCGCGAATCCCGGCCAGCGTGTTATTGGTTGCGTCAATAGTTACCGAAAACGCTGTTTTTGCGGAGCCTGAAGGATAAGTAAAATTAAGTGTACCTCCAACATCAGCAACGGCCGCAGCTGAATTAGCATACTCAGTGGCTGTAGTTGATTGTTGCGCTTGAGCTAATTGAGTTACTTTTATGGCATGAGTTCCCGCCACCGAACCAACACCCGCAGTAACTTTTAAGACTGACTCATCACTAGAAACAGCTTGGGCGGCTTTAAACAAGCTCCCATCCTTAAGTTTCTGTACCGCAGTTTGGAAAGTTGATAACGCGCTTTTCAAAGTGCCGAGTCCACTTAGCCGGGTTTGAGTAGCGGTCTCCTGCTTTGTAATAGCATTAAACTGAGGCTGTCCTTCTGCTGTAACCAGTTGGGTGACAATGCCATTGATATCCATGCCGCTACCAAGCCCGGTTGAAGATGTGATAGACATAACTTAACTCCCGTTTTAAAGCTAGTTAAAAATCAAGCTCTATCCTGAATAACAGAACCTTTTTCGCCGTCCAGCTCCTGCATTTTTTTAATAAATGCCAGCATATCCTCCGAAGGTATTTGTCGCACCGTTTCACCAGTCTGATTATCAATAATTTTAATCACAACTTTTTTTGTTGAGTCATCCACCCTAAACTCTAAGTTAAGATTAACAGCTTGAAGCATTGAATTACCCGCAGCTGCTGCTGACTTTAACGTATCCAGAGACGTTGCGTTAGAGCCAAGCTTCTTGTCCTTTTCTTTTGAGCTATTAGCCGACAAGATTGACTCGGATTCAACTTTTTTCTCAGCCATTGCATCTGCCTTCAAAGAAGCCGACTCTTCATTCTGCCGATTACTTTTTACAACTGTAGCTGGAATAAGCTTCGATACATTTGTAATTTCACTGTTCATATCACTTACCTTCAGTTAGCCCTATCTTCCAAAAGGAAAAGGTTGCAGTAGTACTGCAACCTATGCTTTCCCTAGCTATTTTCATTATAACCTTACCTGAGCAAACTAAGCACTCCTTGTCCAGATTGGTTCGCCTGTGCCAACATCGCTGTTCCAGCTTGTTGCAAAATCTGATTCCGACTCAGGTTGGCTGTTTCTGTGGCAAAGTCAGCATCCATAATCCGTGATCGGGCAGCGGACTGATTTTCAATCGACGACTGCAGATTGGCAATGGTCGTTATAAAACGATTCTGAACCGCACCCAAGTCGGCACGGTGTTTATTAACGTTTTTAATCGCAATATCAATATTGTCTATTGCTGATCTTACAGCGACTGAACCCGCACCGGAACCAATAGAAAGAGCTGTTCCTCCTTGTACTCCAAGTCCCCCTGTTGTGCTGCCAAATAATTTACTTAAACCACTCATCGCTCCGAAAGTGGAAACGGTAATCGAAATTTGATTACCGGCGTCTGTTGATGTGCCCGCGCCCACTTGATAATTGGCATTCTGTAACGAGCCGGCTAGAATCTTCTTATCGTTAAATGTGGTGTTATCAATAATACGCTTAATTTCAAAGCCTAACTGTTTAAATTCCGATTGCATTTTCTCACGGTCAGCACTGGATACCCCACCGGTGTTAGCCGCCTGAACACTTAAATCCCGCATCCGCTGCAAGGTATCGGTAATTGACCCCATTGCAGATTCTGCCGTTTGAGCCATCGATATGCCGTCATTAGCATTTCTTATTGCTACTGTCTGGCCGCGGATTTGCGAACTCATCCTGTCGCTGATCGCCAAACCGGCTGCGTCGTCTTTTGCTGAGTTGATTCTCATACCGGAAGACAGTCTTTCCATTGAACTAGCAAGGCTCATAGAACTCTTGCTCAAAGCCCGCTGAGCATTTAATGCTCCTAGGTTTGTATTAATTTGCATAGCCATAACCGTATCTCCAAAAAGTCCCTCGGATTATCCCAAGGAAAAAACTGATTTATTATATAACCCAAAAGTTTGTTAAAAAACTTAACTCGCAAATATTATCGACATGCCTTTAAATTCCTTTAATCTTTTTTTAAAAATAGTTGAAAAACTCACCTTGGGCACGTAAAAAATCGGACTCTCTACCTATGTCCAACCAATACTCGTAAACAGGAAACATTGAAACCAACTCTCCCGCTATAATTTGCTGATTTAACAGCTGCGGCATATCAATTTGTTGTTGCTTGGCAATGGTTTGTACCAACGACTGATTAAGCACATAAACCCCGGCATTGGAAAAACAACTCTGTATGGGCTTTTCAACAATGCCGGTAATACGTTGTGCATCGACACTAACAACCCCATAGGGAATCTGGTACTCATATTGACGAACACACAGCGTTGCTATGCCCTGATGCTCATTATGGTAGGCCAGCAAACGGGGAAAATCGATTTGCGTCAAAATATCGCCGTTCATGACAATCATCGGCAAATCGGGCAGATCGCGGGGCAACAGACCTAGCGCCCCTGCCGTTCCTAACGGTTCATGTTCCTCGATATAGCTGATTTGCACCCCCCAGCGCTGCCCATCGCCGAAATAATCTTTAATTTGGTCGGCCAAGTAATGGACGGCAATATAAAAATTCCTAAACCCTGAGCTGACAAAGTTTTCAAGAATGGTTTCAAGAATCGGCTTGCCGCCGATTTCCAACAAGGGCTTAGGACACACATCCGTTAACGGCCGTAAACGTCTACCGAAACCACCTGCCAGTAAGAACACCGGATTCTGGAAATGCGGCTGTTTATATAAACCCTGCAAAGTCTCCAGCCCAACTACTTTGCCTTCGGTATCCAAAACCGGCAAATGAATTAAATGATGGGTCTCCATAATGGCAATCAGCTGGGTTTTTGAATCATTAATCGATGCAACCTTCGGATTGGCATTCATGACTTCTGCGACAGCATGATCCAAGGTAAGTCCTCGTATCAAAGCCCGTCTTATATCGCCGTCAGTGACTACTCCGGATAGTTTGCCAAGATCGTCAATGACTAGCGCGATTTGCAGTGCCGCTTTATCTATCACATAAATAGCCTCCTGCAAGCTGGTTTTCGGATTGATCACGGCATTGCGCCAATTATGATTCATGCTTTATCTCTCTATTGGTTTTATTTGCGAACGCGGCGGATAAACAATCCGGTTACAAGCAATATCCTGTGTTACTACGCTGCCGGCGCCAATAATACTGCCCGTGCCAATATTGATGCCCTGAATGATTGTTGCGCCCGTTCCAATATGAACATGATCGCCTATGTCGACAGTCCCGCTAAGTACGGTACCAGGAGCAATGTGAACATGCCGTCCAATACAGCAATCATGCTCAACAATGGCGCCACTATTCACGATCGTATTCTCAGCAATTTTTGTGCCTGTCTGAATAATGACACCAGCCATTACCTGTACGCCTTCACTTAACTCAACATCGGCAGCAATGAACGCGCTTGGATCAATGAGGGTTTTAAACCGATAGCCTTGGGTATTAAAAGTATTAAATAAGCCGGCTCGTAAACCTTTATCTTTCGGGAGCGAGCCTAGTCCGTTAACCAGCTCAATTTTCGTCTCCGAATAATCAAGAACCACATTATCCGCACCCAGAATATGAAGTCCCAACAACATGCTTCCGATGGGCTGATTCGGATCAACAATGCCTAATAACCGACAGTTGAGTCGGCGAAGAATATCTATCAGGACTTTTGCATGACCGCCGCCGCCTAATATAATGACAGGCTTAGTCATTCTTTAGCACTTCATCCGTATCATAATTACGATTGCTTGATTCACCCAATAATGCCCAGTAATCCATTGGACTTTTTCCTGTTCCGGGGCGCTTTATGGCCAAATTTGTTTCGGTAAAGTATTCCCCTGCGGAAATAGCGCGTCCTGCAACCAGGCTCTTTCGAACAACCTTTTGGTTTTCCAGCTCTAATGGCTGGGGACATTTAAGCTTCTGCCCTAATGCTTTTTCGACATCCCGGATGCCATGAACCATTGATTTAAGCTCGTCAGGTTCCAGAGATACTTGATGATCCGGACCTTGTTGAGTTCTATCCAGGGTAAAGTGTTTTTCGATGACGGTTGCGCCTCGGGCCACCGCAGCAATAGGCACAACCAAGCCTACGCTATGATCCGAATAACCGACTCTCAGGCCAAAGGCTTGTTGCAAAACATCCATTGCTTTCAGGTTAATATTTTCCATAGGCGTTGGATATTCGGACGTGCAATGCAGCAGGGTTACTTTTTTCCGCAATACAGCCTGTCCTTGTTCCGAGCTATATGCTTGCTGAAAAGCGCTAATGGAGGGTTGTTGTCGCATCGGTTCCCTATTAATTGCGACACTTCCACCGTCCGTGGCGGTCGGTCGCATCGGTTCCCTACCGATTGCGACACTTCCATCGTCCATGGCGGTCGGTCGCATCGGTTCCTTACAGATTGCGACACTTCCACCGTCCGTGGCGGTCGCAATATAACCAAATGCCAGTACGCCTAAGGCTGTTTCCACCTCGCCCAAGGTAGCCATGCCTGTAGAAAGGATAATTTGTTTTCCGGTTTGCGCATGAGCTAACAAGAAAGGCCCGTTAGTGATCTCGCCTGAGGGTATTTTAAGTGTCTCGACGCATAACTCACGCACAAGAAAGTCGAGGCTTTCAAAGTCGAATGCGGTCGATAAAAACTCAATTCCCAGCTTTTGACAATAAGCTAATAACTGAAAATGCAGTTCATATTTCAATTCCAGCCGCTTTAACATAGTTAGCTGGTTTTCGTCTGCAGCAGTCGTGATTTTCTGATACGCCGCTTTGCCGGCATGCTGAGTAACCAGATTTTCAGCCTTAAAAGTTTGGAATTTAACCGCATCCGCACCTGCGGCAACAGCGGCATCTACTAATTGATAAGCCGTTTCCAGATTGCCGTTATGGTTGACGCCGGCTTCTGCAATAATAAAAACGCTCATCTGTTATTCCCCGGTGCCAAGATCATAAAAACCTTTCTTCAACAAATCCTCCAAAGTCTGGGTCTTCAATAACTCTTTTATTTTTACTGAGGCACCTGTTTGTCCATAAGGATTTTCAAGCGTCTTTAGCGATTTTTGAAAATCTTCGGAAAAAAGCGTGTTGAATGCCTGCAAAATTGCATCAACCTCAGGCTCGCAATGAATCACGCTATCCGCACAAAGCCGGCCTTTTTGCCGGTCACCTATATTAATCGTGCCGATTTTAAAAGCCGGAGCTTCTATCAGGCCGCTGGATGAATTTCCCACCACGGCATCCATATATTTCAGCGCAGAAAGATAACGTAATGATCCTAGCGATACAAAAGACGCTACTCGTTCGGGAAAATGTTGCCGGTATTGTTCAATCATGCCGATAATTGCGCGCCCGTCAGCATCGGCATTCGGCTGAGTAAAGATAAGGTGGAGGTCGTCAAAATAATCCAGAGCTTTCAGGAGATTTTTAAATTGCGTTGTCGCCGTGGCTTCTTCCAGAGTGACTGGGTGAAAGGTTATCAGCAAATTACGCTTGCCTAAGTTAAAACCAATGGCTGCTTCAAGCTCTGATTTATCTAACAGTTTCAGTTGGAGAATATTATCCAAGCCCGGTGCGCCCACATTAAAAACCCGTTCCGGCTGCTCTCCCAACTGAATGACCCGCTGCCGATAGCGTTCAGTTGCAGTAAAATGCAAATGGGACATTTTGGTAATGGCATGACGAATGGCGTCGTCAACAGCTCCTTCTGTTATTTCGCCGCCATGAATATGAGCGATGGGAATGCGGTGTGCCATTGCCGCCTGAACTGCTGCAAAAATCTCGAAACGGTCGCCTAAGACCACCAAGACATCCGGCTGCAGGCATTCCAGCGCATCGGCAAAACCGATGATGCCTAAGCCTATGGATTTACTGATGCCGACCGGCGTATCCGATGACAGCAGCATTTCTACTCTGCGATCAATAATAAAGCCATCTTGTTCTATTTGCTTCCAGGTCAAACCGAATTCCGGCGAGAGATGCATGCCGGTGACGATAAGCTGCAGCTTTAAAACTGAATCGTGCTGAATTTCCTTCATCAGCCAATACAGCAAGCCATATTCAGCCCTGGAGCCGGTTACTACGCAAATTTTACGTTTAGTCTGCATCAGCGATTACACTGCTCGGAATATTGACAACCCGATCGGCAGCCCATTCTGTGATAACTAGACTGCCTTTTTGACAATGCCGGTACATGGGCAATCGGTGCATGGGTTCCCAGAGAGGGCGGGTCATGACTCCGTGTTCATTGGTTGCCTTTAAAAAAGCATCCCGCTCGGATAGATTTTCAAGCACAACAGCATTTAACCAGTAATTGGATTGCGCAGTTTCCGGTTCAATAACACATTGAAACCGGTTTTGCTGACTCCATTCGATATAGCGTGCAGCCAGCTCGCGTTTTTTAGCCAGGAACAATGGCACGTATTCAAGCTGCGCCACACCTAAGGCGGCATTAAGATTGGGCAGTCGGTAATTAAAACCGACTTGATCATGTGCAACGCACCAAGGATGCGGTTGTTTTGCTGTTGTGCTCAGATGTTTTGCCTGTTTAGCCAATGTTTCGTCATCGGTCAAAATCATCCCGCCGCCGCCGGTGGTCATAATCTTGTTGCCGTTGAAACTTAAAACGCCTAATCGGCCGAAAGTTCCGCAATGCTGTTTATTTAATGTGCTACCCAGCGCTTCTGCGGCATCTTCAACCACCGGAATATGATATTTTTCACATATTTGTACAATCTTGTGCATATCGGCAGGATGCCCGAAAGTATGCATGGGCAAGCAGGCGGCAATCCGTTTGCCGGTTCGGTTATTCCAGGTCTCGCCGTTACGGTGTTCGGCAAACTCGTCTAAATAGTCTTCCAACGCTTGAGCGGATAGCCCTAAAGTCGCTTTATCGACATCGACAAAAACCGGTTCTGCGCCGCAATAATGGATGGCATTGCAGGTGGCGACAAAGGTTAATGCCTGGGTAATTACTTCTTCGTCCCGCTTAACGCCGGCAAGTATCAATGCCAGATGCAAAGCCGCAGTGCCGTTGACCGTAGCAACCGCATATTTTGCCCCGGTATAGCCGGCGCAGTCCGCTTCAAACCGGTCAACGTATTGCCCGACACTGGAAACAAAAGTGCTGTCTATAGCATCAAGCAGGTATTCTTTTTCCCTGCCTTGAAATCGCGGTTCATGTAAGGGTATCAATTTATCGGTCCGATAAATCTCCCTAACATAACGAATAAAGCTGTCGGCAATGGCTCCATGCATTGCTCTCGATTGCTGTTCCAGACGCAATTCCACCTCGGCAACTGCTCCATGCGTTGCTCTACCTCCTGCATCCATGCAGTCGTCCCCCGTCCTTGGGGTCGTACCTTCTGCATCCTTGCAGTCGTCAGACATTGTAGATACCGGACTTATATTTTTTCAGATTTTCCGGATTTAAAAACCAGTCCACCGTTCGCTGCAAACCTTCGGTTATATCAATCATTGATTCAAAGCCGGTTAATGCTTTAATTTTTTTATTGTCGCAGCAGAGCCGATTGACTTCGGATTTTTCAGGACGTAAACGCTGGTTATCAACGACAAATTCCACATCGCTATGCATGATGTTTTTAATGATATTCAAGGTGTCGCCTACTGATATTTCCGAATTGGAACCGATGTTAACGGTCTCGCCCACTGTTTTTTCCGACTCGGCAAGGGCAATAAAGCCCCTACAGGTATCTTCTACATAATTGAAGTCCCGCGTTGGCGATACATCGCCTAACTGAATTTGTTTTTTGCCGTCGGCAATTTGGGTAATGATGGTAGGAATCACGGCTCTGGCTGATTGCCTGGGGCCGTAAGTATTAAAGGGGCGAGCTATAGTCAGCGGCAAGCCGAAAGCATTGTAAAAACTCATCGCCATGGCGTCGGCAGCGATTTTGCTTGCGCTATAAGGGGATTGCGGCTGCATCGGGTGATGTTCATCTATAGGCACATACTGAGCAGTGCCGTAAACTTCGCTGGTTGATGTGTGGATTACCCGTTGAACCTGATTATCCAAAGCAGCCTGGCAAATATTTAAGGTGCCCTTTATATTGGTGTCGACATAGCTGTCAGGGGCCACATAAGAGTAAGGAATCGCTATCAGTGCCGCCAAATGATAAATAACATCGACACCTTGGGTAATGTGTTTACAGTAATGCGGATCTCTGACATCACCGCTTAGCACCTCGATTTGATCCAGACAATCGACTTCTTCCAGCCAGCCCCAATGGTTAAACGAATTGTATTGAGATAAGGCTTTGATTTGGTGTCCTTGTTTGGCAAGCATTTCGGTAAGATGCGAGCCGATAAAGCCGTCTGCTCCTGTTACTAATATAATTGTCATTACTTTGTTGCTTCACTATCTAATATATTTGCTTTTACAAAAGCTTCAGCCATTGCCCAATCAGTTGGGGTATCAATATCCAAACTCATAATAGAATCCATCACCAGCGGTATTGTACGCTCAGAATAAAACGACTTTTTTTCCTGTAAAACCGAAGTCTTGCAAAGATACATCGCACCATTGGGGGTCAGTAAGGGTTCCACTTCCTGTCGTCTGGTTTGAATGGCTTGATTATCGCAAAGAGCTGTTAAAAAACCGTCATGACTTTTAAACAATGTTGTTAGATCCCGGTGTATTTCTTTACAGCCGATTACGCCATCCGCATGCCGGCTTGCCATTGTTTTTAAAGCCTGCTCGATTATAGCAGATGAGCGAAAAGGGGAGGTCGGCTGTAGCCACATAACTTGTTCAGGCAAATAATGATATTCACCCTCAAACCATTGCAGAGCATGTTCTATAACGGCAAGCGCAGAGGCATTGTCATTTGAGCATTGAGCCGGTCGAATAAACGGGACTTGCAAACCTGCATCAGCGCCGATTTTTGCGTACTGCTCGGAATCTGTCGATAAAATAGCTAGGCAGTGACTTAGATTTGCCCTTTGTATTGTTTGAGCCGTCCAAGCAAGCAAAGGCTTGCCGGCCAACAATTTTATATTTTTGTCAGGTATGCCTTTTGAACCGCTTCGGGCTGGAATAACAATTAAGGTTTGAATAGGCATTATTTTCTTAACGAGTAAATTCAACTTTGCAACGTCGCAACATGCTAAACTTCTAATCCGAATTTAAGGTAAGTTGGTTTACACTGATTGTACACATTGTTCTCTAAACTATAAAAAAGATCAGCATTTCTGATTATGACTAAGGCCCCTATCCTATTTCACTCTTGGGGCCCCGCTACGAATGACGCTATAATCGCATGAACCTACAATTTTTTTATCCGCGCCTAGCGGATCAAGCTGATCGACTCAAAATCATTAACTATTCACCTGTAACCCATTGATGCGCGGCATAAGCAATGACTGACAACCTGCAATTAAATGCGGAAGGCAAGCTTAAACACTTTCTGACCATTGAAGGCCTGAGCAAGGAATTATTGACGGAAATTCTCGATACCGCCGAGTCTTTCGCCGGCGTGTCCGAGCATCAGGTAAAAAAAGTCCCATTGTTGCGGGGCAAAACCATCGTCAACCTGTTTTTTGAAAACAGTACCCGTACCCGGACGACCTTCGAACTGGCAGCCACGCGGCTATCCGCCGATGTGATCAACATGAATATCGCTACTTCGGCAACCTCAAAAGGCGAAAGTTTGCTCGACACCATACGCAATCTGGAAGCCATGTTTGTCGATATGTTTGTGGTGCGCCATGCGCTCAGCGGCGCGGCGCACTTTATCGCTCAACAGACCGCTTCTCATATCAGCGTCATTAATGCCGGTGACGGGCAGCATGCTCATCCGACGCAGGCTATGCTGGATATGTTCACCATACGCCAGATCAAACCGGATTTTTCCTGTCTCAGGGTGGCTATTATCGGAGACATATTGCATTCGAGGGTGGCACGCTCGGAGATTCAGGCTTTAAATACCTTGGGAGCGGCCGAAGTCAGGGTGATTGCGCCTAAAACCCTGTTGCCCGCACATGTGGAAAGCTTAGGCGTCAGTGTTTCGCATAATTTGACGGAAGGGCTTAAAGATATTGATGTGGTTATGATGTTGCGTTTGCAGAAAGAACGCATGAGTTCGGCGCTGCTGCCCAGTGAAAGCGAGTATTTCAAATGTTTCGGACTCACCGAAGATAAGTTGAAAATCGCTAAACCCGATGCCATTGTCATGCACCCCGGCCCGATTAACCGGGGTGTTGAAATTGAATCCAAAGTCGCAGACGGCCCGCAGTCCGTGATACTCAAACAAGTCAGCAACGGCATTGCCGTGCGTATGGCTATTATGGCGATGGCAATGCAAACGACCGCACCTGCTCCCGGCAGGTTTGCGGACGTACACACCATCCCTGGCGATCGCCACGCCGGTTCCCTGCCGGCTTCCGGCATACACACCATCCCTGGCGATAAGGGGGCGGCATGATGTTACGCATAGACCACGGAAGAATCATTGACCCGGCCAACGGTATAGACCGCATCGGTTCGGTTTATATCGAAGGCGGCAAAATTGTTTCCGTGACTGACGAACCGGCCGGTTTTAAACCGGATGTTGTCATTGATGGCGAAAATAAAATCGTCTGCCCCGGCTTTATCGATTTAAGCACCCGCTTGCGGGATATGGGGCACAGCCGCAAAGCGACATTTAAAAGCGAAGTGATTGCCGCCGCCGCTGCCGGTGTCACCACTCTTTGCCTGCAACCGGATACCTTGCCTGTTATCGATACGCCGGCCGTTGCCGAATTGATTAAGGAGCTGGCGGAAAAAGCCGATTATCCGCAAATCTATGCGGTCGGCGGGCTTACCCAGAAATTGGAAGGCACGGAACTGAGTTCTATGTTATCGCTTAAACAGGCAGGTTGCATCGCTGTCGGTAATGCCAATCAGCCGGTGAAAAACTTGTTGGTATTAAGACGGGCGATGGAATATGCAGCCAGCCATGACTTATTGTTGATGTTCCGATCCAATGATTTTTGGCTGGGCAATAACGGTTGCGCTCATGAAGGCGCAGTCGCGACCCGCTACGGTTTGCCCAGCATTCCTGAAGCCGCCGAAACCATAGCCTTGGCGCAATGCCTGGAACTGGCCGAGCTGACCGGTTGCCGGGTGCATTTCGGCCAGTTAAGTTGCAAGCGTTCGGTGATCAAAATACATCAGGCAAAAAAATACGGTTTGAAGGTCAGCGCCGATGTTGCCATTCATCAGTTACATCTGACTGAAAACGACATGACGCCGTTTGACAGCGCCTACCATGTATTGCCGCCGTTGCGTACCGAAGACGATAAGCAGTATCTGAGGCAAGGCTTGGCCGGCAGTACGATTAACAGCATCTGTTCCGACCATCAGCCGCATGATCTGGACGCCAAGCTGGGTGCGTTTCCGGAGACAGAGCCGGGGATGTCGGCGCTGGAAACCCTGCTTCCGTTAATGCTGAAACTGGTCAGGCAGCATGCTATAACACTGGAGCAGGGCATCGCCTGCTTAAGTGCAAACCCGGCACGCGTGTTGCGGTTAAATAGTGGTGCGTTAACGCCGGGTTTCTCGGCCGATATCTGTATTTTCGACCCGGAACTCGACTGGCAGGTTAACTCGGAAAATTGGAAAAGCCAGGGTGTTAATACTCCATTTTGGGGGCAAACCCTGAAAGGGCGGGTAACTCATACCTTGCAGGCAGGCAAGATTATTCATCGGTTATAGAATCCAGCGTAACTTCTCATTACCTCAAGCGATTAACAATCTTTTATTCACCACGAACGACATCGATGCAGAGCAATGCAGGAGCTATTGCCGAGACACGAAGGACGCGAAGAAATAAAACTTCGCATCTTCGTGGTGATAATCTTTTGATTTTTTAAAATAACGGAAAGACCATAACATGATGCAAAAAAGAACAGCTCACCAGATAGCCGATGTACTGATTGAGGCTTTGCCCTATATTCAGCGCTTTAAAGGTAAAACTGTCGTGGTTAAATTCGGCGGCAATGCCATGGTTGATGAAGAGCTCAAACACAGTTTCGCACGGGACATCGTATTGATGAAACTGGTCGGGTTAAACCCGATTGTGGTTCATGGCGGCGGGCCGCAAATCGGACGGCTGTTGGAAAAACTGGGTAAAACCACTGGCTTTATCGATGGTATGCGTATCACCGACAGTGAAACTATGGATGTGGTTGAGATGGTACTGGGCGGACTGGTAAACAAAGAGATTGTCAATTTAATCAACATGCACGGAGGTAAAGCCGTTGGGTTGACCGGAAAGGACGGCAATTTTATTCGGGCTAAAAAACTGCATCTTACGCCTCGCGAGGCGTTGCCTGAGGCGCTTGCCCCGGAGATTATCGATCTGGGTCATGTCGGTGAGGTGAGCAATATTGATCCGGCTGTTCTGGATATGCTTGGAGGCAGTGACTTTATTCCGGTTATTGCGCCTATCGGGGTTGGCGATGACGGACATTCCTATAATATCAATGCCGATTTGGTTGCCGGAAAAATTGCCGAACAGTTAAAAGCCGAGAAATTGATTTTACTGACTAATATACCGGGTATTATGGACAAGCAGGGAGGGCTGCTGACCGGGTTATCGATAAAAAATACCGAGGATCTTATTGCCGACGGCACTATTTCCGGCGGTATGATACCTAAAACCCGCTGCGCTACCGATGCGATAAAAGGCGGAGTGACCAGTGTGCATATTATTGATGGCCGTGTCGAGCATGCGGTACTGCTGGAGCTGTTTACCGATCAGGGCGTTGGCACTTTACTGCTTAACGGCTAGATGAAATTTACCGATAGATTACAGAAGCGTTTTTGCTTGCATTGGTTCGAGTCTGGATCCGGCTAATGCGAATTGATTATAGCCAATTTGAAGTATATACCCGATATTCTGCGTCGTCGGTGATAAGTTATTAAAATCAACTAATTATAAATAAATGTTGTTTGGTAAAACGAATATCATTTAATGCCAATAGAATGTTAAAGAGGTGCGGAATGTCGGGTATATCGCATTATTACAAAAGATATGAGGGGGGGATGTGAAAATCGGATTTGTTCAGACAGGTGCAATCGGGGATATTGTTATGGCTTTACCTGCCGCAAAGTGGTACGTGGATCGAGGCTTTGATGTGTTTTGGCCGATTGACAGTCGTTACATCGGTTTTTTTCAACGTGCGGCTCCCTATGTGAATTTTTTGTCCGTTCCGGCAAGTAATGGCTACGAATGGCATTTGGGTATTCCTAACCAATTGCTGGCTTCTTTGCAGGTTCAAGAAATATTTACACTGTATTCGTATATCCGCAATGGAGATCAACGATTTGATTTTGGGCAGCCACCTTTTTTGCCTGATGCATTAAAGCTTGATGAATATAAGTATGCTATTGCAAATGTGCCATTTGCTGAAAAATGGAATCTGGTGATAAACAGAAACCCTGATGGCGAGGCGAAAGTATTAGAATCTATTGAAGCTCATTTACCTTATTCCATTGTGCATGATGCTCCTGCAGGGGCTGGGAGAAACATCATGGCCGATATTGGCGCAGAGATTATTGGAAGAACTGTGCGTATTCAAGAAATTACAGACAGTCCCTTTGACTGGATTGCAGCATTCGAGCAAGCGGCCTTAATCGCTTGCGAGGACTCGTTACATGCTAATATCATTGAACAGCTCAATATTGAGGTGCCCAAATATTTATTCTTACGTTCTCGGTGCAGTCATACACCTGTTTTCAAGAATGGTTGGAAATTCAGATGATAGTTGAAATCGCCTAAAGCCTGATTTCCGATATTATCTCGTCAGTCGCAAGTTAACGGCTAAAAATAGTAGGGCTAAGCATCATATTTATATCCATGCACATGGCGGAAAAGGAGTGGGTGTAAGGCATAGAGCGGAGATTTAATTGGCTCTCTGATAAAATCTAAGAGCTGGAATAATACCTGTCCTTAGGTAATAATAGGGATGCGGTGTGATATTGGGGATGTGTTTGTTGTTACTTGATCTTCAGGTTTTTATAGTTTGACTTTGAAGAACGTAGATAAGTCAGGGTGTTGCGACTATTGAGCATAGGCGGAGGGCAGTAGAATCCGTCGCTTTAATGCCCGATTTAACTGGCTTTCAAGAAACCAAGAATTAAAGACGTGAAGATCGAGTGTTATAAAGCATGATAATTGGTGGCATTGTGATCAATATGAATCAATGCCGTTTGCCTCTCAACCGGGCTGCAAAGCAGGATTGTTGTGTTTAGTTAAAATTAAATAAAATCAATAGATTACGTTTTTTTTGCGGAATATTGTAACTTCTCATTAGGCACAGCTAAGCTTATTTTTTCAATGAGTTAGTGAGGGTAATTCGCTGAAATTTGCTTTTTTATCTCCGCCAAACCAAGAATCAATGAGTTATGCTAGCTTGCTATGAAAAAGATTAGTTTTCAGTTTTTTGCTTATATGGGCTGGCCCTTGGTCAACGGAGTATTTTGTTTCTCTCTCAATCGACTCATTTTGACGAGCTGATATGCATGATGTATTTGCTACTTCTTTAAAATACCTTCCGGCTTTAAGTGGTTATTTCTTTAACATCAAGCTGTAATTACTTATTTAATCTTATATTTAGTCAATAAATGCTCAATAGTTATCCACATACCAGCATACAGTGTCTTACCGCTATTGCTCAGCACCACGGTTTGCAGATTAATCCGGAATGGTTGATACAAGAATATGCGCTGGGTGAAGAAGAACCTACGCCTCTTTTATTATTGCGCATAGCTTCGGAAATTGGTCTTAAAGCAAAGATTGATAAACTTTCTTGGGATGGGCTGTTGGCTCAGGGCGGGGTTTTTCCTGTATTAGCCAGATTACGCAATGGAGATAGTGTGATCATTGCCGGTGCGCGGACTGAGGGAGATGGCGCCGTTGCTGTTCTTGATCCCCAAAATGGGGCCGCAGTGGTTTTGCAGGATAAAGAACAATTTTGCAAGAGCTGGGGCGGTGATGTTGTATTTCTTAAACGCAGTCATTCACTGACTGACCTTAGTCAGCCCTTCAGTCTGCGCTGGTTTATCCCTGAAATTTTGAAGCAAAAAGTTGCCTTCAGAGATATTGCAATTACAGTCATAGCTATGCAGTTTTTAGGTTTGGCATCGCCCATGTTTTTTCAATTAGTTATCGACAAGGTGCTGGTTCATCAAAGCGTTTCTACACTTTGGGTTCTAGGGGTCGGTATCGTAGTTGCATTGGTGTTTGACTCGGTATTTGGCTATTTACGTCAACTTCTGACGCTGGCGGCTACTAACAAGATAGATATGCGGATTACTCGCCGCACTTTTGGGCATCTACTTTCGTTGCCTATTGATTATTTTGAAACGACGACGGCAGGTGTGGTTACTCGTCATATGCAGCAATTGGAGAGTATTCGGCACTTTTTGACGGGAAGTCTGTTCTTTACTGGACTTGAGACATTTGGCTTGTTGATTTATTTACCCATTCTATTTACGTTTTCAGTCAAATTGGCACTTATTGTTTTAGTATTTACGTTGGTTATAGCTGCTATTATCATGGCGCTTTTACCTACCTACCGGAGGCGGCTTGATGCTCTTTATTCTGCCGAGGGCAAACGTCAGTCAATGCTGGTAGAAACAATCCATGGCATGCGGACAGTAAAAGCCCTTGCAATTGAGCCGGTTCAGCGACGTATTTGGGATCAAATTTCGGCGGAAGCGATCACAATGCATTTCCGGGTTGGAAAATTGGGAATCACTGGCGGAGCCGTCACCGATTTAATCGGTAAGCTGCTCCCCGTGACGATTATTATCCTCGGTGCTCAGGAAGTGTTTGATGGGACTTTATCTTTGGGCGCCTTGATTGCGTTCCAGATGATTTCAGCGCGAGTATCTTCACCTTTACTTGGCATTGTGGGTTTGATTAATGAATATCAGAAGACTGCATTGTCTGTCCGTATGTTAGGTGAAGTCATGAATCGTCAGCCGGAAGGCCGTATGGGAGCGGGTGGTTTACGGCCACAGTTATCTGGAGAAATTACTTTCGAGGATGTAACATTTCGTTATCCGGGCGCTAGTGCGGCAGCGTTAGATCGAACCAAATTCACAATTCCTGCCGGGGTGATAGTGGGCATTGTCGGGCGTAGCGGTTCCGGCAAGACCACACTTACGAAGATAATTCAAGGTCTCTATAGTATACAGGAAGGCATAGTCCGGTTTGACGGAACTGATGCCCGCGAGATTGATCTTGCTCATTTGCGTCGTCAGATTGGGGTGGTGTTACAGGAGAATTTTCTGTTTCGAGGTACGGTTCGTGAGAATATCGCGATGGCTAAACCTGATGCCTCTTTTGAGGAAATTGTTGCTGTATCAGAGGCGGCAGGCGCCGACGAATTCATAGAGCGATTGCCGCAAGGCTATGATACCTTGCTCGAAGAAAATGCCGCCAATCTCAGCGGAGGACAAAAGCAGCGACTATCAATTGCCCGAGCCCTGCTGTCAAAGCCGCGGATCTTGATACTCGATGAGGCTGCGAGCGCGCTCGATCCGGAAAGTGAAGCCATCTTTATCCGCAATCTTTCACGTATAGCGGTCGGGCGTACGGTAGTCATGATTTCTCACCGTTTATCTACCTTGGTCAATGCCCATGCCATTCTGGTTATGCAACAGGGGCGACTGGTTGATAGTGGTCGTCACGAAGAATTGTTAGTACGCAGCTCAACTTATCTAAATTTATGGAACCAACAAACCAGCCATCTATAAGCGCAGAGGTAAAGACGCTAGCAACGGTCAGAAGCACAACGGTTATCGAATTTTTGCCTGATGCCGATGAGATAGAACGCAGTCCCTTGCCACGTTTAGCTCGGTTAACTCTGCATACTATGCTGGCAGCTTTGATTTCGTTTCTGATATGGGCGAGCTACTCAGATCTAGATCGGATTGTCGTGGCGCATGGTCGGCTGATTACCCCTTTATCGAATATACTCGTCCAGCCTTTAGAAACCTCAATTATTCAAAGTATTGATGTGCGAGTTGGTCAGGTAGTAAAAAAAGGAGAGCTCCTCGCGACGCTGGATCCGACTTTTGCGCAAGCTGATGAGGCACAGTTGAGGAAGCAGTTAAGCAGTCTCGAAACTCAATCAAAAAGCCTTGAAGCTGAACTTTCTGGCAATAAGACACAGAGCAATACAAATGCTGATGCGGATAGTCAGCTTCAAGCCGAATTGTCTGTTGAGCGACAGGCTAACTATCAGGCTCAACTTGTTAAAATGGACGAAAATGTTGCCCGTTTGCAGGCAACATTGGCAACCAATCGTCATGATCAACAAATGTTGGCCGAGCACGTAAAACCGTTGCAGGAAATTGAGGCTATGCAGGAAAAGTTGGTCGCCCGAAATTTTGGTGCGCGGGTACGTTTGCTTGAAGCACAGGAGAAGCGTCAGGAAGTTGAGCGTAATATGCAACTTGCAAAAAACCGCGAACAGGAAATCAGGCGCGAACTGGCAAGTATGGAAGCAGAGAAAACGGCTTTCAAAAAAGGCTGGCGTCAAAAAATGATGGAAGAAATGTTATCGACGTCTCGTGATCGAAATACAGTGAGTGAGCAATTGCAAAAAGCAGATAAACGCCGTAAGTTAGTGACATTGACCTCACCTTCCGATGCCGTTGTGCTGGATATTGCAAAGTTGTCGCTGGGATCGGTTGTTCAGGGGGGCGGTGGATTTTTTACGTTAGTTCCGCTCGGTACAGAGCTGGAAGCCGAAGTGCAAATAGATGCAAGGGATGTAGGATACGTCAAATTAGGCGATATATCTCGCCTGAAACTGGATGCTTATCCATCTCAGCGGCATGGTTTTCTTAATGGGGATGTGCGAACGATTAGCGAAGATGCCTTTCGCCGTGATGCAGATCCAGGGCAGAGTATGGACGCGTATTACAAAAGTAGAATAAGCATAGGTAATACGAAATTGAAGAAAATGCCTGAGCGAGCTAGGTTGTTACCGGGCATGACGTTAACGGCAGAGATTGTTGTCGGAAAGCGTTCTGTGATTTCTTATCTATTATGGCCGCTAACTAAAGCATTGGATGAGTCAATGGAGGAGCCATGAAATGGTGCAAACATATATCGGTTCTTTAATTCACGATTTTTTTAGGTCTGAACGAAATTCGTTGCGACAGTTGAGCTGTCTATAGCTTGACAATGTCTTTGGTTTTGGAGGGAGGCACGGCAAGGGCTTAGCCTTAAACCGCTCCGTAAAAATTTGAACTTGTTCACAATTTTGTAAGATATTATAGCTATAATCATATAAAAACTAAGTAATTAGAAATAATAGTAATAAAGTGCATTTGCTCATCAGTATTTGATGATCCCATTACAAAAGAGAGTTTTAGGTTTTGTTGATATTTCGGTGATAGGTATTCAAAAAAATAGCCGCTTATTAATACAAAATTGTAAGTTACCGATGAGCTGATGTTTTTATTAAATGTCAATGGAGGCTACTCCTTGTTGATATTTTTACGATACAATGACCTTAGGTCTTTAAGGGCTTTTTCCGATTTCGTGGGATTTGATCGACATATAATTATTTGAAGTAAGGTCTATGGGAAGGTCAACCTATTGATTATAAAATAGAAAAAAATAATAATTTTACTCCCGCCTTGCTTAAAAATATTGAGGTTTAAAAAGCTTAATCTCTTGTGGACCAAATAAATAACAAGGATTAAGTGAGTTCAAAAATTAGACGTTTCTCGCCCAGATGGGAGTAGTTGTTATATGATATTTGCATGTAGCTGCTTTCTCCCTCATGAAATAAGGAGGCCTATTTGAGCGGCAGTGTGTATTGAGTCGATTATGGAGGCGAGTAAAAAGCAAAAAATATTTTATTAAAACAACATGTCAACATGTGTGTTGAAGAAAAAAGCGGTTCTTTTATCTTTAGGGATGCGATATTAAGGTTTTGATTTGTATGTTATTTTTTTTGAAGATGCCTTGGGTAATCGAATCGTAACTATGATTGTTTAGATATCTGAAAAAATAATTAAAGTTTAAATATGGGTGGCCGCTACCCTTTCAGATTCAAAGGTTTTTTCTGTATGTTTTGGGATATTTATTTTTTGATGTATAAGGATTGGCGCTCTGCGTCAAAAAATAAGCATTCCAAATCAACTGATTTTGAAAATAATGTTGTTACAATCGACATTTCGCACTCCTTGGTATTCCATTGATATTAAATGATATTGTTTTTAAAGTAGTATTATTTTTTAGTAAATTGATTTTGAATGCTTATTTTAAGAGTGCGGGATGTCGGATATATCAAGATTTATATGCACTACCTGTGTTGCAAATAAATAATGGATGCAAAAATGACAGAAATGTATTTATGTGGCGAGCTACTGCGGCATGGTAATCAAGGGATATTTGGCGTTTATCGCGAGCTTGCGGATTAATAAAATTTATTCTGCATATGCCAGTTAGGACAAAGTTTAAAGGTAGGGTATTCTCTTCCTCAAAGATGACAGATTATTCTGATCAATGTAAATAATAATTAAGATTTTTTAAAACGGTTTTTAAGGGGACTGACATGGCATCAACAGTATTAACAATGACTACGGTAGAAATTGCTGCGTTGACCGCGTCAGAAATTGCGGAACTAACCACAGCCGATATAGCAGCTCTTAATACGGCTCAGGTTGCTGTCCTGACGGCCGAACAAATTGCCGCAATCGAAGTTGGCGATATTACGGCATTGAGCGTAAAAGGTATCGCCGCTTTGACAACCGCTGGTGTTGCTGCATTAGCTGTTGAGCAAATCAACGCACTGAAAACCAGCCAGATCGCAGCTCTGGAAACCCGCGATGTTGCCGTGTTGACTACAGATCAAATTGCTGCGATGTCCTCCAAGCAGGTAGGTGCATTGACATCTGCGCAAGTTGCGGCCTTAATTACCGATCAAATTGCGGCAATTGAAATTGCCGACATCATAGGTCTGAGTACAGCTGGCATTGTTGCCTTGTCGACTGCGGGTGTTATCGCTTTGACCACCGACCAAGTCGCCGTACTGACAACCAGCCAGATTGCTGCGCTGGAAACCCGTGATGTTGCCGCGCTGGCTACAGATCAAATCGTTGCTCTGACCTCAATTCAGATAGGCGGATTCAAAGCCACGCAAGTGGCTGTCTTGACCAGCGCGCAAGTTGCCGCAATTGAAGCCGCCGATATCATTGGGCTGAGTACCGCCGGGATCGTCGCGCTGACGACCAGCAGTGTCGCTGCTTTGACTACCGACCAGATCAGTGTGCTGACAACCCGCCAGATTGCCGCGCTGGAAGCGACTGATGTAGCGAAACTGACTACCGATCAAATTGCTATTTTAACCTCAATCCAGATAAGCGCCTTGAAGACTGCGCAAGTCGCAGCTCTAACCACCTCACAAATTGCTGTTATTGAAACTACCGATATCATTGGGCTGAGCACAGCCGGGATCGTTGCGTTGACGACCAGCAGTGTCGCCGCTTTGACTACCGACCAGGTCAGTGTGCTGACAAGCCGCCAGATTGCCGCCCTGGAAACGAGTGATGTAGCGAAGCTGACTACAAATCAAATTGATGCACTGGCCTCAACTCAGCTAGGTGCATTGAAAACTACGCAAATTGCTGTACTGACTACCGCACAGGTCGCAACAATTGGAACCGCAGATATCGTTGGGCTAAGCACAGCAGCGATCGTGGCTCTGACGACCAGCAGTGTTGCTGCATTGACGACAGACCAATTTGCCGCGTTGACTTCAAGTCAAGTAAGTGCCTTGAAAACCGCGCAAGTCGCAGCGTTGACGACAGCACAAGTCGCTGCGATTGACCCCGCCGTTATCTCCGGACTAAGTGCAGCCGACATCGCTGCGCTGACGACAGCCGGGGTTGTTGCTTTGACTACTGCTCAGATCAGTGTGCTGACGACTCGTCAGATTGTCGCGCTGGAGACGAGCGACCTAGTGAAATTGGCTACAGATCAGATTGATGCGCTGACCTCAACCCAAATAGGTGCATTGAAGTCAGTGCAAGTCTCTGTCTTGTCGTCTTATCAGGTCGCCGCACTTGGAACCGCCGTTATCACCGGGTTGAGTACGGCTGGCATTGCCGCACTGACGACCCGCAGTGTTGCTGCTTTAACGACCGATCAAATTGACGCTTTGACTTCAATACAGATAGGCGCGTTGCAAACTGCGCAAGTTGTTTCACTGATTACTGCGCAAATCGCTGCAATTGAAACTGGCGATATTACAGCGCTGAGTACAGCGGGCATCGCCGCATTGACGACTGTTGGTGTTGCTGCCTTGACCACGGCTCAGGTCAGTGTGCTGAAAACCAGCCAGATTGTTGCGCTGGAAACGAGCGATCTAGCGAAGATGACAACTGATCAAATCGACGCACTGAGCTCAACTCAAGTAAACGCCTTGAAAGCCGCGCAAGTCGCTGCATTGACGACAGCGCAGGTCGCTATAATTGGAACTAGCGTTATCACCGGACTGAGCACAGTTGGTATTGCGGCACTGACGACCGCTGGTGCCGCTGCTTTAACAACCGACCAGGTTAGTGTGCTGAAAACCAGTCAGATTGCCGCACTGCAAACGAATAATCTAGCGGCATTGGCCACCGCACAAATTGCCGCGTTGACCTCAACCCAAGTAGGCGCATTGAGATCAGCGCAAGTTTCCGCGCTAACGACAGCGCAAGTTGTTGCAATGGAGGTCGCTGATATTATAGGGCTGAATACAACTGGGATCGCGGCGTTGACGACTCGTAGTGTTACTGCATTAACGACCGACCAAATTGACGCCTTGACTTCAACGCAGATAGGCGCATTGCAAACCGCGCAAGTCGCTGTCCTGACCACCACACAAATCGCAGCAATTGAAACTATCGATATATCTACGCTGAGTACGGTCGCTATTGCCGCATTGACGACCGCCGCTGTTGCTGCTTTGACCACTGCCCAGATCAGTGTATTGAAAACCAGCCAAATTGCCGCGCTGGCAACGAGCGGCCTAGCGAAGCTGACTACCGATCAAATCGACGCACTGACTTCAACCCAAGTAGGTGCATTGAGCACTAACCAAATCGTTGCATTGACTACCGCGCAAATTGCTGCAATTGAAACCAGCGACATCACAGCTCTGAGGACAGCCGGCATCGCTGCATTGACCAGTGCCGATGTTGCCGCTTTAACAACCGATCAGATCAGTGTGTTGAAAACCAGCCAGATTGTTGCTTTGGAAACAAGCGATTTGGCAAAGTTGAGTACCGCACAAATCAATGCGCTGACTTCAGCCCAAATAGGCGCCTTGAAAACTGCACAAGTCGCTGCCTTGACGACCGCTCAAGTCGCAGCAATTGAAACCGCTGATATTATCGGGTTGACTACAGTCGGTATCGCTGCATTGGCGACCAGCAGTATTGCCGCGTTAACAACCGAGCAAATTGACGTTTTGACTTCAGCTCAGATAAGGGCATTGCAAACTGTGCAAGTCGCTGCTTTGAAGACTGCGCAAATCGCTGCAATCGAAACAATTGACATTATCGCGCTAAGTACAGACGGCATCGCCGCACTGACGACTGCCGATGTCGCCGCATTGACCACCGATCAGGTTGCGGTGCTGGTGACCCGCCAAATTACTGCGTTAGAAACGAGAGATGTGGCGAAACTGACTACGGATCAAATCGTTGCTTTAACCTCAACTCAGGTAGGCGTGTTGAAAAACGTGCAAGTCGCCGCGTTGACTACCACACAAGTTGCTGCAATTGAAACTGGCGATATCATCGCACTAAGCACAGGAGGCATTGCCAGCTTGACGACTGCCGATGTCGTTGCTTTGTCAACTGATCAAGTCGCCGCGCTGACGACTCGTCAGATAGCTGCGCTGGAAACGAGTGGTCTTGCGAAAATGACCACCGCACAAATCGAGGCTCTGACCTCAGTCCAAATAGGCGCCTTGAAAACTGAACAAGTCGCTGCGTTGACCACCGCGCAAGTTGTTGCAGTTGAAACCAGCGATATTACTGCACTGAGTACAGCCGGTATTGCCGCACTAACGATTGCTGATGTTGTCGCCTTGACCACTGACCAGATCAGTGTATTGCAAACTAGCCAGATTGCTGCGTTGCAAACGAGAGACCTGGTGAAGTTGGGTACCGCACAAATTGACGTGCTGACTTCAATCCAACTAGGCGTATTAAAGACTGAGCAAGTCGCCATACTGACTACCGCGCAAGTCGCGGCAATTGGAACCTCCAGTCTCTTAGGACTAACTACAGCGGGAATTGCTGCGTTGGCAACTAATAGTGTTGCCGCTTTGACGACCATTCAAATTAGTGCCTTGATCTCATCTCAGGTCGGTGCATTGCAAACTGCGCAAGTTGCCTCACTGACCACAGCACAAGTTGCTGCAATTGGAACCGACGGCATCACTGTCCTAGGTACAGACGACATTGCCGCATTGACGACAGCAGGTGCTGCCGCTCTGACCACTAATCAGATCGCTGTACTGACGACCGGGCAAATTGGTGTTCTGGAAACGATAGATGTGGCGGCACTGACTACCACGCAAATCGGCGCTTTGATCTCAACTCAGGTAGGCGCGCTGAAAAGAATCCAAGTCGCTGCGCTAACCACAGCGCAAGTCGCTGCAATTGGAACTGACGGTATCACGCTCCTGAGTACAGCCGCCATCATCGGGTTGACGAGCGCAGATGTTGCCGCTTTGACCACTGATCAGGTCAGTGTACTGACGACACGTCAGATCAACTCGATGCAAACCATAGATGTTGCAGCATTGACTACAAACCAAATTGTCGCCATGAGCTCAGATCAGCTCAATGCATTGCAATCCGAACAAGTCGCTGCGCTGACGACAACGCAAGTCGTTGCGATTGAAACCACCAATATCTCAACACTGAGCACCGCCGGTATCGTCGCCTTGGCGACCGCAGATGTTGCCGCTTTGACGACCATCCAAATTGCCGCCTTGACCTCAACTCAGATAGGAGTATTGCAAACAGCCCAAGTTGTGCGCTTGACATCCTATCAAGTTGCCGCGATTGAAACGACGGACATTTCCGCGTTAAGTACAGCTGCTGTTGTCGCATTGACGACAGCCAGTGTTGTTGTGTTAACTTCCGATCAGATCGCTGCACTGGAGACCGGCCAAATTGCTGCATTAGAAACGAGGGATGTGGCGACACTGACTACAGTTCAAATCGACGCCTTAACTTCAATCCAAGTAGGTGCTTTGACAACGGCACAAGTCTATGTCTTGTCGTCTTATCAGGTCGCTGCAATTGAAACCAATGATATCTCCGCTCTGAGCACAGTCGGTATTGCCAGGCTGACGACCAGCAGTGTTGCTGCTTTGACGACCAACCAAATTGGCGCGTTGAGCTCAAACCAAGTAGGTGCGTTGAAAACGGCGCAGGTCGTCGTGCTAACAACCACACAAGTCGTTGCAATCGAAACTAGCGATATCTCGGCATTGAGTACAGCCGACATTGCCGCACTGACGTCTTATCAAATTGTTGCCTTGGATACCGCTCAGATTCCCGCCTTGAGTTCTGCTCAAGTTGCCGCTCTGACGACTACTGGTGTTGTTAACTTGACAACTAATCAGGTTGCAGCCGTTGAGACTGACGATATTTCTGCGCTGAGTACTGCCGGCACTACCCTACTGTCGTCCTATCAAGTTCAAGCCTTGGTCACTGATCAGGTAGCGGTACTGAAAACCAGTCAGGTCGCTGCTTTGAGTTCATATGGAATAGCGTCTCTGGACTCCAACCAAGTTGCTGCCTTGACTTCAAGCCAAATAGGCGCGTTGAAAACTGCGCAAGTTGCCGTACTGACGACCACAGAAGTCGCCGCGATTGAAACCAGTGATATTTCCGCTCTGAGCACTTCAGGTGCCTTCGTACTGTCGTCTTATCAAGTTCAAGCCTTGGTCACCGACCAAGTCGCGGTGTTGACAACCCGTCAAGTCGCTGCTTTGAATGCGACAAGCGGCTTAGTGTTCTTGAATTCATACCAAGTTGCCGCGTTGATCTCAACTCATGTTGCGGCGTTGACGACTGCACAAGTCTCGGTCTTGTCGTCTTATCAAGTCGCCGCGATTGAAACCAGTGATATTTCCGTATTGAGCACTTCAGATACTTTCGTACTGTCGTCCTATCAAGTTCAAGCCTTGGTTACCGATCAAGTCGCGGTGTTGACAACCCGTCAAGTCGCTGCTTTGAATGCGACGAGTGGTTTAGCATTCTTGAATTCCTATCAAGTCGCCGCGTTGATCTCAACCCAAGTCGCGGCCTTGACGACCACACAAGCTTCGGTCTTGTCGTCCTATCAAGTCGCCGCTATTGAGACCAGCGATATTTCGGCGCTGAGCACTGCCGATACTGCTGTACTACTGTCGTCCTATCAAATCCAGGCTTTGGTAACCGACCAAGTTGCCGCTTTGATTTCTACGCAGGTAGCTGCTTTGACGACCAAGCAAGTTATTTACTTGTCGTCCTATCAAGTCGCCGCCGTTGAGACCAGTGATATTTTTGCGCTGAGCACCGTTGGTATTGCTGCACTGTCGTCCTATCAAGTCCAAGCTTTGGTCACCGATCAGGTCAACGTGTTGAAGACGAGTCAGGTTGCTGCTTTGAATTCATATGGGATCACGCCTTTGAATTCCTTTCAGGTTGCCGCCTTGACCTCAGCGCAAGTTGCCGTCTTGACGACAGGACAAGTTTCCTACTTGTCGTCCTATCAAGTCGCCGCGATTGAAACTAGCGATATTTCGGTACTGAGCACTTCAGGTGCCTTCGTATTGTCGTCCTATCAAGTCAGAGCCTTGGTTACCGATCAAGTCGCGGTGTTGACAACCCGTCAAGTCGCTGCTTTGAATGCGACGAGCGGTTTAGCATTCTTGAATTCCTATCAAGTCGCCGCGTTAATCTCAACCCAAGTCGCGGCTTTGACGACTACACAAGCCTCAGTTTTATCGTCTTATCAAGTCGCCGCGATTGAAACCAGTGATATTTCCGTATTGAGCACTTCAGGTGCCTTCGTACTGTCGTCCTATCAAGTTCAAGCCTTGGTCACCGATCAAGTTGCGGTGTTGACAACCCGACAAGTCGCTGCTTTGAATGCGACGAGCGGTTTAGCATTCTTGAATTCCTATCAAGTCGCCGCGTTGATTTCAAGCCAAGTCGCGGCCTTGACGACTACACAAGCTTCGGTCTTGTCGTCCTATCAAGTCGTTGCTATTGAAACCAGCGATATTTCGGCGCTGAGTACAGCCGATATCGCTGTGCTACTGTCGTCCTATCAAGTCCAGGCATTGGTTACCGACCAAGTCGCTGTTTTGATTTCAGCGCAGGTAGCTGCTTTGACGACCAAGCAAGCTATCTACTTGTCGTCTTATCAAGTTGCCGCCATTGAGACCAGTGACATCTCGGCGCTGGGTACTGCCAGTGTTGCTGTACTGTCGTCCTATCAGCTCCAGGCCTTGGTTACTGACCAAGTCGCAGTGCTAAAAACCAGCCAGATCGCTGCTTTGAATTCATATGGGATAACGCCTTTGAATTCCTATCAGGTTGCCGCCTTGACCTCAGCGCAAGTTGCCGTCTTGACGACCGGGCAAGTTTCCTACTTGTCGTCCTATCAAGTCGCCGCGATTGAAACCAGTGATATTTCCGTACTGAGCACTTCAGATACCTTCGTACTGTCGTCCTATCAAGTTCAAGCCTTGGTCACCGATCAAGTCGCGGTGTTGACAACCCGTCAAGTCGCTGCTTTGAATGCGACGAGCGGCTTAGCATTCTTGAATTCATATCAAGTCGCCGCGTTGATCTCAACCCAAGTTGCAGCCTTGACGACTACGCAAGCTTCGGTCTTGTCGTCCTATCAAGTCGCCGCTATTGAGACTAGCGATATTTCCGCGCTGAGCACTGCCGATACTGCTGTACTGCTGTCGTCCTATCAAATCCAGGCTTTGGTTACCGACCAAGTTGCCGCTTTGATTTCTACGCAGGTAGCTGCTTTGACGACTAAGCAAGTTATTTACTTGTCGTCCTATCAAGTCGCCGCCATTGAGACCAGTGATATTTTTGCGCTGAGCACCGTTGGTATTGCTGCACTGTCGTCCTATCAAGTCCAGGCTTTGGTCACCGATCAGGTCAACGTGTTGAAGACCAGCCAGGTGGCCGCTTTGAATTCATATGGGATAACGCCCTTGAATTCCTATCAGGTTGCCGCCTTGACCTCAGCGCAAGTCGCCGTCTTGACGACCAACCAAGTTTCCTACTTGTCGTCCTATCAAGTCGCCGCGATTGAAACCAGTGACATCTCTGCGCTGAGCACTGCCGATACCGCTGTACTGACGTCTTATCAAGTCAGAGCCTTGGTCACCGATCAGGTCAACGTGTTGACAACTCGCCAAGTCGCCGCATTGAATTCCTATAGCATAGTAGTCATGGATTCCTATCAAGTCGCGGCCTTGACCTCAGCCCAAGTTGCAGTCTTGTCGTCTTATCAAGCCGCCGTCTTGTCGTCTTATCAAGTGGCTGCTATTGAAACCGATGATGTCTACGCGCTGAATACCGTCGACGTTGCTTTATTGTCGTCTTATCAAGTCAGGGCTTTGATTACTGATCAGGTCAATGTGCTGAAAACCGCCCAAGTGGCCGCTTTGAATTCTTATGGAATAATCGCCATGAATTCTTATCAAGTTGCTGCCTTGACCTCAGCCCAAGTCTCTGTCTTGTCGTCTTATCAAGCCGCCGTCTTGTCGTCTTACCAAGTGGCTGCCATTGAAACCAGTGATGTCTACGCACTGAATACCATCGACGTTGCGCTGCTATCGTCTTATCAAGTCGGGGCTTTGATCACTGATCAGGTCAATGTGCTGAAAACCACCCAAGTGGCGGCTTTGAATTCTTATGGCATAATCGCCATGAGTTCTTATCAAGTTGCTGCCTTGACCTCAGACCAAGTTGCCGTCTTATCGTCTTATCAAGCCGCCGTCTTGTCGTCTTACCAAGTGGCTGCTATTGAAACCGATGATGTCTACGCGCTGAATACCATCGACGTTGCTGTACTGTCGTCTTATCAAGTTAAGGCCCTGATCACCGAACAGATCAACGTGCTGACAACTCGTCAGGTTGCTGCCTTGAATTCCTATGGAATACAAGTCATGAATTCCTATCAAGTTGCCGCCTTGACTTCAGCTCAGGTCGCCGCTTTGACGACCTCGCAAGCCGATGTTTTGTCGTCCTATCAAATCTCCGCCATTGAAGCCGGCGATATCTCGGCTTTAAGCACCACGAATATCGCCATGTTTGATGCGGCAAACCAAGATATGGCAGTGACGACTACGCAGATAGCACAGATGACGGCTGCGCAGGTAACAGCGCTGGATGTACTTGGAACCCTGGATGGTAGTGGACTCTATACTCCTATCGTGCTTGATTTGAACAATAACGGCGTCCAGACCTTGAGTATTACCGATGGCGTTCAGTTCGACCTACATGCATCCGGACAGAAAGTTCATACCGGATGGGTTTCTTCAGAAGATGGACTTTTAGTGCTGGATCGCAATAATGATGGCAAGGTCAACGACGGTTCAGAGTTGTTCGGAAGCGCTACGACGCTTGCCAACGGTGATAAAGCCAAGGATGGTTATGCGGCTTTACGTGAGTTGGACAGCAACGATGATAATGCGCTGACCCATGTAGATGCTCAGTGGGCTAACCTAAAACTCTGGGTGGATAAAAACTCAGACGGCATCAGTCAAAATGATGAAATGCTGACATTGGACTCTTTAGGTATCACCAAGCTTAATCTTGGCACAGAAGCAACGTTAATCAATGATAACGGCAACGTGATTGGCCTGACTTCCAGCTATGAGACGGGTGATGGTAAAACCCACGATATGGCGGACGTTTGGTTTGTTGCAGAAAAGGATCAAGCTGCGAATGCGGTCGGGGGAAGCGAACAGACAGCCGCTGAAGAAGGGCAGGACCTGCGGACCCGGGTGAGTGGTTTGGCGCAAGCGATCTCAGCGTTTGACGACTCTCAATTGAACCCTGCAAACACTACGGCTGGTTTGACAGCGGCTCTCTTGCCCAGTAGCTCACAATTACTGATAGAGAGCCAAGCGGTTGCTATCAGTGTGGGCGGGATAGTGGATACATTGAAACAATTCGACATCAATGGAAATCTGATCACTACTTCAGCGCAAACGTCCAGCTCTCTGCAAACGGGTGTTGATGGACAGTCGTTAGTGAGCAATATTCAAGATCCTACTAAAACCGGCTTTTTAGCTTCATAACTACAGCAATAGACGCTTAGCGTCATAAAAGATAAAACGACAAGACTGAAAGGTCTTGTCGTTTTTTTATGCATGAGCTGTTATCGCTACCCATTTAAGCTGGGACAGTTTGAGATTCAGCTGTTCGTAGTGGCTTTAGTTGCTCAGATCTTGTTTAATCATGAACTGCTTAACCGCCCATCTTGCGACAAGACTCATTTACTGCGCATGTCCTAAGAAATCAGGGCGAATGGTTAAGTCCTGGTACATGCTTCGTCTTAAGCAGTAGGCCAATATTATCAACGATATACTGTCTGGGTGAAGCCATGCAGGTAACAATATGAAATCAGAGAAAAAAAAATTAGTACAAGCAAACAATAAGTTACTGCAAGCAATCGAGTTGCAACATCAAGGAAAAATAAATGAAGCGAGTAAACTGTTTGAGGACGTCTTGGCAATCGATTCCGGAAATCCAGCAGCGCTTTACTCGCTTAGTCTCATTGAGCTGAATTCAGGAAACCGTGCAGAGGCTTTACGGATAAGCGAGCGTGGGATTAAGGCTGCGCCGTTTTTTGCCCCTTTGAGATTAATTCATAGCTCAATACTCCAAGCTTTGGAGCGAAAGGAAGAAGCGTTGCAAAGTTATGAGAAAGCGCTGGAAATTAATCCTAACTATGTCGAGGCGTTAACTAATAGCGGGGCTTTGTATAGAGAGATGTTCCGTCACCACGAAGCACTTGAAAAGTTCAATCACATTCTTACTTTTGACCCCAAGAATACTTCTGCTTTAGCAAATTGCGGCATCATGTTGGCTGAGTTTAAACAAAATGAACAGGCTATCGAGATGTTTAAACGTTTGATCAGCATTAATCCTGCCTATGATAATGCGCTTGGGTTGCTTGCCTATGAGCAGTTGCACATATGTGACTGGACGAATCTTGACGGATTGTCCAGACAAATCATTGAAGGCATCCGTTTCGGTCAGCGTACCTGTAAGTCACTGGCTTTCATGACTATCTCTGATTCGGCGGAAGATCACCTGTCGGCCGTCAAAATATTTGCTCAATATTACTGTCCAAAACAATCAATTTCATATTGGCAAGGGGATCTTTATCGCCACAAAAAAATACGGTTGGCCTACGTGTCGCCGGATTTGCGTGAGCATCCGGTTTGTCACCTGATGGCAGGGGTGATTGAGCGACATGATAAAAGCCGTTTTGAAACGATTGCTGTTTCTTTGGGTATTGATGATGGTAGCCGTTTGCGAGCACGTATGCTCAAAACTTTTGACCATTTTATTGACGCCCAATATATGGGAACCAGTCAAATTGCCCAGATCATGCGCGATATGGAAGTAGACATTGCTGTAGATTTGTCAGGATATACAGCAGATTCCCGTACCGGCATTTTCGCTTACCGTCCTGCACCTATACAGGTAAATTATTTAGGTTATCCAGGATCCATGGGAACCGAGTATATGGACTATATTCTCGCAGATCGTCACATCATTCCTCCGGAGCATCTTCAATATTACACTGAAAAGGTGGTGTACTTGCCTGACACCTATCTGCCAACAGATGCCAGCGTAGCTATTTCAGAACAAACTCCATCGCGTGCCGAATGCGGTTTGCCCGAAGAAGGAATTGTTTTTTGCTCTTTTAGCCATGATTACAAAATTTCTCCGCCCATGTTCGATATATGGATGCGCTTGCTCTGTCAGGTACCGGAGAGTGTTTTGTGGCTCATGTCGCGGGGAGAGATTTCACAGAAAAATTTACGTAAGGAAGCGGCGCTTCGTGGTGTCGATTCATCCAGACTGGTCTTTGCGAAGCGTGTGCCACGAGTAGAAGATCATTTAGCACGGTATCGGCAAGCCGATTTGTTTCTGGATACTCATCCCTATAATGCTCATACCACAGCCGCTGATGCTTTGATGGCGGGACTGCCGGTGGTTACTTATATGGGGGCGGCATTTCCGGCGCGTGTGGCGGCCAGCTTGCTTCATGCCATTGATATGCCGGAGTTAATCGCCCATTCCCTGGGCGAATATGAAGAAATGGTGTTGGGGATTGTTACTGCTCCCAGCCGCCTGATTGAGTTGAAGGCAAAGTTGGCGGTTAATGTCGCAACCAAGCCTCTGTTTAATACGGAGTTATTCTGCCGGAATCTGGAAGCGGCATATATTGAAATGGTGGATCGTTACAAGCAAGAATTGGCGCCTGAGCATTTTACCGTTTCAAAGCCGCATACGGTTACAGTACAGCCTGATAGCGCCGAGGAATCAGCGGCCTATTATGTTAGCAGTATTGATGACCAAAAAAGCGGAGCTTTTAAAATTAATCAGCCTTGTCCATGCGGGAGTGAGCAGTTTTTTGAAAATTGCCATGGCGATCTGACTTGGAGTCGTTTGCTGGGCTATGCAATGAGCACTGTTCCGAAAAATAAACTGATGCTGGCTATGGCTCTTGATTATGCCAAGAAGGGAAATTTACCCGCTGCGGATTTGTTTGTGCGCTCTCATTTGGGTGAGCATGAAGTTGATGTTGACGCGCTGGTATTGTTGGGTGAAATAGCGCTTAAGCTGAATATTCTTGAGGTTGCCCAGCACTGCTATGAGAAGGTATTAATAGTTAAAGAACAAGCGGGCTATTCTTATGAAGATATTTTTTCGACTCAATCAATATTGGCGCTTATCAAGTCTTATAAGAGCGCACGAGCTATTGCATCAGGTCAAAATAGCGATAAGTATTTGTTAATAAAGGCTTGGGGTTATGGTTTTTGGTCCGATGTCGATCACGTTATCGGGCAGTTGTTGATTGCAGAGCTTAGTAATAGGATACCTGTTGTTCATTGGGGCAAGAATAGTCTTTTTTCCGATGTGTCGAACTCAAACGCTTTTGATTTATACTTTGAACCGGTTTCAAGCTTGGCAATAGACGATCTTGCGTCCTGTGATTTGTCATTTTTTCCGCCGAAATGGAATGCAGGTAACCTTCATCAGGAAGATCATCATAAATGGTACGGCCCCTTCGGTCGGCAAAATGGAATTTTTTTCCTGGGACGGGATGAGGATGTGGTGGTGAGTGACTTTCATACACAAGTGGTTCAATTAATGCCTTGGGTAAGTGCCTCGTCACTATTTGCCAATAAAAATTGGTATGAAATATATGAGTATTTATTTGCTAAATATATCAAGCTTAAACCGCACCTCGAAAATGCGCTAAATAATTATTACGCCGAAAACATGAAAGGGCGCCAATGGTTGGCTGTTCATGTGCGTGGAAGTGATAAGCTCAGGGAGCAAGGCGATCTCAATGAATTAAACGAACAGTATCATGCCTTGATAAGAAGTTATATCGAACAAGATAATGGGCTGGGTATATTTTTACTGACAGATTCGGATGTTTATTTAGACGAGTTCAAGGAAAAGTATGGCAACAGAATTCTTTATATTAATGCAAAGCGGACTGCAAGCGATCAAGGTGTGCATTATTTGGGGCATTCGGGCAAAGAAATTGGAGAGTCAGTAATTATGGACAGTTATTTGGCAGCCAAATGTGATTTCTTTATCGGTAATGGCGGCTCTAATGTTTCTGCAGCAATAGGGTCGTTAAAGTCTTGGGATGAGGGGCGGTTTCATCTATTAGGGAGAGATTTGAGATCAAATATTAGCTGTACTCTTTATAGTTGGTAGGTTAAGCAACCGATATAATCTGTCGTTAAATTATTTTCATATTTCAAGTGTGTAAACTTAAAGTTTTATATTCGCCCGTTCCCAAGCTGGAGCTCTCGTCTTTATACACATCCATGCGGTACTTGGACGAAGTTGCGTATAACGATGAGAGCTGGAGCCTGGGAACGAGCGGAAAATGTTATTCGAGTAGGGGCGCGCCGTGCGCCCCAAAGGGATAGCAATATTTTTCAAGCATCGGGAAAGGCGCGCACGGCACGCCCTACAGCTGTTCAATTTTTATAAATGTAAAAAGCTTTGTTTTTAATGGCGTTTCCTTAACTTAATGGCAGTGACCGGTTATCGTGGGAAGTATTGAGACAAAATTGTATGTCGGTAAGTTCTGTTCGCTTGCGATGAGAGCTCTGACTTGGGGATGGAATCAGCGGAAAATATCTGTAGGATATTGTCCGGCGGTCCAACAAATGAGGCAAGAAAACAATGATCAAAGTTCTGTTTTTTAATGATTGGCACAATGGTGACGCGCACATGTCTCGTCCCTATATAGTCGATCTTATGAAGTTGCTGGGTGATTGCGAATATTATTATTTTCATCCCAACAATCCTAAATTGCTGGCTGATATAGAGAACCTGATTTACACGCCGACAAAGATAGGGGCTGAGATCGTGATCGACACATGGATCGGCCAATATCATTATAATGGCATGACAGCGGTAGAGCGGATTCGTAACGAAGATACTTTTTTAGGCTGTAACTTTCCAAGCTATTACCAAGTAATGCGCAAGGTCTACGAAAGTCTGAACTTGTCTAAATTCATTAAGCCTATCGACTATTATTTGCCGACGATTGACTATAAATGCTTTGACATAGAAAATATTGACCGCTATTTTGCGAACGCGGGAAAATCGAATGTGCTGATATGCAATAATGCAACCTTGTCCGGGCAAGCACCGGAAGTTGATTTTAATGCAATTGTGGCGGCTCTTGCCGAGGTTTATCCGGATGTAAATTTCCTTATCAGTAACAATGATGGAAATAAGCTAATAAGACAAAACGTCATTTATTGCACCGAGATTATCAACAATCCGGAAACGGTTTGCGACCTTAACGAGATTTCGTATATATCTACTCATTGCGAGCTGATAGTAGGGCGGTCATCCGGCCCATATTCTTTCTCCATAACTAAAGAAAACCTCCAGACCAAACAATTCGTATGTATCTGCAGGTTTCAAAGAGACTCCTGGTTTTTGGAGAACAGTACTAATATTTCCTGGACAAACAACTCATCAACAGAGTATTTGACTCTCTTGCTGTCCAATTTAATTGAAAAATTTGCGAAAGATAAAAAAATGGATAACACCTTTTACGGTCAATTTAACCCACCGACAGATTATTTGATAAAAGAATACTTTGCTGATCGGAAGACTGGGAATTGTATTGAAATCGGGGCGGTTGATGGCGTTGTTAACTCTAACACCTATCATTTCGAGAGAAATGGTTGGGATGCGTTATGTATAGAACCTATACTGCCATATTATGAATTGCTCAAACAGAATAGAAAAAACGCCCTGAATTTCGCTATCTCACATGAGAACAATGATGAGGTTAAGTTTACAGTCGTTATCATGTCAAACAACGACCTCTCATTGATCAGTGGATTGCAGATCGATCAGCGCTCAATAACAGCATATAGTGCATTGAATCCCACGGAAAAGGTGATCTCGGTAAAATCCCGCCGACTTGACTGGTGTATCGAAAACTACTTTAATCACGAGACAATCGATTTCATTACAATTGATACCGGAGGTGACGAACTTAATGTACTTAAGTCGTTTGATGTCAATAAATACAACCTCAAGCTTCTGGTCATCAAGAATAATTATGGCGACGATGGGATTGAAAAATATTTGTCCGGTTTCGGTTGGGTAAAAGATAAGCGGGTTGAGGTTAATGATTTTTATATCAAGAAACCCAGTTCTTTGCTTGAGTTATTTAGTCTGGGCGAGCTTTTCGTTTCTGATTTTCTGAAAGAGGGCGAAAACCCCAGATCAGGTAAAGTTGAAATGAAGCTGATGCTTGAAGAGACTACCGGTGCAGTAAAACTCGAAAAATCGGCTCCTCCTGATTCGATGTACGGTAAATACTGGTACCGATCCGGTGTAAACGGTACGATGAAAGCGGAGCTCAACGACATTGTCAGGTCAATCCTCAACGTTATCAAGTTTAAGGAAAATGACCTCTGGATCGACATCGCATGCAATGATGGAACGCTATTGAGCTTTGTTCCCAGAGAGTTCATAAAGGTCGGCATCGACCCCGCAGATGACTCTTACAAGGCGGAATCTGAAAAAGTTTCGAATCTCATTATTCAAGACTTTTTCTCGGCCGATGTGTTTAAGCGTTCAAAATTCGGTAAGTTGAAAGCTAAGGTCGTCACATCAATAGCGATGTTTTACGATCTATCTAACCCAAAGCTTTTTATCGACGATATTGCAGAAGTTCTTGACCAAGATGGTCTATGGGTATTGCAGCTCTCTTATACGCCATTAATGCTTGACCAACTGGCATTTGATAATATTTGCCATGAACATATTTATTATTATTCCCTATTCAACTTGAAGGCGTTGCTTAATCAATCAGGATTTGATGTTGTCGATGTGCAGCTGAATGACGTAAATGGCGGTTCATTTCGCGTTTACGCGATGAAACAAAATGCCAACAAACGCGTCTTCGGCACCCAACCTTATCGGGATGTGTGTAATGTGAGAACAAAATCGCTACTGGCTTACGAAGACACACTGGGTTTGGACAAGACCGCAACCTGGCTTGATTTTTTCTACCGGATCAATAGCCTGAAGAAGGATCTCGTCAACTTTATTGTTGAGGAGAAATCAAAAGGAAAAACCATCTGGGGCTATGGAGCCTCGACAAAAGGCAACACGCTTTTGCAGTATTTTGGACTTGACCATAATCTCATTGATGGTATTGCTGAGCGAAGTATTCATAAATTCGGGCTGAGAACTATCGGTACAAACATCCCTATTTATTCGGAGGACGAAATGAGGCGGGCGAAACCGGACTATTTGCTGGTTCTTCCATGGCATTTCATAAACGAATTTATTGACAGAGAGAAAGATTATCTCGACGGCGGAGGCAAGTTCATAGTACCCTGCCCAACTTTTCAAGTCATAGGGAGGTAATCTGATGGATACGATCGGTAATTTGATTGACAAGCTATCAATTGTAAATATTCGCATCTGGTTTGCAGAAGACATTAAACGTAACAAAGGCGCTACCGATAAGCAGTTGGCTGATGCCTGTAGAGTGACTAATGTTGCCAATTCACAACGAAATGATCTGATTCAGGAAATTGATGAGTTGTTGAATAAAATGGTCTCCACCGGTGAGTTGCAGAAACTCTACAAGCAGGGCTCAACAAAAATGTATGGACGCGATTCCGGTGACGGCCTGCTTCCCACCGAAAATGAGGAGTTGCCGTCCAACGGTCGCTCTGATGCCGATTGATGTCTTGAGTATTCCGGCAAGTAAAGCAGGGCGGGCCTTAGTGCTCGGTGTTAATGGGCAAGATGGGAGTTATCTTGCAGAACGGCTTCTTCAAAGTGGATGGTCGGTATATGGCGTTGGGCGCCAGCCGACTTCGCGTTGGTTAAGTCCTGTTCCTGGTTTTAGCTATCATGCCCTTGATCTAAGCAATCTTTCAGCCTTCTCCGCGCTTCTTCATGATATCCGACCGGATGCGATTTTTCATTTTGCAGCAGTGCATGGATCTGCCGGCTTTTCTTATGAAGAACACTGGAAGGACGTTCATTCGGTTAATACCATTTCAGTCCACGTTATATTGGAATATTTGCGCTGCGGGGCTTCCGGATGTACTTTTATCTACGCAAGCTCGTCCAAGGTTTTTGGCAGCACATGCTCAGGTCAAATTGCAGAATCCAGCCCGCGCTACTCCAGTTGTATTTACACCATAACAAAAAACGCCGCTACCGATTTGATCGTTTATTACCGTAAACGCCATGGCATCAAGGCATCGGTTGTGTGGACGTTTAATCATGAATCGCCACGGCGTGACAGTACTTATTTCATTCCCCAAATTATCGATACGCTTGCTAAATCAATTTTGAATCGCGATTACATTGGGGAAATCGGAACGCTCAGTTTCTGGACTGATTGGGGGGATGCCGAAGAATTTATGGACATCGTCGTACGTATCGCCGAAGCATCGCCCGGTACCGATCTATTGCTGGCAACTGGAGAAACGCTGTGGGCCGAGGATTTTGTCGACACCTTGTTTAAAAAATACGGGCTCTGCTGGAAGAATCACTTGACCGAAAGATTGGCGCCTCAAAGCGAGCGTTCGCAGAAATGGCAGGCGGATTTATCTGCACTCGGTACTGTAACTCTCCTCCCTGTTCGCACGATCTTTGACGTCGCAGACGATATGTTGCGACTGAACCACCCGAAGGCTTGGGAACTCACCGTTGCACGTCGCAATATTCAATGATTTATAATAAAAATTTTTCGACCTGTACGATTAACTTTCCCCTCGTTCCCACGCGCTGCGCCGCGAGTCAAATTAATTTAAGCAATTACCACGAAGAGCATGAAGGACATGAAGACTTAAATCCTTCATGCTCTTCATGGTTTAAAATAAAACTTGTTCAAGTTATTTCATGCACGTTTCTTACCTACATCCATGTAGGCATCCAGCTGGAGAGGGAACTTTTTTCTTGACTTAATGGTAGTGGCGTACGGAGTAAAGACCGCCTCCGGCATGGAAACATAATTAATAACTGTGGTAGCATGAAGTTTAGTTACGCTCTTGCCCACTTCGAATTAAGAGAGGAGCTGGTTTATGACTACGCGAAGCTTGGAAGATTTGCCGCACTATACCTATGATGACTATGTACAATGGGAAGGCCGTTGGGAACTGATCTATGGTGTGGCTCACGCTATGAGTCCTTCGCCCAGCATCGCGCACCAGTCTATCAGCCAACATATTGCCAGTCAGCTGGAGCGTGC
Source organism: Methylococcaceae bacterium (assembly GCA_044426515.1). GTDB lineage: Bacteria > Pseudomonadota > Gammaproteobacteria > Methylococcales > Methylomonadaceae > Methylobacter_A. The sequence continues at coordinate 26,554 of JAUGSS010000044.1, read as the reverse complement.
TTTGGAAAATTGTCAGGAATGTCATGCCCTGCTGCCAGTTGACTGGAAAATTGACGAAGAAACCACTGTCCAGCCCGACAATTTGGTGGTTTGTGGGCAGCTGGAAAAAACGGCCTATCTGAGTAAAACCCCTGCTCTAATTTTCGAAATACTTTCCAAGTCCAGCGCACATAAAGACCGTACTACCAAATTCAAACTGTATGAGCAGGAAGGTGTTCGGCACTACGTGATCGTTGACCCCAAAGAAAGTATTGCCAAGGTCTATCGCTTGCAGGATGGGCGCTACATTAAGATGCTGGATGCCGGCAAGGATAGCGTTGAGTTTGACTTAGGAAAATGCAGTATACAGTTTGAATTCGCCAAAATTTGGTTGTAAATACAGATAAAGTGGAGTGTGAGCTAAAAATGAGTGACCTAAAACCTTGGCGTAAAATCGCCTGATATTATTTTAATGCGCTAATTCTACTTTGTCAGATTTCATGAACACACAATTCAAGATCGTCATTCCGGCATGGATTGCCGGAATCCAGGCTCCATGGATGGATTTAAGCTTACCATCCATGGCACTGGATACCCGCTTCCCGGCGGGTATGACGAGCTTGCGTATAATCTGACAAAGTAGAACTAAGCCTGAATCAATGAAAAGAATCTTTCAAACTTATAAAGCTCCTGAAGATTGGGCAAAAGGTCCTCCGGGCATGGGGGATTTCATTCGCGGCGCCTGCCATCTTTTTGAAATGTTAGATGGAACCGGAGTTGAATTCAAAATAGACATTAGCCGAACCGAATTCTTTGACTTGATTGAGTATGACGAATCTATTTTTCATATCGGTGATGCAAAAAAAATTGCAAACGCCGAAGTATTTGTTGTTGATCATGGTGCGCTTTATAAGCGCATAGAAGCGTTTTTGGAATCACAAGAAACGGATTTGTATATCTGTACTAACTTGGGGGATTGGGACCGAAAGGAGCTGCCAAAAAAAACGCGTGAATTCATCAGGAATTTTTATCGATTCAATGGGGTTGTCGAAAGACTAAGCGCTGAAGTATTGAAAGGACGCGCCTATGAGATGTTAAGCGTTCGTTGCGGTCAATTCGACGATGAACAGCAGAACAGCCTTGATACAATGAAGCAGCGCATTTTTTCTCTTATTGAAGATCAGATTCTGCCAAACGCAAAGTTTCCAATCATAATAACCAGCGACAGTTACCCGTTGAAATGTGAGCTAGCAGAAAAATATGGTTTTATTGTATTTCCTCATCATTCTAAACACGGTGCTTATGGTGGAGCGCTTCCCGTTGCCATAGATTTGTTTTTATTGAAAAACTCCAAATTCAATTATCACATAAATACTTGGGCATCTTGGTGGTCCGGATTTTCCCATTACACCTCGATCATTTTTAATATCTCAAGTGCCAACTTTAGAGCACCGTATTTCATAAGAGAAGAGGTTATGAAACAAAAGACCATTGTTATTGATGCTGTTTTTTTTCAACTTGCAGGATCCGGCATAGCAAGAGTGTGGAGGTATTTATTTGAGGTTTGGGCGGGCACCGATTTTGCGAAACAAATTGTAATCATTGACAGGGCAGGCATGACGCCCAAAGTTGCCGGATTGCGTTATCAATATGCGCCTGCTTTTAATTACGCAGATATGGAGGCTGACCGGCAAGTCGTTCAAGCAATATGTGATGCCGAAAATGCAGATTTGTTTATTTCGACTTATTACACGATGCCTACAAAAACAAGGGCGGCGTTGCTGGTGTTTGACATGAATCCCGAAGTGTTAGGGATGGATTTGTCTTCGCCTCAATGGCTGCAAAAAACACAAGCCATTCACTATGCAAAGTTTTATATAGCCCTATCCAAAAATACGGCCATTGACCTGATGCGTTATTCTAATAAACTAAAATACGATGTGGTCATTGCTCCCTGCGGATGCAATTTTAAGCGGCCGTCAGACAAAGAAATAGAGGCATTCAAGGAGAAATATGGTATTTCAAGACCCTATTTCATGCTCTCAGGCAGTCGCTCTGATTATAAGAATGGAGTCTTATTCTTTGCTGCCTTCTCAAAATTCGGAGAACATAGGCGGGCGTTTTCCATCGTTTGCTCAGGGGGGGATATCCAGCTGGATGATAATTGCGTGGAATTCGTTGGTGATGCCCCTGTTCATAGACTAAGACTAAATGATGAGGAATTGCAATGTGCCTATGCCGGAGCCTTGGCTTTGATTTATCCCTCACGCTATGAAGGGTTCGGAACGTCGCCGCTTGAGGCAATGGCGTGCGGTTGCCCGGTTATCACGAGCCGAAAATCGGCATTATCAGAGATATGCGGTGAAGCGGCTTTGTATGTCGACATTGATAATGCTCCCATTGAAAGCATGTATATTGCTCTCACAAATGTATTGGATGACAACCGGCGTAACCAACTTATCAACATAGGTTTCAAACAAGCGGCAAATTTCTCATGGGAAAAAATGGCGGTTGGAATTTCCGATAACTTAAGCAAATGGGCGGGGGTAATTGACGTTGACGATGCTAAATCAGAGGAGGCGGCGGCTGCTTTAGTTGATGCGAGCCTGCCTGAAATGTATTCGCTTCGGGATGCCGTTAGACTGGCGTTTGAAAAATTTAATTCCGGTGATGTGTCAGGAACTAAAACTATATGCGATCAATTGCTGGGTAATAAGGTGGATAATTTCTATGTGTATTATTTATCGGGAGTTATCGCCAGTCAGTATCAGAATTGGGATTTGGCAAAAAGGTATTTGCAGCAAGCTTTGGGGGTAACAGAGGGTGTTCCAGCCGAAAGAATTGCGGAAGTCTCTTTGCGTTTGAAGGAAGTGGGTGAAGTTGCGTTGAGGTGAACATTATTGATTGGCTTCCAACCAAGCTGAGATAAGTAGCGAGGTGGTTAGCTTATAATCAGTTCCGAATTTTTTAAAGGCGTATCACTAAATGAATGAGTTACCAAATAGTCCAGTAGAGCCTGCAAGGGGAATCAACCACACGGCACGTCGAGTGAATATTCTCGGCAAGTCACTTAATGCAGAAACCTATCTTGAGATTGGTGTATTGAATGGAGATTCACTTTTTTCTGTAGATATAAAAAATAGAACAGGGGTAGATCCTCATTTTGCCTTTGATAAATCAAAGGTTAGTGACCCTAATATCAATTTAGCAGAGGAGACATCGGATCGATTTTTTTCGATGCTACCACATAGCACTAAATACGATATTGTCTTTATCGATGGCCTACATACTTTTGAGCAAACTTATCGTGATTTCTGTAATAGTCTGCTGCATTCCAACAGACGCACGGTGTTTATAATTGACGATGTTAGGCCTAATGATGTTTATTCAACTCTGCCAAACTGGGAAAAGGCATGTCAAATGCGTCGCGAACATAATAGTTACGATGGTTCATGGCATGGTGATGTTTTTAAAGTAATTTTCGCTTTGCATGATTTCCATCCAGCATTAAATTACCGAACCATTATAGATTCAGGGAATCCTCAGACTTTGGTTTGGTGTTCAAACTTAGGATGGCGTGAACCTTTGTTTAACTCATTTGAGAAAATTTCACGTCTAAACTACTTTGATTTTCTTGAACATATAGATATCCTTAGAGGTTGTTCAGAAGAAGAGGCTATTAGTTTATGCTTAGCTGAACTTCGTGACGATACCGAAGTAGAGGGATTTGTTTCTACAGTTGTTGATTCGAGTTTGCCTGACACATATTCACTTGCAGATGCCGTTGGACTGGCTTTTGAAAAGTTTAATCTCGGTGATGTATCAGGAGCTAAAGCTATATGCGATCAATTGCTGAGTAGTAAGTTTGATAATTTCTATGTGTATTATTTGTCAGGTCTTGTTGCTTGGCGGTATCAGCATTGGGATTTGGCAAAAAGGTATTTGCAGCAAGCTTTGGGGGTGACAGAAGGTGTTCCAGCCGAAAGAATTGCAGAGGCTTCTTTGCGTTTGAAGGAAGTGGACGCGGTAGTATTGTTGGGGTGAGTGAGTTTTGTTGGCTTCACTTGGTAGCAACAAGGCTTAACTATTCGCTCTTGTCGGAGAGAGTGGACACTTAATTTTTTTGCACTCTCGCGTATTTTCAGCCACCGCGTGGCCGAATTTGTTGCCAGTGGGTAGTTGAAATGAGCCCTATCTGGTGTTCTATGTGGAATTGCCGATTAAATTAACATGTGGCGTTGCTGCATGACAGCTGCGATATTCTTGCTTTTGGACTAACTATGCGCCTGACTAACAATCAAATTCAAGTCATTCGTCAACTCGCTCACCAAGTGGCGGGAAGCCAATCTTGTGTGCGGATTTTCGGTTCAAGGCTTGATGACAATGCGCAGGGGGGAGACCTTGATCTTATGCTCGAACTAACGGAATCTGTGGACAATCCTGCGCTGATGGCCGCGCAGTTGTCTGGGTTGGTGTCGCGCGCGATGAATGGCCGCAAAGTGGATGTGCTGCTCAGCGCCCCCAACCTGATGCGCTTGCCTATCCACGATATTGCCTTCCAAGAAGGGATTGTGCTATGACGCTTGAGCTCAAGAGCGCCCTGCGCCTGCAATTTTTGGCCCGAGTTGTGCGCAAAGAATGCCTGCACTTAAGCAGTACAGACCAGCGTTTGTTTAAGAGCTCGTTCACATTAGAACAAGCAATCCGGCTCGAAGCAGATCTCGAACTGGCAGAACGGGTGGAAGCCTTTGTCGGCAGGTTTGGCCGCCTGCAAGACACCGTGGGTGACAAATTATTGCCTTTGCTGTTGAAAGCGTTAGGTGAAAAAACATCGTCCGTGATTGATAATCTTGACCGGGCGGAACGATTGGAGCTGCTTCAGTCTGCTGACGAGTGGATGACTATGCGCAACCTCAGGAACCAGATGGTTCACGAATATGTTGAAGATTTGGTCGTGCTTACCAGCGCGCTGCAAACCGGTCATGCTTTTGTGCCGACACTTATTGCGGCAGCCAACAAAATGATTGCTGAAATTGAACGGCGAGGCTGGGCGTGATGCAAAATACCAAGATGACAAGAAGCCCCTAGTCTACTCAATTTTTAGCGGTTTTACCGAACCAACAAAGCAAGGAGCAGGAATAATGCTGCAAACTATACAAGTAGAAATCGACGCCACAGGTCATATCCACCCAATGGAATCGTTGTCTTTCAAACCCGTGGGCCGAGCATTACTAACACTATTAGAGACCCCCATCGAAACAATACCTTTGCAGATAAATGAAGGACGCGGCAGTGTGACGCGAGCTCTAACACTGCTCTCATCACCACGCTTTGCTCACCGACCTGCCGCCAATGCAAGCGAGGTAATGCAGCGCATTACAGCCATACATGATGAATGGGATGCCGGTAAATGATTCGGAGGGTTTATCTCGATACCTGCTGTATCATTTATTTGCTTGAGGATGTGCCAATTTTTAGCGAACAAATTCGCAAACACATGATGAATAATACCGATGCTATCTTATGCGTATCGCCGCTGGTTCGACTGGAAGCCTTAGTTAAACCGACTATCGATGGCAACACAGCATTAATTGATGATTACGAAATATTTTTAGCCGATCAACAATGGCTGACAATCGGCGATGCCGAATTTGACCGCGCACTGGCATTGCGCACACGTCATAAAATAAAAACTCCGGACGCACTCCATTTGGCGACAGCTATGCAGCACGATTGCATCGAGTTCTGGACGAATGATGGACGTTTGCAACAAGTGGCTACCGGCATGGCAGTTAATATTTTTGACCGGCAAGAGCAAAATTGAAAAAGATGCCTATGTCACGAATGCTAGAACGGAGATGATGAAATGAAAGAATCAGCTGATTATCTCATTGTGGGCGGCGGGATCGTCGGGTTGACGGTTGCGCGCGAGTTGCGCAAGCGCTGCCCGGCAGCAAGCATTGCTTTGCTGGAAAAAGAGTCGGCTTTGGGCAAGCATGCCAGCGGTCGCAACAGTGGCGTATTGCATAGTGGTATCTACTATGACAGCGGCACCCTGAAAGCCAAGGTTTGTGCTGAAGGCGCTCGCCGCATGAAGGCCTTTGCAGCAGAGCACGGGATCAACTGTCGGCATTCAGGTAAAATCATTGTCGCCACTTCTCCGCAGGATTTGCCAGTGATTGACAGTTTACTCGATAATGCGCAGAAGAACGCTATACGGGCAGAATGTTTGGATGAGCAAGGCGTTCGCCGGATTGAACCTCACGCCGGAGTTTACCAGCGGGGCATCCATTGCCCGGATACTGCGGTGATTGACAGCAAAGCCGTGGTGTCAAAGTTACAAGAATTGCTAATTGTCGACGGGGTGCGGATATTTTTCCATGCGCCGGTAACCTCCATTGATGTGGCGACTCGTAAAGTAATCACGCCCGCCGGTGAATTCAGCTATGGTTATTTGTTTAACTGTGCCGGGGCATCCGCCGATAAGGTGGCGAAGCATTACGGGCTGGGTCTGGACTACACTCTGGTGCCGTTCAAAGGCATTTATTTCAAGCTGCGTCCTGAGCGGGCGCACCTAGTGCGCGCCAATATCTATCCAGTCCCTGATGTCAACCAGCCTTTCCTCGGTGTGCATTTGACGCGCGTAGCGAATGGCGATGTCTATGCAGGTCCGACTGCTATTCCTGCGCTGGGTAGGGAAAATTATGGCATTCTGCAGGGTGCGCAGTTAAGTGAGTCGCTACGGATCGGGTTTGAAGTATCCAGGATGTATCTTGCCAACCACCAGAATTTCCGACAGCTGGTGCACACGGAATTGGCCAAGTATCGTAAGAAGAATTTTTTTGCAGCGGTACGTAAGCTGATGCCGGAATTGGCTTATGACGATCTTGTATCCAGTGATAAAGTTGGCATTCGTCCGCAACTCATCAACGTGCGCGAAAAAAAATTGGAGATGGATTATGTCATCGAAAAATCTCCCGATTCGCTGCATGTCTTGAATGCGATTTCGCCGTCATTCACCAGTTCACTGGCCTTTGCCGAGTGGATTGTGGATCAGTCGGGAGTTGTTTGATTTTATGACGGATAATAAAAAAAACGGGGATGGCGATTTGCCGATTGAAGTGCTTAACAGGCATCTGGCGTGTGAGAACAGCAAGTTTTTGGTTTATTTCGACCACGTAGTCGACAAGGCAGGTAGTGAAGTTCTGGACTACTTGGTGGTTGCCCCCAAGAATGCCGGAAAGGATCTTGTTGCCGGGGTGGCAGTTTTGCCGGTTTTTAACGGACAGGTCGGGTTGGTGCGGATTTATCGCCCGGCAATACGTGCTTACTCATGGGAGATTCCGCATGGTTTTGTGGATGACGGTGAAAGTGAAAATTCATCAGCACAGAGGGAGTTGCTGGAGGAAACAGGGCTGATTGTTGAACAGAAGTACTTTTCTTCGTTGGGGCATATCACTCCGGATACCGGAATAGTGGCTGTAAGGGTGCATCTGTTTCTTGCCGAAGGTTGTTATACAACACAGCAAATCCAGCCTGAACTAGGGCTTAGGGAGTTTTGTTTTTTTCCTTTTGTTGAGATGGAAGAAATGATCGGGCGTTCCGAGATACAAGACACATTCACACTGGCTGCATGGTGCAAGTATCTGTTGCTGCAAAACACTAGGCGATTCGTCGGCAAGTCGGCAGGGCTGTAATTCTGTGGCTAGTTCAGCTGTTTTTTTGGATCGCGATGGCACTTTGAACGTAGATAAGGGGTATGTTCATCGCATAGAGAATTGGGAATGGATTCCCGGAGCAATCGACGCGATTGTGGCGTTAAAGAAGGCAGGGTTCCTTGTGATAGTCATCACTAACCAAGCGGGAATTGCGCGCGGTTACTATGATGAAACAGATATGACCAATTTGCATACAAGAATAAACGAAGAATTGAAACAGAATAGTGTTACGATTGACGGGTTTTACCATTGTCCGCACCACTCGGAATTTGGTGCGATACGGGAATGTGAATGTCGTAAGCCTATGCCGGGGTTGATTTACAAGGCGATCCAGGATTTTGATATTGACTTAAGTCTCTCGTGGCTTGTCGGAGACAAGGTAAGCGACATTCAAGCCGGTTTGGCTGCAGGGGTTAAATCAATTTTAGTGTTGACGGGTTATGGAGAAAATGACCGTGCCTTATTGAGAAGTGATGGGATCTACGTTACCGATATTGTGGCGGCGAGCAACTATATTATTTCTCGGGTATGACCCTCAGAAAAAGGTGTGAATTACTCGATCCAAATGAAGGCTATGCTTTTTTGTTCTTGCCCACCATATGTGAGTTCAGCGGATATTTTGAGGTTTCGTGACCAAGCTTAGCAAAAGTACCTTACTAACCCACTCTCCTTAGCTGGCAGGAAACCGCCATAGTAGAGATATTTTTGTGGGCTTAGTTTAATCTTATCGGGCAGAAATTTGGCATACTCGAAAAAATATCGAAGGTATGGACTGTATCTGTTTTAACTGCAAAATTTTGGGTGATTGATACAGCATGATCATTACGCGAACCCCGTTCAGAATTTCTTTTTTTGGTGGTGGCACCGACTATCCAGGGTGGTATCGGGACCATGGTGGTGCAGTATTGGCGACCACCATCGATAAATACTGCTATATCTCATGTCGTCGTTTGCCGCCATTTTTCGAGTACAAGCATCGTATTGTTTACTCCCGCATCGAAAATGTGCGGTATAACGATGAAATCGAACATCCTGCGGTGCGAGCGGTGCTTAATTGGGCAAATGTTGTTGAAGGGTTGGAGATCCATCACGATGGGGATTTGCCGGCGCGTTCCGGCTTAGGTTCCAGCTCAACCTTCACTGTTGGCTTGGCGCATGCGCTGTATGGCCTTCGTGGACAAATGGTTAGTCAAACCCGTCTGGCGAGAGATGCCATTAACATTGAACAAAACCTGATCGGTGAGAACGTCGGTTCTCAGGATCAGGTGTCGGCAGCCTACGGTGGATTTAATCGTATTGATTTTTATCGGGACGACACTTTTGATGTGTCCCCTGTCATCCTCCCTGTACACCGGCGCGTTGAGCTTCGTGACCACCTTATGCTCTGCTTTACCGGATTTTCCCGTATCGCTGACGAGATCGCCAAATCCAAGATCGATAACCTCAAAAAACGCGAGACAGAACTCAACCGCATGAGAGAAATGGTTGATGAGGCTATTGCCATTCTTGTGGATAGTCGTGTCTGCATCGACGAATTTGGGAAGCTGCTTGATCAAGGTTGGAAGTATAAACGTAGCCTTTCTGATCGGGTTTCAACCCCGGAAATCGACCGAATTTATGATGAAGCCATGCGTGCAGGTGCAATCGGCGGTAAGATTCTTGGCGCTGGCGGCGGTGGATTTATGCTGCTTTTCGCAAAACCTGAGAAGCATGCTGTAATTAGGGAGCGTCTTAAAGGGTTGGTGCATGTGTCTTTCGATTTTGACAATACCGGCAGTCGTGTTGTACTGTACCAGCCTAATGGCCTATAGTTGATGAATAAACCAGATGAAATTTTTGTCGCCTGACACCAAGGGTTTAATTGATTCGGTAGTTATTCAGCGATTGCAACGCGAAGGTTGTGTCAATTTGCTATTGGCCAGCCACACTGATTTGGAACTGGTGGATGCCGTAGTAGTCGTGGATCGTTTTTTGATAAACACTCATCCAGATTATGTGCTGGTAGAGTCGGCGGGATTATCGAGAATCAGATCTATCTAGGAGCCTGTCGGACTTATAGCCTAATCAATTGATATTTAATGATTTTATTAAGTCACTAAAAATAACTTAATCCATATTTATCAATTAATTACAGTGCGAAGTCCGACAGCCTCCTAGCGTACTTCATAAACACTAACCTGATTATATTAATTGAATGTGCTTAAGGTAATCTACCATTATGGTATGCGCAAACTGGTTTTATTCGCTCCCCCTGTATGTACCTATGCGAATATCCGCAGCCGATGTTCGAGATTACGCCGCTATTCGGGTATTCTGATCAGACCAGCCTTGCCTACGCTATTTCAAAACTGGTTGGTATGCAATGTGTTTTACTTACAACTGGCAATATGGTCTGCAATACTTTCTCCCTGTGATACCTAATAATTCTTTTGGCCAATGACAACATTGATCCAGAGTTGGGTCACGTCCTTGTTCATAGACTTTTATGAGGAACGCCAGGCTGGTGTAGAGAGCTTGATGCTTTGGGAAAGTAGCGTATCACGTCATGAGTTTATTCATACCAAAGACGTTGTCGATGCTTGCATTGTTTGGTTTGTTGACAACACAATTAAGCTTATATTACCCCTTAATTTGGGGCTTGCAGAGATGCTCTTATTCTGCCGCCCACAAAAACTATTGCCCGCGTGATTGGTTATTTTGGGGGGTATCGAATGGGATACACCCAAGCCTAGTGGTGTACCGCGCAAATTATTGTATAGTGCGCGGCTGCATGCATTTGGTTGGTGATCCAATGTACGCTGGAGGAGGGATTGAACGGTACTTATCGGTGGTATCTGGAAAGTATTGGCGCAGTTGATCATGAGGAAACAGAAAGGTGAAGTCGTGAGCTACAAAGATGTATTGATCAAGAAACCCTGGGGGTACGAATATCTATGCTATCAGAATGAGGTGTTAGCGATCTGGTTTTTGCACATCGAGAAAAACCAGTGTACATCCTTGCATTGCCATCCCAACAAGCATAGCGGATATGTGGTGCTCCATGGTGTGGCCGAATTAAGTTTCCTACGCGGGAAAATGCGTTTGGAAGGGTTAGATAAAGTACATATTTTTCGCAGTCGCTTTCACTCGACACAGGCGCTTTCTGACGAGGGGGCATTCATCTTGGAAATCGAGACGCCCGAAGATAAGCACGATTTGGTGCGTCTGGAGGATGCTTATGGTCGGCAAGGTAAGTCTTATGAGGGCAAAGAGTTCGAGTTTCCCAAAGGTGATGATTTTCTATGGATCGATGAACCCGGCGGGAAGAAGAGTTACAATGTCTTTAAGGGGTGCGGCATCTGTCATTTCCGCCCTGAGTCTGCTGAGGAAATTCTGGGCTTCCTTGAGCATGATTTTTTCGTAGTGACGCGTGGAGGGGTTCAGGCGAGTGTTGGTTCTCAGATTTTATGGCCGGGCGATGTGATTGATGGTGTGTCATTATGCAGACTGGGTAAGTCGTTCGATCTGATTTCCGGTACCACGCTGTTGCATATCAAGCAAGTGTCGGTTGATGGCACTGTCGGAGAAACGCAATGATCGATATATTGTTTGTACATGCGAATGCATCGCAGAAGATATATCAGGGATTGGCAAATCAGCACTCGGCCATTGAACCTCCGATCTGGGCGGCAATGCTGGCTAATTCGGTCAGGCAGATCGGCTATCAGCCGGCGATTCTGGATGCCGAGGCGGAGCGGATAGATTTTATTCAAGCGGCGGATCGCATCAGGGATTATAAGGCGCGGATTGTCTGCTTCGTGGTATATGGGCAACAGCCAAGCGCTTCAACACAAAATATGGAAGGGGCTTGTGGAACGGCTCGTCTGTTTAAGGAGCATGTGCCGGATGCGTTCGTGGTGTTTGTTGGAGCTCATGTTTCCGCCCTACCTCGTAAAACATTGGAAGATGAGTCGGCGATCAATGCTGTCTGCCAGAATGAGGGCGTGTATACTTTACGCGACCTTCTGGCGGTCGATAATCTGCGTGACAGCCAGTTACTGAGTAAGGTGCGGGGCTTGGCATTTAGGGATGGAGAGGGGAATATCACGCTCAATCCGCATGCACCAGTAGTGCCTAAAGAAAGGTTGGACGTGGATTTGCCAGGAATGGCTTGGGATTTGTTGCCGTCTTTCAGGCAGTACCGTACGGCGGGTTGGCACTCTTGGTCTAATAACAGCGTCAAAGAGCCGTTTGCTGCACTGTACACAAGCTTGGGCTGCCCTTATAGTTGTTCATTTTGCATGATCAACATCATCAACCGGACGCAGCATGGCGACGATATTAGTAGCGCAGACAGCAACATCTACCGACGATGGGATCCAGAATTTGTGATCCGGCAGTTTGATCATTTTGCTATGAACGGAGTGCGCAATATTAAGATCGCAGATGAGTTATTTGTTCTCAATCCGAATCATTTCGTCCGCATTTGTGAGTTGATACGTGAACGTGGTTATGATTTCAATATTTGGGCCTATTCACGCGTTGACACTTGTAAGCCAAAGTATCTCGATGTCCTGAGGTCTGCTGGCGTGCGCTGGCTGGGACTCGGTATTGAGAATCCCAACGTCGTAATGCGTAGAGAAATACACAAGGATGGTTATCTCGATGTCAAGATCGTTGATCTCATCCGCATGGTTCAAGAAGCCGGCATTCACGTCGGTGGTAATTATATTTTTGGGCTACCCAACGACACGTTGGAGAGCATGCAGGCCACATTGGATTTCTCCCTTGAAAATCTTACCGACATGGCCAACTTCTATTGTGCGATGGCGTACCCTGGAAGTCCTTTATATAATCAAGCGAATGCGCAAGGTATTGAATTGCCGAAATCCTATCCTGGATACAGCCAGCACGCTTACGAAACCTTGAACATGAGTAATAGTAACCTTTCCTCTGCGGAAATATTGCGTTTTCGGGACGGCGCTTGGCAGAAGTATCACACTGATCCACGATACTTGTCGTGGATGGAAAGCCAGTTTGGTGCTGATGCGCGCGCCGATCTCGAACGAACAACCAAGATTCAATTGAAACGACAACTTTTAGGAGATTAAAATGAAGTCTTTGATTATTACCTGGACTGGATTTCAGGATCAGGAAGTAGTATATCCTTATTACCGCCTGCGGGAGGAAGCCGATAAACCTACAGACGTAGTGGTCATGTCTGATGTGCTGGGTAAGTTCCACGGTATTCTCGGTGTGAATATGGATTCGTCGGCGCTGACCGAAGAGCTTAAGGACCCTGCGAGGGTTGCATATTACCTTGATGGGTTTGACATGCTAGTCATTCCCGGCGGCGTGAAAGCACTTGAAAAATTACGCCAAGAAAAACATGTGCTTGCTTTTATTTCCGAGTGGAATAAAAAGGGCAAGGTGATTGCCAGCACTTGCCATGGCGCACAGTTGCTTATTTCTGCAAAAGTTGTCAAAGGTCGCAAGGTAAGCGCCTATTATAGTATTGAGGACGATGTGAACAATGCTGGCGCACAGTATGTCAACGAGCCGTTCGTGGTAGATGGCAATCTGGTTTCCTCGCCGCACTATCAGTGGATGGGTGAGTGGATGAAAGAAGCAATTCGTGTTTGTCGGTCATATGCAGCTTGATGACATATTAGCCCGAAGGATCTTTGAACGAGCCGATTTGTGTCGGGCGTTTGAAGAGGCCGCTTTTTTGCAGATAGGGCAAGGCAATATTAAGATACCCAGCTATTTATCCGCCGGTCAGGAGTACGCTGCGGCTACTTTGTCAGTGGCATTAGAGGTCGTCGGCATTCATCAGCGCCAGATTTTTATTCAGCATCGCGGACATTCGACATATCTGTGTTTTGGCGGTGACATTGATGAATTGACGCTTGAGTTGCTCGGTGATCCACGCGGATGCGCTAATGGTATGGGCGGTTCTGCATCAATCCAGTCTGTTGCGGCCAATATCTATGGGCATGATGGCTTGATGGGTAGTCATGGGCCGATTTCAGTTGGTATGTGCTATGCAAATCGAATTCCAACGATTTGTTTTGTTGGAGATGCCGCTGCTGAGGAAGATTATTTCCTCGGTGCTATCGGTTGGGCATCCACTAAACGATTACCGATTATCTTTGTAGTCGAGGATAATAATCTTTCGATACTTACTGAAAAGAAGGTTCGTCGAAGTTGGGAGATGGATGAGGTGGCGCGAGGTTTTCGTATGAAGGCCTTCGATGTGGACGACGATCCTGAACAAATACTTGCCTGTTTGGATGAGAATGGACTGTTTGCAGAACCTATGCTTCTTAATATCCGAACTAACAGACTTTTCTGGCATGCTGGCGCCGGAATCGACTCTACCGAAACTTTTGATCGTCACAAGGCTTTTGCTACGCGTTTCGAGCCTGAGTTCATTGCAGACGTACAACAAAGACAGCGTGAAATAGTGGAAAAAACATGGCAACAACATCTCCAATACTGCGCGAAGTAATTAAAGAAACAGTACGCCACCATCTTACGGTGGAGAACGGGCTGGTTATGGGGCAGTGTCTTACGGCAGTCGGTTGGGTAGGCGGCACTCTACCTGAAATTTATGAAGATGGCGGAATGGTCGAATTATCGATGGCCGATGTTGCTGGTGGCGGGTTTGCTGTTGGTGCCGCTCTTGCCGGTAGGCGTCCGATCTATGTGATCCGTTATCAAGGATTCAACTGGTACAATTCGCCGATTATTGTTAATTACGCCTGCAAATCGAAAGAAATCTGGCATCGGCCATGTCCAATGCTTATTCGATCAATTGCAATGGAGGGTGCTATAGGTCCGGTGGCGGGGTCGTCACATCATGCACTTTATTATCGTATGCCGGGTATAAAAATTTATTCGCCGATGACACCGGAAGAGTATCGCATTACCTATCGCGAATTTATGGTTGGTGACGATGTGGTTTATGTTTCTGAGCATCGGGGGGCATACACTAATGCTGATGAATTACCGGATATAGTCCATGAACAGCCGGATTACGTACTTTGTCCATTATCGATTACTCGTTTTGCTGCCGTAAAGGCAAGCCAAGAGCTACTTACCGAAGGAATTAAGGTGTCCGTGCATCATATATTTCGGGTGAAGCCTTTCGTGCCAAACCAAGAGACGATACAGAGTTTGGGATGTTGTATTGCTGGCGGCTGTGTGCTTGATGATGATTATCCGGATGGGATAGCCAAAGCACTAGCGCATGATTTGGCGGAGCTTAGTAAAGCGCCGATGGCAGCGTTAGGTTTACAGAATCGTTCAGCAGGGTTTGCTGCCAAGGTGGATAATCTTCCTCCTGATGCCGCCACAATTGCCAGTTTCGTGCTAAATAAACTTGGCATTGCCAAATGAGTGTCAACGGTTATTTGCAACAGAGCTACTGCACATTTGTGTTCGATTGCGATGGCGTGATTATAGATTCTAATCC
Source organism: Methylococcaceae bacterium (assembly GCA_044426515.1). Lineage (GTDB taxonomy): Bacteria > Pseudomonadota > Gammaproteobacteria > Methylococcales > Methylomonadaceae > Methylobacter_A. The sequence goes on along the minus strand of JAUGSS010000044.1, from coordinate 11,401 downwards.
GGTGAAGACGGAAGCCTATCGTCAGGTTGCCCAGCCTTATGGTGAGGATATTGCGAAGGCATTGGTTGAATATCATGTTATACAGGGTGGAGTTTCCCGGTACGAGAAGTTTGCCTACATGTTGACGGAGCTTTTGGGAGAACCTTTGATAGATGAAAAGGTACGTGATTTGGCAAGGTTGTTTAGCGAATGTATGTACAATAATTTGCTGACATGTCCCGTGACCGAAGGTTTGAAGGAGTTGCGACGTGCTACAGAAAGAAGCAGATGGATGATTGTTTCCGGTGGCGATCAAAATGAATTGCGGCGGCTGTTTGTCGAACGGGGTATTGCCTCATTATTTGATGGCGGTATTTTTGGCAGTCCTGACAACAAGGATGAAACATTGGCTCGTGAGCAGTTATTAGGCAATTTGAGCTTTCCAGCCCTATTTGTCGGCGATAGTCGTTATGACCATGAAGCCGCAGAGCGAGCAGGTATTGATTTTGTGTTTGCCAGCGCTTGGACAGAATTTTCAGATTGGCAGGAGTATGCAGCAACTTGGCAGTTTCCTGTGGTTTCCTCGGTGAGGGATTTGGCCCCGATCTTTGCGGATAACTTTTAATCTTCTATACTTTTTGTGCATAAAATTCGGTAGCGTTGCTTCTCCTATGTTGATGAGAATGATATAGACTGAATTTTGCATTATGAACATCATATGTTCATCAGCAATCAGCATCAGCAATCTGATAAAAAGCATGAGGTGTGGTCGATAATTGCGCCTAATTACTTTGCAATTGATTTTTAAAGAGGGGGGTATATGCCGAAATATGTTGATTTATTGCTTGTCAATCCAGGTAATCGATTGGAACAGTTTGCTAAACTGCATGAGCTGGCAACAGTTGCACAACCACTTGGAATTGCCATGCTTGCTGCTGTGGCAAGAAGCAAAGGGGTTAGTGTTGAAATCTTTGATGCAGAAGTTGAGTTTATGACGCCAGGTGAGGCGGTAAAAAATATCACTGAAAATTGGGAGCCTCTTGTTATCGGACTTACTGCCTTTACAACAAAAATGACTGCTGCAGAGGGTATTATCAGGGGGGTTAAAGAAAACTTACCTCATGTATATACGGTTCTTGGTGGTCACCATGCTTCTGCTGACCCCAATGATCCGCTTCAGGATGCGACTTTGGATTTCGTGATTAGCGGAGAAGCTTTTGAACCTATGGTGGAGTTAGTGACTGCGCTGAAGGAAAAAAAAGACACTTCAAATATCCGAGGTCTTTGGTGGAAACAGGGTGAAAAAACTGTAGGTAACGGAAGAGCATCCGGGCCAGGGAACTTGGATGAGTTGCCTTATGCAGCCTGGGACTTATTGCCGATGGAAAAGTACCGTTCGCATCACTGGCATACATGGGATTATGATCTTGAGAAGAAAGGATATGCCGTTATATACACTTCGTTGGGATGTCCATTTTCATGTTCGTTTTGTTCTGTAAATGTTGTCTATGGTAAGCGCGGCACCAGATTTCGCTCAGCTAAACATGTCGTGGGTGAAATAAAGTTCTTGGTTGATTCTTACGGAATTAGAGATTTTGAAATTGTCGATGATTTATTTACTGTAAATCCTACCCGTGTTGCAGAGTTTTGTGATGAAGTTATTGGGCAAGGGCTGGGAGATAAAATAAATATATGGTGTTTTGGACGAACCGATACTGTTTCGGATAAGCTGTGCAATCACATGAAGAGGGCGGGTATAAACTGGGTCTTTATGGGTATTGAATCAGGGTCGGATCATGTGTTGGATACGGTAGGTAAGAAACAAACACTCCAAAAGATACATAAGGCGAGCGAAGTTTTACGTCGAACCGGTATTCATTTTGGCGGAAATTTTATATTTGGTTTGCCTGAAGATACACGGGAATCAATGCAGATGACCATAGATCTTGCGTGTGAGCTTAATCCTGTATATGCCAATTTCTTTCTTGCGATGGCGTATCCGGGAACCTCGTTATATGGACTAGCAAAAACAAAGGGCTATAGACTACCCGAGAAGTGGGGGCAATATGGGTTCTTTGCTCCTGACTCGGTACCTTTGAGGAACGAGAATCTTACTTCTGAGGAAATTCTGGATTTTCGAGATTCGGCTTTTGAGACTTTTTATCGCGGACAGCGCTATCAAGATCAGGTAAGAGATATTTTTGGTGAGCATACACTCGAATTTTTAAACCAAAAAGTATTGGCAAAGAAAATCGAACGTATCCATAGGATGGCACCATAGTGAATCGGATGTAGTTATGCTAAATGCTAAAGCATCTGCGGAAAGCGCAGCCCTCGTCTTTGCTAGTGATAGATATCAATCGTGGAAAAAACGGGTGCTTGAGAATGGTTGCAAGCTGTATAACGAATCGGTCTGTTATGTTGTTCAGCGCTCGCCCAATTCGTTTTATATGGCGTTAATAGACTGCGAGATGGAGACACCTGAGGGTGACATGCTTTCAAGATGTATTGTGCTCCGGGGTGCTGCTGTTGCAATTATTCCACTTCTATATTGTCAATTCGAATGGAAGACTGTTTTGGTAAAACAAAGACGGGTTGTCGATGGTGATTTCTCATATGAGTTTCCGTCTGGAGGGATAGAATTGGACAGTGATCCTGTTGTCGCTGCTGTTCAGGAAGTAAGTGAAGAGTTGGCTATCGACCTTTCTCTGGACGATCTGATTAGTTTGACACCATTGCCGTTGAAGGTTTGCGAGTCGTTGACTGATGAGTTGGTTTACTGGTTTGCATTTAAGATGGAAGTCGATGAGAGCATTATTCATGGCCTTAATAATAAATCAACGGGTGTTCATCAAGAGCAAGAGCATATTATATTAACGGTCAAAAAAATCTCGGAATTATATACTGCCAGAAATTTCCAAGTGCTCACTGGATTGCAGGTGCTTCATAAGCAATTTCCAGAGATTTACTAGTGTTCTTTTTAGCTGAAGTTTCCCAGTTTTTGAGCCCGCAGCCTATAAAGGAAAGCGTATTAAATTGGGGTTTGCTATAAAATAAACCGAGCAAACCCTAGGTTAAATACCTACCCCGCATAGGTGGCGGGATTAGAAGTTTTAAAAACTGGGAAACTTCAGCTTTTTAGTTAAGAGAGGAAAAATCATTTCGTGATTTAGGAGAAGAAATTGAAATATCCATTGATGCGTAACAACATACTGCGGGAGGATCTGGACTCTGTCATAGAGCATCTCAAACAGGATGATCCCATTTTGACTCACGGTGCGAATGTGCGGGCATTTGAGCAGGAGTGGTCGGAATGGTTAGGCGTAAAATATAGCGTGTTCGTTAACTCAGGAGCGTCAGCGAATTTGTTGACTATGGCGGTACTTAAAATTCGTCACCCTGAAGGCGGAGAAGTTATTACTCCGCCACTCGCATGGGTTTCCGATGTCGCATCGGTGTTACAAAACGGTTTCACACCAGTGTTTGCAGATATTGATCCAAGTACTCTGGCGATGGACACGGCCCAGATTCTGAGCAAAATTACCGATAAAACCAGAGCGGTATTTCTCACACATGTACAAGGATTCGATGGCTTGACCGACGAACTGATCGATGAATTAAATCGTCGCAATATTCCGCTGATAGAAGATGTCTGTGAATCTCACGGTGCTACCCATAGAGGACAACGTTTGGGTAGCCTAGGATGGATATCGGATTTTTCGTATTACTATGCCCACCACATGAGTACCATCGAAGGCGGTATGATCTGTACCAATGACCCGGAGGTTTATCAGCAGGTTCGTATGCTGCGTTCCCACGGTATGGTGCGGGAAGCTGATGACCATAATGTGCGCAACGCTTACCAGATTGAAAACCCCGAATTAAATCCAGACTTCATTTTCGCCTACGCAGCCTATAACACACGAAATACCGAGATTGGCGGCATCATGGGACGCAGCCAGCTTAAACGTCTGGATCAAATTGTGCAACGTCGGACTGAGAACCTGCTTCGGTTTTTGAAACAAATTGATTCGTCAAAATTCCGTACCGACTTCAAGCTGGAAGGATCCAGCAACTACGCCTTCAACCTCATTTTGAAGGAGCCTGATGATGATTTGGCTCAACGCCTCATGCAGAAAATGCGGGAGTCTGGCGTCGAGTTCCGGAGAGGTAGTTCGGGGGGGGGGAATCAGATTCGCCAACCTTATCTGAAGGGTATTGTGCCTAGCGGGCATCATCTTGAGTTTCCTGAGGCAGAGTACGTCCATTTTTACGGCTTTTACATTGGTAACTTTCCTGATTTGAAAAATGAGGAAGTAGATCAGCTCTGCGCAATTTTGAATTCGGTTTGATATCGCTATGGTTTCAGCTGTTATTCTTGCTGGTGGTTTGGGTACGCGTCTCCGCAGTGCCGTGCCAGACTTGCCCAAGCCGATGGCGCCAATTAGGGGGCGACCATTTCTTGAACATCAGTTCGATTACTGGATTAAACAAGGAGTCAGACATTTTGTACTGTCTGTTGGTTATCGGCATGAGATCATTATTGAACATTTTGGTAATAGCTATAACGGTGCCGAGCTTGATTATGTCATTGAGAAAAAACCGCTAGGTACAGGTGGGGGACTGTTGTTGGCGGCTGAAAAAGTCAATAAGGATGAGCCGTTTTTACTGTTGAATGGCGACACTTATTTTGCTGTGGACCTGAATACATTGATCGAGTTCTCCTTGGCAAACAACGCGGACTGGTGTTTCTCTTTATTTCGAACCCATGAAGAGGGGAGGTACATGGGTATGGATATTTCACCACAAGGGCAAATTGTCTCGCTGAAGTCTGGCATTGGTAGATCGGGTCGCTTGGCGAATGGAGGCGTGTATTGGGTTAATCCTCAGGCCTTACTTAGTGAGAAATTTCCGTCAGACGACAAAGTCTCTCTGGAAGACGATATTTTCCCCATTGCCATAGCTTTGGGGCAGCGCCTATTGGGCATTGAATTCTCGGGCAGCTTCATTGACATTGGTGTGCCCAAAGATTACTATCGCGCACCAGTCCTGCTTGCGTTATAAAAAATGGCATTTGTTTAATACAACTGCACAACTAAAGAAAAACCTCGACGCTACCTACATAAGCATTAGTTGTTTGTCAACGAGAAGTGTCTTGCGCTAATCCTGTGAACAATTTTTTGACAATCAGAAAAGGAACGTAATGAATTACAATATTCTTGTCACTGGCGGCGCTGGTTATCTAGGTTCCACTATGGTTCCAGATCTACTTAATGCAGGCCATAAAGTGACTGTGCTGGACAACTTTATGTTCAAGCAGGCCAGTCTTAATCACGTTTGTAACAACCCCAATTTTTCTGTCATTAAGGGAGATGTTCGTATCGAGAGCGTAATGGCGCCGCTGCTTAAAAAAGCTGACATTGTTATTCCGCTCGCGGCATTGGTTGGAGCTCCCCTGTGTAACCTCGATCCAGTGGGTGCAACAACGATTAACCATGATGCCATTACGCTGATGATAAGGCTACTGTCCAAGCAACAAATCGTACTCATGCCAACTACCAATAGTGCTTACGGTACTGGTGACGAAAACAACTTCTGTACTGAAGAATCACCTTTGCGCCCGATTTCTCAATATGCCATAGAAAAAGTTGGAATCGAAAAAGAATTGATGCAACGTGAGAACGCGATTAGCTTCCGTCTTGCCACCGTGTTTGGTATGTCTCCGCGTATGCGAATTGATCTGCTCGTGAATGATTTTACTTATCGTGCCGTGAATGATCGATTCGTCGTGCTGTTTGAGAGCGACTTCAAGCGCAACTATGTGCATGTGCGTGATGTTTCGCGTGCTTTCCAGCATGCCATCGTCAACTTTGACACAATGAAGGGGCAGATATACAACGTCGGTCTTTCTGAAGCAAACGTGTCGAAGAAAGAGCTCTGCGAGATTATCTACAAGCAAGTGCCGGATTTTGTTTTTATTGATGCGCCCGTAGGTAAAGATCCTGATCAGCGCAACTATATTGTGTCGAACGAAAAGATTGAGGCAACAGGCTATAAGACCTCAATATCGCTCGATGCAGGTATAGCAGAGTTGATTAAAGGTTACACCATGATTAAGAACACAAGCTATGGCAATGTTTGATTCGATCTTTACCTATGGTTGCTGGGGCATCGTATACCCCTTTTCGATGTCAGCTCTCACTTAGAGCTAAACAAGTTGCCTGAGCTTGTCGAAGTATATTTTTCATGGCTTGACAAGGCTTTTAGTTCTGAGCGCTGCGGAATGGACGCTATAAAAGGCTTAACCTGAGGCGGTGCTGGCTTAAGTGGAAAGCTTTAAAAAACAACTCTATTAACCGAATAATAGTCACAAAAATGAAGGTAGCAGTAGCATATGATTGCTTTTTATATCGGAAATCACGGCAATAATGTTCATACACAGGATATATTGGAATATATCGACGATGGATTGAGAGCAATTGGAGAGGCCCCTTGTTTTTTTTTCGACAAATTCTTTCAGAGCGGCATTAATATCACCCTTGAGGGGTTTAATCAGCATGTAACGGGCTCAATAATTGGGCATCAAAGACAATTCCAACATTCGAAGTTATTCATCATTGTGAGTGAATCGTTGTCCGAAGGCACTTTTAATAGCGCGAATTTACAAGATTGTCAGCAGATGCCAGCCAATCATTATGAAAATTCAGGTTATTGGGCGACCCGTTATAAGTGTTTTACCCAATTACTCAGTGTAACCTCTGGAATAATAGCAAATTCAGAAAGTACTTACCGTGAATACACAAATGCTAATTTCGGGGTTCCCGTTTTTTATTTGCCCATGGCGGCATTGCCAACTCATGTTCCAATTACTCAGATTTCCAATGACGGTAAAGACATTGATATTTTTTTTTCGGGGACCGTTACTGAGTACCGTTCAGGAATTATTGAGCAATTCAAAAGTTTTGGTCTTAATGTTTTCACTGCTAGTACGGACACACCGGAATATTTACGTCGCCATCTGTTAGCACGTTCCAAGTTGGCGGTTGGGCTAAAGTTGGGTGAATCAACAAGTGTATTGTCAAAAGCTCGGGCGCACTATTGTCTGACTAGGAGATGCCCGCATTTATTTGAAGTCGTTCCGGAAAAAACCGATCTTGATCCCTACCTAACATTTTCCTCTCATGCTGATATTGTTGTGGCAGCGAGAGATTTATTGGCCTCTGGGTGCGCTTTTGACAAAAATATTTTTGAACAATTTAAGTCTGCCCTGCCTTATACAGAGATATTCCTCTCGTTAAATGCGTTTTTCCAAAATTGTCCGGTGCGAAGACATCCTGCGGGAGTAAACTATGGCTAGGCAAATTCAGATAAAAGATCCGATTACTGGGGAGCTGTTTGAAGCTATTTTTGATCATTCCAGATTTAGTGCTTTTCGTTGTTTCTCAATGCAAGAGTCGGTTGCAGAGATTGAGGTGCCGCTTCTACGTCGTCTCTCCCAGGAGGTCGTGGCTACATCCGAGAGGTTGGCTCTCTATCGTTCCGGACCGTTTCTGGATTATCTCCTTGACCACGTGCCAGAGTTGGTCAATGCTGTCACAGCTGTAATTGATCAAAACGCATCCACCGATACTTATCGTGGGCTGCCGGTTGTGGTTAATATATCGTCTTTACCACCCGATACTAAGGCCATCCTCTTATGTGAAACACGCATGGAGATTTGTTGGCGGTTGCGGCGGCAAATGCCCCAAAACCTTGCCTGTTTTTCTCCTGACATGGCTTCGAGGTATTTCGACCTTGTACCGGAGCATGCTTGGATTCCCAATGTCCAAAGCATTTATCCTTTTAATACACCAGAAATCCAGATTCGCCCTGACCTTGATGTGCTTCTTCTCGATCTACCGTCTCGGGCTGGTTGGCAAATGCCGGTTGGAACTGGATACGTCCATAATGCATTGAAACGTTCGACAGTCAATCACCAAACACTGGATACTGATATGATCGTTTATCATCGATATCAGATTCATCGACTGTTTGATCTGGGCCATGAACCTATTCTGCGCAATGGTCTTCGTATGTCTCAAGATCCATGGGATTACAATGAACGTATGTGGCTCGAACCAAAATACTGGCCATTTCTTGTGGACTATTTTGCCGAGTTCATTGACGAAGTTGTTGCCAAACTGAAAAAAGCTAGGCCAAAGATATTGGGTATGTCCGTACATCAGCGCAACGAGTGGATCACCCGAGAGATGGCGCGCCGTGTTAAATGTGAAATCCCCGAAATGATCATTCTTGTCGGCGGACATAGCTGCTTTACCCCTACCTTTGGCCCTAGCGCATTTCCAGAACATGATTACATGGTTATTGGTGAAGCGGACCTTGTGATTGGTCCATTGGTAGAAAAGTTGGCACGGGGAGAACATCCTCATAACGTTCCGGGTGTCATTAGCCGATACGATACGCCTGACCACAAATTCGTTCCAAGTCCACAAGCTCACGATATTGATGCCCTAGGGGGCTTTCCGTTTGAAATTTACGGCGATATGAATGCTATCTATCGGACATGGTATGGATTTTCTTCTACAGCCCTGTCGCTAACCCGAGGGTGCGTGTGGTCTCGTTGCACTTTTTGCGCCGAGCGATTTGCGTTTAGATCACGCACAGCAAAGCATTATGTCGACGATATAGAGCGGGTGATAGCTACAGGACGACCCGGAAATTTTTCAGCGAGCGATAGCGATTTTGGAGGAAGTCCGGAACGTTTACATGAAATCTTTGAAGAGATTGTAAAGCGGAATCTGAAAATTAATTTCTCTGGCCAAATTCGGATCAATAAAAAATACAATGTGGATTTTTTCAAGCTTATGCATGCTGCTGGCGTCAATTCATTGAACTTTGGCAGCGATGGGTTTACTGCGAATACCATACGTCTTCAAAGAAAAGGCTACACAATTAAGACGCTACTTGAAAATCATCGGGATTGTGTTGCAGCGGGTATTGTTCCCAATATTAATATTGTGATTGGAGTCCCTGGTGAGACGGATACAGACATTACTGAAACCATAAAGTTGTTCTCTGAAAACAGAGACTATTTTCCAATGGTTAATAATATCAACATGCTCTCCCTGGTCAACAACAGCGTATATTGGGAGGCACCGGAAAAATTCAATATCTATTTTTATGGTGACAAGGACGCTCTGTATCGTAAGTACTATTGGGGAATCCCCTCCCGTTTGTGGTACAGCACAGATCCTTTTATCGACGATTCTGTTCGGTGCGGGCGTATGGCTCAATTGGTTACAGGTCTTCAAGAGGCTGGGGTCGCTTTAGGGCAAGAGGTGATTGCCAACTATAAAGACATGATGGCTGGCAAAGGTTACTCGAACATCCGGGAAGATTTGGTTAACGATTGTCTCGCTCTTGATTCGTTCAGGTCTTCCTTTAGAATGCCTGAGCAGCCGCAATACCAGCCTGTCTATGGCAACCATCTGATCGTCGATTCTGGTGATGGCTCCACAATAGCTTTCAACTATGACGAGAAGATGCATATGGCTTTGAATCATACTGGGTTGCGATATTGGTGGAAGGGGAAATTGCAACCGGGTCAGGTTTTGGGGCCATTTCCCGGATGATCTGTAAAGTTCGTTGATTTCCAGAGATCGACGGTAGTGGCTATTTCAAGTGCTACCTCGGTTGTCCAGCGACAGTAACGTTATGCTCACCGTTCTAGTAGATTTAGTTCCGCTTGGCAAAGATCTGGATTATGGGCGAACCGGTCGTTAATTGCCGATCTGGCGATTGCGAAATATCTGTCGTCAATTCGTTCTCGGCTACGGGTAAATGTGCTGTCTGGGTGCGAACTCACTTGGTTTACGAAATGATCAAGACGCTCCATGACGCTTGCGTCACAATATATTGACCAGCATCCTCTATAAAACTCATCGAACATCTGTTTGAAATTTGGTCCGCGAAAGTCAAAAGATGTTAATCGGTCAATAAGCTCTTCGGGTGTTTTAAATTCGCTGAGGTAACCGTCGATGTTAAGGAGGTGATGTTGCGGCGCAAATTCCGAAATACAAACCGCGCCGGAGAAAAGTGCTTCATGAACCCTGCCTTTGAGCTGATACGTGAGGCTGGATGGGGAGCGCGAAATTTTTGGGCCCATGTCATTAAATTCCGTCTTCGTCAAATTGATTATGACTTTGGCTGAGGTCAATAGACGGGCAAGGCTCGAATGATCCAACTGCCCGTCAATTGCAGAATCGAAGACAACCGTTGAAATGCCTGTGACTTTGGTCAGCGCGGAAAGATATTCCGGTCTGTCGCATTTAGTGGAATGCCCGAAAAACAGGACATTAATGGGTTTTTCCTCGGTTTGGCAATGATAAAGCGAGTCCGATTCAAGCGGAAGCCAAGTCGACCTCATGCCTATTTCTTGATACTTGTAATTGGATAGTGGACACCCTGTTGTCACAAAATCCGCACGAGAGGCAGAAATCTGATTGAACGAATGCAGTGGTCCATCGTCAAACAGCAGTATGCCTAGCTTCGGTTTCCCCGTTCGCAGCAAATCGATGGATGCTAGGTGAAAGCATAGGTAAAACTCAATGTCCAACAAGATGAAATCGATCTCTTGCTGGTTTGAGAATTGCAGTACACGAGCGGAAAGCTCTATAGATCCATATTGCGCAAAAGTTTGATCAATGTAAGCCCAATAGATTTTAAACTTGACTGACAGCTTATTCAGGATATGCACATTCCATCGTGAGGTAAACTTGAATAGCACGAGTACGGATTTTTCGAACTTTTTTCCTTCCGTGGTAGGTGATGTATAGAATTGCATGCGAAGCAATCTCCTGAAATTTGTTGCTAATAATTTTGAGTTAAATTTAAAAGTCAAATGCGGCAGCTTTGGGTTTCATAAGGCTACTGTGAAAAGACATGAGTAGATTTAAACACATCGGATGGCAGTTTTATAGTTTAAAATAGCAACGTTTTTATTTTTAAGTTTTACAACCCTTAGAAAAATGAGCGGTCAGTAAGTGTTGCGTGCATTTTTAATTATCAATTTTCACTACACTTAGGAATGCGGAATGTCGGACACAAAAGAGCTAGAAGAAAAATACGGCCTTAGCTATCACGTAAATTATGCTAATTACGCTGAGCAGTTGGTGGGTCTAAAGGGAAAGCGTATTTTAGAGGTTGGGGGCAGTCTTCCACGTGATTTTGTTTTTCAGGAATTGGGCGTAGCTCAATGGTTGGCACTCGAAGAAATGGATTATTGGGATGAAACTTTAAGCACTGGGCATGTGTCGGGTACACCTCCTCCTTTAGAGCAAGTTAAAAATTACTTTCAAAAGGCAACGCCTAGTGAGTTGAAAGAGTATAACTTGTATCACGGACGGATTGAGGACTTGCCACC
>JAUGSS010000152.1:0-1341 GCA_044426515.1 Methylococcaceae bacterium | reverse complement strand
GTCGTTTTCAATCACCCAACGGCGGATATTGCTCTCGCCTTGGCCCGCATCTCCGGTAAACAGCGAGGAACCGTTATGCACCAATGCGATACGGCTACTCAATTTGGTTTTGTGTTTCATTTTGGAGAGCTTGTTAACCAGCAACATTAACTGGCCGTCACTGGAGCGGGTAGTGCGTTTGAATTCAGGATCGCCGCCGTGATTGACGATAAAGCGCGGATCGGAAAAATCGCTCTTGCCGCCCATGCGCTCCAGATCGGTCTTCCAGCTTTTACCGTAGGGCGGATTGGAAATCATGAAGTCGAATTCACGGGAAGGAAATTGATCGTTCGATAAAGTGGACTTGTCGGCTCCGCCCAGAATATTGTCGGCTTCCAGGCCTTCGCCCTTCAACAATAAATCCGCTTTGCAGATTGCGTAAGTTTCGGGGTTTATTTCTTGTCCGAACAAGTGAATCGATACTTCCTTGCCATGACTTAGCGCTAATTCAAGCAGCGCTTCTTCCGCATGCCGCCGGTACCGCAAGCACCGTCGTACAACAGATAAGTGCCGGATTCGATTTGCTCGGCCACCGGCAGAAACAGCAGATTGGCCATTAGCTTGACAACATCCCGTGGCGTGAAATGTTCGCCCGCCTCTTCGTTATTTTCTTCGTTGAAACGGCGTATTAATTCCTCGAAAACGGTTCCCATGCCGTGATTATCGAACGCGGGCAACTTTATATTGCCGTCTGTGTCCAGAACGGCATGCGGCGCTAAATTGACTTAAGGGTCGAGGAAACGAACAATCAAGGTGCCGAGAATATCGGCATCAACCAGCGTTTGAAGTTGATTGCGGAATTTGAATTTATCGAGAATTTCCTGAACGTTAGACGAAAAACCGTTCAGATAATCGATGAAATTGTCGCGCAGTTTCTGGCCTTGCGCAGAATGAGTAAGCTTGTTCAGGGTGAACTCAGAGGTGTTGTAAAACGCTTGCCCGGCGGAATTGCGCAAAGCTTCGGACTGATTGGCGACTTTTTGCCCATCCAAAAGCTTTTTCATATGCAGCACCAAGTCTTTCGTCGGCTCCAGCACCGCATCCAAGCGGCGCAATACGGTAAAAGGCAGAATTACATCGCGGTATTTACCCCTTACATAAATATCCCGAAGCACGTCATCGGCGATGTTCCAAATAAAATCAGCGATCCATTTAAGTTCTGTTTGTTCCTTGTTGGACTTGAGCACGTATGATCCTGTTTACTAAAAAATATTATAAAGCGTCCCGTGTAAGCCAGCTGTAAAGTGTAATATTTTTCAGGGGACGGCTGTTTTCGAGCGGCCAAATATTGACGGATTGATG
>JAUGSS010000194.1:0-9774 GCA_044426515.1 Methylococcaceae bacterium | reverse complement strand
GTTCACATCGTCGCCGACCCGGGTCAGAATCTGGCTCACCCGGTCCTGGAACTGCAGGGCCACAAAAACATGGGCTATTTCATGGTTGATGGCGTTATTTTCGCTGCGCAACAGTTCCTCGGATTCCGACAGCCCGGCCGCAGCTTGGGCAAAATGCAGCAATACGGAGGCAATGATATGTTCGGCATGGCCCAATGTCTCTTGGTCTTGCTTGGCGAATTTCCGGGAAATGGAGAGGGTGTCTTCAATCGCAAAAATTTTATGGGGGGTCTTTCATATTGAAATTTCCTCAATAATCTTTGGTTAACATAATTTATTCAGTAACAGCCTATACGACTACAGCCATCCGAAAACCTTGAGAAAAATTCTAACGCCCATATCGAGCCCAGTCAATCGTTTTTATCGTTTTTATCGCTTATATTGTTTATATTGTTTATATCGATTAAATCTATATAATCGAATATACCGATTTTTGATTTGAACTCTAATTTCTTTCAAGAACTTACTTCAATATACTTACAATTCACTTTAATATATTGAAATCAATAAAGTATTAGAATTTGAAAAACACGGCTAAGGAATGTGCACGAAATAATTTGAGCAAGTTTTATTTTTAAACCATGAAGAGCATGAAAGACATGAAGACTTAAATCCTTCATGTCTTTCATGCTCTTCATGGTAATTGCTTAAATTAATTTATGCATGTTCCTAAGGAAAAATTGCAGAACTAATTATGGTCGACAATCGCTGACTGTTTACGAGGGAAATGGGCCCAACTTCGGGTGGGGCTTGCTTTTGACGCTGATAAACAGGCTCTTCAATCGTCTTGAGATGCTTACGGAGGTGGGACGAGATGGGTTAAGAATAGCCGCTAGAGACATGATGGTCTATTGTCCACCTGAAAGCGCCGGTTATTCCAACAACAGATTACTCAAACTTGCAAACTCAGCCAGCGATATACTTTCCGCCCTCAGCGTCGGGTCTATATTCAAAGCCGCAATATCTTCTTCAGCGATCAGTTTTTTCAGCGAATTACGCAAAGTTTTACGCCGTTGCGAAAACGCCTGAGTGACTACTCGATTGAGTTTGCTCACATCATTCACCGCAACCGGCGGTTGCTTGTGCGGCACCAGTCTGACAATAGCCGACATCACTTGCGGAGCCGGATCGAAGCTTTCCGGCGGCACCTCGAATAACAGCTCAGGTAAGCAATAATATTGCATCATCACACTAAGCCTGCCGTATTTTTTACTGCCCGGAGCCGCGCAAATCCGGTCCACCACTTCCTTTTGCAACATAAAATGCATGTCTTCAATGCAATAAGCGTTATCCAGCAGATGGAACATCAACGGCGTTGAAATATTATAAGGAAGATTGCCGATGATGCGCAGCTTCTCGGCCCCATCGGCCAGCGACGAAAAATCAAACCTTAACGCATCGGCGCTGTGAATTTGCAGATTAGAGTATTGGTTGAATTTCTGCTTAAGCAACACCACCAAATCCCGATCAAGTTCAACCACGTCCAGACGCAGCCTTTCTTTTAACAAAGGCTCGGTCAATGCGCCCTGCCCCGGCCCTATCTCAACCCAGTGCTGATCCGGTTTGGCCTGAATACTGGAGATAATATTGTAAATAATAGTGTGGTCATGAAGAAAATTCTGACCGAAGCGCTTGCGCGGAGTATGTGCCATTTTAGTGTGTAACCATGGTTAATGCGGTTTGCAATGCGAACTGTAGACTGCCCAAATCGGCCTTACCGCTGCCGGCCAGATCCAAAGCCGTGCCATGGTCAACCGAAGTGCGGATAACAGGCAGTCCCAGCGTAATATTAACGGCCTGCCCGAAACCCATATGCTTAAGTACCGGCAAACCTTGATCATGATACATCGCCAAGACCGCATCCGCCGAATCCAGATACTTGGCGGTGAACAGCGTATCAGCCGGTAACGGCCCGAGCAGATTCAAGCCCTGTTTGCGAAAACTATCGAGCACCGGTTCGATAATGTCGATTTCTTCCCTGCCCAGATGACCGTTTTCACCGGCATGAGGGTTAAGCCCGCACACCAGTATTTTCGGGTTAGCTATGCCTAAACGTGAGCGCAGTTCTTGATTCAGTATCCGAATCACCGTACGCAACCGGGTATGAGTAATAGCCTGACTGACTTCCGACAACGGCAGATGCGTAGTCGCCAACGCCACCCGCAAACCCGGCGTTGCCAACATCATCACCGGATATCCGCCGGTAATGCCCGCAATAAATTCGGTATGACCGCTAAAAAACAAGCCCGCATCATTAATAATGCCCTTATGAACAGGGCCGGTAACCATGGCTTCAAAAGTCCCGTCCATACAGCCTTTAGTCGCCTTGGTAATGGTTCTTAACACATAGCGGCTATTAGCCGGATTCAATCTTCCGCATTGAACCGGTTCCGCCAGCTCCACCGGCAATACCGTCAGGCATCCGGCAATCTGGACCTTAGCAGGCATGGTACTGTCAAATTCTTTTATCCGAATTGATAGGCCTAATTGCCCGGCGCGCTGTTTCAAGAGTTGCGGACTGGCTATAACGATAATTTCGCAGGGTAAATCCTGCTGTGCAAGCTGAATGCAAAGATCGGGGCCTATGCCTGCGGGTTCTCCGGGAGTTAATGCGATACGCGGTACGGGTAGCCTGATGGTCATCTGAGAGCTGAGATAAAAAACGGATGATTTTACAGCATAACTAGCAGGATGATTTTAAAAAACGCTGCGTCAAAAAACAGCGGCTAACTGCCCAGCATATTCAAATGCCCGATCTATCGTATTGCTTCTGAATTGAGCTGATGAGGAAGTTAGGCCACTTGAGCAAAACTTGCCAAAGCTTATAGTACATATCAATATAGTATGCGTGGCATGCACAATATTGCGGAAGAGTTCGGAATCAATATCTTAATGAAAAAACTCAACGGCAACTTAAGATATATTATTCTTGGCCGGCAGTAAAAATCCTGCCTAAAGATGGCGGAGCGGACGGGGCTCGAACCCGCGACCACCGGCGTGACAGGCCGGTATTCTAACCAACTGAACTACCGCTCCGTAATTCGAGCCGGGTATTCTATAAGATTACGTCAATCCGTCAAGCATATTTTTTTGATATGTTTTGATATTCGACTAAAAGCTATCGGCGCTCCAACTTCATCCGTGCCGCCGGACCCGCTCCACATAGTTTATGCGATAGATACCGCCAACAATCGCAACACCAATATTCACTTTCCCCAACGCAACAAAGCGAGGAAGCAAAGAGGCTGCCGCAAGGCCTTATGTCCGCTATGTTAGCGCTGTAAAAGTTAATAAATTCGCGCTTAAATAAAGCACAAACTCTCTGGCTAACTGTAGTATTTTTCAATAGACTCTAGCCGGGCAAAACCGTCTAACTTTGAATATCGTCAAGTTATTGTTATTCATTAGCTTAATCCATTCAACACCCAGAAAATTGCACGTTTTTTTAAATAAAAACATATCAAAACCTTAACAGAGGCCATTCTAATGAAAACAATCTTTTTCCCGGCTTTATTCGCCGCAGGACTACTGTCCGTATCCGCAGTTGCCGCACCTCCTCCTAAGTATGCAATCGCAGTAAATGATGCCGTGGTAGCGGACCCAAGCGAGATCGCCAATAATCTCGACGCACTCGATCCTACTAACGACACCTTGGTCTGGAATGAAGACAAAACCCTGGTGAAGGTAGTGACGTGGAAATCGGCAAGCTCTTACGAACGCTACCTGCTGCCTTATAGCCAAACTTCGGACAGCGAAGCCAACGTCGTCTGGGTGTCATTGGCGCCTAAGATGCAGGAGTTCTGCCGTGAATATATGCGCAGCCATCCGCACGCGACCCAAAAGCAGCTCGAATCTCGCTTGAAACAACGCCTCGGTTTAAATCCCGACTGGCAGTACGCTGTATTCGTGGAACTGTGGGTGAGTCCCGATGATGTATTCCGTCCCTGCGTCGATCCGAGCCCCAACGATACCGGCTGCGATCTGAATTTCGGCGCCACAATTCCCACCGTCAAGAACATCCGAAACTATCAGGCTTTTTATGAAGGCCTGTATTACAAAAGTTTCCGCACCGCGCCCGGAGTGCCTTGGACCGGTCTCGGTTACACCTTTGATTGGGCGAATCCCCTGAAGAGCGAACAAGGCGCCAGCGAATTTATCCTTTCGCCGTCATCGCCTTACCTGATCGATAATGCCATACCTACCATGGAATATTGCGCGCCCTAAAACACATTCGGCTGACCGGATTTTAGTTATTAGGCTTGTAAACGGAAAATAACCCTGATAAGCAGATAAAATGCCGAAGGTTACTTATCCTTAAGTTGTCCAACGGGCCACGCCTGAGCAGAACCGACATACGAAGTTTAGCCGTTCGCTGAGCGGAGTCGACGCGAACAATCGTCTTTCCCTTGGCTTCGGCTTCGCTTAACCGGTCGATTGAGTAATCATATCTTGCTTATGACACTCGGCAACTACTTATTGGCCTTGATTGACTATAGCCCGCTTGAAAACACCCCGACTTCCCCCCATGTTAGCAATAACTTAAAAACTCCTTAATGAGGTAAATATTATGCGTATGGACAAATTAACCAGCATGTTTCAAACGGCAGTGGCTGATGCACAGAGTATGGCCTTGGGCAAAGACCATCAATTCATCGAGCCAATCCACCTGATGCTGGCTTTGCTGGACCAGCAAGGCGGCAGCATCAGGCCGTTGCTGGCGCAGATGGGTATCAACACGCAGTTGCTGCGCACCGAGTTGGTTAGGGAATTGGACCGTCTGGCAACGGTCAGCGGCTCCGGCGGCGATGTGCAGATTTCCAATGAATTATCACGCTTGCTGAATTTAACCGATAAACTGGCGCAAAAGCGTAATGACAAATTCATCTCCAGCGAGCTGTTTTTATTGGCGGCTTTTGATGAAAAAGGCTCGCTTCAGGATTTGCTTAAAAAAGCCGGCGTCACTAAACAAGCGGTGGAAAAAGCCATTGATGCGATGCGCGGCGGCCTGCCGGTCGATGATGCCAATGCCGAGGAGCAGCGCCAGGCTTTGAAAAAATACACCATCAACCTGACCGAACGCGCCGAGCAAGGTAAGTTGGACCCGGTAATTGGGCGAGATGATGAGATACGCCGGACGATTCAGGTCTTACAGCGACGCACTAAAAACAACCCGGTATTGATCGGCGAACCGGGCGTAGGTAAGACTGCGATTGTCGAAGGCCTAGCTCAGCGTATCGTCAACGGCGAGGTGCCGGAAGGCATCAAAGGCAAGCAGGTGTTGGCGCTGGATATGGCGGCGCTAATTGCCGGGGCCAAGTTTCGCGGCGAATTCGAGGAGCGTTTGAAAGCGGTTTTAAACGACCTTGCCAAGCAGGAAGGCCAAGTGATTTTATTTATCGACGAACTGCACACCATGGTCGGCGCAGGTAAGGCGGAAGGCGCAATGGATGCCGGCAATATGCTGAAACCGGCGCTGGCGCGCGGCGAGTTGCATTGCGTGGGCGCTACGACGCTGGATGAATACCGCAAATATGTCGAAAAAGATGCGGCCTTGGAGCGCCGTTTCCAAAAGGTATTGGTTGATGAACCGTCGGTTGAGGATACGGTGGCGATTTTGCGCGGCCTGAAGGAAAAATACGAGGTGCATCACGGCGTTGACATTACCGACCCGGCCATCATCGCAGCGGCGAATCTGTCTTACCGGTACATCGCCGACCGGCAGTTGCCGGACAAGGCCATCGACCTGATCGACGAGGCGGCCAGCCGCATTCGTATGGAAATCGACTCAAAACCTGAGGAAATGGACAAGCTGTACCGGCGTTTGATTCAGTTAAAAATTGAGCAAGTCGCGCTAAAAAAAGAAGCCGATGCCGCGTCCAAAAAACGTCTGGAAATGTTGGAAGAAGAAATCGCCGATCTGGAAAAAGAATATTCCGATCTGGAAGAAATCTGGAAAGCGGAAAAAGCTTCGTTACAGGGTTCAGCATCGATTAAAGAAAAACTGGAGCATGCCAAAACCGAACTGGAAGCGGCCAGCCGCGCCGGAGATTTAGCGAAGATGTCCGAGTTGCAGTACGGCATTATCCCGGCGCTGGAAAAGCAGCTGCATTCAGACGTACCGGCTGAAGCGCAGAAAATGACCTTGTTGCGCAACAAAGTCACCGAAGAGGAAATCGCCGAGGTGGTATCGAAATGGACCGGCATTCCGGTATCGAAAATGATGGAGGGCGAGCGCGACAAGCTGCTGCGCATGGAAGAGCAACTCAGCAAGCGGGTGGTTGGGCAGGAAGAAGCGCTGAAAGCCGTCAGTAATGCAATCCGCCGCTCCAGAGCCGGATTATCCGATCCTAATCGTCCGAATGGTTCGTTCCTGTTTTTGGGGCCGACCGGCGTAGGTAAAACTGAGTTATGCAAGGCGCTGGCCGAGTTTATGTTCGATACGCCTGATGCGATGGTGCGCATCGACATGTCCGAGTTTATGGAAAAACATTCGGTGGCGCGGCTGATCGGTGCGCCTCCGGGCTATGTCGGTTATGAAGAAGGCGGCTATCTAACGGAATTAGTAAGGCGTAAACCGTATTCGGTCATTTTGATGGACGAAATTGAAAAAGCCCATCCCGATGTATTTAACATCCTGCTGCAGGTGCTGGACGATGGCCGTTTAACCGACGGACAAGGCAGAACGGTTGATTTCAGGAATACCATCATCGTGATGACCTCTAATCTGGGTTCGGACATTATTCAATCGCTGTCCGGCGAAGCACTGTATTCGGTCATGAAAGCGGCGGTGATGGACATAGTCAGCTCCAAGTTCCGGCCCGAATTTATCAACCGGATTGATGAAGCGGTGGTGTTTCATTCGTTGGGCCGAGGACAGATTCGCGCGATTTCCGGCATTCAAATCGACTACTTGCGTAAACGTTTGCAGGATCGCGAAATCGGTTTTGAAATTTCAGAACAGGCGCTGGATTTGTTAGGCGAGGCCGGCTTTGATCCGGTTTACGGCGCCAGACCGATGAAACGCGCTATTCAACAACAACTTGAAAATCCGCTGGCCCAGCAAATATTGGCCGGCAACTTTGTCGCCGGGGATACTATAAAAGTTGATGTCGAAAATGAGACGATGAGTTTTTTGAAAGCTTAAATGTGAATTAAGAGCCATACCTCACGCGGTCACGTTTGCGGAAAATGGGTACATACCCCTATGAATCCAAGCTCCAGCATTTTTGAAATCCGCAATTGTGACCGCGCGGAGTATATTTTGAAACTAATGCGCCAAATGTTCAGGTTTGCCGTTGACCGTGACATTATCGAGTTTGACCACGGCAAGTCTTGGCGTGACAAAGACAACCACCAAGCCTACCGAGCGGGACAGAATCTTAAGCGAGATTGAAATCAGGGCATTGGCGCGGCAATTACCCGATGCTAATTTATTGAAGTCTACCGAATGCGCCGTCTGGATTGCCTTATCAACGATGTGCAGAATCGGCGAATTGTCCAAGGCGCAATGGGCGGAGGTGGATTTTAATTTGAAGACCTGGACGATACGGAAGCCC
Organism: Methylococcaceae bacterium; assembly: GCA_044426515.1. Taxonomy (GTDB): domain Bacteria; phylum Pseudomonadota; class Gammaproteobacteria; order Methylococcales; family Methylomonadaceae; genus Methylobacter_A. The sequence continues at coordinate 2,179 of JAUGSS010000194.1, read as the reverse complement.
ACAGCAAAAACGGCAAGGCGCACACGATTTATCTATCCGACTTTGCACTGGAGCAATTCAAGCTTTTAAAGCAGATAGCGAAAAGCGATACCTGGATTTTTTCTAACCGTGACGATTCAAGTCATGTCTGCGAGAAATCCATCGCCATACAGATACGCGGACGGCAAACTACGACCATTCTCTGTAATCGCTCTAAAGATTCTCAGGCATTGGTGTTGATGGACGGCAAATGGACTCCGCACGATTTGCGACGGACAGGCGCAACACTGATGGGTAACTTAAAAATACAGCCTGATGTGATTGAAAAATGCCTGAACCACACCGAGGAAAACAAAGTTAAGCGAATTTATCAACGTCAAAAGTTAGAAGCTGAACAAGCAGAGGCATGGCGAGTGCTGGGAGATAGACTTAACCTGTTAGTGAATATGAATGACTCGAATGTTGTTTTGATGCGTAAGCGGAATTGAGCACGGGTAAAATTACAGTACAATAATAGCCAATACCAACCCATAAGGCACGTCATGAACGCTATTACTTTTGATACACTGCAATTTGCTAACCGGCTTAAATCTGTCGGGTTTACTGACGAACAGGCAGAAATGTTGACTGAGCTACAGCGCACTGCGACCGACAGCACACTAGAGCAAGCAAGGCATGATTATCACCTTGACGATGTAGCCACCAAACGCGATTTAAAAGAGCTGGAAACGGCATTAAAGCATGATATAGAGCTGTTGAGGGCGGACACCGGGCGTATGATCGCTGAAACCAACCAACGCATAGCCGAAACTAAAGCTGAATTAATCCGTTGGGTTGTCGGTGCCGGGTTACTGCAAACCAGTCTTATTATTGGTGCGCTGATGAAAATCGCCCATCTAATATAATCAAATTTAACCGGATAGGCTTAGCGAGTTTTCCGCGTCGATTAAACCCGGCCAAAACCATATCGCCCATTTTTTCGTTGAGCCCGGAAATCCGCCTGTGCTTGGCTACAGGTGCGGAGATACTGAAATTGTCAGAGAACCCAGAACCGGGCGAGTCCGAAGAAGATTTACGCTAACGCTGCATTGATTTGGTTGATTGGCCTAGTGATGAAAACCACCGGCATATATTCAAACCACTGGAGGCCGATGTATGAACATTCAAGATCGACTGCAAAAACTTGAGCGGATGATTAAGGCTGTACATCGAAAACCTGCCTTTATCCTTTGCAAGGGTGCGGAGCCAAACCAAGATGAGCTGGAGCAGATCGAGCAGGCTACAGCTACCGGGAACCGTGTTTTTGTTTACACAGTATTGGATTAAGCCATGAACATCAAAGACCGTTTACAGCAACTTGAGTCAAAACGGCAGCTTACACCACTCTGCATAATTTACCGGGACAGCGACAGCTTGTCAGATGAGCAGCAAGCGCGAATTGATGCGGCTGAAGCCGAGGGTAGACCAGTCAAATTAATCCGCACCACAAGAGCAGAGGCTAATTTTATTCAAGACCCGGTAACGCTGCGGTGGGCTAGGCGAGAGCAAACACAAAACTTAAACGGCACCAAGGAGAAAAAATGAGTAACCTAACACCTAGAGAAATTGCAGTTAAACAGCAGATTTTGGCTGATGCCACGGCAATGGCTGAACGGATTAAGGCCGACACCACGACAAGTGCGGCCAGCAAAAAATCGATGCTTGATGCTTTGTTTTCGAGCAAATCGTATAGCGTTAAAAAAAGTTATACCGGATGTTATACCGAAACCGGAAAAATGCTGTTTTTGAAAAAACTATATTTTTCAAGCCATTGATTCAATTGGTCGGGACGACAGGATTTGAACCTGATATCCCTTGTCCCCAAGAACGGTGAATTTATGTTTTTTATGATTCAACGAAGTTCAATAAGTAAATAACTATCCTTTAATTTCATTGTCTTATTTATTTATAGCGTCCAGCAACGTACTATAAAGTCCACTGAAATTCCGTTAATAAGTTATCCCATACGTTATCCCATAAACTATGTTCTAACCCATTGATTTTTTTTCTTTCCTTCTACTTGTGCGTATTCTGATTAATTTGAACAGTGATTCTGGCCGAACTTGAACACCTAAAACCTAACGCATCGGTGGAAGTGAATTTTTACTCTAAGTGTTCAACTTGGGTCAAGGAATTCATTTTTTTTCGCATAGATTCTCCT
>JAUGSS010000153.1:0-38842 GCA_044426515.1 Methylococcaceae bacterium | reverse complement strand
TTCAAATTCAGTTAGTTACTAAAGGCGTTGCTGGAGTGCAAGCTTTGCTTGCCAGCGCAGGCGAAGCCTGCACTCCAGCGACCATGATATCGACATAGCCTTTTAATCGTGTAACTCATTTAAATTGAAACCGCTGTAAGTGGGAAAGCCAAAACAGAGATCGATTCAATACTATTAAATGAGATCAAGACCGATGATTGCTGAAAAATAATTAAACTATGTTATTTAACACAGTAAACCGCGTCATATCCCCTAATTTTACTCAAAGCCTCATAGAATGCCGATTGCAGCCCGGTAAGATTATCGGAAAGTGTGTCATATCCCTCATTATCCGGATGTTCGATTACCAAAATACTGTCTATCCAAGCGGCTTCGTTGCTATTTTAAATGAAGCGGTTAATCGCAAAAAATATCACAATCCTTATAAACGCGAATAAATCAATACATTACATATCAAAAACTGCCGTTAATATAATCCGCAGCACAATAATAAATTGGCATGGATAGTGCTTTAAGCATTATCAGTTAGCGATCAGTGGAAAAAACTTCATGGGCATTCATGCTACGGTAACTCATAACGCAGAAAAAATAATTAACAAGATCAACAAAAACCTATCAAGGAGAATTTGATGAAAGACTTTAAATCAGTAAAAAAATTGGCGCTGTATTCAGCCGCCACGGTAATTTGCGTTGCCGGTCAAAGCGCATTTGCTCATACGGGCATCAGGGACAAAGTATCTGAAGGCGTGTCAGGTTACAATGCCTTTACCGTAACACACGGTTGCAGCACCAATGCCGTTGCTGAAGGGACTCCGGTTGCTCATGCAAATGTTATCGCGATGAGCGCGGTATTCCCTAATGCCGCCGATCCTACCCTGGCCAAAGTCTATCAATTGGATTCTAAAGGCATACAAATCGAGCCTGCATTGGCTGATTTATCGGATCATATCGTAGGCGTAACTCCGGGCGTCGGCTTCACCAAGCTGGGTGCTGGTCTTGTTACCGGCGGCGGCACTTTATTCGCCAACATTATCCCGACTGTCGATGCCACCGGCGCTATCCGCGGCTATCATACCTGGGCCGGCCCTAAACCTTTCCTCAGCGCGCCGCTGGAGGAATCCCTGGTCAGTGCAACCGGCCTTTCTCCTTTTAAGTATGGCGCGGTACAGTTTAACCCGACATCATGCGCTAAAAGCCTGAAGGTCCGTGTTGCAGTGGCCAACTGGTGCAGACAAGGCCCTGCCTCCAAAACGCTTGCTGACAGAGTTGATGTTTGGATAGGTCATACAACGCCGTTATTTAAGGATCAAGCAACCATGCCTAGAGATATTCCTTATAACGCAGCGACTGAAGCACCGTTCTGGCCTACGATGACTATATATCGTAATACTACCGGCACTCCTGCAACTGCAACTACGGCGGCTATTCCAGCTAACCCGGTTCCTGATACCGATGCTAAAGGTGTCGCCTGTCCTACGGTTACCGATCCCGTTACCGGCGTTGTAACCAAAGGTTTCGATCTTGCCATTGAGCCTGCCGATGCCGATATCGATGCTAATCTGCCTATTCCTACTGCCGCATATCCTTTAGGCGCACCTGGAAAATATTTTCCTTAGGCAACAGCGATCGTATTCGTGAGTATATAGAGCTATCCATATCAACTCCTTCCATCTTGAGTAGGGGTTGATGCATACCGGCCTTACACTAAGCAGTATTGTCGGTTGGAGGTGGGTTGTTTATACTTGCCGGTTTATTTTAAGTGCTGGAACTTGCAATAGCGGGTTCCGGCATTTTCTCGTTTATCTTGCAAGAAAGAAGTGGGGACAATGAGATCTGATTTTTTATCATGTCACCGTATCGGGCTTGCCTAAAAGTAAGCGCCCGTAGATATGCAGATATGAGCGGATACCGGTTCCGGACAATCTGTTTGCTATTGTTGATGCCGACGCTAGCGTCGGCAGGCGGGCAAGCGGCTCGTGTTGTTCTGAGCCAAGATGCCGGGGCCAAGTTGCAACTGGAGGCCCGGCAACAACCTTTGCCGCAAATACTTAAAACAATTACCGAGAAAACAGGCGTGCCGATACATTATTCGGCATTACCCAAGCAATTGGTTACCGTAACCTGTGTGGGTACAACGGTAAAACAGGTGCTGGAATGCTTGTTTGATAAAAAAGCAGATCTGATTTTTCGCTACGCAAACAATACGGCTCAAAACCACCCCGAAGAGGCCTGGGTGCTGGGCACAAATTTTGCTGCTGAAGAGACGCCTGCAACAACAGGAATGGAGACAAAAACAGACGACGCGGACGAAGTGGATAAATTACTGGAACGGGTTAAAACCGGCGATCCTGTGCAACGCGCCGATGCCGTTGCCGGTTTGGCGGCAGAAAAACAAGCCAATGAAGGCAGTATTAACAGTGCATTGGTTTCGGCACTGTCCGATAAAAACGCAGAAGTGCGGGCACAAGCGGTTTCCGGTTTAACAAGTCGTGACAGCAGCGACGCTCCGGCTGCATTACAAAATGCAATGCAGGATGACGATGCTTCGGTGCGCTTGATGGCGGTAGACAGTGCCGGAGATAATATCGCGCTATTGCAACAGGCATTGGGTGATAGCGATGAAACCGTGCGTGCTTATGCAGCAATAAAACTGGAGGCATTTTCCAATGCAGCTAAGGCTCAGTGATTTGAAAAACGTTAATAACGCAATTTAGTATTTTTACCGCCGTTTTGTCGGCATACGAGGATTACATGAAACATATAATATTAAAAAAAGCCTTCGTGACAGCGTCAGTGTTAACGATACTGGGATATGTAGGTGGCGCATCGGCCCATGATATAAGCGGAGCGCTGGGAAAAGCGGCAACAGCAACCGATTACTATCAGATCAGCTGTTATGATGACGGCAATGGTCCTGCAGATCACCTTTCCATACAAGTCATTGATATAGCTCCTGTGGCAAAACCGCTGATCAGCGTTCAAGTGACTAAAGGCATACTGGCGGGCAATACGACGGATGCGGTTGACGGCAATGCGACTTATAGTCCTGCACTTAAAATCAAGGGCGGTAACGGGGATTATGCTGTGACCATAGATAAAACAGCAGCAGGCTTGGAAACTTACTCGCTGCAATACCATTGTGAAACCAGTACCGGTGATCACACAGGTACTGGCTATGCAACACTGACAAATCAATAATCCCAGAAATCATCAATTTCGTATAACTTACGCTGCATTGAGCAGCTGTCCGGTATTATTTTTAACGCTAGTGCGCTAGCAACACGAGGATTATTAACATGAATAAAATAACGCTGAAAGATACTTTTGTATCAGTATCGTTGCTAGGCATACTCGGATACGCCAACAGTGCAGCGGCCCATGATATAAACGGGGCGCTGGGAAAAGCGGCAGGCGCAACCGATTATTACCAAGTGGAATGCTTTGACGATGGCGCAGGGCCTGCGGATCGTCTGCTTGTAGAAATAAAAGATCTGGCTCCAGTCGCGGCGCCGTTGATAAGTGTCCAGGTTACGAAAGGTATAATCGCGAAAAATACCACCGATGTAGTCGACGGCAATGCCACTTACAGCCCGACACTGACTGTTAATGGCGGCAACGGCTCATATTATTTGATCGTGGATAAAACCGCTGCAAAGGCGGAGACCTATAATTTACAAGTCCATTGTGAAACTAGCGGCGATCAACACACAGGCACTACCGAACCCGCCCTACTCCAAAACCAATAATCCAGCCTGATCAATAAACCGTAACACCCTGAAAACCGTTTCAAACATTGTGAACCCGTTCATATAGCTACCGGATAAGTTTTGTCCCGCAGACGTAGGGCGCGCCTTAGCTTACAAGGCGCGCACGGCACGCCCTACAGCAATATCCTTAGCTTGGGACAAAAAATTCGTAAGGTCGATAGGACGTGGGGCAACAGTTTTTAAATGGCTTCCTTAACCAGTTGTGATAAAAAATGAATCAACGCATGATAATTCTGCTGAGCTCGGTGCTGGTACTGGGCTTTGTTAAAACCTTAACGGCAGCGGAGCAGGGCGACCCAATACCGGACTGTGCATTAGCCGCGGCCGGTGACGCTACCAGCCATAGCCTGAAGCAATTTCAAGGCAAAGTGCTTTATGTCGATTTTTGGGCGTCCTGGTGCGGTCCTTGCGCCAAATCGTTTCCTTTTTTAAATCATCTCAATCATGAGTTCAAGGAGCGCGGGCTACAGGTTATAGGTATCAATTTGGACGAGAAACCGGCGGATGCTCAGGATTTTCTTAGCCAATATCCGGCCGATTTCATGGTAGCGTCGGGAGCCAACCAACAATGTGCGATGGACTTCGGTGTAAAAGCGATGCCATCCTCTTATCTGGTAGACCGCAAAGGTCGTATTCGTCATATCCATCTCGGGTTTAAGGCAGGGGAAGCCGAAGAATTGACAACGCTGATTGACCAGTTGTTAGCCGAGCATTAGCCGTATTGGAAGCCCAAATGAAAAAAACTGAGCGCAGATCCGTTACGCTGCTGATTGTATTGACGGCCTGTATGCCGGCCTGTTCGCCGGTAGCGCCATGGCAACGCGGCACTCTGGCCAAACCGTCTATGACTTTGGAACCGAACCCCATGCAGAGTTCGTTGCGCGAACATACGCATGGCAGCCGGGAAGCAGCTTCCGGCAGTAGTTCTGCCGGCGGAGGCGGTTGTGGCTGTTACTAAAGCAAAAGCATCGCCTTCGTCAGTCATGGACTCGGCTTGCCGCTATCTTTCCAGGCGCCTCTTGGCGCGAGCGTTCAAACCTAAACCCGCAGCCCCTTCCAGCTCATCGTTACAGGCACTGACAGTAGCCGCAATGGCTTTACCCGGTTTAATAATGCCTACCGCTTACGCCGCAGAAGATGACGAGGTCAATTTTCAGTATGGCCATTACCAGGAAGGCAAGCGCAATCTTTACAATGTCCAAAACAATAGAAATCCTATTGAGGTGGATAGTCTGCTCGGTAGAGCCAAGATCAGCCTGTCGGACCGCATCAAGTTCGCTTTCAATTACACCCAGGACACTTGGTCGGGCGCTACGCCGGTCACTACGGCGCCGCTGGTTTCAGGCGGCAATCGCGCCATTCAGGCAGACACCGCTACCCGTCCCCGGCGCACCATTACCACCGGCGCGTCGCCTTATCTTACCGGCGAGATACTGTTAAATAGAAACTTTGTCCCGCTCAGTAAAAATGCAAGAGGTAAAGTGACCGGTGAAAATCCGCAATTAGTGCATACTCTTTCTACCGCATCACCTGAAACACGCAAACAAGGCGATTTCAAGCTGGGCCACGAATGGGATGAAGCGGCCCTGGACATCGGCGGCGGTATTTCAGTTGAAAACGACTATGAATCCCGCTTCGGCAATATCAACGGGCGCTGGGATTTCAACCAAAAACTGACTAGCCTGAATCTGGGCTTAAGTTACACCAACAGCGACACCTCGGCGATATTCGACCATGATTCATCGCCCTATACGACCAAAACGGCTTTTTCAAGCCAAATTGAGCAAGTCGGCGCCTTGAAAGTCATCCACGGCAATCGTCAAGACTGGGCGACTACATTGGGTTTGACTCAAGTTCTGAATAAAGATGCGCTGGTTGAGACCAGCGTCGGTTATACCCGCAGTACCGGGTATATGGAAAATCCCTACAAAGCGATGACGATCGTGTTTGTCGACCCTGACCAACGCAGCAAAAACCTGACCGGCAATGTGCAGGCATTTCTTGAACAGCGGCCCGACCAACGTAACCAGCTGACCTTAGGCAGCCGGTATATCCAGCATGTCGATATGCTGGATGCGGCTCTGCATCTGGATTACCATTTTTTTCATGACGACTGGGGTATTAATGCCCATACCTTTGAGGCCGATGGGGTGCAACCTATCGGCAATACCTGGACGGTCACGCCCAGAGTTCGCTATTACTCGCAGGACGCCGCGGACTTTTACGCGCCTTATCTTCTGTCCAAACAGGCTTACTCCAAAGCCGTATATGACAAGACTACAGGGACTTTTTCCATCGTTTCTTATGACCCGCAAAAATTACCTGCCAATTTTTCCAGCGACCAACGCTTGTCGGGTTTCGGCGCTTTAAGCGGCGGCATAACGGTAAACAAGCAGTTTTCCAAAGCCGTGAGCCTTGAAGCCGGTTTTGAGTATTACACGCATGCCGGTTCATTCAAATTAGGTGGCGGAGGAGAAGACAGTTATGCGGATTTTAACTATTACGTAGCCAACGCCGCATTGAAGGTGAATTTGTCGGCGCTGGATCGCGGCGGCCATGCCGACCATTCCAGCCATGCAGGCCACAGCCATCATGGCGGTCACGGGCCTGCCGGCGTTATGTTTGATCATATGCTGAGTAAAACCGACGATGTGATGGTCGGCTACCGTTTTATGTATGGCCGCCAATCGGGAGATATGTTGCACGGCTCGAATCCGGCTTCCGATCAGGATATCGTTAATAACGGCTGCGGCAAAGGCAGTAACCGCTGCCGATTGACGCCGACTTATATGAACATGAGTATGCACATGCTCGACCTTATGTATGCGCCTACCGATTGGTTAAACCTGATGCTGATGCCGCAATTCATGGACATGGAGATGAACATGAGGGGACTTAACGGCGCCCCGCCTGTTCCGCCCGGCGGACATGTCCACACCGGCACCGGGCATGCGACCGGCGGCGTCGGCGATACCGGCATGTATGCATTGGTCAAGGTATTGGATATACCCATGCATCATGTTCATCTGGGCCTTGGTCTTAGCGCGCCGACCGGGGATGTCGGCATTAAACTCAGGCGCTCGCATCAGCAAGACGAAGGCTTTATTCATTACGGCATGCAGCTGGGTAGCGGCACCTGGGATTTTAAACCCAGTTTGACCTATACCGGCAAGCTTGATGACTGGTCGTGGGGAGCCCAAATTAGCGGCACTAAACGCCTCGAAAATAACAACGAGTCAGGCTTTGCCTTTGGCGATATATTTCAATCCACAGCCTGGGGCGGCTATAGCCTGACGCACTGGCTTTCGGCGTCAATACGCGGAGTTTATACCTTACAGGGTGCTGTCAACGGTCAATTTAATCCCACTCAAGGGACTGTCAACGGCAAGGTAGTCAACAATGTCAATCCCAAAGCCGGTCCGATGGACTTCCCGAGCAGTTATGGCGGGCGCTACTGGGACGTAGGTTTTGGCCTCAATGCGACAGTGCCTAGCGGAGCGCTGGCCGGCAACAGTTTCGGCTTTGAATGGTTGCAGCCGGTAAGTACCGATGTTAACGGCTATCAGCTGGATCGTGAAGGCGCGCTGTCGGCAACCTGGAGTATCATGTTTTAAGCAGGGCGTACCGTGCGCGCCTTGATACTGAGGCGCGCACGGTACGTAGCGAATGTTCTTATGTCGGCAGAAAAAATCTCCCGACTACGCTATTTAACGCCGGTGCAGCGGATAAAGCATGAAATTTTTCCATTACGACTTCAATGCGATGGGTACGCCGTGCGATATCCAGCTTTTTGCCAAAACCGCTACGCGGGCAAAACAAGTTGCAGAACTTGCGATTGCGGATGTCAGGCGGCTGGAAATGCGTTATTCCCGCTACCGCGACGACAGTTTTTTAGCCAAAATCAATCGTGTGGCCGCAACAGGAGGCAGTATCTCTGTAGATCCTGAAACGGCCGGGTTACTGAATTACGCCGCGACCTGCCACCAGCAAAGCGAAGGCTTGTTTGATATTACCTCAGGTATTTTACGCCGGGTTTGGCGTTTCGATCTGGAGGGTTTACCGGATGCTGAACATATAGAAGCGCTGCTGACTAAAATCGGCTGGCATAAACTGCACTGGAAGGCTCCGGTGCTCGAATTTCCGCTTCCCGGCATGGAGATCGATTTCGGCGGCATAGTCAAGGAATACGCAGTCGACAGAGCGGCGGCATTGTGCCGGTCAGCGGGAATCCGGCACGGCGTAGTCAATTTGGGCGGGGACATCAAGATCATTGGCCCACGAGCGGACGGCAGTCCTTGGCGCATCGGCATCCGTCATCCGCGCAGTAAAGATGCGCTACTGGAAACATTGTCGCTGCATGAAGGCGCGCTTGCCAGTAGCGGCGACTACGAACGCTGTATTATTGTCAATGGCGTGCGCTATGGTCATGTACTTAATCCCCAAACAGGCTGGCCGGTAAAACACCTGGCGTCGGTTAGTGTAGTCGGCGAATTTTGCGTAGTGGCAGGCAGCGCTGCCACAATTACAATGCTTAAGGAAGCCAATGGAGCCGCTTGGCTGGAAAGCTTAGGCTTACCGTATTGCTGGGTGGATGTGCAGGGCAATACAGGCGGCCCGTTAATGCTCCGGTAAGTTAGGAACGTGCATAAATTAATTTAAGCACGTTATTTCGTGCATATTCCTTAGTTCAAAACCACATCAACTTGGCCGCCATAACAAACAGCAGCAACGAAAAATAGCGTTTTAATTTTTCCGCAGGCAGTTTGTGAGCCAGCTTGGCGCCTATCGAAGCGGTATACATGCTGGTCAATACTATCCCCAGAAAAGAGGGCATATAAATATAGCCCAAACTCCAGTCCGGCAGCTGCACCGCATCCCGGCCTAATAGCGCATAGCCGATCGTTCCGACTACGGCTATCGGCAAACCGCAGGCACTGGCTATTGCTACCGCATTACGCATCGGCGTTTGAAAATGCACTAAAAATGGCACAATAAGAGTACCTCCGCCGATTCCCAACAATGACGACAGCCCCCCGATTATAACGGCTACGCCTAAATCCAACTCTTTGGAGGGCGGTTTTTGTCCGGGTTTCGGCTTTAATTGCAAAGCCATTTGCACCCCCATGCATAACAAATAGATGATAAACAGAAAGCGCAATACGCCGCCTGATACATGATCCGCAACCACAGCTCCGAGCGCTGCGCCGACCATAATTCCCGGCCCCATGGTTAACACCTTATCCCATAATACCGAATTCAAGCCATGGTGTGTCCACACCGAAGAGATCGAGGTAAAAACAATAGTCGCCAACGAGGTTGCCACAGACATGATCATGACCAGTTCGGAGGGAAAACCTTCCGCCGCAAACAATACCGCTAAAACCGGTACAATAATCAGACCGCCGCCTATGCCGAAAAGCCCCGCCATTAATCCTGCGACCGCACCCAATAAAATACTGCCTAAAAAAATTGCTATCACTTTGTTCCCCTGATGATGTGTTGAGCAATCTTGTTGATTGCCGTAGGGACATTATGCAACAAAGATACAGGCCCATATTGCTAAATATGCGTTTAAACGAAAAAACCGTTCATGGCAAACAACAGTCTAAACCTTGGCTTATTTAAATCTGACCAATCAGTGTCATGCCTGTTCCATTATAAAATCAGCCCTGCTGAGTCGTTACAAAAAATCATCAGCAGCTTGACTATGCAGCACCAATAGCATAGTCCGGTTCGCCCTCCTTCCTGTCACAAAATCTTAAACAAACGTTCACGCATTTGTCATGGAAGAGTTTTACTCTTTATCCAAAAGCAATGCTTTTTCCCTGCAAAAGCTCTTAACCGGCTTCTGCAGAATCTCCCTTAAGAGGATAAAGATATGAAACTGCTCTATTCCATCCATAAATACGACGTTTTCATGTTCACCTGGCTGATCAATGCCAGAATGCACTCCACCTTGACCAAGGTTAGCCGTTATCTGTCAAAAACCGGCGACGGCCAGCTGTATCTGGTAATCATAGGCTTGTTATATTGGAGCGAAGGTCTTGACGGCCCCTTTCTGCAAGCTGTTTTATTGGCCTTTTTAATCGAAAGGCCGATTTATTTTGTGCTGAAAAACGGCCTGAAGCGCAATCGGCCGCAAGCAGCTTTGCAAAACTTCCGCAGCACTATTACACCCTCGGATAAATTCAGCTTTCCCTCCGGCCATACATCTGCCGCTTTCATGATGGCGACTTTGCTCGGATATTATTTACCTTCCTTAATGATCCTTCTTTACTGTTGGGCGGCGCTAGTCGGCTTCTCCCGCGTGGTATTAGGCGTGCATTTTCCGACCGATACTTTGGTAGGTGTCATTTTGGGTATCAGCACAGCACTTTTTAGTTTGGGACAAATCGTAACATGAGAATTTTTTATGGTGTACAGGGTACCGGTAACGGCCACATTACTCGCGCACGGGTTATGGCGAAAGAATTTCATGCCGCGGGAATCGACGTTACTTTTCAATTTACCGGACGCCCTGCGGACAAGTATTTTGACATGGAAGTCTTTAACGGCTATCAATCACGCACCGGCTTGACCTTTCATACCGAGAAAGGTCAAGTCAGTTATTTGAAAACAGCGCTTGATGCAAAACCCATTACTTTTATAAAAGACATGAAATCGCTGGATTTGAGCGGCTATGACTTGGTAATCAGCGACTTTGAACCGGTCACGGCCTGGGCGGCTAAAAATCAGAAAAAAACGGTTTTAGGCATCGGCCATCAATATGCGTTTAATCATAAAATCCCCAGAGAAGGATCGGACCCTATCGCCGACCAAGTCATGAAATATTTCGCTCCTGCCGATGTGGGCATCGGTTTGCATTGGCATCATTTTGGCCAGCCCATTTTGCCGCCCATTATCGACACCCCGGACACGCCAAAAAACATTATCAAAAACAAGATTGTTGTGTACCTTCCTTTCGAAGACCCGCATGAAGTCATTCGGCTTTTATCGCCCTTTGAAAACTTCGACTTTCATATTTATTCTCCGGAAGTGCTTCCCTCTAAATTTAAGCATATCACCTGCAATCCGCTGTCGCGTGACGGTTTTCAAAAAGACTTATATGATTGCGCCGGCATTATCAGCAACGCCGGATTTGAACTAGCCAGCGAATCGTTACAACTGGGCAAGAAAATTCTGGCTAAACCGCTGCATGCGCAAATGGAACAGATTTCCAATGCCGCCGCATTGCACCAGTTAGGTTACGGGCATGTCATGCATGATATGGACTGCTCCGTTATTGAGCATTGGCTGCATGATAACCATGCCGTTCATATTACCTACCCCAATATCGCCAAAGTGCTGGTGCAATGGATACAATGCGGTATGCCCGAAATGGATGAGGATTTTATTGAAGCTGTCTGGAGTAGTGTAGAAGTTTTGCAGGTTAAGCAATAGCTCGCCGTTTAACCCAAGTCATTCTCATATACGTCCCGCAGCTATAATTGGAATATTGCGCCTCTCTTCATTATCAGGGCGCTTAATGACGGACAAGTTGAGGAGAACTACGATTGACGAGTTACTTAAGCCAGGCAGGTTCCTGGCTTGAGACAATCAGGCGATCAGAAGCGGATCATTTTTTCCGGCGTCTTTTTTTAGGTTTGGTAACCGCGACTTGTTTTAGCGCCAACTCAAAATCAATCTTCTTTTCATCTAAGTCAACACGGGCAACCCTGACCTTGACGCTGTCGCCCAGTCTGTAATTAATACCGGTACGCTCGCCTCTTAATTGGTGACTGGTGGCATCGAAATGGAAATAATCCTGCGCCAAATTGCTGATATGAACCAAGCCTTCAACATAGATTTCGGCAAGTTCAACAAAAAAGCCAAACGAAGTGACCGCTGAAATAATGCCGGGGAATTCCTCACCCACCTTATCCATCATATATTCGCATTTGAGCCAGCTCACGACATCTCTGGTGGCGTCATCGGCGCGACGTTCATGGGCGGAGCATTGCTCGCCCAAAATGACCATATCGGGGACTCCGTAGAAAAAGCTTTCCACCGGCTTGCCCTGTAAACAATGCCTGATCGCACGGTGCACCAGCAAATCGGGATAACGGCGGATAGGCGAGGTAAAATGCGCGTAAGCATCCAACGCCAGGCCGAAATGGCCTTTTAACTCGGGACTGTAGACAGCTTGCGACATCGAACGCAACAACACGGTCTGAATTAAATGCGCATCGGGTCTGCCTTTAATCGACTCCATCAGCTGCATATAATCCAACGGCGTCGGTTTAGCGCCGCCGGCTAAGCTCAAGCCCAGTTCGCCAAGAAAGGTTTTCAGGTTAAGCAGTTTATCGGCACTCGGACCTTCGTGTATCCGCAGCAACTTGGGCATTTTTTTATTATTTAAAAAACGCGCCGCCGCCATGTTCGCGGTGATCATAAACTCTTCAATCAATTTGTGCGCATCGTTACGCACTACCGGCACTATTTTTTCAATTTTACGATCTGCACCGAAAACAATCCGGGTTTCCTGGGTATCAAAATCCATCGCGCCGCGTTGCTCACGGCTCACACGCATAACCTTGTAAAGCGCGTATAACTCCTGTAAATGCGGCATCAAAGCTTTGTATTTTTCGGCTAATGCCTGCGCCTCACCGGCTCCCCCCGGCGGGCTTGCGGCATACACACCATCCCCTGCGGCATCGCCGTCAACAAGCATTTTTGCGACCTCGGTGTAAGTCAATCTGGCATGAGAACTCATCACCGCATCGAAAAAGCGTGACCGGGTGACTTGGCCTTGCTGGTTAATTAACAGCTCGCACACCATGCATAAGCGGTCTACCTGGGGATTTAGCGAGCATAAGCCATTGGATAATATCTCCGGCAACATCGGTATAACCCGTTCCGGAAAATAGACCGAGGTGCTGCGTTTTTGGGCTTCTTTGTCCAATTCCGAATTAATCTGCACATAATGCGAAACGTCGGCAATCGCAACCAGCAGTTTCCAGCCTTTTGGGGTTTTCTGGCAATAAACGGCATCGTCAAAATCGCGGGCATCTTCGCCGTCAATGGTGACTAACGGAACTTTGCGTAAATCGGTCCGGTTTTGTTTTGCCGGCTCAGGCACCTCATTTTTAAGCGGTTTAATTTCTTCCAGCAGTTCACCGGGCCATTGATTAGGCAACTCGTGGGAACGGATCGCCATTTCGATTTCCATTCCCGGCGCCATATGTTCGCCCATGACCTCGATAACCCGGCCAATAGGTTGGCGAAGCTTGGTTGGTTGTTCAATGATTTCCGCAACGACAATCTGTCCTTGTTTGGCCTTGCCGGCACCGCCTTTTTGCAGCAGGATAGTTTGAGCTATATTTTTGTTGTCCGGCACCACATAGGTAAAGCCATCTTCCTTATAGAGCCGTCCGACCACATGGTGAGTATTTCTCTGTAGAATTTCAACGACAGCTCCTTCCCTGCGGCCTTTTTTATCGACCCCCGCAACCCGTACCAGCGCACGGTCATTGTGCAGCAAGGGGTTCATTTCCCGCGGCGATAAAAAGAGGTCATCCGAGCCGTCATCCGGTTTAATAAAACCAAAACCGTCGGCATGGCCGATAATACGCCCGGCAATTAAATCCTCGTTATTAACCAGGCAATATTTTTTGCCCCGATTAAACAATAATTGCCCGTCTCTTTCCATTGCCCGTAAACGGCGGCGTAAAGCCTCTAACGGGTCTTCGCTTTCAAGGGAAAACGCCGCTGCAATTTCTTCACGGCACAAGGGCTTTCCCGCATGTTCGATAAATTGAAGAATCAATTCGCGACTGGGAATAGGGTTCTCATATTTCTCAGCTTCGCGCTGAGCATATGGATCTTTTGTTGAACTAAAATCAACGTCTTTTTTAGACTTCAATGTCATTATAAATAATCAAATAAAGAAGATGGATACAATAAACCGGTGTTAAATGTATAGGCTTAGTATATCGATTAGGGTTGGAAGAGAAAAGTTTTTGGGCTTATGCAAAAAGCATTCTCCGTTGGTTCAAGGTAAGGTCAGTACGCCTAACTTGAAATTATTTAAGTTTAGATAAAAAACTTCACGCTTAATTGACAAAATCGAAGAGGCTGGGTATAGTGCGCGCTCACTTTAGCTTTTACAGCTAGCCTCTGCCGAGGTGGTGAAATTGGTAGACACGCCAGCTTCAGGTGCTGGTGGGGGCAACCCCGTGGAGGTTCAAGTCCTCTCCTCGGCACCATTATTTACCCATTAACTTACAATAACTTAGCGATAAATTATTGCTTGTAGTCAGTTTGTATCATACATTGGTGCAATACAAATGTCTACAAGATGCCCCTCTTATATAGCCAAGAATTGCCTTGGTATCTAGATTTTACAAATCAGCACCCTAATCGTATAAGGCATAATAAGCTCAACTCAAAAGCGTTAATTCAACGTGTTTACCCGGAAACCGTTCTGAAGCTTTGCGTAACGCTCGTAAAATGGTTGTATGGGTGAAAGAAAACCACTTCGAACAGATAAATGGCCACACCTCTTCATCCAAGTCAAGGATGGGAAGAACTTATAGCCATGAACACGTACCCAATTAAAGTACGAAGCTATTAGCCGAATAACATTTAATGTTAACTTTGATGCGATTACAAGCTTCATTGGCAACGTCGAGGATTTCATTGAACCTGAAGTGGAAACTTTTCAACGCTCTTTTCCCCGGAATCATGGAAAGCTTTATACACTTTTTAACATATCGAGTATAAAAAGGCTTTAAAATCAGTGCATCTTCTTGCTATTTTTGGAAATCATTTATCTGAGAGTCTATAACATGCAATTAAAATCAAAAGTCCCCTTCATAACGGCATTGTCCGTTGTAGCTATCAATGTACTTTTTTGTTACTTTGTTTATTCTTTATCGTTTCTACCCGCCTTTGAAAAGGTAAAAGAAGATCGCATGGATCAAGTCATCAAGCAGATTGACTCTTTGCTACATGAGTATCGTATCAGTGCGGCAAGTCTGGCTGATTTATTAGCAGAACGCAATGCTCTCAAAGAGTTAGTGCTAATGGGCGACCGCGAAGGAATAATTAAGCTACTCCAGCCGACTTATTCGACGCAGCATGACCGTTATGGCATGGAGATTCTGAGCATTATCCAATCCCCTGCAAAAATGCTGGTTCGGATGCATAAACTAGAAAAATTTGGTGATGACGCTTCTACTCGTAATATGGTAATTACCACCAGCAGCCAACAAAAGACTGTAAGCGGTGTTGAGATCGCAAGTTCCGGGCTTGGTATCCGTGCTATTTCCCCTTTAAAACAAGATGGAAAAAGCATAGGTCTCGTAGAGGTGGGGCTTGGCTTTAATGAGTTGATTACTGAAACTAAAGACACAACGGGTTTTGAAATAGCCGTTTTTGTTAAGCAGTCATTATTGGCTGAAATAGCCACAAACCTTCCCCCACCAGAAAGCGATGATCTTATAGGAGGGATGCGCGCGTTATATCGTAGCGATTGGAAAAAAATTCGTTCGGCTGTCTCTGCTGATTTATTACGTAATGTTCAGGACACCGTAATGCTATCCAAAAAGGTAGAGGGGAAATCTACCGGTATTGTCATGACACCCTTAGCCGATTTTTCGGGTCAAGCCATTGGTGTCATTGTTGCAGTGCGTGAGTTTAAAAAAACCCAGATGCTGGAAGATAAGTTTTTCCTTGATATTCTTTCTCTGGTCGCCGTACAAATTATTTTATTATCAAGCTTTATTTTTATCATCTTTCGCGGCTGGATATCCCGTCCGCTAAGCGATCTGGCAAGTTGTTTAGCAAGCTTAAATCAAAACGAAGAAACGCAGAAGGCCGGGCTTGATTCTATAGACCGACTGCTTAATCGCAAAGATGAAGTAGGCGATATTGCACGTCAGCTTGAGGAATATATCAAAAAGCGTCCTCTTAACGAAAACGATGAAAAGGGGTTAAAAAAGGGGGGGCGTTCATGAAACGCGCGACACTAATCGTAGGCTTGCCTGTATTTTTCTCTCTCATCATACTGCTGTTTGCTGATTGTGCCATTGCAGATAACAACGAAAAGAAAGAAACCTCCACTGCACAGAATCAGGCGATTACTCTGTCTACCCATTCTATTGTTACACTCCCCCAAAGCCAAAAAATTGCCCCAAACGAAGATTTGACTATTTTTCCTACGAATACTGTTCTACCTATACAAGTCAAAACGGGTTTTCGGATAGATAAAATCGAGAAAATTAATGAGAAAGACAAGCTTTTTTCTGCCGATGTTAAGCTGCGCCTAAAATGGCGCGATTTACGGTTACGTTTCAATTCATGGGAAAATGGCAGTAACGTTAAAACGTTTACCAATAATGAGGCAAAAAAAAAGTTGGAGGAAATATGGCAACCTGAGGTTAAGATTGCCAACATTAATACGCAGACAGGTTCTTTTTCTGAGCGGGGAACAGGATTGCGTATTTATTACAATGGTGAAGTTGAACTTATCCAGGATTTTTTTGGCGTTTTTAAAATTGAATTCAATTTAATGGCTTTCCCATTTGATACACAAAATTTTAATGTCGCCTTAGTTTCACCCCGCTATGGAATAGAGAAAGTTGTTTTATTAGCCGAACAAGAAGATATTGATTTTTCAGGTTTATCCCAAGAAGCAAAATTGAAGGAATGGAGTTTTTCTCCTTTTGAATTTGTAGAGTCTCAAGTAAGAGGATGGGAAGGATTGCTTCGTTCAGAGTTGATTATTCAATTAGCCGCTAAACGCAATCCAAGCGGGGATTTAAATAAGATTTTTATGCCTCTGCTGCTTATTCTTTTTGCCGACTATATCATCGTGATTTGTTCGGGGTCAGAGAATTTAGAGCGAAATGTGTCTGTTATTTCCAGTAGTCTTTTAGCGATCATAGCTATCGACTTTACTGTTTCTATTAACTATCCCGCGCTTGAAAGCGGCAGCATGATAGACAAAGTGTTTATGGTGGGATACGGTTACAGCTGGTTTCTTTTGCTAGTTGCCATTACATTACTCAACCCCGTGATAACGCGCCATATTGCCAGTCGCCACACCATCTTGGAGGCCATTTCAACATTAAAATGGAGTATCCCATTACTTTTAACGGTAGTTCTAACTCACATCTTTATAGGCGATACCTGAGAAATCGGCGCTTAATCTTAAATAAGCATTTAATATCAATACGGTATAATAAATAAAGTCGGATTGGCTTATTAATAATCGGCGTCAAAATGTCTCCTAACCCTATTGCTTTAACAACGGATAATACGCGGGATTGCGATCAATCATCGGCCTAAACCCCGCCCTTCGGTATATTGTCCGAAGGACGGGAGTTCAGGATAGTCCCAGCTTTAACTTATCCCTTAGCGGCTCTTTTACGCTCGTTTTCAGTTAGCAGCTTCTTGCGTAAGCGTATCGATTTTGGCGTCACTTCAACCAATTCATCCTCGGCAATAAATTCCAACGCTTGCTCCAGAGTCATTTTTTGAATTCTCGCCAACACCAAACTTTCATCCGTACCCGCAGCACGAATGTTAGTCAGCGGTTTGGGCTTGGTCGGGTTAACCGTTAAATCATTGGTGCGTGAATGCAGGCCAACCAACATCCCTTCGTAAACTTCATCGCCATTAACCAATAATAAATCGCCGCGTTCTTGTAACGGATGCAGCGAATAGGTAACAGCTTTGCCGGCAACCATTGAAATCATCACACCCCGTTGACGACTGCCCACTTCACCCGCTTTCATCGGGCCGTAATGATCGAACACATGGTAGAGCAAACCGGAACCGGAAGTCGCGGTCATGAATTCAGTTTGAAAGCCAATCAGGCCGCGCGACGGCATCATATATTCCAGACGAATACGGCCTTTGCCGTCAGGTATCATGTTAGTCAAATCGCCTTTACGTTCACCCAACTTTTCCATGATCGAGCCTTGGTGGATTTCTTCCACTTCGATGGTGACCATTTCAAAAGGCTCGCACTTTTTGCCGTCAATTTCTTTAAGAATAACTTCAGGACGCGATACGCCCATTTCAAAGCCTTCGCGGCGCATATTCTCAATCAAAACCGATAAATGCAGCTCGCCGCGGCCCGAAACCTTGAATTTGTCCGGGTCTGCGGTATCTTCAACTTTCAGCGCGACGTTATGTTGCAGTTCTTTGTCTAAGCGGTCGCGAATTTGGCGCGTGGTGACAAATTTACCTTCGCGCCCGGCAAACGGCGAATTGTTAACCTGAAAAGTCATCGATACCGTCGGCTCATCAACCGATAACGGCGGCATGGCTTCTACCGCATCGGGATGACAGATAGTGTCCGATATTTCCAGCTTTTCAATACCGGCAAAGGCGATAATATCGCCGGCGCGCGCCTCTTGAACTTCAACGCGCTCCAAACCATGAAAACCGTAAACTTGCAGCATGCGGCCCTTACGCTCGACGCCTTCCCGATTAACGATAACCAGCGGCGTATTGGGTTTTATGCTGCCGCGTTGAATACGACCGATACCGATAACGCCGGTGTAAGTGTTGTAATCCAGGCTGGACACCTGCATTTGGAAAGGGCCGTCCATATCAACAGGCGGCGGGTTCACTTTGGAAACAATCGTTTCAAATAGCGGGGTCATATCGCCGCCGGTAATAGTGTGCTCCAATCCGGCATAACCATTGATTGCCGAGGCAAACACAATAGGAAAATCCAATTGTTCATCGGTTGCGCCCAAGCGGTCGAATAAATCGAAAGTCTGATCGACAACCCAATCCGGACGCGCGCCAGGGCGGTCGATTTTGTTGATCACCACAATCGGTTTCAGGCCCAAGGCAAACGCTTTTTGGGTGACGAATCGGGTTTGCGGCATCGGACCGTCCACCGCGTCGACCAGCAGCAATACCGAATCAACCATCGATAATACCCGCTCCACTTCGCCGCCGAAGTCGGCATGGCCTGGGGTGTCAACGATATTGATATGATAGCCGTTCCAATCCAACGCGGTGTTTTTAGCCAGAATGGTAATTCCGCGTTCTTTTTCAATATCGTTGGAGTCCATAATGCGCTCAGTCACTTTAGCATGAGCGGCGAAGGTGCCGGACTGTTGCAATAATTTATCAACCAGGGTCGTCTTGCCATGGTCAACGTGGGCAATAATTGCAATATTTCTTAATTTTTCGATCACTTTTATGGTCTCTAAGGTTTAAATAAAATAAATGTAGTGCGTTGCGGGCGCGAATAAATTCGCGCCCGCAACAGATTGCCGTTTCCACAGCCAGCGTGGGAACGGTGTCAATGGGTAAAATGCGGAGGAAGAAAAGACGGAATGCCGTCATGACTGCTGTTTAGATTTTGTTGGACGCACCCTGCTTGGTCCAATTTGTTTGGTATAAGCTTAACTCTGCTCCCACGGCAAGCCCTGAAAACGCCAACCGCCAAGATTACCCCGATGCTTATGCTCATCCAAAGCGCCTTCAAAACCGTCAACAATATTAATTAATAACTGATAACCGGCTTCTTCCAGTGCTTTTGCCGCATCCAGCGAACGTTGACCGCTACGGCAAAGCAATAAAACCGGGGCATTGCGGTCAACTACGAGTTTTTTAACTTCGGCAACAAACTGTGGATTAACCTGCCAATCGGGGGCTTCCTTCCAGGGAAGGGATATTGCGCCGGGAGGATGACCGACAAAGGAATGTTCAACTTTTGTTCTTACGTCTACCAATACCGCATCGGAATTATTTTGTAACAAATCCCACGCTTGTCGCGGGTCTAAATTTTCTATCATTGTGTTAATCTCTATGTGCGTTTTTAGCGCCAAACGGGACTGCAGTCATCGGCACATATTCTGGTGTAAAAGCCTGATAAAACAGCAATCGCCGATTTAGGATCGCCTATTATCGCATCCCTTAAGCCATGGTCAAGAAATCGACTCATAACGACACCCTCAAAACTGATTCTATAAACCCCTAAGGACGGAGTTTTTCTTGCCGGGTATCGATATTGAGCCTTGACCTACAGGGATGTAAGCAAGCAACATGGGCAAAAGTATCAGCCGTTAGATAATCGATCGCCGCCAACAATACTTTCAGGCAGTGGCCGCCAAAATGCGCGATAAGCCGGCCGTTCACTCCGCACTCGGCCGGCTAACCCGATGTTCCAGCCATTCCTGTAAAAAATCCATAAATCCCCTGACCTTGGCCGACAAATATTTTCGATGCGGATATACAGCATGGACATCTAAAGGCGGCGAGGTGTAATTTTCCAACACAACTTTCAGCCTGCCCTTTTCAATATCCCTGCCGACAATGTAGGTGGGCAGCATCACCAGCCCCAAGCCGTTAAGTGCGGCGATGCGTATCGGGTCCGCAACATTGGCCTGCATCCGCCCCGAAACGGTGATTCCGGTATATCCGGCTTCATCCTTAAACAGCCATTTATTTCTCGGCGCGATAGCCCAGTTAACCAGGCAACTGTGATCTTCCAAATCTTCCGGCGTCTGCGGAATACCGTGTTGCGCAAAATATTCCGGCGAGCCGCAAACAACCAGCGATGAACTGGCTAATTTCCGCGCGAACATGCTGGTATCATCCAAAGCTCCCAACGAAATAGCCAGATCAATGCCCTCATCGATCAAATCGCCGGGACTGCTCTGCAAAATCATCTCGACAGTCAAATCTGAATGTATTTTCAAAAACTCAGACACGGCGCCGGCAATATGCGTCGCACCGATTACCGGCGGCGCACTGATGCGTAAAACCCCTCTGGGCTCGGTTTGCAAATGCGTTACCGCGGCTTCCATCTCCTCAACCTCAAACAACACTTGCTGACATCGTTCCAGATAGGATGCGCCCACGTCGGTCAAACTTAAGCTGCGCGTGGTTCGATTGAATAAGCGCGTACCCAGCACCCCTTCCAGATGCATGATATGCTTGGTTGCCATGGCCCTGGAAATATCCAGATCCCGCGCACCGCCGGCAAAACTTCCGGCCTTCGCCACGCGAACGAAAACGTTCATACTGGTTAACTTATCCATTTACAATCCGCCTAGTTTCTTTCCACACCAAATCTTCAATTTCACACTGCGGTACAAAACCGGCAACGGCGTCAGCCAAGACTTCTCTAACCCGCTCAAAATCATCGTCTTTTGTTGCCCGCGCCAAGGTCGCCAACATGTCCTCCAGCTCGACCCAGGGAATAACATGCTCCTGTGCGCGCATAATTCTTGGGTGACCGGTTTTGGAAACATTATCGCCAATTAAAAGCTCTTCATACAGTTTTTCTCCGGGTCTTAAACCGGTATAGCTGATCTCGACATCCCCGTCAGGATGCTCGGCATCTTTAATTTCCAAGCCGCTCAAATGGATCATGCGCTTGGCTAAGTCGACAATGCGAATCGGCTCGCCCATATCCAGCACAAACACATCGCCGCCCTGCCCCATGGCGCCCGCCTGAATAACCAACTGCGATGCTTCGGGTATGGTCATAAAATAGCGGGTGATCCTTTGATCGGTAACCGTTACCGGCCCGCCTCTTGCAATCTGCTCTTTAAACAACGGCACAACGGAACCGGAAGAACCTAATACATTACCGAAGCGCACCATAGTAAAACGGGGTTTATTAACGGCATTGAAGCTGAGCGCCTGCAAAATCAATTCGGCAAAGCGCTTGGTTGCGCCCATGGTATTGGTCGGCCTGACCGCTTTATCCGTTGAAATAAGCACAAAAGTTTCAACTTCCGCCTTTATTGCTGCTTGCGCCGTACGCAAAGTGCCAAAGATATTATTCCAGATGGCTACGCCCGGATTTTTTTCGACCATCGGCACATGTTTATAAGCCGCAGCGTGATAGATCGTTTGCACCTTGAACGCCTTACATATTTTTTCGCAACGCTGGGCATCCTCGACCGACCCCAAGACAGGAATAAGCTCAATCGGCTCAGCGTTTTTTATATCACCAGGGATGGTGTGTATGTCACTAGCCAGTCGGGAACTGGCGTGACGATCACCAGGGATGGTGTGTATGCCATTAGCCAGCCGGGAGCTGGCATGGCGATCACCAGGGATGGTGTGTATATCGCAGGCTTGCCGGGAACCACGGTACTTGGCTAATAGATGTTGCAACTCTTTTTCTATCGCATAGAGCGCAAATTCACTGATTTCAAAAAGAATCAACGAGCTCGGTTGTAAACGGACGATTTGCCGGCAAAGCTCGGAGCCGATAGATCCGCCGGCACCGGTCACCATCACCACCTTGCCGGTAATATTGGCATGCAGTAGCGATTGATCCGGGGGCACAGCATCGCGGCCCAACAGATCGGCAATATCCACTTCCTGCAACGCATCAACGGTGACTTTGCCTTGAGCAATATCCGACAAGCCGGGCATCGACATCACATGAACGGCAAAGGGCTCCAACAAACGAATAATTTCACTTTTCCGCGCCCGATTAGCCGACGGCATCGCCAATAGAACATCTGAAACCTGATGTCTTTCTATCAAATACCTCAACGAGCTGAGCGGATAAATCCGCAGGCCGTTAACCTTTTGTTTATGCAGCAACACATCATCATCGATGAAAGCGACCGGCCTGAATTCTCGCCCATAGCCTAATGCGGAAGCCAACTGTACCCCGGCGTTGCCCGCCCCGTAAATCACCACATTTTTTTTGCTGTGCGTTTTAGCCCCTCGGCCTCCGCCCAAGTTTAGATAGATCTCTCCCAACCACCAACGCGCAAAAAAACGGCTGCCGCCGACCAACAGCATCATGTTCAGCCAATTTAGCGGCAATACCGTCCGGGGAACGCCTTGGATGCCGGACTCATGCAAGACAAACGCAAAAACCAGCGCATACAGCGTAGTCGCCTGAATAATAGTCCATAACGCCCTGACTTCTATGTAACGAATAATGGCCCGGTACAAACCCAACTTAACAAAAATCGGCACGGCAATCGCAGGCGCCGCAGCAAACAAAAACCACTCATTGTCTTTAGGGCTGTAAAACTCTCCCCAGCGCAAAGAAAAAGCCGTCCAAAGCGCAAATACGGCAAAAAATATATCCGCACTAATAAGAATAAAAGCCTTCTTTGGCCGCGGAAGACCGATAAACCAAGTGCGCGCCTGTGACCTCATGAATCAGACCTATTTATCCCAATAACCATGTCTTATATCCGATTCAATAAGTTCACTCAACCGGCCCGGCTTGAGCCTGTCGATCACCCGCTTTATAACGGTATGCCAACAACAATAACGGCAAATACGCCACCGCAAGACCTGCAATACCGTCCAATTTGTCTAATGCAACTAGGCCTGCAATAGGCAGCAACCAAAAAATATTAATAGCGCTTATTGCCAAGGTGACGGGGCGATGAGCGCCCAAGCTACGGGATGCGTATTGATAGGCGTGGCTGCAATGCGCCTCATAAAACTTTTCTCCGCGCAAGACCCGGCGGCACAAAGTAACGCTTGCATCAACGATGAAAGTCCCCAGCAAAATCAGCCATACCCACAATAGCCGGGGCTCAATCCATGCCGCCTGCAGCGAAAGCAACGCCAGCGTAATACCCAAAAAGCCGCTGCCGGCATCTCCCATAAAAATACGCGCGGGTGGAAAATTCCAAAAAAGAAAGCCCAAAACGGCTGTAGCCAGCAAAGCCGGCAACATCCAAGCGGTTGCATCCGGCGCAATCAGCCATACCAGCAAAGCGCCGCTGCTACAGACCGTGATCGCCTCAATGCCGGCAAGACCATCAATGCCATCCATGAAATTGTACAGATTGAGTAACCAAACTATATATACCGCCGCACACACATCCCCAATCCATCCCAAATCCGGCAAGCAGCCAAAAATTATCAATGGAGGAAAGCCGCCCAGCCAATAAAGCCCCCAAGCTGCCGCACTAAAATGCACCAATAGGCGCCGGTGCGCGGCAATATGTCCGTGATCATCCAGAAAACCGGTTACCGCAACGGCAATGCCGGCCCCCGATAAAGCCAGGCACGCCGAATTAGAAAGCCAGTCAAACTGGTTTAAAATGAGCAGAACAGCCAGAAATGACGTCACAATAGCAACGCCGCCGCCGCGGGGCGTTGGCACCGAATGCGAGCTGCGCTCATTAGGAATGTCGATTAAATTCTTCGCCAATGCGTACCGGCGCAAGAAACCGGTAACTACGCAAGACACCGCACAAGTCAGCAAAAGAAACCACCAAAAAACCATTTATACCTCGTTAAAATAATTGACGACTATTCGGGAATAGAGCAGCGTGGCGATGTGCCGAGAGTTTACTGAGCGTATCAACAACCCGGCAGGACTTGAATTTTACTGCGATTAAACGGCTAGGCTTTTTGCAAAAAATCGGCTGCGGTTTTTTTCAACGCCTCATCCACCGTCACCGGAGGTTGCCAGCCCAACAGGTCGCACGCCTTGCTGATATCGACTTGAAGCGAATTACACAAACGTTGCGCCATATCACGCTTACCCAGCAAGATAGCGCCGATTTTTAACATCCGAATAGGCATGGAGAACAGTTTGGCGGGCTTGCCCAAGGCTTGGCCTAAGCGTTGCAGCAATTCGGTCGTAGACAGATCTTCACCGTCCCCGGCCAAAAACGTCTGATTAGCGGCTGCCGGATGATCGATGCAGGTTACGATCAAATCGATCAAATTATCCAATGCAACAAAGCTGCGTTTATTATGAATTGCTCCCAAAGGTAACGGGACACTCTTATTCAGCCAATGCATCATGCTGTGGAAATTGGCCTTCACGCCGGGTCCGTAGACCAAAGGCGGGCGAATGATCACCATTTCCATACCGTTTTCATCAGCCAACTGCCGCAACACATATTCCGCTTCGCTCTTGGAAATACCGTAAGCATCCATCGGCGCAGGCCGATCTTCAGGGGTATAAGGCTGCCCTAACGGCGTAGATTCACCATTGACTTTAATTGAACTGATAAAAATGAAACGTTGCACGCCGGCATCGCAGGCCTGACGGGCAAGATTCCAAGCCCCCTCAACATTCACCTTGCGCAATTCATCCAGCGGGTCGGCGGCGTTATCCTTCATCACATGCACCCGCGCGGCAAGATGAACAACCACTTTTATACCCTGCAATGCCTCGGTCCAGTCCGTCTCACCGTTGATCTCGCCGATTGACACCGTTTCAATATTTTCGATAGGCAAACTGTCAGGCCGCGCCAAACGCACCGCCGCGCGAACGGATTGTCCTTGCCGAAGCAACTCGGCACAAAGCGGCCTGCCGACAAAACCATTGGCCCCGCTAACAAGCACTGTCTTCGAACTTAGGCTAAATAGACTATGCACCCTTCTCCCTCATTTATTAATCACAGCTCTCAGTTAACAGCTCGCTATAAAGCGCAAGCATTCCCTGGGAAATTTTGTGGCTGGGAAATAACTGTAGCACACGCTCTCGCGCCGCCACACCCATTTCATGCCGCAAGCGTGGATTATTTATCAGCGTCAACAAAGACTGAGTAAGATTTGCCGCATCTCCAGCCGGATACAGCAATCCTGTTCTGCCGTCTTCCACGGCATCGGTAATCCCATAAATACGTGTAGCTACGGTGGGAACGCCACAAGCGGCCGCCTCAATGATGGACAAGCCAAAGCCTTCGCGATAGCTGGGCAGACAAAAAATATCCGCTGCCGACATGTAACGTTCCGGCATCGCTGTAAAATGTACATAATGCAGGCGGTCACGTTCCGGATAACAGATTTGCTGAATACGGCTGAAAGGTATATCTTCTTCAGCGCCGACCAGTAAGAGCACCGCATCCGGATGGTGTCCGGCAATCGTATCAAAAGCGGCAGCCAAATCGAGCATGCCCTTATCGCGGTTGAGTCTCCCGACAAATAAAATCACCGTGGCATCTTGCCCAATGCCCAATTCATGGCGAACGGTTTTTCCGGCCTCGATATCGGGCTGGAAGCGTACCGGATCTACGCCGCAAATCGAACCTGCGCCGATTATTTTTGCCTTGTCGGCTGATAATATGCCCTCGCTCACCAAGAAATCCTGCTGGGAAGGGCTAACGACTAGAATGTCTGTTGCCAACAAGCCGATTAAGCGATCGAACAGTTTGAGCATCGCGCGCCGCCAACCGCTTCGCGTCGCCCACACCTCGCCATGAAAAGTGTTGATGCGTATCTTTATGCCCGCTAACCATGCCGCTAACATAGCGAGTAGTCCGGTCTTGGGCATATGAGAATGCACAATATGGAAGCGCTCATGACGGAACAGTTTAAATAACAGGAACAAGACGACTATATCCTTCCAAGGCGAAGGCTTGCGCTCAATAGGCAGCAAAATAAGCCGGGCATTGAGGCCATTGAGCAGGTGAACATCGGTATTATTGCAAACCACCGTGACTTCATAGTTTTTTGCAGCAGCCTCGATATGTTCACGAAGAAAAGCGTGAACCACAGCGGGAATGGTAGCAATGTAGCAAATTTTTTTCATAGGACCTTAGCTGCCGTTGCAACAGCCACAAGCGTTTTATGCCAATCCAAGATAATGGCATCTTCTGCTAGGCCGCATCCGGGCTGGAAATTACCGCCACCGATTCTTTTCAATAAATCGCTGCTTAACTTAGCAACAAAAGCCGCTGTTGCCGCAAGCACGAAGTGCCACTGCCCCGAACCGGCAAAATGCCGCAACTGGACAATAAAAACAGTAAGCCGTGTTTTTGCCAACTTTTGCCAATTTACTTTGTTCCTGATGCGATAGGCAAACAGAATTTCATCCAGCGTAGCCCATCGGCTATCGCGATAGCTTCGCAGCAGCAACTCTTGATCTTCGCAAAAGAACGGCCCCGGCACCGTGTAGCGATGCTTATGAAACCATTCGATTTTACCCATCCAGGTCGGATGCGGAAAATAAAATCCCCGCCAGGGCTTGGCGCATATTTCCTGATGAGAAAGCGCAAATGGAAACAATCCTGTTGCTTGATCGTTCTCATCAATCGTAATGGCACGGGTGGCAAGCAAATCAAGTTCAGCATCATTTTGCAATATCGCTAGTTGCCGTGCAAAGCGCTCCGGATATGACACATCATCCTGATCCATACGCGCCAAATACCGGCCTCTAGCCATACCGGCCGCTTCGTTAAGGCGCGCGGCCAAGCCGCGATTCAAGCCGTCCCTGAAGATTCTGATTCGCGCATCATCAATATCCGCAATATCCTGCACCGCAGTGTCCGTTGAGCCGTCGTCAATAATCAGCAACTCCCAGTTGGTGAAGGTCTGATTAATAATCGAAAGAACGGCTAATCTCAAATATTTGCCCGCGTTATACACCGGCATCGCAACCGTCACTAAAGGCGGCACCTCGTTATTCATGAACTCAACCACAACAACCCCTTTAAACCACTCGCAAGCGCAAACCGGATCTGCGGCTTACAGCTGCTTGAGTAAGCTTGAAAACATGGACCCAGCTTGCAGCTCAAAAAGCACGCCTCGCAGCCGGCAAGATATTATCGGCATTGTATTCAACACATTGCCATGACTATTAACCGCCTTTACTGCGTTCAATACGTTCAATTATCAACGAACCCATCGCTATGCCCGGCCGTTCCACATACCGGTAAGTAACCAGCGACACGGTACTGCTGACCACCATAACTAAGCAAAAAGCAGCCGTGAAACCTACATCGCCACCAAGCGCGAAGCCATCGCAAAACAACACTTTTTCGAACGCATACAGCACGGCAAAGTGAATCATGTAACAACTAAAACTGATTTGCCCCAACTTGCGCACGTATGAATTCACCAACAAACGAGTCGGATGAACAGCCAAAGCTAAAGCCAGCAACACAAAACTAACCCCATATAGAACCTGCGACAATAGACTAAAAGTACGTAGCGCAATTAACAAAAGCCATAGCAGCAGCACCAGGATCAGCAAGCTGTAGCCCCACAAAGGCGAACGCGCCGTGAAAGTAAATTTTGGCAGCGCAAAAAAAGCAATTATCCCTAAAGCGAAAATCGGAAGTTGGGCAAAAAACCAAAGAGTAGCATAACTGCTTGCCAAATAGCGTTGTTCAGGAGCATACACAGCCAACCAGTAGCTCCTGACTGCACCGGAAAAAAGAACTCCCACTGCCAATGCCAGCAGAAAAAATTTAACCGCGCCGCGTAAGTCTTGAATATGTTTGAACAGCAGCGGCGCAATCAGATAAAAACTCATCTCTACAGCGATAGACCATCCTCCCGGTACTAAGCTAGTCATCGTTTCGGGATTAAAACCATGAAGAAAGGTGGCGGTAAGAAACACAGTCCAGCCATCGATTCCATTAGGAGCCCAATAGCGAGGCGAAAAACCTTCTATTAACAACCAAAATATAATGCCTAGGTAGAAAAGGGGCGCAATACGAAAAAAACGCCGAATGAAGAAATCTCTGACAGGAGCGTACTCATCCGCTGATCGTGCTTTGATTGACATGAAAATGGTCAGCGCACTCGCGACAAAAAACAATTGCACCCCTCGGGCTCCATTCTCTGTTATACGGCGAAACACCGCTGAATCCGGTTGTACCCATTGTGCGGTATGCACGGCCATCACGCCGAGTATCGCCAACGCACGCAACGTATCGATAAAAGCATAGCGCTGGATAGTTGACTTCACATTATCACCCAATCCGAGGGAAATAAGTCCTTGATATTGTTTTTATTGGCAAACCATTTTCTCGGCGCAACCACTATTTTTTCCGTGCGGGGATTTAGCCATGCCCCCCACCAGCTGAACGAACTATTGGCGATAATATGGTGTCGGCACAGACTCATTAGATGCATATCGTTGTAGCTCTGCTCGCCCTGGTTGTGGTCGACATACCGGCAAGGCACGTCCATCTTTAAGTTGTCTTTCACCCAGGCAATATCGTCGGAGAAGATGAAGAAATAGGGGCGGGTAACGCGGTCGGAAACATATGAAACAGCGGTTCGATAATAATCCAACGAGCATACGCCATGCGTAGCGTTGGCTTTTGCGTTGCTGACATAATCGCCGCGCCGCACATGCAAGCTCACCGCGTTCACTTGGCCGATTTGTTCGGCAAGCTTGGCATTGCTGTCTGCCAGCGGGGGCTTGAAAGTGAAATCGGCGCGTATTGCAGCCGCATGCGTTTGGAAATACTTTTCCGATTGCCAATAACCGGCCAGATAACAGTTTCGCGGAACATGCTTTATTTCCGGCCAGTAATGGAAATGCGGTTCAACGATAAACCCGCCGCGCCGGAAAGCGGCCATGCCGGGACGCGCTATTATCCTTTTGATGCCGGGTAAGCACTGCCAAGCCAAAATGGCGCGCACATCCGCTGCGGAGGCGATTTCCGCCGGGCAATTGAACACCCGCTTAAGCTCAAAACCTTGGTGTAAGCTGTATCCGGCAAACCCTGAAATATCCAGCTGCAAAGGCTGAGCCCGCGCCAATGACAGTGATAGTCCGGTTGCGTACTGGAACATCTGGTTGCCGAGGCCGCCAATGATCTGCGAAATAATCATGCTCACTTACAATCCGAGTTTATTTACGATACGGCTGAGAACAGGCTTTTTCGCAACAATGAACGCCAAGAATGACAGTCCCTTTTCCAGCAGAGAAAACATTTCAGTCCTTTTTATCTCTATAACCGATAACCTGTGCAGGGTTGCCGGCAACAATGGCAAAAGCCGGAACATTTTTGGTTACCACGGCCCCGGCGCCAACAACAGCGCCTTCGCCAATAACAACGCCATCTATGATCACAGCATTACCTCCAATCCAAACACCGTCTTCAATAACGGTGCCTAAAACCTCTAACGGAGCAGCCATTACAATATCCCGGTTTCCCTTGAAACCATGACTGGCGCCTGGAATGACAACGCCGGGGCCGATCGCAACATTCGCTCCAATTTTTACCTGCCCGCAAATGAAGGCGTTAACCCCAAGCCATGAGTTGTTTCCCACAATCAGACTTAAAGGAGAGATAAAGCAGCCAAAAGGAATGGTCACCTTGCTTGCCAAGGAAATATTGTTTTTATGCCCGATGTAAACATGGGGCCAAATTCTTACGCCTCTACCCAATTTCTTATACGCCCAAAAAAACAGCACAGTATGAAGCATGCCTCGCGCATAAGGGCCGGCTCTTTGAATGAATGGGTAAATTGATTTGACCATTAGGAAATGACCTGTTCGAGTTCGCAGAGCTATTGCTTGAAAAAGGTAAAAATGCCCAAGGCATAATGCAGCTTGCTCAATTCTTCCATATCCTGCTCCGCATTGGAAGATTGAGTAAGCGTCCGGCTCGGCCCTATCCAGGCGAATTTCTTGAGCAATAAACCGTTTACTGCGGCAAGCCGCACCAATGCACAGGGATCGAATACCCGGTGCGCATTGAATTCCACCCGTTCTTTGCCGATGGGAACGGAAAGATAAAACAGGCCGCCGGGCCGTAATATTTTAGCCATGTTACTCAACCCCGCCGCATAGCCATGCGGGTCGATCGGGTCGCCATAGCGGCCAAGGCCAAAATGTTCCAGCGCATGCAAACAGGACAGCGAGTCGCAGTATTCTTCGAGCGGTTCGGATGGGCTCATCAGATCTGCCTGCCTGAAGCGAACGCCGGGAATCACGGAAGTAACCGGACGGATATCGAACACCTCGATTTCCCTGAAGCTGGCCACATGCGCGACAAAGCCATCAATGCGCGAGCCGATGTCGACATGTTTTACCGGATTAGCCAGATGAATCCACCGAGCCACCTGTAAATCCTGCAAAAAATATTCGTCTTTGGTAGCCCCCCCCTCTTCGTACCAATCGTACAAACAGGGAAGAATATCGAGCCGCCCCTGATACGCCTTGCTGAAACGGAACCCGTCTACGATATAGCGGGGAATTCCCCTGAACGAGCGCGCCATGCGCCTGGGATCGAAGCCGAACTGAACGCTGAGCAGCCAGTAAGTTTTCCTAATGATTTCTTTCATTCTATTTTCTTTTTAACCACTCCAGGCTGAGCACGAAGCCAACCAAGTTAATCGCCAGCCAGCCGAACGCCGCGCCGATGGTACCTTGCCATAAAACAAGGGGGGGAATTAAGGTTGCAGAGAGTACCAGCGCCAGTGCATTCACTTGAAATACCCGGCGGATTTTCTCATGAACTATCCAGTTTATATAACCCACATTGTAAAAAGCATTCAGGCCCGTGCCCACGAGCAAGGCGCCCAATAACGGGTAGACCATTGCGGCCGCCTCGGCGTTTCGCAGCCAGACATCAAGCAACCATCCACCGGCAACAATGAAAATCAAAGCCCCCGTGACAGCCATCAGCCCGATTAAACCGGCCAGCTTGATGCTGAGTCTGCGCAATGCGGCGGCTTCCGCGCGTAACTGTATAGCGCGCGGCAATACCGCCTGGATCAGCGGATAAACCAATTGCAACATGCCAGCCGCGACCGTAGCTGCGACCGTGTAATAACCGAACTGTTCGATGCTTGCCATCTGGCTGAGGATGATTTTATCCATTTGCACAGTGAGCGCACCCAACCAAGTGGCGCCGGACATACCGGCAACCACTTTCCAGGTTCGGCGCAATTCCGTTATCTCCCATTTGACCTGATTTCTTTTTACCTTCAGCGTCTTCCATGCCAATCTGCCGCGCACCAACGTTTCCAGCAGAGCAATCGAAGCGTGCCAGATCAGATAGGCGGGCAATGTCGGCCAGACCAGGACGACGGTCACGCCGCCAATATGGCGTAACAAAGTAGCGCCCAACATGATGCCGTTAAGAGTAACTTGTGCCTGCGCGCCCACCAGCAGGCTGCGATAGACCGAGCCCGGAAACTGGGCGGCGAAAATAGCCGCCGCACCGTAAATAGCGTATTTCCCCAACGCGACAGGCAAACCTTCCAAGTTTAGCCAATGGGAGGCAATAGTATCGGACAGCAGCAAGGTGACGCATCCCGCAGCCAATGCAAACAGCCAATAGAGGCGCTCGAAACCGAATAACAGTGATGCGGTGTTGCGCCGCTCGTCATCGTCAGAGTCGAAACGTACCGCAATTTCCCGCACTAAGGCCTGGCTCATGCCGGCATCCAGCATACCGAGCACCGCCTGCAACATCACGATAAAACCGATTAAGCCGAACTGTTTTGGACCCAATGCCGCCAGATACCAAGGCAAAGCAATAATCGACGCCAAAGCGATGGTTCCCGCGCCAAGGTAATTGGCAAGAATATTTTTTTTCAGCGTCATTCGGAAATTGCCCGGCTATGAACAGCCGGCAATAAAATCGCTGTAAGTCAGTTTTACGCCATCGCGTAGGGAAATGCCGGCTCTCCAGCCCAATCGGTTAATCCTGGAGACATCCAACACCTTGCGCAGGGTGCCATCGGGCTTGGATATATCTTGCACGAAGCCGCCCTCATAGCCCACCGCATCGGCGCAGATTTCCGCCAGTTCGCGAATGGTCTGATCTTCGCCCGTGCCGATATTAATCAACGGGCATTGGCCCGGATGAGTCAAAAGGCTGTAGCGATCATCATCTAATGAGGCCAGAAATACCAACGCATTGGCCAAGTCATCCACATATAAAAACTCGCGTTTCGGCGTACCGCTACCCCACAGCACCACCTCCGCAGTACCTGCAAGTTTTGCTTCGTGTATTTTACGTATCAAGGCGGGCAATACATGTGAATTATTCAGATCATAGTTATCGCCCGGACCGTATAAATTGGTGGGCATGGCCGCCAGCCATTGCGTGCCGTATTGGCGGTTATATGACCAGCACATTTCAATGCCGGCAATTTTAGCCAATGCATAAGGGCGATTTGTTGATTCCAGCGGCCCGGTAAGCAGGTATTCTTCTTTGATCGGTTGCGGACAATCACGCGGGTAGATGCAGGAGCTGCCCAAAAATATCAAGCGCTTTACGCCGGCGGCATAAGCGGCACGGCAGACATTAGCTTCAATAAGCAGATTGCTCATTAGAAATTCCGCCGGATAGCTGTTATTGGCATGAATACCGCCGACTTTGGCGGCAGCCAAAAAAACGGTTTCGGGACGTTCTTGCTCAAAAAACTGCTGGGTGGCAACCGCGTTTTCCAAGTCCAGCTCGGCATGAGTGCGCCATACCAGGTTGGCGTAGCCTTGTCGTTGCAACCCGCGCACAATGGCGCTGCCCGCCAAACCTCGGTGTCCGGCAATGTATATTTTGCTATTCTTGTGCATCGCCGCTACGCTCATTCTTGATAATCGAAAGCGGCAAAGCCGTGTTTTTGGCCAACTCATCGGGCTGAACTTGCCGGATGATACGGATCAGGTTGGCCTCATCCGTTAAATCGCCGAAATGCAGAAAGACTCGGGCATCCCTGACCTGCGGTTGCTGATAGAGATGATCGGTATTGAACCGCGATGAGCGCCGTTTAATGCCGGTAATTAATGCTACTTTATTCATTGGTTATGTTCGTCCATAAATAATATTATCGAAACGCTCGCTGCCGTCTTCCCCCGCATAATCGGGTCTCGGTTGGGGCAAGATTACCCGGATTTTCCAGGCAATATCGATAGGTCTTGAGAAGATGGGTTGGATAGCCTCCCAATGGGTTTTCTGTTTGCCAACTTTTACCGGACCGGCCACTAAACCCAATGCTCGGAGCGATGTTGCGCATTGGCTTGAACAGCTAGGCGCCGAGATTGATGACTACATCTAGCCTTGAAATCGGCCTTTTCCGAACCCTATATAGACTTAAGTCCGATCCATACTCTAATATCCTGGACTAGCCCTTATATATTGATTGATTGTTTCATAGGTAAGCCAATTTAGCCAGACCTTAACCCCATTGACCGCCCTAAATGTCTGTCACCGCGCCCATGCCAACTTAAATTTTTATAGCGTCCAAGTTTTCGCAAACATAGAAAAAATCCGATCCTCACCGGATAAAGAACCAACAATTCGAAGCCTCGCTCCAATGGTCATCTTTTAGGTGTTATAATTTTTAATATAGTCTAGACAATTCAGGAATTAGTCTGGGGGCGGATTTACCCGGCGAATACAAACGCATAACCCGACAGATGTAAATAGTCCAAAACATATTCAGCAATATCAATCTAGGAATGTAACATGCCGAACAATATCACTTTCACGTCGAGCTTAAGGTCAAAGTTAATCCTGATGGCAACCATTCCGGCTCTGGCCCTGCTTTATTTTGCAGGGACTGGCGTTTTTGAGAGGTTATCGATCTCGAAGGAAATGGTTAAGCTGGAATCGCTGGTTGATGTTTCCGTTAAAATCGGCGCCTTAGTCCATGAAATGCAGAAAGAGCGAGGCATGAGCGCCGCTTTCATTGGCAGCAATGGCGTTAAATTTGCCGTCGAACTACCTGAACAGCGTATAAAAACTGATAAAACTATTGAGACATTTCAAACCACACTTAAAAACTTTGATCCCGGCATTTACAGTGACGGATTGAGAGCCCTGCTGGCTACGGCTGTGAGCAATCTGGACGAGCTGGCCACCAAACGCAACATCATCACTGCTCTCGGCATAGACGCAATGCAATCCAGTGCTTATTACAGCAAAACCATCGGCTCCCTGCTTGATGTTCCGGCTCAGGTTTCCACACTCAGCAGTCACAGTGGAATCTCCCGATTAGCTTCTGCGTATTCAAGCTTGCTTAAAGCCAAGGAGCGTGTCGGCATGGAGCGTGCTTTACTATCCACTGTGTTTGTCGCAGACCGCCTTACAGCCGACACCCAGAGCCGGTTCCTGAAAAACTCTTCCGCTCAGGATGTCTATACCGACCTATTTTTTGCCTACGCACTGGACAGTCAAAAAGAGTTTTATAAGGCTAAAGTGTCGGGGCCTGCCGTCGATGAAGTTGCGCGGATCAAGAAAATCGCCATGGACAAAGGCAATGAGCCCGGACTTGGCATTGATCCGGTCTACTGGTTCAAAACGGTGACCGAAAAAATTGATCTTATCAAGGAAGTCGAGAATAAACTCTCCGCCGACCTTCTTGACACGGCAAGCGAATTAA
Organism: Methylococcaceae bacterium; assembly: GCA_044426515.1. Lineage (GTDB taxonomy): Bacteria > Pseudomonadota > Gammaproteobacteria > Methylococcales > Methylomonadaceae > Methylobacter_A. The sequence continues at coordinate 4,034 of JAUGSS010000153.1, read as the reverse complement.
ATAGCAATGCCCAGCACATGGCAATATTCTTCATCGTGCTAACTGTTCTGTCCGTAATGACAACCATCACATTAACCTTTCTAATTAGCAGGGGAATTTTACGCTCCATTAGCTCTCTTCAAGAAGTGGCCAGCGCCATTGCCAATGGCGATTTGAGTTCCAGTATCGACCTTTCTCACAACGATGAGCTGGGGGAACTATTTCGTTCTATGAATACGATGCAGCAACAATTGCTGGAGCGTACAACGAAAGATCACAAAGAGCATGACGAATTCCTGCGCATCAAAATTGCGCTGGATAGCATTACCTCTAACGTGATGGTGGCTGACAATGAGCGCAACATCATTTATATGAATCCGGCTGTGCGCACTATGCTGCAGAACGCCGAATCCGACATACGCAAGGTTTTATCCAAGTTTGATTCCAGTAAATTATTGGGAACAAACATGGATGTTTTCCACAAAAATCCTGCGCATCAAAAACAATTGCTTAACGCGTTAACGTCGACTTTTCGCAACGAGATTCACATTGGAACACGTACTTTTTACTTAACCGCTAATGCTATCAATAATGAACAGGGCCAAAGAATCGGCTCGGTAGTGGAATGGAAAGATCGAACCGCCGAAGTGGCTATCGAGCAGGAAGTCGCTAAAGTGGTCAGTGGCGCTGTATTGGGCGATTTTAACCAACGCATCGATGAAAGAGGTAAAGACGGCTTCTTTCTGCAACTAGCCCAGGGCGTTAATGAACTCATGGAGACCAGTTCCAACGGCTTGGATGAAGTAGCGCGAGTACTCGGCGCACTGTCCCGTGGCGACCTGACCGAAACCATTGCTAATAGCTATTCAGGAACGTTCGGTCAACTTAAAGATGACTCTAATTCCACCGTGGAAAAACTGAAAGATATTGTCGGCCAAATCAAAGAAGCCTCCGAGACGATTAATACCGCGGCAAAAGAAATTGCTTCCGGCAATAATGATCTGTCGCACCGAACCGAAGAGCAGGCGGCCAGCCTGGAACAAACCGCCGCCAGCATGGAAGAGCTGACGTCAACCGTACAGGCCAACAGCCAAAATGCCAAACATGCCAATCGGCTTGCGGTTGGCGCAACGGACATCGCAGGGAAGGGGGTTAAAGTGGTTGGCCAAGTTATATCAACCATGGAAGATATTAATGAGTCTTCACGCAAGATTGTAGACATCATCTCGGTAATAGACGGCATTGCTTTTCAAACCAATATCCTCGCGCTCAATGCCGCGGTTGAAGCGGCTCGTGCCGGCGAACAAGGCCGGGGCTTTGCCGTGGTGGCCGTTGAGGTGCGTAATCTCGCACAACGCGCTGCCGCCGCCGCTGCGGAAATCAAAGGCTTGATTGGCGATTCGGTAGAAAAGGTTGAAGACGGCACCAAGCTGGTTGCCCAAGCCGGCTTAACCATGGAAGAAATCGTTAATGCAATCCGTGGCGTAACGGCCATTATGTCCGACATCAGCGCCGCCTCCATGGAACAAACTTCCGGTATTGAACAGGTCAATCAAGCCATCGGCCAAATGGACGACGTAACTCAACAAAACGCGGCACTGGTAGAACAAGCGGCAGCCGCAGCGGAATCGCTGGAAGAACAAACGCAAAACCTGGCGCTTACGGTGGCGCATTTTACATTGAGCGACGACTCGCGTAGCGCCTTGGGCAACGCATCTTCCAGGGTGCAAGGAAAAGAAACCGTAGCGGGCAGAACAGGCGTTAATAAAAACCCGGCACTAGCCAAACCGAAACCGCAGTCAAAACCAGCCGATAGCGATCAATGGGAAGAGTTTTAATGCTGTACGTTATCTCGCCCATCGCGTTTGAATCAGTTTCATAGCTTTACCGTCACTGATGTTTTTTCATCTGCGGTGTATGCTGGATAAAAACTTACGCCGCTTTTAAGTAGGCAACCAAAAGTTTTTTAACAAAAATGAAAAAACATTGGTCTCCTTATTTACCATGAAGAACACGAAGATCATGAAGAAGAAAAATAATAACTTCATGTCCTTCATGCTCTTCGTGGTAATTGCTTAAATTAATTTCTGCATGTTCCTAAGCAATAATCTTGAATCCCAGGTCTAATGCAAAAACCAATGCCGTTTATTTGTCCATAGAAGATTACATAATCCAGCGTATTACCGGCGAGTAAAAACCAGGTGATCGAATGGCAAGTTTTTGCATAGATCTTTTTAAAAATCGTTTTTTTCCGTTTGAGCACCGGCATAGATTTGGTCATTTTAGAGCTGCTGCAACACAAGACGTTGGTTTTCTATGTTTTTGCAAAGCTTTTTAGGTTAAAATAGCGGGCTTTCGAAGCTGGACGAGTGAGCAGCGATGGTGACCCCAAATAAATGCACCTCACTCGGCTTGAGCTACTTGCATGTATCCGACGCATTTCATCCTCCGATGGCTTCGCCACCGCGGTCTTAGGTTGTGTGACTGCGGTTATGGTATGTAGCCCACCGCCCCGGTACGAGTCCTCAGTAAGCATTCATAATTTGAATATTTACTGAGAGAGGTCACCAAAAAAAGTTTTTTATGCCCAACTTTAGAGTAAAAACATGACAGATTTAGCGCACTACAGAAACATTGGCATCTTCGCACACGTCGATGCCGGTAAAACAACGACTACCGAACGGATTTTAAAACTCACCGGTAAAATCCACAAAATCGGTGAAGTACACGATGGCGCGGCAACCACAGACTTCATGGAACAAGAACAGGAGCGCGGTATCACCATTCAGTCTGCGGCGACCACCTGTTTCTGGAAAGACTATCGCTTTAATATTATCGACACCCCAGGGCACGTTGATTTTACTATCGAAGTTTATCGTTCATTGAAAGTTCTTGACGGCGGCATCGGCGTTTTCTGCGGTTCAGGCGGTGTAGAACCCCAGTCGGAAACCAACTGGCGCTATGCCAACGATTCTGAAGTCGCCCGTGTCATCTATATCAACAAACTGGATCGCATCGGTGCTGACTTCTACCGCGTAGTTAAGCAAGTCGAAGACGTACTCGGCGCCGTACCACTGGTTATGACCCTGCCTATCGGCACAGAAGACAAATTCTCCGGCGTGGTCGACCTACTGACGCGCAAAGCCTGGATATGGGATGATTCCGGCGATCCAATGAACTACGAAATCAAAGATATTCCTGCCGATATGGTAGCTGACACTGAAAAATGGCGCGAAAAAATGATCGACCAGGTTGCCGATCAGTATGACGATGTCATGGAAAAATACCTTGAAGGCGAAGAGCCCGATATTGACACCATCAAGCGTTGTATCCGCAAAGGTACGATTAACCTGGATTTCTTCCCGACTTTCTGCGGCTCGTCTTTCAAAAACAAAGGCGTGCAATTGGTGCTTGACGGCGTGGTCGATTACCTGCCTTGCCCGACAGAAGTTAAACCGCAGCCTGAAGTCGACCTGGAAGGCAATGCAACAGGCAGCTTTGCTGTCGTTGATGCCGACAAGCCGCTACGCGCGCTGGCATTTAAGATTATGGACGATCGTTTTGGCGCGTTGACATTCCTGCGTATCTACTCCGGCAAACTGGAAAAAGGCACTTCGGTACTGAATACCTTCACCGGCAAAACCGAGCGTATCGGCCGTATTGTAGAAATGCATGCCGATGCCCGTAATGAACTTGATTCCGCTCAAGCAGGCGACATCGTTGCGGTGTTGGGCATGAAGAACGTGCAAACCGGTCACACGCTATGCGATCCGAAATTTCCTGCAACATTGGAACCGATGGTTTTCCCTGATCCCGTTATCTCACTGGCGATTTCACCGAAAGACAAAGCGGCTTCCGAAAAAATGGGTATCGCGCTGGGCAAAATGATTCAGGAAGATCCGTCTTTCCACGTTGAAACCGATGAAGACAGCGGCGAAACCATTCTTAAAGGTATGGGCGAGTTGCATCTTGACATTAAAGTCGACATCTTAAGACGTACTCACGGCGTTGACGTTATCGTTGGTAAGCCCCAAGTGGCCTACCGCGAAACCATC
>JAUGSS010000102.1:0-40520 GCA_044426515.1 Methylococcaceae bacterium | reverse complement strand
AGGAGAATCTATGCGAAAAAAAATGAATTCCTTGACCCAAGTTGAACACTTAGAGTAAAAATTCACTTCCACCGATGCGTTAGGTTTTAGGTGTTCAAGTTCGGCCAGAATCACTGTTCAAATTAATCAGAATACGCACCAGTAACTCTTTGCTTCCAATATGCAAACTGACTAAGATTCATAAACGAACTCCACGTTTCCGTCCACCCTTTATCTTGATCGATATAAAAGGGAAGCATTAGGTAGGCTGGTGGAGGTGTAACTGAATTTCCATCCCGATCCGATAGCTTGAGGTTGAAATCAAATAACTTGGCTAGAACCGGTGCTAGTTCTAACGTGACGCTAGAATAGGTTCCAATTTCATTATCAAGAGCATCAAAAAGAGTAAAGGATTTCCTGTGTCTGTATATTGAATATGATATGTCATTAAGGGAAAACTGAACCAAAACTGCTATATCAGCATTTTTCCATTTTGGGTGTATCTTATGCGGTTCTGCTCCGAAGGCGAATGGAATGCTTTTAATGACTGATGATTTACCCGTGTCATTCACACCTTTAATTACTGTTACGCTAGGATGGAACTCGATCTTTCTGGCCTTCTTTTCTCGATGCGACACGAGAAGCATGCTTTTTAACAGCAAGTTTTTCATTTAGTTTCTTCCTTAAATTTCGAACTAATCGGCGATATTGGATCATTATTAATTACCTCATATAAAATGGCTGATTCGATGTATGCGTCACTGTAATATTTACAGTCACAGTCTGATTTTACGAGATCTAAGACTTGCTTAGATAGGCATTTAAAATCCCCACCAAATTCCGATGCTTCGAGTTCAGCAATGTGCGAGTAAATTGAAGTTCGGACCTCCATAATGGACTCATCACTTACATCCATCCTATCCACTACGTATTTCAACCACTCTGCTCGCATTCCTCTTATTCTCAAAACTCCATAGCTCTCGGACGTTAATAGTTGATGAGCTTCAGCCCATAATTCATTTGTTGAGCGATGATGTAAAACAACATTTATTATGCCTTCGAACTCAGTATGTCCTATACTCTTTCGAACCAACAATTCATTAACATCCTTGCACGCTGGCTCATAATTAGTTTTACGCCTGATTTCATCGAAAATTGTTTTATAGGCTAGAGAAATATGAACCGGGTTCTCTGGGTGAATGTTTTCGAAAAACTCTACAAGCTTTCCCTTTGCTATCGCTGAATGGTCTGCTAATCGAAGATCAGTTCTAATAAGAGTTATCTTTGATAAACCAACAATATCACAATGCATTTGCTCAATTCCTTCAGCCGCTTGCTGGATCGTCTCCTTATTGCTTAACGACAATTGTGCAAAAGTAATACATTCACAGTCAGCGCCTTTTTCCCCATTTGCTAGTTTAGTTGATAAACCCTGGTTTGAAGTAAAGACAAGACGATCTACGTGATCTGAAAATTGTATATAGTTAGAATAAAGCTTGCGAATGATTGAGTCTTTTGATGTGGTTAATGCGCCAATAGTCCAATTCCCTGACTTCTTTGATTTAACTTGATAAAAGATAGCAGAGGTCGGATTAGTTTTAGAATCAAGAACGACTACATCTTCGTGATGTTCAAATACCATTAAGTAGTCATCTTTTTTCGTGTGAAGAGACAGCAATTCACAAAGAGACCAATTCTTTTGGTAGTCAAATCTGTTTGCTGATCTGGAGCCACTATTTTCACGTGGCTGCTTTTCCACAAACGATTTTAGAAACACGCTACTCATTACGATATTCTCACTGGTACTTTAAAATAAAGATAAAACGGTCTTTCACAATGGCACGGCCTCCTGGAGTATCCTTTAACTGAGATGTTTATTTAAGCCTCTTTCGCTGACCACATCGACTTTACGCTTTAATGCCTCGGATAGCGCCAAACTCAATCCGACCTGATCCAACAGCGTTGTTCCCGGCAGGAAGTCCACTAACAAATCGATGTTGCTATTTTCGCGTTCTTCTCCACGAATTACTGAGCCGAATACGCATATATTGATGGCATGGTATTGATAGGCAATGTCGATAATCCGCTATTTTTGTTGGTGTAAGGCTTTTAATAAGCTGGACATAGGTGACTCTCTTAGTCTACGGAACAATGTTAGCGGCTCGAAATACTGGCCTAACATGCCTTTCCAGTCAACCATTTTCAGCCTAACAACCAAGTAAGGTCGGGGCAGCTTATTGATAATAGCAAGACCACGTAACCTGACGCATCGAAGCCGCAAAAGTCGGGTTACGCTAATAACACTAACACGACCACGAAGCTTAGCTCATTTCGCCAAATAAGCTAACATAATCCGACATTAAGGCAGTTATCAGAGGAAAATCATGCAAACTCTAGAATTAAAAATACGCTCTACTTATCAGTCTTGCCCGCCGCATCACAGCAATAACTTATTGATTTATTATTGATAAATACATAAATAAAACTGAAGATAATTTAAGTTTCCTTGCTAAAACATGGGCAAATGGAGAGTCGACAGAGTTTAACCAAGCCACAAAACAATTTACTCTCATCTGGGCGAGAAAACGTATAATTCAGAAAGATCACTAATATACTGTAATATTTATTAGCTTTATCGATCCCTAGAACTGAATGTTTTTCGAGTAAGATGGAAATATACTTTTGCCGCTTAAATTTTAAAAGCCTTTTATTGAGTATTGAAAAACATGCCAACTAAACCCAGAAAACTCATCAGCTTCGATTGGGCCATTAAAAAAATTTTAAGAAGCAAAGCCAATTTTGCCATTTTAGAAGGCTTTTTAAGTGAATTGCTATTTGACGATATAACCATCACCGAAATCCTGGAAACCGAAAGCAATAAAAACGCCCTGGGTGATAAATTTAATCGCCTGGATATTAAGGTTAAAAACTCCAAAGATGAAATTGTATTAATCGAAATTCAATACAATAGAGAATTGGATTATTTGCAACGAATGCTTTACGCAACTTCAAAAATAATTATTGAACATATTAAAGAAAGTGAAGCTTATTCAAAAATAGTTAAAGTTATTTCAATAAATATTTTATATTTTGATTTAGGCGAAGGCGATGATTATATTTACAAAGGCACAACATCATTTATTGGTTTGCATAATCACAGTCAACTTAAATTAAATGCGGATCAAGCCGAGTTATATAAGACAGAACAAATAGAGCAGGTTTATCCCGAGTATTATTTAATCAAAATAAATAACTTTAATAATGTAGCTAAAGATACTTTAGACCAATGGATTTATTTTTTAAAAAATGAAGAAGTTAAGGATAATTTCAAAGCAAAGGGATTAGTGCAAGCCAAAGAAGTGTTGGATTATTTAAAATATTCCGAGGAAGAAAGACTCGAATATGAGTCTTATAAAGAATCTCTGCATTATCAAGCCAGTATGTATGAGTCAACTTATGTCATTGGAATATTAAAGGGCGAAAAGAAAGGAAAAATGGAAGAAAAAATGGCTATTGCTAAAAAAATGTTACAGAAAAATATTGAAATAGCGATAATCGCCGAAGTTACCGGATTAACTACGCAAGAAATTGAATCAATAAATTTAAGAGCTGACAATATTAATTGAACTGGAAAGCTTCACTACACATAAACTCTATCATTCAATCGGTTATTATTTTTTGAAAATAAACTCCAAAACTCAAGGCATTTAGATTGAATCCGAATACGATCTCAGCAACTGATTTGTACAACACAAACAATCACGCAAAAAATGTATTGATTACCGGCGCCGCCAAGCGCATAGGTGCAGCTTGCGCACGGCTGTTGCATGGCGAAGGCTATAATATTGTTATACATTACCGGTCTTCGGCGCTTGAAGCTCTGCAGCTTTGTGATGAGCTGAATCAACAGCGGCCCAATTCGGCAAAAATCATACAGGCCGATTTGCTGAATATGGCCGAACTTGACGCTGTTGCTAAGGAAGCTTGTGCTGTCTGGGGCGGGATAGATGTGCTGGTGAACAATGCCTCATCCTTTTATCCGGCGGCTGTGACTGAAGCGACCGAACGGCAGTGGGATGAGTTATTGGGCAGTAATTTAAAAGCGCCGTTTTTTTTGGCGCAAGCTTTGGCAAAAACGTTAGCCGATAACAAGGGCTGTATAGTTAATATTGTCGATATTCATGCCGAACGGGGGCTCAGCGGTTACCCGGTGTACAGTATCGCAAAAGCCGGATTGGCTGCCATGACCAAGGTTTTAGCCAAAGAGTTGGGGCCGGCGGTCAGGGTGAACGGGGTAGCTCCAGGCGCTATTCTCTGGCCTGGTAACGACTTATCGGAATCGGCCAAGCTGGAGATATTGCAACGGGTGATTTTAAAACGGAGCGGCGAGTCCGTTGATATTGCCAAGGCGGTGCTTTTTTTGATTAAGGATGCCGATTACATCACCGGACAAATACTGGCGGTCGATGGCGGACGCACCCTATTTTGTTGAGCTCCAGGACGGGGTGATGCGCTTTTGCTTAAGGTCGGTTTTGTCGAATTGCTGCCAAAGTTCCGCATAGGTCAGCCGGTTGACGGGATGCTTCAGGGTCGGAGCAATTTCCGCTAAAGGCTCAAGCACAAAAGCGTAATGCTCAATTTCATTGCGGGGTATCTGCAAGCGGCCATCGTTGATGATCAGATTGCCGTATAGAATCAGATCCAGATCAAGGGTGCGCGCAGCGAATTTTCGGCTGTCGCGAGTGCGGCCATTATCCAGCTCAATTTGCCTAAGTTGTTTGGTGACCGCCTTCACCTCCAAGTCGGAGTCAAAACCAACCACGAGATTATAAAAAGAGTCTCCTATAAAGCCCACAGGTTCGGATTCGTAAATACTCGAAATGGTCAGTTCGCCAAAGCTTTGCCTAAGCGCCAGCAGGCTGGCAGGGACGTGTTCATCCTTGTTTATATTGCTGCCGATGCTGATATAGCCTCTGGTCACGATTGCCGTGCTCCCCGCTCAATCACAATGCCGACATCGCTGGCGGCCCTGATTGCGCCTTTTTTATTCAGGGTTATTTTTACCCAAGGCACATTAAATTCGTTACGAATAATGTCGGCTATTGCCGAAATTAATTTTTCAACCAGAAAAAATTGGCTGGCCTCAACAAAAGAAATAATACGGTGAGAAACTGTTTTATAATCAAGCGCATATTGAATGTCGTCGGTTTCGGCGGCTTTTTGAATATCAAAAGCCATCTCTATATCAAGGATAACGGTTTGCTTGGTTACTCTTTCCCAGTCGTAAATGCCGATGATTGTTTCGATTTCCAGACCGCCTAAAAATATGATGTCCATTGTGATTTCCGGTTATGATGCGTGTTTTTTAAAAGTCGCTCGGTTTATGCTCCTGCATTGCTCTCGATTGCTGTTCCAGACGCAATTCTATCTCCCCGTCCTTGAGGGGGTATCTCCTGCGTCCATGCCATCGTAAGTATCAGGGAAACGTCCCGTGCTTACAAGTTCAAAATGACAAAAAGGTTACGCAATGGTTGAATGGTTGTTTGTTCCGGCTGCCTATCTGATAGGCTCAATTTCCAGTGCCATTATTATTTGCCGCCTGATGGGCTTGCCGGACCCTCGTGAGCAGGGCTCCGGCAATCCCGGGGCGACCAATGTGATGCGTATCGGCGGGAAAAAAGCGGCAGGGATTACCCTGTTGGGCGATATGCTGAAAGGGTTGATTCCGGTCTATGCCGCGAATACGCTGGGGTTGCCGGTCGAGTTGGTTGCAGCGACCGGGTTGGCGGCTTTTATGGGCCACCTCTATCCGGTCTTTTTCGGTTTTAAGGGCGGTAAGGGGGTTGCGACTTCGGTCGGTGTGCTGCTCGGTTTTTTCTGGGCTCTTGGTCTTGCGTTCATGGCAACTTGGTTTTTGATCTATAAGCTGGGTAAGATTTCATCCTTGTCCGCCTTGGTGGCTTCGGTTTTGTCGCCGGTTTTTGCTTGGTTTTTGCTCGGCAACGAGGCTATCGTTGCCGTTTCCTTAGTCATGATGGTTTTTTTATTATGGCGGCATAAGGGTAATATTCAACGCTTGCTGGCTGGGCAGGAAGGCTGATTAGCAGCCGGATAACTCACTAATCGGCCAGCGCGGGCGGGCATAAATTTCCAACCCTTGCTGTTGTCCTGCCATTAAGCGTTGGCAACCGGCATAGGCGATCATCGCGCCGTTATCGGTGCAAAATTGCAATCTGGGAAAATAGAGTCGGGCATTTTCCTTGGCAACCATTTCCGTCAAACAGGCGCGAATTTGCTTGTTGGCGCTGACGCCTCCTGCAACGACCAGTTTTTTCAGGCCGGTTTGCTGTAAAGCTCGTTTGCATTTAATGCTGAGTGTTTCGGCAACCGCCTGTTGAAATGCGGCGGCGATGTCGGCCTTGTCCTGATCGGTTTTTTCAGAGGCATTAACGGCATTTAGGGTAAATGTTTTTAAACCGCTAAAGCTAAAGTCCAATCCGGGGCGATCAGTCATCGGACGAGGAAATTTGATCTGCGGCTTGCCATGTTCTGCAAGTGCGGACAGCTTGGGTCCGCCCGGATAACCCAAGCCCAGCATTTTTGCGGTTTTATCAAAAGCTTCACCGGCGGCGTCATCTAAGGATTCGCCTAATAGCTGATAGCGGCCGATACCTTCAACCTGCACAAGCAGGGTATGTCCCCCGGAAATAAGTAACGCAACAAAGGGAAATTCCGGCGGGTTTTCTTCCAGCATCGGCGCTAACAGATGGCCTTCCATATGATGGACGGCGATAGCCGGAATTTGCCACGACCAAGCCAAGCTTCGGGCCGTTGCCGCGCCGACCAGTAATGCGCCCATCAGCCCCGGTCCTGCAGTGTAAGCAATGCCGTTAATGTCGCTGCCGGCCAGTTGGCTTTCCTGTAAACATTGCTTGATCAGCGGCACTAATTTCCGAATGTGGTCGCGCGATGCCAGTTCAGGAACAACACCGCCATATTCGCTATGCATGTCGACTTGGCTGTATAAAAGATGGCTACACAAGCCGTGTTCGGAGTGATAAATGGCGACACCGGTTTCGTCGCAAGAGGTTTCTATGCCTAAAACGTACATTGAATTTTTGAAATTTATAAAAGTAAAGGTATAATTAAGGGTTCTGTTTGTTCAGTGGATTGAAAAATCCTAACTTTTAAATATTAACATATTCGGGTCATTATAATGCCGTCAGTAAAAATCAAAGAAAACGAACCATTTGATATTGCGATTCGCCGTTTTAAACGCGCTTGTGAAAAAGCGGGTGTGTTGGCAGAAGTGCGTCGCCGCGAGTTTTATGAAAAACCAACCGCAGAACGCAAACGTAAAGGTGCTGCCGCTGTTAAACGCCACTTAAAAAAATTGGCGCGCGAACGTTATGCATTGAAAAACTTACGTCGCGGACGTCCTGCACTGTAAAGTCAAGGTAAATGCGATGGATTTGTTAACTGATCGTATCAAGGACGATATGAAAGCCGCCATGAAAGGCGGAGATAAAGCCCGGCTAGGTGTGATTCGCTTGATTTTGGCCGCTATTAAGCAGGTTGAGGTCGATGAACGCATTGTTTTGGATAACGAGCGGGTTATTTTGGTCCTTGACAAGATGCTCAAGCAGCGTCGTGAGTCTATCCGTCAGTTTGCTGACGCCGGTCGGGATGATCTGGTAGCCATTGAAGAAGCCGAAATTCCGGTAATTCAGGATTTTTTGCCGCAAGCTTTGACTGAAGTTGAAGTTGATGTAATGGTTAAAGATGCTGTCGCAGAGTCCGGTGCAAAATCGGTAAAGGATATGGGCAAGGTCATGGCCTTGCTTAAAGTAAAAATGCAGGGGCGCGCCGATATGTCGGTTGTGAGTAATAAAATCAAAGCTGCGTTAACAGGGTAGCCTTTTTACTGGATTTCTCGGCAACTGCTCCTACGTCGTTTAAAGCGCCTGCTTTGGGTGTCCTACCTCCCGCATTAATTTTCGGAGTGTAGTTGTGTCCGGTAGAATTCCGCGTGAATTTATTGATGATCTTTTGGTGCGGGTTGATATTGTCGATTTAATCGATTCGCACGTCCCTCTAAAAAAAACGGGTAACAATTTTGTCGCCCGCTGTCCTTTTCATACTGAAAAAACTCCCAGTTTTTCTGTAAACCGAAAAAAACAATTTTTTTATTGTTTTGGTTGTGGTGCTAGCGGTAACGCCATCAGTTTTTTGATGGATTTTAGTCATCTGGATTTCGTTGAGGCGGTTGAAGATCTGGCAGGGTTTGTCGGGATCGAGGTGCCTAGGGAGTCAATCGAATATCAGGCGGGGCAAAAGAAAGAAGATTTGATTGCTCTGTATGTGCTGATGGAGCGGGTTGCCGGCTTTTATGTGGAGCAGTTGAGAGCTAGCGATGAAGGAAAAAAGGCGGTTGAATATTTAAAAAAAAGGGATGTTAGCGGTGATTGTGCCGGCGATTTTATGCTGGGCTACGCCCCTGATGAATGGCAAGCCCTCGCAACCCGTTTTGATCAACAGTTATTGCTCGAAGCAGGGTTGTTGGTTAGCAAGGAAGGTGGGCAGCTGTATGATCGTTTTCGCGGTCGAATCATGTTTCCCATCAGGGATAAGCGCGCCCGGATTGTAGGCTTTGGTGGGCGAGTGCTCGACGATTCTTTGCCTAAATACTTGAATTCTCCGGAAACGCCCCTATTTCACAAAGGCAAAGAAGTTTACGGGTTGTATGAGCTTCTGGAAAAGAATGCCAAGCCTCCTAGGATTTTGATTGTGGAAGGCTATATGGATGTTATCGCCTTGGCCCAGTTTGGTATTCATTACGCAGTTGCGGCCTTGGGAACGGCGGCATCGCAAGCGCATCTGGATTTATTGTTCCGGTTTTCTTCAGAGTTGGTGTTTTGTTTTGATGGTGATAAGGCGGGGCGCGAGGCGGCATGGCGAGCAATGGAGCCGGCTTTTTCCAGTTTAAAAGATGGGCGTCGGATTCGCATCATGCTGTTGCCGCAAAATCATGATCCCGATTCGTTGGTGCGAGAAGAGGGGGTTAGTGGTTTTATTGATCGCGTGCAAGCTGCTGAATCCTTGTCGGAGTATTTTTTCGGGTATTTATCGGGTGAGCTGAACCTGTCCGAAATGGAGGGGCGGGCGCAATTGGTAAATAAAGCTAAGCCGTATCTGGAGAAATTGCCGGAAAGTGTTTTTAAGGAGATGATGTTTACGCGGCTAAAAGAATTATCCGGATGGTCTGGTCTGGATGTTTTGGAGAATGCGACTACACTTGCTTTTAAGCAACACTCCAGGATAGCTGCGAAACAACGGCCGCAGGATGGCGGCAGATTATCGTCGGCGCGTGTTGCAATCGCCTTGCTGGTGCAGAATCCCAGGTTGGCTGAGCTGCTTGAGCAACGAGAGATTGACTGGGTCGGGCTGGAGTTTTCGGGGGCCGCTCTATTTAAAAATATTCTGCGCATGATTGCGGATAAAAGTCCTGCAAATGCGGCTGTTTTGATGGAGTGTTATCGAGGTACTGCCGAAGAAAAATCTATAAAAGCATTGGCTTTATTGGATTTGTTAATTCCGGATGATGGCATAGAGACTGAGTTTTGCGATGCGCTGGACAAGCTGCTGGCTCAATCCAGGGAGGCTGTTTTGGTCGGATTGCTGGATAAAGAAAAAACAAAGGGACTGGATGCACAGGAAAAAGAGCTGTTGCGTAAAATGCTGTCAGCAAAATTGTTTGGTGCAAAATAATAGGAATTTGTAGTATAATTATCGGTTCGGCGAAGTCGGATCGAACAGAGTCTTCCGTGAGTAAATGATGAATCAAGAACAACAACAGTCTCAGCTTAAACAATTGATTGCCAAGGGCAAAGTGCAGGGCTACCTGACTTATGCCGAGGTTAATGATCACTTGCCCAGTGATATTGTTGATCCTGAGCAAATCGAAGATATTATTGGCATGATCAATGATATGGGGATTCAGGTTTATGAAGTTGCCCCCGATGAAGATTCCCTTATCACTGATTCTGCGGCAGTTACTACGGACGATGAGGATGCAGAAGAAGTCGCGGCCTTAGCTTCTGTTGATAGCGAATTTGGCAGAACCACGGATCCAGTGCGCATGTATATGCGGGAAATGGGTTCTGTGGAATTGTTGACGCGCGCCGACGAATTGAAAATTGCTAAACGTATTGAGGAAGGCCAGCAACAGCTGGTTGAAGCAATTGCTCGTTCCTGTATTGTTGTTGAAGATTTTTTACAATCATTTGATGATATTTCCGGCGAGGAAGGCGGCATTCGCCTGACCGATTTAATTTCCGGTTTTGTGGATTTAAGCGAGCCCGAAGATTTTGTCGCTACCCTACCCGTGGGCGATGATGTCGAAGAGACACCCGCCGAAGAAGAGCCGAAGGGACTGAATTACGAAGAGGTCAAAGAGAAGGTTGAGGCTCTCAGAAAGCAGTTGAAAACGGCCGCCTCTGCAATCAAAAAATACGGCTATTCTAGTGACAAAACTGAAAAAGAGTTTGAGGCTTTGGCTGAGCTGTTTATGGAATTTAAATGGACGCCGCAATATTTAAAGAAGCTGACGGCCATTATTCCTAATGGCGTTGCTACTGTGCGTGAGCAGGAAAGGCTGATTATGGATGTTTTCGTTAATCATGCCAAAATGCCTCGCAAGGATTTCATTGCTTCTTTTCCTGAGCATGAAGCCAGCTCAGAATGGTTTGATCAGTACTTGAGTGCGGGAAGCAAGTATTCTGAAGCATTGAAAGAGCGCGAAAAAGAAGTAAGAAAAGCTCAAAAGATATTGGCCGATACAGAGGCTGAATATGGCTTGACCATTAGTGGGCTAAAAGATATTAACCGGCGCATGTCTATCGGCGAAGCTAAAGCAAGGCGCGCGAAAAAAGAAATGATCGAGGCCAATTTAAGGCTGGTCATTTCAATAGCTAAAAAATATACTAACCGCGGGTTACAATTTCTCGATTTGATCCAGGAAGGTAATATCGGTTTAATGAAAGCGGTCGATAAATTTGAATATCGCCGCGGATACAAGTTTTCTACCTATGCAACATGGTGGATCAGGCAGGCTATCACCCGATCAATTGCAGATCAGGCCAGAACTATCCGTATTCCGGTGCATATGATCGAAACGATCAATAAATTGAATCGAATTTCGCGGCAAATACTTCAGGAATTAGGCCGGGAAGCAACGCCGGAAGAATTGGCGGAACGTATGGAAATGCCCGAAGATAAGGTGCGCAAGGTATTAAAAATTGCCAAAGAGCCTATTTCAATGGAAACGCCTATCGGTGACGATGAAGATTCTCATTTTGGGGATTTCATAGAAGATGCTAAAGTATTGTCCCCGGTCGAGGCCGCCACGATTGCCGGTTTGCGTGAATCAACACAAAATGTGTTGGCGGGATTAACGGCAAGAGAGGCTAAAGTTCTGCGTATGCGTTTTGGTATTAATATGAATACCGATCACACATTGGAAGAAGTTGGTAAGCAGTTCGATGTGACGCGTGAAAGAATTCGTCAAATTGAAGCCAAGGCATTGAGGAAGCTTAGACATCCATCAAGATCAGAGCAATTGAGATGCTTTTTGGATGGCGAGTAAATAATATATTTAAGGGCCCTTAGCTCAGTTGGTTAGAGCGTCCGACTCATAATCGGCAGGTCGTAGGTTCAAGTCCTACAGGGCCCACCATACACAAGAAGGCTGCCTATGCAGCCTTTTGTACATCTGGGTTTTACATTTTAGCAAGGTGGTTATCGTGAGCAATAATTATACTTTCACATCAGAATCAGTTTCAGAAGGACATCCTGATAAGGTCGCGGATCAAATTTCAGATGCAGTACTTGATGCCTTATTGGCACAAGATCCTCGTTCACGCGTTGCTTGCGAGACGCTGGTGAAAACCGGCATGGTCATTTTAGCAGGCGAAGTAACCACCGATGCTTGGGTTGATCTTGAAGCACTGGTCCGAAAGGTTGTTTGTGACATCGGTTATGATCATGGCGATATAGGTTTTGACGGCCAAAGTTGTGCGGTTTTAAATGCCATCGGTAAGCAGTCGGCGGATATTGCGATGGGTGTCGATGAAGCTGAAAACCATGAACAAGGTGCGGGCGATCAAGGTTTAATGTTTGGTTATGCCAGCAACGAAACCGATGTATTGATGCCGGCTCCAATCACCTATTCTCATTTGCTGGTCAAACGTCAGGCCGAAATTCGTAAAAACAAAACCCTGCCTTGGCTGCGTCCTGATGCCAAAAGCCAAGTTACCTTCCGCTACGAAAATAATAAACCCGTAGCGATTGACGCAGTTGTTTTATCCACCCAGCACTCGCCTGAAATAGCTACAAAAGCATTGCACGAAGCGGTGATGGATGAAATTATCCTGCCGGTTCTGCCCAAAGAATGGCTGCACAAAGATACCAAGTACTTCATTAACCCAACCGGTCAATTCGTTATCGGCGGCCCCGTCGGGGACTGCGGCTTAACCGGACGTAAAATTATCGTTGATTCCTACGGCGGCATGGCAAGACACGGCGGCGGCGCGTTTTCGGGTAAGGATCCTTCCAAAGTTGACCGCTCAGCAGCCTACATGGCGCGTTATGTAGCAAAAAACATTGTTGCAGCCGGCTTGGCTGAGCGTTGTGAAATTCAGGTTTCTTACGCTATAGGCGTTGCAGAACCTACTTCCATCACTGTTGAAACCTTTGGCACCGGCAAAATCAGCGAAGACAGAATGGTGCAAATCATCAGAGATATTTTTGATTTAAGACCTAAAGGATTGATTGCCATGTTGGACTTGCTAAAACCTATCTATCAAATAACGGCTGCGTATGGTCATTTTGGGCGTACCGAAGATTCCTTTAGCTGGGAAAAAACTGACAAGGTTGATGCACTAAAAGATGCCGCCGGTCTTTAACTAAATACTAAATACAGGAAACGTGATGAGCCAACAAGATTACAAAGTCGCCGATATCGCTCTGGCGGAATGGGGCCGTAAGGAAATCAATATTGCTGAAACTGAAATGCCGGGATTAATGGCTTTGCGCGAAGAATTCGGCGCAGAACAACCATTAAAAGGCGCTCGTATCGCCGGCTGTTTGCACATGACTATTCAAACAGCGGTATTGATTGAAACCTTGACAGCATTGGGTGCAGAGGTGCGCTGGTCTTCCTGCAATATTTTTTCTACCCAAGATCATGCCGCTGCAGCTATGGCGGCTGCAGGTATTCCGGTTTTTGCCTGGAAAGGCGAAACCGAAGCAGAAGCCGAATGGTGTATCGCTCAAACTATTGACGGCCTCGACGGCTGGCGTCCTAACATGATTCTGGATGATGGCGGCGATTTAACCGTTATGATGCATGAAAAATACCCTGAATTAATGGCCGGTATTAAAGGCTTGTCCGAAGAAACCACAACAGGCGTATTGCGTTTGTACGAAATGGTGGCTAAAGGTACGTTAAAAGTTCCTGCTTTCAATGTTAACGATTCGGTGACAAAATCAAAATTCGATAACCTGTACGGTTGCCGTGAATCTTTGGTTGACGGCATCAAACGCGCTACCGACGTAATGATTGCCGGAAAAATCGCTGTGGTCTGCGGTTACGGCGATGTCGGCAAGGGTTGTGCGCAATCTTTACGAGGCCTCGGAGCTACGGTATTAATTACCGAAATCGACCCGATTTGCGCATTGCAAGCGGCTATGGAAGGGTATCGTGTTGTAACCATGGAAGAAGCGGCGCCGCTGGCTAATATTTTTGTTACCGCGACCGGCAACTTTAATATTATCACCCATCAGCATATGCTGGCGATGAGAGATCAGGCGATTGTTTGCAATATCGGCCATTTCGATGCGGAAATTGATATTGCCTCATTGCGTCAATATAAGTGGGAAAATATCAAGCCGCAAGTTGATCATGTGATTTTTCCTGACGGCAAACGCCTGATTATTTTGGCGGAAGGCCGCTTGGTTAACCTGGGCTGCGCCACCGGACACCCTAGTTTTGTAATGTCTAACTCATTTTGTAATCAGGTTCTGGCACAAATGGAACTTTGGCAAAATGCAGCGCAATACGAAAACAAGGTTTATATCCTGCCTAAAAAACTGGATGAAAAGGTGGCAAGATCGCATCTGAAACAACTGGGCGTGAAGTTGACCGTGTTAACCGATGAGCAAGCCAAGTATATTAATGTCCCGGTTGAAGGACCTTTTAAAGCCGATCATTATCGTTATTGATTAATCATCGTTCCCATGGTCTCCGTGGGAATGCATTCCGTGTCGCAGAGGCGGCACGGAATGCAATGAGTCCACAACGGAATTCCGGTAAGAAACCGTGGGAACGATACCTTCAGATTCCCGTCAGTGAGACCCTAAAATGCAATCGCAAAAAAAACATCCCAAACTATTCAGTTTCGAATTTTACCCGCCGAAAACTGAAGAAGGTGCGGCGAGCCTGCAAGTTGTGCATAGCAAACTGGCCAAACTCAATCCCGACTTTTTTTCCGTCACCTTTGGTGCAGGCGGGTCGACCCGCGATCTTACCTTCACTACCGTCATCGATATTCAAGCCAAAGGCATCGCCGCAGCGCCGCATTTGTCCTGTGTTGCCTCAACCAAAGCCAATATTCGCGCGATCCTGAAAGATTATCAGGACCATGGTATTCGTAAAATTGTCGCTTTAAGAGGCGATCTGCCTTCCGGCATGATGTCAGCCGGAGAATTTCGCTATGCCAATGAGCTGGTCGAGTTTATTCGCCAGGAAACCGGCGATCATTTCCAGATTCATGTTGCCGCCTATCCTGAAGTGCATCCGCAAGCGGTCAGTGGAATGGAAGACTTTAAAAACTTCAAGCGTAAAGTCGCAGCCGGCGCCGATGCGGTTATTACCCAGTATTTTTACAATGCCGAAGCTTATTTTCATTTCGTAGACACCTGTGAAAAAAACGGCATAACGATTCCTATCGTGCCCGGTATTATGCCGATTACTCAATATACGCAGCTGTTCCGTTTTTCGGAAATGTGCGGCGCGGATATTCCTCGTTGGCTGCGTAAACGCCTGGAAAGTTTTGGCGATGATAGAGATGCGATACAAACATTCGGCCTGGACGTGGTTAGCGATCTCTGTCAACGTTTACTGGATGGCGGTGCGCCCGGCTTACATTTTTATACCATGAACCAGTCTGCGCCTACCTTGGCGATTTTGGAGAATCTAAACCGATAATTGAATGTACTTGCTATGCTCGTGCTCACGGCTTGCTTATAATCTGTTTTAACTCACTAATTCAGCAAATATTTATTGAGGTAAAAACCATGGCGTTGAAATTAAAACAAGAATCCGAGTGGATTAGCGAAGAAGCTTATTTACAAGGCGAATTGCTTAGTGAAATAAAGCACGAATATATTGACGGTGCTGTTTACGCAATGGCGGGGGCGAGTAAAAATCACCAGCGCATTACAGGTAATGTCAGTAGAGAATTTGGCAATCAGTTAAAAAATACGCCCTGCGAACCCTTTGCATCGGATATTAAAGTTAAAGTCGGCAGCAAATTTTTTTATCCCGATGTGATGGTGGTTTGTAAGGATGACAGCGGCAACGATTATTACACCGAAAACCCCGTTATTATTGTTGAGGTCTTATCAAAATTCACCCGCAGAATGGATGAAACCGCTAAGAAATTCGCCTATCAAACCCTGCCTACGCTTAAAGAGTATGTGTTAATTGAGCAGGATTTTGTTGATGTCGAAGTCTGTCGTCGAAGTGAAAGCTGGATGTCCCGCCATTATTTTATGGGTGATAGCGTGACTTTTGAATCATTAGAATTAATCTTATCGGTGTCCGATATTTATCAGCGCGTTGATAATGAAGATGTAACCTCTTTTATTGACTCACTTAGTCAGCTATAGCGAGTAAATCCGCGAGGTTTTTTTAGCCTTTCACCTTGTGCCTTTCATCTGTGTCCAACCAATCCCTTTCCAATCGAGACCTTTCCGTGTTGTGGCATCCTTGCACACAAATGAAAGACCACGAAACTTTCCCGATTATTCCGATCAAAAAAGGCCAAGGTATTTGGCTTGAAGATTTCGACGGCAATCGCTATCTTGATGCGATCAGCTCATGGTGGGTGAATTTATTCGGCCATGCCAATCCTATCATCAATGCGGCATTAAAAGATCAGCTCGATACCCTGGAGCAGGTGATCTTTGCCGGGTTCACCCATGAGGCTGCGGTCAAATTAGCGGAAAAGCTGGTTGAAATAACGCCGCAAGGCTTGAACCGCTGTTTTTATGCCGACAATGGCTCTGCTGCGGTAGAAGTCGCGCTTAAAATGAGTTTTCATTATTGGCGCAACCACGGGCAAACTCAAAAAACCAAGTTCATCACCCTGGAAAACAGTTATCACGGCGAAACGCTAGGCGCATTAGCCGTCGGCAACGTAGCGCTTTATAAAGAAACCTACGCACCGCTATTAATGGACGTGATAACCGTGCCCGGCCCGGACTGTTATTATCGTGATCCCGGCGAATCATGGGCGGATTATTCCATTCGCCGTTTTGCGCTAATGGAACAAACTCTGCAACAACACAGCGATACGGTTTGCGCGGTCATCATTGAACCGTTGGTGCAATGCGCCGGCAATATGCGCATGTACGACCCCGTCTATTTAAAATTGCTGCGCACCGCTTGCGATAAATACCATGTGCATTTCATCGCCGATGAAATCGCGGTCGGCTTCGGCCGCACCGGAACGTTATTTGCCTGCGAGCAAGCGGCAATCAGCCCCGATTTTATATGCTTGTCCAAAGGTTTAACGGGCGGCTATATGCCGCTGTCCGCAGTATTAACCACAGATCGGGTGTATCAGGCCTTCTATGCCGAATATCAAGCGATGAGCGCATTCTTGCATTCGCACAGCTATACCGGCAATGCGCTGGCGTGCAGAGCCGCACTTGCCACTCTGGACATTTTTCAGCAACATAACATCATCGAAAAAAACCGATCTCTGGCTGGTAGTATGGCGAAAGCGGCGATGCGTTTTCATCAACATCCGCATGTTGCTGACGTTCGGCAAACCGGCATGATCCTGGCGATTGAAATGGTCAAAAACAAATATACTCGCGAACCTTACCCTTGGCAGGAACGCCGCGGTCTCAAAGTTTATCAATACGCCTTATCCAAAGGAGTATTACTGCGCCCTTTGGGTAACGTCATTTATTTTATGCCTCCCTACATCATTACCGAGGAAGAACTTTTATTAATCGCTGAAGTGGCCTGGCAAGGCATACAGCTGGCGGTTAAGGACTGATTATGCGAATTTCCAGATTATATACGCCGACGCCGCTGGCTACAGGCAAACACATCGAACTGGATGATGACAACGGCCATTATGTCAGGACGGTGTTGCGGTTAAAAAAAGACGATCCCATCATTTTATTTAACGGTCACGGCGGAGAATATTCGTGCGCAGTTGACGAAGTCAGCCGAAAAACCGTGTTGATTGCCGTCGGGCAATGGACTGACCGCAGTGTGGAGTCGCCGCTTCAGGTAACCTTGGGCCTGGGCATCTCGCGAGGCGATAGAATGGATTTGACCGTACAAAAATCCGTGGAGCTGGGCGTTACCCGGATAACGCCGTTATTGACCGAGCGTTGCGTGGTGCAATTTAAAGGCGAGAAAAAGCCGCAACGCCTATTGCATTGGCAAAAAATAGTTCAACATGCCGCCGAACAAAGCGGCCGAACCGTGTTACCCCCATTGCTGGAAGTCGAGTCGTTACAAAACTGGGTAAGCAACCAGCAGGGGCTAAAGGTGTTTCTCGATCCTTATGCAGAAACGACATTGACGGAGTTAAAACCTGAAACCATGAAAGTGACTCTACTGACCGGCCCCGAAGGCGGCTTTTCCAGCCAGGAACGAGATGCGGCAAAAGCTTCCGGCTTTATTCCAGTTCGCCTAGGCGCTCGCATATTAAGAACCGAAACCGCGTCGCTGGCCGCCATCGCCGCCGTACAGATGCTGTGGGGCGATTTTGGCAGGGTTACTAACCCGGAAATGGAGCATCAACGTTGAAACGATACCTTGTTTATTCACTAGCGCCTTTGCTGGTGTTGCTGGCGGCTACATCTACGGCTTGCCTGCTAGGTTACTTGATCGCGCTGGGACTGGACGACCCGTCTATGTTACGAAAGCTCATCATCCGTTTAACGCAGATATTGCTGCTGCTGAGTATTTTTCCGATGATGGCTTATTTGAAATTTAACAAACAAGACTTGGGATTTACCGCAAGATCGGTTTTTTTAAAACAGGTGCCTCTTGGATTCGGGCTTGGTTTGATTACCCTGATGCCGGTATTTATTATTTTGTACGTTCTAGGCATCAATATTATTGATGAAACGCAACCATGGACGCTCGGTTTAGCGGGCAAGAAAATGTTTCTTTCATTACTGCTGGGGCTGCTAATCGCAATGGTTGAAGAGTCGATTTTTCGGGGAATGCTCTTGGCCGGTTTAAAAAAGCAGCTGCCGGTCATTGCCGCAGTCCTGATCAGCTCCGCTTATTTTGCGGCGTTGCATTTTCTAGACAGCAAAAGCCAAACTCCCCAACAGGAATTTAATGTATTCAGCGGGTTTATTTTGTTAGGCGATGCGTTTACTAATATGTTGAATCCAAAAAACGGTTCGGCATTTTTTTCGTTGCTGACGGTCGGTATTTTTCTCGCAGTACTCAGAACTCAGGTAAAAGAAAGTTTAGGTTTATGTATAGGCTGTCATGCCGGTTGGGTGTGGCAAATAAAAATGAGCGGCAGCTTGTTCAATACCGATTTTAGTTCGGAATATCTTTATCTGGTCAGCAGTTATAACAATGTAGTCGGACCCTTAGTAACCGGTTGGCTCAGCTTCGCCATCGTCGGTTATTTTGTTTATCAAAAAAGCCGGGGTAAACATTCAGTGCTTGTACCCTGAAAAATCAGTTGAGCCAAATGGAAACTTAATTAGCAATCTTTATCTGGATTGAGTAACGCGCTTTGCTTTCCAACACGGATTCAACGATCCGATAAGTGAAGGAAGCTTCGCTTTGGCCCGTGGTTTAGTTTTTGCTTATTGGAATAGACACGCAACCGGCAGGGCGAAATCTGGGAAGAACTCAGTAGAAGAAGCGGGACAGCACTAATCTTCCGTAACGGAATCGATATTATCTTACGATGAGTTCATTAAAATACTCGGCCTACGCCTTACCCAAATCAAAGCGAAAAACCATTATTAATTATGGACAAAGAAATACAAATGGTTAAAATCGGATTTTATTGATTCTGATTTTAATGCTTAATACTGTTGAAATTAATGCAAAAAGCTATTAACGACTTAACAGCAAATACGGGCAGCTCATTTTTTAAAATAACTGTTTTGAGAATATCAACAGAGTTGGGCGGTAGTCAATATCGATAAATGGATCGGCATTACGAATGAAGGGGCGTTTCGCGGTGTTGAAGACAATGCATGGAGAATATAACCAAGCTTATTCACAACAAGATGTTTTAATTTAACCTGAAAGAGAGAAAATAAAAATGAAAAAAACTCTTATGAATTTAGCGCTGATAGGATCTTTAGCGGTTACTGCCAATATTGCTTTGGCTGCTCCGGCTGAACCCGATAATTGCAGAAAATTGCCCAATTATGCCGCATTAAAAGCCGCTTTAATTACGGCAAGAAATGAAGATAATGGTGGTTTCGATCTGGATATGTGGGGCACCATTGTCGATAGAGACGGCGTTGTTTGCGCCGTGGCATTTACCGGTAAAGACAGAGGCGATCAGTGGCCCGGCAGCCGCGTCATCTCAGCACAAAAAGCCAATACGGCCAATGCGTTCAGCTTACCCGGCCTGGTTCTGTCTACAGCCAACCTCTACACAGCCGTTCAACCCGGCGGTAGCCTATTTGGCCTGCAACTGAGCAATCCTGTAGATACTGCTGCAGCTTATAAAGGGCCGTCAAAAAACTATGGACAAGCCAATGACCCCTTGGTGAGAAATAAAATAGGGGGGGTTAACGTATTTGGTGGAGGTTTAGCGCTCTATAATAGTGAAGGGGTTCTAATGGGAGCCATCGGTGTCAGTGGCGACTCATCTTGTGCCGATCACAATATTGCTTGGCGAACACGGCATTCTCTTAATTTAGACTTTGTTCCAGGCGGTGTTAGCGGCGATGATTTACGTCCTGACAACATCGTGTATGACATTACCGGGCAAGCAGGGCAGATGTCCGGGGTTAGTGCGGGAGGCTGGGGACATCCTTTATGCGCTCCCGGAGAAGGGGCAATTGCTGCAGCCTTGCCTGTGACGCAATAATAGTCTCAGCTGAAAATAAATAAGCCGCCATCTTAATTCGGCGGCTTATTTACCCGCCAAGGTCAAAATATAACCCGCTATCTAAATAAAGATAAAACGCTGTGAAACTCATACTACAAATCACCCTTGGCGTATTTTTGGGTACACTGGCGGCGCAGTTTACCATCGATAGCCGGCGCACCCATCAGCAAGCTATAGTCAATAAAACAGCGGAAAAACTTCGAGCCGATCAGGAAAAAGTCCGCCTTGAGCAAGGTGAGCGTATTCGTGCACTGCTGTTGCAAGGCCGAGCAGGTAAGAATAGCCCTAGCACAAGTAGCCCGCCTGTTGGGTTTGTCCCCGATGATGCGAAAATGGATACGGTCAAAGAATAAGCAAGGAAGAAGCGCTGAGCTCCTTGCGTTTCATATCAGTTTTATATCGTTTTGCCCATCCACTGCTCTAATGATCATGCATGGCTCATTGAGGGCATGATAAGTAGCCAGTGTCAGTGGATGTTATCGGTGTGTGAACTTATGAACTGGAATAATGCGTACCCTGTACAGGGAACATTGTTAATCTTTTACCGGCGGTGGCGCCAGCACGACTCTTGAGCCATTACTCTCCGGGGGGCTGACAACGCCCGCAGCTTCCATCTCTTCAATCATGGTCGCAGCGCGGTTGTAGCCGACTTTAAAACGTCGTTGTACGCTGGATATTGAGGCTTTACGCGTTTCTGTGACAAACTGTACGGCTTCGTCATACAGGGCATCGCTTTCTGAATCGCCGCCACTGCTACCGCCGGAGCTCATACCATAGCTATCGTTGGAATCGGAAGATTCGCGGGTGATGTCTTCCAGATAATCAGGCGGTGCGGTTTGTTTTAAGAATTCAACGACGCGATGCACTTCATGGTCGTCGACAAAAGCGCCGTGGGCACGGATCGGAATGCTGGTGCCTGAAGGTAAGAACAACATGTCGCCGTTGCCTAACAGAGTTTCAGCCCCGCCTTGATCAAGAATGGTGCGCGAGTCGATGCGTGATGATACCTGAAATGAAATCCGGGTCGGTACGTTGGCTTTAATCAGGCCAGTCAATACGTCAACCGATGGGCGTTGCGTAGCCAGAATTAAATGAATACCGGCCGCTCGGGCTTTTTGCGCCAGGCGGGCGATCAGTTCTTCAACTTTTTTACCGACAATCATCATCATGTCGGCCAATTCGTCGATGACGATGACGATGCTGGGCAGTGTATTTAAGGTCGGATACTCTTCTCCTTCTTCCAGCGGATTGAGCATCTGGAACATGGGGTCTCTGATAGTTTCGCCTCTTGCTTTTGCTTCTTCTATCAGTTGATTGAATCCGGCAAGGTTTCTGACCCCCATTTTTGACATTAGCTTATAACGTCTTTCCATTTCGCCAACCGCCCAACGTAGCGCGTTACTGGCTTCCTTCATGTCGGTTACTACGGGCGTCGATAAATGCGGAATACCTTCATAAACCGATAACTCCAGCATCTTCGGGTCGATCATGATTAAGCGCACCTGTTCCGGCTTTGCTTTATAAAGCAGGCTGAGAATCATGGTATTGATGGCGACCGATTTACCGGAACCTGTGGTACCTGCGACCAGCGCATGAGGCATTTTGCCAAGATCGGCAACCATCGGTGTGCCGGAAATATCTTTGCCCATCGCCAAGGTCAACATGGATTTGGATTTTTCAAACGGCGCCGATACCAATAATTCGCGTAAGGTCACCATTTCCCGTTCCCGGTTGGGAATTTCAAGGCCGACGACCGATTTACCGGGGATAATTTCAACGATACGAACGCTGGTAACCGACAACGCCCTGGCCAAATCTTTGGATAGCGTACTGATGCGGCTGACTTTAACGCCTGCCGCGGGCTGTAATTCGAAACGGGTGATAACCGGGCCTGGATGAAAGCCGACGACGGCGACGGCGACGTTAAAATCGGCCAGGATTTCTTCCACCAAACGCGACATTTCTTCCAAATCGGTTTGCGAATACCCTATAACACGAGTATCGCGTTGATCCAACAGCTCCAGCGAAGGCAAAACGCCTTTGCTGACATCATAGTGAACGGCAGGCTGTTTTTTAGGCGGGGGGCTGGTTTTTACCGGTTTTTCTACCGATTTTTCGATATTTGCTACGGGCTTAACACTCGCTTTTTTCTTAGGCTCCGGTTTTGCGGGCTTATTGACCAATGTTTGAACACGCCGGGCCGCATGTTGTTGCAGCAAGCTCACAACACTGCCGACCAAAGCTTGACAGATAAACACAGTATATTTACCGATAATATCTATCAGTGCAACCCATGACAGTCCGGTAACCAAAGTAACTCCGGCTAATAAAACTACTAATAGGAGTAATGTCGCCCCCGAATTTCCGAATACGACCAGTAATGCATTGCCGGTTTCCTGGCCTAAAATACCGCCGGTATTACTGGGCAGCTCAATACCTATTCTTAATAAATACAAATTCAACAATGCCGAGCCTGAAATGATGGTTGCTATGGAGCCTAGCCATTGCAGTCCGATAATGGTTTTTTCGCGGTCTTGTCGGCCCTGAGTGTAAACCAGATAACCCTGCCAGAAGATAATGACTGGGAACAGGTAAGCGACCAGCCCAAAACAGCTGAGCATGAAATCGGCGATCCAGGCGCCAAACACCCCACAGGCGTTAGAGACGGTCTGCACCGATCCGCTATGCGTCCAGCCGGCATCCTCATTACTAAACGTGATCAGTGAAATTAAAAAAAATAATGCGCCTGCAATGAAGCCCAACAGAGCAACTTCACGCAAACCACGAAAGGTTTTTTCTTCCATTACAGCGGCCATATTCAACAACTCGTTACATAAATTACCAATAAAACATAATTATAGATGAATAATGAGATGTTTCACATTAATAATATCCACGGCAAATCCGGCCTTCATTGCGGCATTTATGCGGCTGCTGTACCGATAAAACTGTTTACGAAACCCGCTTTCATCTTCATAATTAAATCATTTCTGTCTTTTTCCACTGCAAAGGATTATTAATGAGTGACTCCAAACATTGCCGTCTTTTGATTCTCGGCTCCGGCCCCGCCGGTTATACGGCAGCAATCTATGCCGCACGAGCCAACATGAATCCGGTCATTATTACCGGTATGCAACAAGGCGGTCAGTTGACTACGACGACGGAAGTGGATAACTGGCCCGGCGATGTTGAAGGCTTGCAAGGGCCCGACCTGATGGAAAGGATGCTTAAACACGCCGAACGCTTCAATACCGAGATAATTTTTGATCATATTCACAGCGCTGATTTGTCCGCCCGTCCGTTTACATTAACCGGCGATTCAGGCACTTATACCTGTGATGCACTCATTATCGCAACCGGCGCTTCAGCGCGCTATCTGGGACTGGAGTCCGAGGAAGCCTTTAAAGGCAAAGGCGTTTCGGCTTGCGCTACCTGCGACGGTTTTTTCTACAGAAACAAACCGGTTGCCGTCATTGGCGGCGGTAATACGGCGGTTGAAGAAGCGCTTTATTTAGCCAATATCGCTTCAAAGGTGATTGTCGTGCATCGCCGCGACAAATTCCGTTCCGAAAAAATCCTTTCCGACAAGCTGATCGAAAAATCGCAAAACGGTAACGTCAGCATCGAATGGAATTACCAATTGGATGAAGTGCTGGGCGACAATATGGGCGTTACCGGCCTTAGAATTAAAAGCACCCTGGATAATTCGACTAAAGATTTGGCTGTACATGGCGTATTTATAGCCATCGGGCACACGCCCAACACCGGTATTTTCGAGGGCCAACTGGATATGGAGCACGGCTACATTAAGGTTAAAAGCGGCATTCACGGAAACGCCACCGCAACCAGCGTAGAGGGCGTATTTGCTGCCGGCGATGTGATGGACTCCGTGTATAAACAGGCCATTACTTCAGCAGGCGCCGGCTGCATGGCCGCACTGGATGCCGAGAAATTTCTTGATGAATTAGTCGGTTGAGTTGTGCTTCCGGTTTAATGACCGGCATAGTCTTACAAATCCATGTTTTAAATTAAGTCAGACCTATGCAACTGACTGTTCTCGACCCGAATAACCCGGAGCAAGACTTCCCTCCGGTAAACAAAGCCCTGCGTGAACCGGACGGCTTACTTGCAATCGGCGGTTGTCTGTCGCAACGCCGATTGTTGAACGCCTACCGGCACGGTATTTTTCCTTGGTATAACCCCGGCGAACCTATCTTGTGGTGGTCGCCGAATCCCCGCTTGGTTTTATTTCCCGACAAACTGATTATTTCCCGCAGTTTGCGCAAAACTCTGCGTAAAAATAGCTTTTCAGTCACCGTTGACCTGGCTTTTAATGACGTTATTACGGCCTGCGCAGATCCTCGCAAAGACGTTGGCGGCACCTGGATAACGGCAGCAATCAACTCGGCTTATAATCAACTGCATCAGGCCGGATTTGCTCATTCGGTCGAAGCTTGGCTTGGCGATGAACTGGTAGGCGGGTTATACGGTGTTGCGCTGGGACAAGTCTTTTTTGGCGAATCGATGTTTCACAACAAAACCGATGCTTCCAAAGTCGCCTTCGCTACCTTGGTCAAACACCTTCAATCCTGGGATTATCGGCTAATAGACTGTCAAGTGCATACCCGGCATTTGGAAAGTTTCGGCGCTCAGGAAATCGACCGGAATTATTTTACAAAATTGCTCGATCAATATTGCGAAATCCCTGTCAAACCATCCGCCTGGCAGGCTGAATAGCGATCAAATACCGCTATTTCTTCCATTAACCGTGCGTTGCATACGATAAATTGTAAGGCCTATGTTGGCCTGTTGGGCAAAATATTTAAAGGCATTAAAATCTTCTTCGGTTAGAGGCTCTTTACTCATTCCTCGATCAGCATAGATTAAACCGATCGGTGTTTTATTGGAAAAAACCGGCATCATAAAACATTCGTTTTTTCCAATCACATTAATATCCCGGAGGGTGTACAGCTTGGCATGATCTGAGGGCTTAGCCCAGAAAGCCTGAGTACCTGACAGGACACGGAAAAAAAGATTGGCCGGTGTTTCCGAAATATTGAAAACAACTTTGTATTCGTAGTTGTCTTTGCGCCAGCCCAAAGACAACCTTTCTTTAAGGGATTGTTTGTCGCTTACCAACATCGAAAAAATAGTTCGATCCATACCAATGCCTCGATGAATGCCTTCCAGTATCGTTTTTAGCAATAGATAAATGTCAAACTGCTCGCTGATTATTGATGTTATGTCTTGTGAAATCTGAAGCTGCACTTGTTTTTTATCAATAACAGGCTCTTCCAAGTCAATCGTCTGAGTCGAACCGCTTTGAATGAGCATAGCCGCATCAGTGGCACCAAATTGACAGGCAATATCCGATGCGGTCCGGGTATTATTTTGCAATTTTTCACTGATCACGTGTTTGGATTGCCGGGTAAAAGCCTCGATTTTTCTGATGCAGTCCGCATATCTTTTCGAGCCGGTCCCCTCTTTTAACGCTTCGGTGATTTCATAACCTAATTGAACTAGGCCTACTCTGGGATTTTTGGACAATACAGCGGGTTTAATTGATTCCTCAATCAGGCCGCCTAGCTTCCAAGCTTTGCTTAAGCAGGCGCCCAGCTCTATCAATTTAAAGCCCAGCACCTTTTTTTCGGCTTCTTCGCGCGTATAATTCCCTTTATTTACCAGGGCTTGAATACGCTCTCCCTGCCCGCCGCAAAAGCACCAAAAAGAAATGCTGCCAATACGGTTAAGCAACGTGGCGATAAAAACTTCCTCCGGCGATGGATCGTTGGTAGCAATTGCTATGTATTTCGCGTGTACCGCAGCATGAATGGCTTGGGCTATTTCTTCATTGGCCTGTTGTTTATTGATCGAGGATAAAATGGATTCTAAAAAGGAGCATACCAGCGTTAATTCACGAATAACTTCGGAACCAATCATGATAATGGCCCGCGACACCGTAACCATTTTTTGACGGGATGGATTGTAATGAGGAGTATTGCTGATTTTTAATAATTTAACCGTCAGATTCGGGTCCTGCAAAATAACAGAAGCCAATTCCATCGCGCCTTTCCGGTCGTCATTCAAAATATCATGAATACTGAGCGCGGTATAAGAAAATATCGGCATTTCTTCATTGCACAGCACATGTGTCCATTCGGTAAGGGAATGGGGTTCCGATATCACTTTGGGCGGGATTTCCTGCAAGTCCATTGCAATCAGGTTGAGGTCTAAAGGATTGTTGTTCGATGTCATTTGATTTTTTACGATTAATGCCTTAACCCTTGCCGGCTTGAGCAATATTTACCCTGCTGACAAAGACATATGTTACTTCTTTACTGATTGCTAATCATGTTTCATGACGAGATGTTTATAGTTTTCGGGGGATTGTTGTTTTAAATAGTTTTTTAAGAAGTCTTTCCAGGTAACGATACCTAAAATAACTTTATTGTCGTCGACAACAGGCATACAGGATATATCCGCATTCAACATTTTTTGTACCGCAATATTGCAATCCGTTGCAGGTGTCACGGTATCAATCTGGCGCGACATGATCTGGTGCGCGCGTTTTTTTAAAGTTTCTTTATCGCGCCAAGTTTCGGCAGCGGTATGGATATAAGGGCTTATAGCGCTCAATAAATCACGGTCCGAAATAACGCCGGCAAAAGTCTTGTCCGATTCATCTTCAACCAGCAGATGATGAAAATAGACATGATCAAAAATTTCCTTAATTACCAATAGCTCCGTATCCATGTCAACCGTAACCGGGTTGATGGTCATAATATCAGCAATAATCATAATCCGGAGTCCTGTGTTTTCAATTGAACATTTTACAATAGCATAAATATAGCTGTTTTTACGGCATTTAACGATAGCTCGGATTAACTTGCGCCTGAACGAAAAACGGATTGCCGAAAAAGCGGCACACAGCCACGATCCATTTTGTGAATTGAGTCGGCAGTAACCGGCAAATCTTGAAAAGTGTTTATGAAAGATCATATTTGACAGCGGGCGGGCATTTTCCAAGCGCTATTAACTTGCTGTATGATGCGTAGCCGTCATATCGTTGGGTTTAGACATAACTCCTTTAATAATGCCGAATTTACGCATGAACATAAACAATTTCGATCCGGTTCACACCGAGTTACTAAAAGGCGTAAACCTGATTGAAGCCAGTGCCGGAACCGGAAAAACCTATGCCATAGCGATGCTGGTGTTACGTTTTGTGGTCGAGCAGGATATCGCCATTAAAAAATTGCTGGTGGTCACCTTTACTAAAGCGGCAACCGAAGAGCTTAAAGACAGGGTGCGTTCCAGATTAGCCGAAGCCAGACGGGCTTTGGACGGGTTCATTCGGCAGGCTCAGGACAGGCGTATTGAAAATGTCGATGAAAATATTGTCAACTGGCTGTCCGGTTTGGACATCGCGCCGGAACTGATCAGGCAGCGTCTGCAAATGGCGCTGCTGGATATCGATCAGGCCGGAATTTTCACTATCCACGGATTTTGCCAGCGCGTCTTAAAGGAGCATGCGCTGGAAAGCGGGCAACTATTCGATGCCGAATTAATCGGCGATCTGGCGGCGATCAAACAGGCCTGCGCCGATGATTTCTGGCGTAAGCAGATTTATCAACGATCGGCCTGGGAAGTCGCGGTATTGACGGCAGACTTTAAAAACCCGGATGCCCTGCTTGCCAGTGTTGCCGCATTTTCCGGCATCGGCTTGGAAGCCAAGGTTTATCCGCTTTGCGACAGCCTGGATAGCGCATTAATAGAATTGCAACGGCAGGCGGATTTGGCAAAAGCTCAGCTGGATAAGTGCGGAGCTGTTTTACGTAATTGTTTCGCCGACGAAAAATTCAAGGCGAGTTATACCGATACCTTTGATTTTCACTATGACGCGTTAAGCGCATGGCTACAGGGTAATACCACGCAAACTCCCGGCCCTGAGGCGTTTGCCTTATTGACCGAAAAAGGGCTGATCGATGCGCTGAACGGCAACAAGTTCAGGACCAATAAAAGCCAGTCCGGCGATCAGCGTAAAGCCGAATATCTCGCCGAGTTAGCCCTTGATACCACTGCTTTTAATGCGCTGGCTGCGGCGTTTAAACAAATCACCCTGGTATTTCGCAAAACCCTGCTGGACAACTTGCGCGAGCAGCTGGATAAACGCTTGCACCAGCTTAATGTGTTGTCGTTCGACGATTTAATCAGCCGTCTGGCTGAAGCCTTGCGAAGCGAAAAAGGCGCATTGCTGACGGCTGAATTGCAACAGCGTTTTGCGGTCGCGCTGATTGATGAATTCCAGGATACCGATGACAGCCAGTGGCTTATTTTCTCCTCGCTATTCGCCGCACCCAGCCAGTATTTATATTTAATCGGCGATCCCAAACAGGCTATCTACAAGTTTCGCGGCGCGGATATTCATTCCTATCTGAGTGCGCAAAAACAGGCCGAGCATCAATTTACCTTAGGCCAAAACTGGCGTTCGCATCCGCAGCTGGTCGCAGCGGTAAATGCGTTGTTCCAGCGGGAGCGGGCATTCTTGCTGGACGGTCTGGCGTTTATCGACGTTGCTCCGGGCTTGTCGGCAGATAAAGGCGAGCTGCATTATGCAGGACAGGCGGCGGCAACGATGGTGCTGTGGCAATTGCCCGAAAGCGACAGCAAATCCGGGTACTGGACGGCAGGTAAGGCAGCCGAGGACATCAGGATCGCCGTGGTTAATGAAGTCGTCGAGTTGTTGAGCGGCGATTACAGCCTGCAACCGGCGGACCGGGCCTTACTGCCCAAAGACATCGCCATTCTGGTAAGAACCAACACCCAGGCCAGAGAATATCAGGCGGCGCTACGTTTGGCAGGGGTGCCTTCGGTATTAAACAGCACAGAGTCGGTTTTTGCCTCGCAGGAGGCAGCCGATTTGTACCGCCTGTTGCAGGCCGTGGCTCAGCCCGGAGACAGCGGGCTGCTCAAACAGGCTTTGACTTTAGACTGGTTTGCTTTGGATGGGCAAACGCTGTATCGGCTGATCAATAACGAGAGCGAGCTGGACGCCTGGATGTCGCGCTTTCTCGGCTATTTTCAGGATTGGCGGCAAAGCGGCTTGATGGCAATGATGCAGCATTTGCTGATTCAGGAAAAAATCAGGGTCAAGGTGTCGAAAACACTGATGGCGGAAAGACAACTCACCAACCTGCATCATCTTATCGAGCTGGTGCAGCAAGCCGCCGTTGATGAGCATTTGGGCATCAATAAAACCCTGGACTGGTTGCGCAGTGCGATTGCCAAAGCGAGCAGTGCGGAAGACCGGCAATTGCGCCTTGAAAGCGACGACGATGCGGTCAAAATCGTCACCATGCACCGCTCCAAGGGGCTGGAATATGCTGTCGTATTTTGTCCTTATCTTTGGCAGCGTAGTGACCGTTTAAACAGCGAACGCTTGATGATTAAATGCCATGAAAACGGCCGCTTGTTAATCGATTTGGGTTCGGAAGATTTTGAACGCCGCCGCGAGCTGGCGTTAACAGAAGAGTTGGCCGAGGATTTGCGGGTGTTTTATGTGGCGGTAACCCGAGCCAAATACCGTTGTTATATCGCTTGGGCCGATGTGCGTTCGCAAGATACGCCAAATGACTCGGCTATGGCTTGGCTGCTTGAATTTGCAACGGCTGATTTCTCCGGGCAGCAGGCACGGCTGCAAGCCTTTCAGGATAAGGCCGAGTATCGGTTGTTGGAGGTTCCGGGCGACATAACGGACCGCTATCGAAAAGCCGCCGCACATCCTTACACACAGGCAAAAAAACGCCAAAGATCGCTGTACACCTATTGGCAAATGAGCAGCTATACCGCGTTGTCGGCATTAAGCCGGCATGATGCGCCGGAGTTGCCGGAGGACAAGGCGGGAGAGCAGGCGCTTGTTGCCCGGCCGGAATCCGGCAGCGTAACGCTGGAATTGCCTAGAGGTGCGCACACCGGCAATGTTGTGCATGATCTTTTGGAAAACAATGCGTTCATCGACTTGGCTCAACGCAAGGATATTGCTCTGCAACGGGATAAGGCTTGCCAACGCTACGGATTAAAATTGGAACAGCCGCAAATGCTGGATGAGCTGTTGCAAGCCGTGGTTGCAACGTCGCTGTCGGAAACCCATGCTGATTTTTGCCTGATGAATCTGGAAGAAAATCAATGCCTGAAGGAAATGCCGTTTTATTTAGCCATGCAAACGATGGACGCAGCCCGGATCAATCGCATATTGTGCGATAGCCCGGCATTTCAGCCTTTGACCGCCAAACAAATGTGCGGTTATCTGACCGGGTTTATCGACCTTATCTGCGCGTTTCCAAGTTCAGGAACGAGCCGTTATTATGTGATGGACTATAAAACCAACGGTTTGCAAGATTACAGCCCCACCGGCTTAACCCATGCGATGCGCGAACATAATTACGGCCTGCAATACTGGATTTATACGGTAGTGCTGCATCGTTATCTGCAAATACGCTTGCCGGATTACGACTATGAAACCCATTTTGGCGGCGTGCGCTATTTGTTCGTACGCGGCATGCAACCGGACCAGGCCATGAGCGGCGTTTATCAGGACAGGCCGGATTTGGAAAGGGTTGAAGCGTTG
This sequence comes from Methylococcaceae bacterium, assembly GCA_044426515.1. GTDB lineage: Bacteria > Pseudomonadota > Gammaproteobacteria > Methylococcales > Methylomonadaceae > Methylobacter_A. The sequence continues at coordinate 9,506 of JAUGSS010000102.1, read as the reverse complement.
GCGGCGTTGTTTGGGGGGAGCAGTGATTGATAATACAGTTGACTTAAGCGATGCAAAGCCCTCTCCAACGGGAGAGGCTTGGGAGACGACTGCAAGGACGCAGGAGGTAGAGCAACGCATGGAGCAGTTGCCGAGGGGAAATAAAATATTATCCCTAATAGATAACTTAGATGCAGCACAAATCGAGCAAAGATCATTCAGCCGCCTGGATATAGCTTTTGCCCGCTTCCTTAGCCGGCGCACCGGCTTCGACCCGGTACAAAAACGGGCTTTCGAGGCTGTCGTGATGGCGGTGTCTTATGAGCAAAATCAGGGTCACAGTTGCATTCAAATTGACGATAAGACGCAGGCATTGCTACTCGCTTCCGGGCTGGTGGAGACGAATCCTATAGATCAGGCAAATACTCTGCCTTTGATTATCGAGCAGAACCGCCTGTATCTACACCGTTACTGGAATTATGAAAACCGGCTGGCGACGCAGATAAAATCCATGATTCAGGCTGAAAACCCGGTTGAAAAACTCGATACGATGCTGGATCGCTATTTTGGCAAGGCAGTTGAAAGCGATGATCAGCGTGAGGCCGCGAAAATGGCCGTCCACCAGTCGTTCAGCATTATTACCGGCGGTCCGGGAACCGGTAAAACCTTTACCGTGGTTAAAATCCTGGCGTTGTTGCAGGAATTGGCCGAACAAGCACTGGTTATTGCATTGGCGGCGCCGACCGGCAAGGCCGCCATGCGGCTTCAGGAATCGATCGGCCTCAGCAAAGCGAAGTTGCCGTGTTCCGAGGTAATAAAAAGTCGCATCCCGGAAACCGTAACCACTTTGCATCGCTTACTGGGCGCGATGCCGCCTTCCCCATATTTCCGCCATAACGCAGATAAACCGTTGATTTACGATCTGGTCGTGGTTGACGAAGCATCGATGGTCGATTTGGCTTTGATGAGCAAACTGCTTGACGCGTTAAAACCCGGCGCACGCTTGATCTTGCTGGGCGATAAAGATCAGCTGGCTTCGGTGGAATCCGGCGCGGTGTTGGCCGATTTGGCCGGTGCTGAAAGCTTGCAAAACAACGTCTACACCTTAAAGAAATCGCACCGTTTCGGCGGCGCCATCAAAGAGTTGGCCGAGGCGGTTAATCTTCAGCAGGATGAACTCGCCCGGCAAATTTTAAGTAACGGCAATGATGAGGCCGTGCAACGTCTCGATGCCGATTTGATCGGCTATATAGCAGCCCAGCAAGCGGATTATTTGCAGTTGATTAAAGCCGGTGCAGAATTTGAGCCGGTTTATCAGGCCTTCAGCCGCTTTCAGGTGCTGTGTTCGAACCGGCAGGGAAAAAACAGCGTTGCCGACGTTAATCACCGGGTTGAACAAAAACTGGCCGAGCAAAAACGCATCGATTTGTCCGGTTTATGGTATCCGGGGCGGCCGGTCATGGTTACGCAAAACAATCCGGCGCTGCATCTTTATAACGGCGATATCGGCATTTGCATGGCGGATAAAGTAGGGACAGGTCTTGTGGCTGACCCTGCAGGAAAACTGATGGTGTTTTTTCAACGTGCCGACGGCAGCATCAAAAAATACCTGCCTGCTCGAGTGCCGCATTGCGAAACCGTTTTTGCGATGACCATACATAAAAGCCAAGGCTCTGAATTTGAAGAAGTGCTAATCGTTTTGCCCGAAGCAATCAACCCCGTGTTAACCAAAGAATTACTGTATACCGCAATTACCCGAGCCAAGAAAACCGTCAAATTGCTTGCCGGTGAGGCTGTGTTTACCGCGGCAGTTCGGCAAAAAATCGAAAGAGTTACCGGATTGGTGGATAAATTCAATGGCTGAAATAGCCGCACCAAAAAGCCGATTTAAACGACTCTACCGTTACCGTTTTTTGCGCTACCCGGTAGCGTAATGTAATTCAGCTTATACGGGCCAAGGTAGCTAGTATTGGATGCATGCGCTAAACTAGCCCCGTTGACATTTGATAAAAACATTTGTTAGATCGGTAACTTACAGCTTGTCCTTGTATTAATTAAATGTTTGCTTTTGAATGGCTGATTGAAATGTCAACAAGAACCCGGATTAACTTAATCATTTTATTGGAGCGCTCTCATGTCACAACCGTATCGTGTGGAATCTCTTGCTTTGCATCAAGTGGGAGTATTCGACGATGTTTCTATCAATTTCAAGCCCATGGCATCCGCTGAACGAGACGCCGATAAAGCGGAAATTCATCTGTTTACCGGGCCGAACGGCTGCGGCAAAAGTACGCTGTTGTATGCATTGGCCGATATTTTCGATCTTAACAACATTAGCAGCTTTATCCGCCATAGGTTCCGCGGTTCGAACAGTTGCGTGGATTTTCTTTTCGATGGAAAAGCAGGCTCGTACGGTTTTCGCCAGTCACGCGGAGTGCCTCCAACGGACAGCACATTTTCAAATCGTTATGGCCAATATGCGGTCCAAACCAGCGATCTTGCGCATAACTACTTTTTTGGTCATGGCTTGGAGGATGTAAGACAGGATTTGCATCGGTATAAAACGTTGGTCCATGAATTTCAACCCGGTAATGTCCATAGTCAAACCCGATTTTCCTATGCTGCTTTTGCCTATTCCGGACAGCGGACATTACGCGATACACGAATGCCCTCGATTCAACAAATCACCAGCTCGCCTTTTGACGCGGCGTTGTCTTTTGACGGTACCGTCCGTCCGCAAGTGTTATTGCAGTGGATCGCCAACAATCGCACCCAATCCGCTCTGGCAAAGGCGGACGGGGATGATAAGGCCGCTTTGGTTTACGATCAGGCGCTGAACAGAATTACTACCTTGATTCGCGATATCTGCGGCTTGGAACTTGAATTTCGCCTGGAACGCTCGCCTTTCGCGGTGACCATACGGATGAACGGCGATACTATCCATTTCGATGGCCTGCCCGACGGGCTAAAATCCATCATCAGCTGGGTGGCGGATTTATCGCTACGGCTGGAAGCCATTCCTTGGCAGGAACCGCGTGATGTGTTTTCGCAACCCATTATTCTGCTGTTGGACGAGGTGGATATTCATCTCCATCCCAAATGGCAACGCCGGATTTTGCCCGCTATTCAAACCCTGCTACCCAACGCCCAGATTTTTGCTACCACGCATTCGCCATTTGTTGTCGGATCGGTGCAAGATGCCCGGATTTATTGTTTGCCGGAACCCGGCCAAGGCAACGGAATTATCGAAGGCGTGCCGTCCGATGCAAGCAAAAGTTATCGGCTTGTTCTGGATGAAGTCTTTGGTATCGATATGTAATTCGATGCCGAGACCGAAGTACTACTCGGCGAATTTTGCCGGTTTAGAGAACTATTTATGAAGGATGCGCCGGAAAGCTGACTGTACACGGTGAGACGGCGCCGATTGTCAGTCGCGAACTTCTCCAAATCGCCAAGGTCACCGGACAAGAGCTTAGTCTTGCATAAAATGGATTGCCGTCAGCAAAGCTTGAAATATCCGTGGATGCTTGCAATCAAGTGATGCGGACTTGAATGTCCCACCTCCGCGCGCGTTGTCCAATACGAACGCGGAGGTGATTGCTGTTAAGGCTCAGACGCCTGGTTCGATGCCGCTTATAGAATAAAACTCGCTGCTGTTATGGTGGGTGATCCGAGCATTTGAATTTCAATATCGGCCAAACCGTCACCACTCATATCAGCCAATACCAGATCGTCTCCCGAATCGTAAAGTACCTCTCCTGCGTTACCGCCAAAAGAAGTAACAAAAGCAAACGCCTGATCTCCTGTTAACACCGGATTTGCATCAAGCGCGGAGAGGTCGATCTTGTCCAGTTCTGCGTTGCTAAAGTCATTGATAATATCGTGATAGAACGTGCCGACGGTACTATCCCATACTGAACTGTACACGAAGCGATCCGCTCCGCTGCCGCCGGTCAGGTTGTCCGCCCCCAGACCACCGGTGATGATGTCATCATTGGCGCCGCCATCCAGGGTATCGTTGCCATCTCCGCCGTCCAGGGTATCATTACCATTGTCGCCGGTGATACCGTCGTTGCCGGCCTTGCCAAGCAACTTGTCGTTACCATCGCCGCCGGAAAGGTCATCATTGCCGGTGGTGCCGTTAATGGTGTCATTATCGGCAGTTCCCGAATTTGTAGAGCCTTTGCTGAAAGTAATGTTACGGCCGGAAAGGGTAAAGCTATCCGCAGTGTAAGTGCCCGCAATCTTAATGACTACGTCAGCGCCTGCTGTGCCGTCGCTACCGATATACAGGGTGGATTCGTTGTCGGCCGCATTCACGGACAATTGCACCTGATTGGTTAGTATCCCCGAACCATTGCCCAAGGACACGGCTCCCCCGCTGAAGTTACGGTCGTTGATTCTGATGACGTCACTGACAGAATCATCAGCTTTGGCTTCCCTAATGGTGTCGATGCCGTTATTGTAACTGTCGAACACGAAGAGGTCTTTACCGGAGCCGCCGGTCAAAACATCATTGCCGCCTCCACCGGTAATCACATCGTTGCCGGCACCGCCCTTAATGACGTCATCTTTAGCCCATGCCCACAACCGATCATCACCTGAACCACCGGTAATATCGAACTGTTCGATGCTGTAGTATTTGACTGAATTTAACCCTGCGTTATCGGAGAATTTGTACCATCCGTATCCTGCATCGACGTTGGTGATCGTGGTTGTTGAAGAACTGAAATTAAAGACCAGTACATCATTACCGTCCCCACCGTTGACTACATCCTGACCATCGCCGAGCCGAAGCGTATCGTTACCGGCATTGCTATTAACAATATCATTACCATGCAAAGCCTTGACATCGACAGTATCGTCACCTGCGCCGGTATTGAGAGTGATGTTCTCGATTCCGAATATACTGCTTGTGTTGGTGGTGCCGCTTTTCAAAAAGCCTGTTCCAGTGTTGTCCAGAAGCAGGTTTAATTTAGTCGCGGCAGTGGTAGCGCTATAGTCAGCTACCCAGCGGTCAATGCCGGCACCGCCGTTAATGGTATCCTTGCCGCTACCGCTCTCAAGAATATCATTACCCGATCCGCCGGTCAGGGCATCATCCCCATTAAAGCTTCTTAAATAGTCGTTGCCGCTACCGGCCGTGACTTTGAAGTTTTCAACGGCGTAGTACTTCACGCTATCGCCTGAGCCTGAAGTATAGGTGCGCCAATAGTAGGCGCTGTGGTCAGCAAACATGCCCGCTGCCGGATCATACCAGCCATCAGTATTGGTTTCAGTAATATTGGTGGTAACCGCTTGCCAGTTTATGGTTAACGTGTCTTTGCCGTCCCCGCCATGAAAAACGTCATTGCCGCGGCCCAGCGACACAGCGTCATCACCCGCATTAGTGAGCACTATATCATTGGCGTTGTAATTCTCGCTATTCAGGTTATCTTTACCCGCACCGGTATTAAGATTAAAACCCTCGATATTGCGGATGAAGTGTCCCGCCAGCGTACCTTGTGTCGTAGCCTGGCTGTCTTTTGCGTTAACAGCCAAACCGGAGACAATAAGGGAAACATCGGCCTGCCAAATGTCGGTTCCGGTGCCGCCGTCAATACTGGCTTTGCCGGCACCGCTATTGAGTACGTCGTTGCCTGCTCCGCCTTTGAGAGTGTCAATGCCGTCAAATCCCCTTAAGTAATCGTTACCACTGCCGCCTGAGACATTGAAGTTTTCAACGGCGTAGTACTTTACACTATCTCCTGAGCCTGATGTATAGGTACGCCAATAGTAGACGCTGTGGTCAGCAAACATACCCGCCGCCGGATCGTACCAGCCATCAGTATTGGTTTCGGTAATATTGGTAGTGATTTTTGTCCAGTTTAAAACCAATGTGTCTTTGCCGTCCCCGCCATGAAAAACGTCATTGCCGCGGCCCAGCGACACAGTGTCGTCACCACCGTTAGCCAGTACTATGTCATTGGTGTTATATGTCTCGCTGTTCAGGCTATCGTCACCTCCGCCGGTATTAAGTCTGAAGCCCTCGATATTTCGGATCAAATGTCCGGCACCCTTGCCTTGCGGTGTGGTAGCCACCTGACTGTCAGCCGCATTGACAATCAAGTTGGAGGCGATACTGGAGACATCGGCCTGCCAGATGTCGGAGTCTAGGCCGCCGTCAATAACAGCTTTTCCGGAGCCGCTATTAAGCAGGTCATTACCGGCTCCGCCAGTTAGTGTGTCGTCGCTGCCGCCGGCATTCAGTGTGTCATTACCGCTGCCGCCGGAGACTACAAAAGTATCAACGCTGTAGTACTTTAAGCGATCCCCCGAATTGGAAGTAAAAGTTGACCAATAGTAAGCGTCAAGATCCCAGCCGGGGGTAGAATAATTGCTGATATCGGTAGTGACTGCGGACCAGTCCAGTATCAAGGTGTCGTCATCGCCTGCCCCGTCGGGCCCCGCTTTAACCCTGTCAACGCCACGTCCCGGCTTAATGGTGTCAGCGCCGCCACCGGTATTAATGTCATCATTGAAAACACCGGAATTACAGGTAATGGTGTCATCACCCAAAGACGTAGTGGCGATCAACTGTTCAATGTTTGAAATCGTAGCGCCGGTATTGGCAGTTTGGGCAGCACCGGATATGTCTATTTGTATATTGTCATTTCCTTGATCTCCATCATAAACGACTTGCCAGGTATCGGTGCCTGCACCGCCATCAATGATGTCGACGCCGCCGTAGCCATTAAGCGAGTCATTGCCGACGCCGCCAATCAGCCGGTCATTGCCGTCATAACCGGCACGGCCTGACAGGGTGTCGTTTCCTGAACCACCTGAAAGAAAATAGCTTTCAATGCTGTCGCGATTATAATCAATGTAAGTGCTTGGATAGGGCGATGCGGCGTCCTGCATGCGATACCACGATCCGCTGGTGTTGGAATCCTGAATATCTGCGGTTAGGGCGCTGTAGTCGAGAACCAATTTATCGATGCCTGCCCCGGCCTCTACAGAATCAAATCCTAGGCCGGGCTGGATATTGTCATCGCCATCGCCGGTATTAATAATGTCATCACCGACTACGGCTGAGGTATTAATGGCATCATTGCCCGAACTCGTAGTAATAGTCAGTGCTTCTATATTGGTGATTTTGGCCTGGGTTAAGGCCACCGTGTAGGTTTGCCCTGCTCCTCCGGACGCTCCGGATGCTTTCAGGTTTACCTGAATATTTTCTCCAATGAAAGATGAGTAATCTATCGACCAGCGATCGCCCAAACCTGCGCCGCCATCAATGATGTCGGCGCCTCTATAGCCGGACAAGGTGTCATTGCCTGCTCCGCCGATCAGACGATCAAACAGGTCAGGTTGGTCGCCGCCGCGAAGGTCATCGTTTTCTTTGCCGCCGGTGATGTCATAGGATTCGAAGTTGACATAATCAATGGTGTTGAAAGCGCCATCGCTCATATGATTCCAACCATCCCACCAGTACACGATAGGGGCAGTCAGCTGGCTGTAATCTACAATCAGCTTATCACCGGTTGTTGTTGAATCCCCTAAGGCGTTTACCGAAACTTCGCCTGCGGGGGCAGTATAAATATCATTATTATTAGTAAGATCGGTCATAAAAAATTCCTTAAAATGAATAGAAAAATATCTGCTTCAGATTCGGAGTAATTGTTCTTTATGTAATACCTGAATCCTGCGAAGCATTGCTAAAATTGCGTATGCATTCGAATGGCTAAGTAAGCGTCATAGATAATAAAACCATGGTTTCATGGAAAGCCGAATCAGCTGATATAAAATATTTTATATCAATCGCATGCATAGCTTTTGTGGTTTTGATCTCGGGGGTAAAGCGATATAAAACTCTTTTGGTGTTTTAATTTTGTAACAAACGTCGCTGTAATCCCTCACTGGCAAATAGTCCACCACCTGAAATTAGTATAGTACCCATCTGCAAAGAAACCAATAATTTTGCCTGATAGCAATGCATGCATTAAAAGCACTTCAAAAACAAAGTAACAAATGAAATCAAAGGAATTACATATAGGTATGAAGGTAGGTTTTGTTTTGCATAGCAAGAATTTTCGTAACTACTCAGGGCCAATTTTATAATAGAACACGGATGACACGGATTGGACGGATTTAAACGGATTTTAAAGAGTCGATGGACAGTCCATTCATTGGTTTTATCCGTGTTTATCAGTCTAATCCGTGTCATTCGCGTTCCATTTTCTATCTGCTGAGTAGTTACGAATTTTCTTATGTGCGGGAATAGAGGCGGGAGAAAAGACTTACAGGCAGCTGAATCGATGAGTTACGGCCGGCTGAGAGAGTAGGGCATCAACAGTAGGCGTTTTCGCATGGACAGATATTTGCTCCTGCATCCATGAAGTCGTCGGCAAAGGCTCTACTACACGCCATTCATGGCGTTATGCCCGGACAGCTCTGATATGAACTATTTTTTGTTTAAGGCCAGTTTTGCCAGATTCCATAAAGCATCCAATTCGGCCAGTTTGCAGTCTTTTAAATTTAGGCCTGCCGCTTCAACCTGTTGCTCTACGTGTTGAAAACGTCTGGAGAATTTTTTAGTGCTTTCTTTCAACGCAACTTCAGCATTGACGTTTAAATGACGCGCCAAATTAACCGTAACCAGCAGTAAATCGCCGATTTCTTCCTGTATATGCGCCTGATCCCCGGACTGCCAGGCTTCCTTAACCTCATCCAGTTCTTCCAATACTTTATCAAAAACCGGCGGCACATCCGGCCAGTCAAAGCCGTAATTTGCCGCACGATCTTGTATTTTTTCACACTCAAGCAGTGCCGGAAGATTGCGGGCCACGCCCGATAGTACACTGTCTTGTCCCTCTGTTTTGTTTTTTTCCTGCCGTTCGCCGGCTTTTGCCTGTTCCCAAGCTTGATGGCGTTCTTCATCGGTATTAAAAACAGCGTCGGCGAAAACATGCGGATGCCTTCGGATCAGCTTGTCGCAAATGGCCGCTGAAACCTGTTCAAAGTTAAACAGCCCTTGCTCTTCAGCGATCTGGGAATGGAACACCACCTGCAACAACAGGTCGCCTAATTCCGAGCGCAAATCATCCGGATCATTGCGATCAATAGCATCGATGACTTCGTAAGCTTCTTCAATCAAATAGGGAATCAAGCTGGTGAAATCCTGCTTGAGATCCCACGCGCAGCCCTGTTCAGGGTGGCGTAGACGCGACATGATGTCTAAGAGATTTTGGGTGTGTTTTAGCATGAATAGCAGTTACTCAACAGTTGTCGACTTTAATAATAGAACGCTGATGACGCGGATTAGACGGATTTTATAAGATTTTTTATCTGTGTTTATCCGCCAAAGTCTGCGTCATCAGCGTTCTATTGCTTTATAGCTGGAAAAGTTAAAACGAAGACCCGAAATTCTCGCGGTAGCGTTCTTTGAAATTATCCATATCTATCGAATGATTCTGGGTGCCGTTATTTTCGATTTTAATGGCGCCCATTAATGAGGCGACTCTGCCGGTAACCTCCCAACCCAAATC
>JAUGSS010000216.1:0-15660 GCA_044426515.1 Methylococcaceae bacterium | reverse complement strand
GATTGATCCGGCCTGCATTACGATCATTATACGGATCGACGGTCGGCGTCCATCCTGTTTGACTGGCACACGCCGAAAGCAATAGGCCGCCTGCAAGAACGAAACCGGTTGTTAGCTTTTTCATATTGATTACCTCTGGTAAAGTTGTTTTTTCAGAATTGTTCATTGTCTAAGAATAAAAATTGAACGCAACGGCGCTATTATACTAAAAAATCAGTTACCGTTTTACAGGCCGCTTTAGGATAGAGGAGCCGATCTTCCCCATCAATAAGCAATAGCACTCACCCAATCTACAGTGTAGCTGGGTAACTCGCAAAAAATATCTCCCTATAACGTGCGGATGACACTGATAAACACGGATAAATCATGAAAAAATCTGCGTTCATCATAACTATCAGCCGTAGGGCGTGCCGTGCGCGCCTCCTCCGGGGCTTAAAATACACCTGCTTCGTGTTTAAATCCTTTGGCGCGCGCGGCACGCCCGTTCATACGACGTACTGACTTTCGTGGATAAATCGCCTTTTTCAAACTAATCGTACAGGCCGAAAAAGTGGTGTAGATACTTTATGCCCATCGGGTGAGGGCATTTCAAATGTGCGTTACCAACTTCGGCTACTCTATTTTTGCTTGAGTCTTGGTGTATTTTATTGATTGCGGGTTGCCTAAAGCTTCGGGGTTATAGCTCCCTTAAAACCTGGAGAGGCGATTTATTAACCACGTTTCTTACGCCCCAACAGCCCGCCAAGCCGACAAATAAAGCGCCGGTTAACGGCACATAAAGCCATAAATAAAAATTAACCCGGAACTCGATATGCATGACGTAGCTATACAGAGCGTAGAGTATGGCTTCCGAGATGACTACGGCGAGCAGGCCCGAAATCAGCCCGAGCAGGCTGAACTCGATGATATGGGTTTTTGTTAAAAACGCGCGATTGGCTCCCAGCGTCCGCATCAACGCGCCTTCATGGATGCGGCTGTCCAAGGTTGCATAAACGGCGGCGAACAACACCGTAAACCCGGCCATTAATGCAAAATACAGCAGGTAGTTTATGGCTGCAGTCAATTGAGCCAAAATAGTTTTAAATTGCCGCAAAATTAAATCGACTTCCAACAGCGTGGTACTGGGGTATTTTTTTATCAATGCGTTTAAAAAATCTTTTTGGCTTTCCGGCACATAAAAGCTGGTGATAAAAGTACTGGGGAAAGCTTCCAGCGTGCCGGGCGAAAAAATCATGTAAAAGTTCGGCTTCATGGTATCCCACTGAAGTTCGCGGATGTTGCTGACAGCGGCTGTAAATTGCTGACTGCCGACAGTAAAGTTTAACAAGTCGCCGGTCTTGATTTTCAGGCTTTTTGCCAGTTTTTGCTCGACCGAAACCTGCCCGGCTTGAGTGTCTCCCCACCAACTTCCGGCGATGATTTTATTCTCCGCAGGCAGTTCCTTGGTCCAGGTAAGGCTTAGTTCCCGATGGGTGGCGTTTTCGCCTTGGGAGTCCTTGCTGACGATTTGTTGTACCGGCGTATTGTTGATGGCCACCAGACGCCCCCTGACCACCGGATAAAACTGAGTGCCGCTGATCTGTTGCCGTTGCAGGTCTTGCCGGAAGCTTTGCTGTTGATCGGGAAAAATGTTCAGCGCGAAATAATTGGGCGCGTTTTCGGGCAACTGTTTGCGCCAGTCATCGAGTAAGTCGGTACGAACGGTAAAACTCAGTACCATCGCCACCAGCGTAATGGAAAAAGCCAGTATTTGACTGACGCTGCCCCGGCTGTTTTTCAGCAAGCCCTGCAAGCCGAAGCGCCAGGTCAGGCCAAGATACGGCAACAATCTCCGGCTAAAACGCAGCAAGGCATAAACCAGCAAGCCGAGTATTAGCAAGGCGCTCAAGCCTACGCCGATAATGATTGCGGTCATTTTAAGATCATCGGTATAGCGCCAGATCAGTACGCCGATAATGCCGATGGCCAAACCGTAAATCAGCCATGCGCTGCTGGGCAAAGGTTCCAGTTCACGGCGCAATACTCTAAGCGGCGAAACTTTTTTAAGGCGCAATAACGGCGGCAGCGCAAAACCCAACAGAACAGCCATGCCGATGATAAAGCCGAAAAAAACCGCCAATAAGCCGGGATCGGCGACCTGCTGAGGCAATAGCGATCTTAATAAATGAAACAGCGCTTGCTGCGCAAACCAGCCCAACAGGCAACCTACGGCACTGGCTAATAAACCCAAGACGACAAACTGGCTGCCGTAAAGCCGGAGAATTTCGTTCTGTTTACAGCCCAGACAACGCAGGATGGCGGTGGCGTTAAAATGCCGTTCGGTATAGCGCCTTGTCGCCATCGCAATCGCCACTCCGGAAATTAAAATGACGATGATGCTGGATAAGCCCAGATAACGTTCCGCGCGTTCCAGGGCTGAACCCAGCTCCGGGCGGTCTTCATGTATATCCATGATGCGCTGGGACGGATTCAACTGCGGTTTGATCCAGTGCTTGAATTCGTTTAAGGCTTTGGCTTCACCGCTGAATTGAAAGAAATAATGCATACGGCTGCCCGGCTGTAAAACGCCGGTAGCCTGTAAGTCGTCCGCATTCATCATCACGCGCGGGGAAAAACTGTAAAAATCGCCGCGTTTGTCGGGTTCGTAAGTAATGATATGGCTGATGGTGAGTTGCTTTTCTCCGACATGCAAGGCATCGCCCAAGTTAAGTTTAAGCGCCGATAAAATACGTCTATCAACCCAGGCGGTTCCGGGTTTTGGGCCGGAGTGTTCGACGGTTTCGGACGCCGCCGAGCGGGTGGTTTTTAAAAAACCGCGCAACGGATAAGTGGAACTGACCGCTTTAATTCCCGCGAGTAATAGCTCGTCATGCTCGATCAACACGCTGGAGAATTCCACCGTATGCGCCTGCGCCAGATTGAGTTGGCTCGCCTTGGACAGCCATTCGGCAGGAACCGTGGCCGGGCTTGAGATAACCAAATCCGCGGCCAGAAATTCCGCCGCCTGAATGACCATGGTGCGCTGCAAGCGGTCTGCAAACAGGGCTATGGCGGTCGAGCTGGTGACCGCAATGATCAAAGCCAATATCAGGATGGTTAACTCACCGGAACGGCTGTCGCGCCATAACAATCGCAATGCCAAATTAAAACGTGTCATAAGTGTGCCCATAAAAATTTATGTTTGGAATTTACCACGAAGGTGGCAAGGGTGCGAAAGTTATTGACTATCAAATGCTTGGCTGGCGTGCGGCGGGCACGGCACGCCCGACTGAGTAAACCTTCGTGATGAATTTTTTAACCCTTGCATAACATCAGTCAGCTACAATCCGCCCGGAATCCAGTTTAATAGTGCGTTGGCAGCGAGCCGCCAACGCTTGGTCATGCGTCACTAAAATTAACGTCGTGTTGTTTTCCAGATTAAGCTCGAACAGCAAATCAATAATATGCGCACCGGTTTTGCTGTCCAGATTGCCGGTCGGCTCATCGGCAAACAAAATTGTCGGCCTCGTGACAAAGGCTCGGGCCAAGGCTACACGTTGCTGCTCACCGCCTGACAATTTCTGAGGCGTATGCGCTAAACGGTGCGACAGGCCGACTCTATCCAATAATGCGGCAGCTGAAGCTTTGGCGTTTTTGTCGCCGCTTAACTCCAAAGGCAGCATCACGTTTTCCAGCGCGGTCAATCCGGGCAGTAACTGAAAAGACTGGAACACGAAGCCTATCAGTTCGTTGCGCATCGCCGCCCTGCCGTCTTCGTCCATTGCGGTTAATAATTTGCCGTTCAAACTGATAGAGCCTGAACTCGGCGTATCCAGTCCGGCCAGTAGGCTGATTAAGGTCGATTTGCCGGAACCGGACTCGCCGACAATGGCAATACTCTCACCGGATTTGATTATCAAATCTATGGATGACAAGATATGCAGTTTTCCATCGGACGTGTTAACCGATTTGCTCAGGTTTTCCGCTGTTATGACGCCAGGGATGGCGTGTATGTCGCAAGCCTGCCGAGAGCCGGTGCGACGGGTGTTAGTTAATGATTGAGTTTGCATAATGATCAAGTTTTTATTTGCCGTGATGGTTTCGTTAATGTCGATGACCGCTATGGCCAAATCCATTGTTGTATTGGGAGATAGTATCAGCGCCGGCTACGGAATTGAAGTTTCGCAGGGCTGGGTAACGTTAATGCAACAAAAACTGAATGAACAAGGCGGCAATTATATTATCCACAATGCAAGCATCAGCGGCGACACCACGGCCGGCGGCTTAGCGCGGATAGACCAAGCCCTGGCCTTGCACAAGCCGAATATCGTCATCATTGAGTTGGGCGCTAATGATGGCTTGCGCGGTTTAGCTCCGGCGATGATAAAAAACAATCTTGCCGAAATTGCCCGTCGGGCGCAACAGGCCGGCGCCAAGGTATTGTTGCTGGGTATGAGAATACCACCCAGTTACGGCAAGCGTTATACCGATCTTTTTTACACTATTTACCCGCAGTTAGCTACGGAGCTGGGCGTTCCGTATGTGCCTTTTATCATGGAAAATGTCGCCCTGAACAAAGATATGATGCAAGCGGACGGCCTGCACCCCAATGCCGAAGGACAGCCGTTTATTGCAGATAAAGTATGGCCGCAACTATTGCCGCTATTAAAATAACAATAACTTCAACAAGAAGAGTAGGACAAATGAAAGCATTAACACTCGAAAAAGCCAACATCATTATAAACACCGCGACCAATAAAGCCCGTAAGTTGAACATGGCGCCGATTACCGTGGTGGTTTTGGATGCGGCGGGACATTTAAAAGCCATGCAACGGGAGGATGGCGCGACCATGATCAGGGAGCAGATCGCTACCGCTAAAGCCTGGGGTGCGGTCAGCATGGGCATATCTTCACGCAGCTTGGCCAGCGTAGCCGGCGAGAGGCCCGATTTTATGAATGCGTTGATTAACATAGCGGACGGAAAAATAATGCCGGTTCCGGGCGGCGTTTTGATTCGCGATACCAAAAACAATCTGATCGGCGCGGTGGGTATCAGCGGCGATATTTCCGATCAGGACGAACGCTGTGCGATTGCGGGCATTGAGGCGGTGGGATTTATTGCCGGAGTTTGAATTTGCTGAATATTCGCACTTATCCGGCCCTGTTGCGTTGGTCATGACTTAATAATACAGCGATTCATCCCCTTAAGTTCTTATCCTTTTTTTTTATAAAATGGCAGACTCGAAAATTTACCTGAATGTACCCTTTGCCCAGAAAGATCAGGCAAAAGCGCAAGGAGCGAGGTGGGACGCGGTTCAAAAGAAATGGTTTGTCCCGGCAGATAAGGACATTACGCTTTTTGCCAAATGGCAGACTGAACCAGGAGCTGCGGAATCGCCAAAATCGAAGACTTCATCCGCCCATATCAAGTCTGCGTCCAAGAATGCGGCCGCCGGCGTCAAAACCCATGCAACGGTTAAAGATTTTGTCGCCTATAACGGCGATACGCCGCCCTGGGATTAAGGTTTTTAATCATCTTCATTCGGAATTTGCCCTCTAAATTCTTCCGACAGCAGCATTTGCCCGCCGGTGACAACCAGCTGCTCACCGGCATCAATACCGTTGCCGATAAAATAACCGTCGGCCGTTGCTGAAAATTGATCGATAGTGCGGCGGCTGAATTGTTCTTCAGCGGTTTTAATGTAAACAAAGGCCTGATCCATGTACCAGATTAAAGCCGACTTCGGAATCACAACGCCGGACTGGTTTTCATCCTGCTCCGGTATCCAGGCCGCAACGCGCATGCCGGGTTTGATATGATTGCCGGCGGTTCGAAAAAAATAGCTTTCACCTTGCGCGCCGTTATCCGCTTGCGGAGCCATCGAAATCAGTTCGGCTTTATTGGCCGCGCTGCGGTTGCCTGAGGCTTCAACATAAATGCTTTGAATATCGTTTGCCAACTGTTTATTCACCGGCAAAGTAATCTGCAGCAGCGATTGTTTGCCGGATAAAAAGCCGTTTAGCGGTTCCGGATCCGCAGATAGCGCCCAGTCGCTAAGCCGTTCACCCCAGTTAAGCCGGGCTTCATCAGCGATAGCCTTGCCTTGAGCGCCGTTTGCATCGACCTGAGCTTTATCGGTTTGCCATTGCGCTTGCTGAACTTGCAAGTTACGTTTTGAGGTTGCGCCATCACGATATAAATCTTGCTGGCGTCTGATATTCTGCTCAGCCTGCTTAAATCTTGCGGCAGCACCGTTACGCTCAGTTAACGCAAGCGAATACCGATGCCGTAACTCCATTAACGGTTGGATATTGACCGCTTTTCCGTAAGCCGTGAATTCGGCATGGTGACTGGCCGGAGTGAGTGTTATCGTCTGTAAGCCCAATGCCGACTGGGCGGCAGCGGACAGGAAAATAGTTCCGGAGCCTGCGGAGTTGGTCAGTTTGGCAACCGGTTTATCATCGTCGTCCGCGAAACTTAAGCTAATACTGAGTATGAAAAAACAGGCTGTTAAAAGAGCATTCATGTGGCCGGGAAAGGAGGATAGAGATAAAAATATTGCGCAAATTGTATCATCGTCGTTACGGCAAGGGGGCGGGAATCCGGAGCACAGGGCTGTGAACCGGGTAATTTTCCATTGCAAAAATATGTAATCAATTGGCCGAACAGCCCTTGGCGCAGGTCGGCCATAGGCTTACGGCTATCGACGTTGTCCGGCCTCTCCAAAGTTTGGAGAGGCTTGCTTGCATTTATGGCGCGCACGGCACGCCTACGCTAAGTGGTTTCGTGTTTTTATCTGGCTTGCGTAATATCAGTTAAATATAATCCCGCTTACAATATCATCCGGTACTAACCTTTTATAACTAACCGACATGACTTATAACGAAGATTTTTTCATCCTGGCTAATCAGCTGATTGATGCCGGGCGCTTTATCGACAGCAAAGGCTGGGTACCTGCAACCAGCGGCAATTTTTCCGCACGGCTGCCTGACGGCACCCTTGCCATTACCGTTTCCGGCAAACACAAAGGCCGCTTGCAATTGGACGATATTATGCTGATCGACGCCGATGCCAACTCCTTGGACGGTAAGAAACCGTCGGCGGAAACGCTGCTGCATACCTCGCTGTATAAACGTTTCCCGGCTATTCAGTCGGTATTGCACCCGCATTCGATTAATGCCACGCTGATTTCACGGCTGTTTGAAACCGAAATCGTGTTGGAAGATTATGAACTGTTAAAAGCCTTGGCCGGCATTGATACCCATGAAAGCCGGGTTGTGATACCGATTTTTGCCAACGACCAGAATATTCCCCGTCTGGCCGAACAAGTGGAGCAATACATGGACAAACACGGCGCTATTTATGCTTATATCATCGCCGGACACGGGCTTTATAGCTGGGGCGGTTCAGTACAGGAAAGCTTGCGTCATCTTGAGGCGCTGGAGTTTTTATTTGATTGTGAATTACGACTACACGGAGTTAAAAGATCATGACTGCATTAACCGTTTACCCGGAAAACCAAGCTCAGCTTGCCGAAACAGTCACCGAATTTGCGGCCATCCAGGCCCAATTGAACACACTGGGCGTACAATTCGAACGTTGGACGGCCAACTGTGAGTTTGCCGCCGATGCGGACCAGGATACCGTGCTTGCCGCCTACAGCGATTCCATCGGCCGCCTGAAACAGCAATACGGTTTCCAGTCCGTGGACGTGATCAGCTTAAGCCCGGACCATCCCGAAAAAGCCGCTTTTCGGCAGAAATTTCTATCCGAGCACATCCATGCCGATTTTGAAGTGCGCTTTTTTATTGAAGGCCGAGGCCTGTTTTTCTTGCATGTCGAAGGTAAAGTGTATGCCGTATTGTGCGAGCAAGGCGATTTAATCAGCGTACCGGCCAACACCCCGCATTGGTTCGATATGGGCGAAAGTCCCCGGTTTAAATGCATACGCCTGTTTACCACGCCGGAGGGCTGGGTCGCCGACTTTACCGGCAGCGCTATTTCCGCGTCTTTTCCTACCCTTGATCAATACCTTGCCGAATTGTCATGATTAAAGCCATCGTCACCGATATAGAAGGCACGACCTCATCGATTTTGTTTGTTAAGGATGTGCTGTTTCCCTATGCACGGGCCAATATAGCCGACTATGTGCGCAGCCAGGCCAATGAGCCGCAAGTTAAAATCCTGCTTGAAGCTGTCTGCAAAGAAGCCGGCTCGGAATTATCTACCGAGCAAATCATCAGCCAACTGATCCAATGGATAGACGAAGATAAAAAAGTCACGCCGTTAAAGTCCCTGCAAGGCCTGATCTGGGAAGCCGGTTACCGGCAGGGCGATTTCAAAGGCCATCTTTATCCCGATGCCGCAGCCAAGCTTAAAGCTTGGCAAGCGGAAGGGCTGGATTTATACATCTATTCCTCCGGCTCGGTTTACGCGCAAAAACTGCTGTTCGCGCATACCGAATACGGCGATTTAACGCCGTTATTTTCCGGCTACTTCGATACCCATATCGGCGGTAAAAAAGAACAGGAATCTTATCAGCGCATAGCCGACCAGCTAGCCCTACCGGCAAACCGGCTGTTGTTTTTGTCGGATATTAAAGAAGAGCTGGATGCCGCCAAAGCCGCAGGTTTTGAAACCATCTGGCTGGTGAGGGACGGCACACCGGAACCGCAAGCTGAACATCGGCAGGTGAGCAATTTTGATCAAATCAGCTTTTAGGTAGCGTCAGGCTAAGGACGCTGCATGGCGCAATTGCCGGCAACACAGCAAAAAATGGTAGAATTGCCGTTTTTGTGTAATCCGAGAACTTCCGTTATCCATGTCTAATATCTTAAAGCTCCCCCTTGAGTCACTGAAACTAAATGTCGATTTGACCGGCTTTGAGTTCCCCACAGCACCTGCATTACCTCAGACCATTTTAGGCCAGTCCAGAGCCCAGTCGGCGCTGGAGTTTGGTATTGCTATGAGCAACCCCGGCTACAATATTTTTGTGATGGGTGAGCCGGGATTAGGCCGGTTGTCGATGATTACCAACCATCTGGATGCCCAGGCCAAAATGCTGCCCGCGCCGCCATCCTATGCTTATGTCGATAATTTCGATAACTCAAGAGAGCCGGTGGCCGTTGAGCTGCCCGCAGAGCATGGCCAAACGCTCAGCAAGGACATTGAGAAGCTGATCGATAACCTGCTGGCGACTTTTCCCGCCGCCTTTGAAAGCCCTACTTACCAACAAAAAAAGAGCGCTATCGAACGCCATTTTAACCAGTACTATAACAACGCCATCGATCTGGTCGATAAGAAGGCCCAGTCTTTGGAAATTGCGTTATTCAGGGAAGGTGAATCGATTTCTTTTGCGCCGATCCGCGACAATAAGGCGCTGAATGAAGACCAATTTATTCAGTTGCCGCTGCCGGAACGGGAAATCTTTCACCGGCATGTAGAGGAACTGGAAGAATATCTGAGCGACGTATTGCTGGAGTTGCCGCAGTGGCGCAGGGCCATGGTTGAAAAAATCAAGCAACTGGATAATGACACCATCAGTCTGGCGATAGAACCGTTGTTTGCCGAATTGAATGACAGCTACCAAAATATCGATGACGTCATCACCTTTTTGGCGGAAATCAAAAAGAACTTAAGTAACACCATTGCCGATTACCTGATGCCGAGCCGGACGCCGGAGCCGCAAGATTACACGGCAAAACGGCTGTTGCTGACCGAGCTGTACGCGCCCAATATTCTGGTCGATAACAAGCAGGAAAGCGGCGCACCGATTATTTACGAGCCGCATCCGATTTATCAAAACCTGTTCGGCCGCATTGAATACGTCAGCGATCAGGGCGCATTGGTCACCAATTATCGCCGTATTTGCGCCGGGTCATTGCATAAGGCCAATGGCGGTTATTTGATTCTCGATGCCGAAAAACTGCTGACTTACCCGTTCGTTTGGGAAGGCCTTAAACGCGCACTGCAATCCGGCCGCATTGAAATCGAATCGCCTTATTCGGATCTGGGCATTAATACCATCACGCTTAAACCCGAAGTCATTCCGTTAAACGTTAAAGTGATACTGGTCGGCTCCAGGGATATTTATTATTTGCTGGAAGAGATGGATGACGAATTTAACGAGATGTTCAAAATCCTGGCCGATTTTGACGATTACATTCCGCGCACCGATGAGTCGATGCAGCGTTTTATCCTGCTGATGATCAAGCAGGCCGCAGATTCCGGCGCCAAGCCGTTAACGCGGGCGGCCATAGAATGCCTGATTGAGCACAGTTGCCGGATTGCCGAAAACCAGCATCATTTTTCCGCCCGCATCAAAGATTCGCTGGAAATCATCGGCGAAGCCAACCTGTTTTGTCAGCGCGACAATCAGCCGATTTGCGACCGCTTGCATATAGAACAAGCTTTGGCGGCAAGAGAGCACCGTAACGGCAGAATGCCCGAGAACATACTCGAAGAAATGCTGGTCGGCACCATACTGATCGATACCGAGGGCGAAGCGATAGGCAAGGTTAACGGCTTGACCGTGCTGGAAGTCGGCGGCAGCAGCTTTGGTGCGCCGGTGCGCATCACTTCCAGCGTTTACCCCGGTTCCAGAGGCATAGTCGATGTCGAGCGGGAGGTGGAACTGGGTCAAGCCATTCATTCCAAAGGCGTGATGATCTTGACCGGCTATCTGGGCCACACCTATGCCCAGCAATTCCCGCTAGCCATATCGGGCAGCATCGCGATTGAACAATCCTACGGCTATATCGACGGCGACAGCGCCTCGCTGGCCGAACTGTGCTGCCTTATTTCGGCGCTGACACGGACGCCGATCAAGCACAGTTTTGCGGTGACCGGCTCAATTAACCAGTACGGCGAAGTGCAGGCGGTAGGCGGCGTTAACGAGAAAATAGAAGGCTTCTTCAGGCTGTGCAAAGCGCGCGGTCTTAACGGACAGCACGCCGCCATTATTCCCATTGCCAACAAGCGTAACCTGATGCTGAAACAGGAAGTGATCGATGCGGTGGCAAAGGGGCTGTTTGCGGTTTATGCGGTGGGCTGCGTTGATGAAGCGCTGGAATTATTGACCGGACAACCGGCGGGTGTGTTGGATAGCGACGGTTTTTATCCGGAAGGCAGTATTAATTGTAAAGCGATCTCCCGGTTGAAGGAGATTTCGGATATGGCTACGGATGAGGATGATAAGGAGGAAGGGGTTTAGCGTAATCCCCGGTATTATGTAGCAACTGCACAAAAGACAAAAAAATAAAGGCGTGGACCGAAAAGCTCACGCCTGAAGATAACAACAATTAATCGGATAGGTTTTTGTTCGTTTTGATTTTATCGATAACTTTATCGAAATCTGATTTGTATTCTCTGTCTTGAGTTACTCTAAATTTTTCAAATTCTTTTAAGGCATGTCTGTTGGCATCTTCTCGACGCACTTTTCCATAATCAGAAAGCACATCATAGGCATTGAAATCCAAAAAACCATCTAATTTTTCTGCCCAATCCTTCATTGATAATGGCTTATGCCTTCTAGCAAAATTCTCGGCCCAGTCTAAGTACATTGATACGAGTCTATTTAAATCATCAATTTCATCTTTTGATAAGTAGTTCTTACCGACGGTAACATCTAGTTTAGTGATTTTTCCTTTTTTGCTTCCGTTCTTCCATGTTTGAACTCCCATATGAGGCTTCGTTGCATCGGCTCTCAATTTAATAAGCTCGGATGATGTATGACCATGAATTGCATAATGTAATTTATCTTGAACATGAGCATAAAACTGCTGTGTTATTGGTGAATCTTTGTCGTAGTCAATACTGCATTGCGCATATATGTCCGTTACTTTTTGATAAAACCGTCTTTCAGAAGCTCTGATTTCCCTGATATTTTCAAGCAAATCATCAAAATAATCTTTGCCGAAAAGTTGATTTCCTTGCTTGAGACGATCATCATCAAGCGCATACCCCTTGATTAGATACTTTTTCAATACTGTTGTTGCCCATTTTCTGAACTGAGTTGCCCGAACAGAGTTTATCCTATAACCTACTGAAATTATTGCATCTAAGCTGTAAAAATTGGTGTCATAGTTTTTGTCATCTGATGCAGTTACTCGAATTTTTCGAGTAACTGCATGTTCATCTAATTCATTGGTTTCAAATATGTTTTTTAGATGATACGTCACGGTATTTGATTCAACATCAAAAATTTCTCCCATCCCCTTTTGTGATGCCCAGATTGTTTCATCGCCTAGCAACACTTGAACTTTAACAGTGCCATCCTCTGCCGCATAAAATAAGAAAGGAGAGTCTTCCCTATAAACTTCATTTTCTAACTGAATGGTCTTTGATATTTCTTGCTTTGATACAGCCTTAGTCTCCATAGGAGTTTGATAGTCTTGTTCAATGGCCGGCTGCTCAATGAAATCTTGAGCAGAAAGATTAATTCCTCTGTCTAATGCCAACATTAATAGTTTTGGGTGCCATCTTGCCGGGATAGATTCCGCCTTAACCCAATAGGCTACAGTGCTCTGACCTTTGCCAATCAACGCTGCCAATGCGGTTTGTCCGCCAAACATATCAACAATAGCTTTTACATTCATAAGAATTCACCTTTTTATTTTGATAATCAAATCTTACTATCAGTTTTTCTGCTGTCAACATCAAATATAGGTAACGGGTTTTGGATTTGACCGCCCGCTCCTTTTTCGGCTGCCAAAATATCGGACAATAAAGACGGGGTCACCCATTAGCCTGCCAGTGTCAGTAGGCCAAACAAATCCCTTCAAGAGGGACGGGGATTGGCGGGTCATGAAGAAAGGCGAAAGCCTTTCATGCTGTATTGAAGGTCTCTCGGTTTCGACGACCAGAAGTTGGAACCAAACTACCCTATGCGGCTGGACGGTTCACATTACCGAGCAGTTGCCACACCCATTGAAAGTGGTTTCCTTTGGGTTTGGATTGGCACTCATGCCGAATATGACAGACTGCTCGCCTAACGAATAAGATTAGATTGCGCCCTCAATAACTCGGCAAAATCCTCCGCCGGTACCGGCCTGCTGGTGAAATAGCCTTGATAGGCATCGCAACCTTTCTTCCGCAAAAAATCCAGCTGCTCTTGCGTTTCCACGCCTTCCGCCAGGACTTTAAAGCCCAGAATATGCCCCATCGCAATAATGGTGGCGGTGATTTCCATATCGTCTTGAAGATGCGGAATATCGTCGATAAAACTTTTGTCGATTTTCAGCACGTCTACAGGAAAGCGTTTCAAATAGGCCAGCGATGAATAACCGGTGCCGAAATCGTCAATGGCGAGGCGAATGCCTTGATCACGCAAATTATTGAGCACCTCCACCGCTTTATCCTGATTTTCCATTAATCCGGTTTCGGTCAATTCCAATTCCAATTGCCCGGCCGGAAAACCCGTTTCAGCCAGGATTTCCGCCGCCAGCGCGTTAATATCGCAACGGCGGAATTGTTGCGGCGATACATTGACCGCCAGGATTAGCGGAGGAAAGCCTGACGCCAGCCAACGCCGGCCTTGACGACAGGTTTCACGCAGCACCCATTCGCCAATGGCGATAATCAGACCGGTTTCTTCGGCAATGGGAATAAAGTGAATCGGCGCGATAAGCCCTTCGTTTGGGCTTTGCCAGCGTACCAAGGCTTCGGCGCCTATGATCCGGCCGTCGGCAATATCTATCTGCGGTTGGTAAAAAACGCGCAATTCCTGCTGTTCAATGGCCCGGCGCAGGCGGTTTTCCAAAGCGATACGTTTACGAACGGCAATGGTAAGCTCTTCGGAGAAATAGGCAAAGCAGCCGCGTCCGGCCTGTTTAGCCTCATACATGGCGGTATCGGCCTGTTCCATCAGGAGTTCCGGGTCATTGCCATGTTGCGGATACAGGCTGATGCCGATGCTGGCGCCGATCTGTACCTCGCGCCCCGGCTCATGGTCGGCTTCATTGCAGTGGAGTAGTTGAAACGGCCGGCTTAAATCGGCGACTATGTCTTCGGCTACCCGTGCGGCATCTTCAGTGTGAGCAATATCTTCAAGCAGCACGATAAATTCGTCGCCGCCCAGGCGCGCCACCATATCCACATCGCGCAACCGGGTCTGGATGCGGCCGGCGACCTGTTGCAGCAACTCATCCCCCGCGGCATGACCCAGGCTGTCGTTAACGGCTTTAAAGCGATCCAAATCGATCATTAACAACGCCAGTTGTTTGCCGTCGCGCCGCTCCAGGTCTATGCCGTGTTTTAGGCGTTCCAGCAGCAAGCGCCGGTTGGGCAGTTGCGTTAACAAATCCTGCGTTGCCAGTTGGTTGAGTTCGTCTTGCAACCGGGCGCTGACCAGCGTGACCGTAATCAGTAACCGGGAGATGCCGGTAATGAACAGCAACATAAAAAATAATCTGTCCGGTTGCTCCGGCGACACTATATAACTGGCTGTAGAGGCTGGAGTCATCATCACGATGATTATGCGGATAGCATGAAGAAATGCTTCAGCGCCGACAAAACTCATGAACAGATTGGTTTCCATGTTCAGTGCAGAGCTGCGCTGACGCAGGGTGTCCCGAATTATTAAT
The DNA here is from genome assembly GCA_044426515.1 of Methylococcaceae bacterium. Taxonomy (GTDB): domain Bacteria; phylum Pseudomonadota; class Gammaproteobacteria; order Methylococcales; family Methylomonadaceae; genus Methylobacter_A. The sequence continues at coordinate 1,098 of JAUGSS010000216.1, read as the reverse complement.
ACGTTTACCAAGATGATAAATGCCGACATGACGATCTGCCGCGCCGATACGGACGGCCAGACTGCCATGAACACGCTAAGCAACAGCGCGGCCGGGAGACCGAATAGCGCCAATAACGACCAATGCCATCGAAGTCCGAAAAAGCTGCGGAGGCCTATCCAGGCGCAAACGTAGCCGGCAAGGATCAGTGAGTTTGCGATGACAATGGAGGCAATGTCAGGAATAACTCCCCGCAAGGATATGCCCAGAAACCCCGTAAACAGCGCCATACAAGAGACAAGCCACCAGCGCGGCCCGTCAAGATTAGGGTGCCTGCGAGCCGTGATCGCAAAAGCAATGGCGAAAACCACGTCGACGACCAGATAAGCCATCAGGATTGTTAATAAATCAAACTTCATCGAGTAAAGTTATTTTCCAATATGCCTGATTGTCAGGTGAGCAGGATGCAGTTATGTAGAAATACTCTTACTTTCAATGATGCGGGCCGTTATAAAACTGGCGGGCTAGGCTTTGTCTGTCCGGTTCAGCCAGCCGGGTAGGGGGGACGCACTGCGCCCATTTCCGATGCTAAACCGGCGCAGTCAGCGCAGTGCGTTTTGGCAACAGTTTAGCAAAGTTCCCCGGATGCCTTCGTTGCGAATCCGTTTTTGGCGCTTTACTATCGCGAAACCATGCTACAAACTCTCCATCATTTATTTTTTACCCAAGCAAGGTGGACTGGTAACACCGTCCCGACCGTGGCGCTGCGTCTATTTCCGGTTTGTCGCACATCAATAATCAACCGGCAATCGCGCTACTAATTCATCCCACTGAATCACAATATCAGGCAACACGCTGACCTGGGTTTCGCCGTTTAATTCGTAGAGTTCAGGTTTGCCGTATTCGCCGCCAATCAAGCGGTAAACGGTCAACACCCGGTCAATCGGGTGAATCAGCCAATATTCTTTTACCCCATGCTGTTCATAAAGATTACGTTTTCTGATTTGATCGTGTCCGGCCGTGGACGGCGACAAGACTTCAACGATCCAGTCCGGCGCGCCGCGCACTCCGCGCCGATCCAGTTTGCCGCTGTCGCAGACCACTAATAGGTCCGGTTGT
>JAUGSS010000023.1:0-1733 GCA_044426515.1 Methylococcaceae bacterium | reverse complement strand
GACAAACCATACACCGGCGTGAAGATGTTATTTGCTAAACCCGCAGTAATGGACGCAGTGTAGTTCTTCTCATTCACCGCAGTAAACCGTTCACGGAAATAATCTTGACGATGAAACGCCACCATGACACTAAAATTATTCAAACTCTCTTGAACATTCGCACTCATGTCTCCCACCGTTTCCAAACTTTTTGCATTCTTTCGCTTCATCCATCCCGACAACACTCTCGTCACCACCAAAAGCACCAACGCCGGTGCAAGTGCCGCAACACCAAGACGGAAGTTAATAACGAGGACAAAAATTCCCGCACCCGTCACCATAAACACGCTCCCAATGAATTGCATCAACGCTTGTGAAAAGAATTGATTGAGCTTATCCGTGTCATTGTTGATTCTCGAGATAAGATCTCCCGTCTTGTTCTGGTTAAAAAATGCAACCGGCAGGCTCTGCAACTTGGTAAAAATCGCATTACGCAAATTAAACAGCACACGATTACTCACCGCTCCCATCACTCGAGTTTGAATGTATGCAGCAAGGCTCGCCACCAAATAAATGACAAGAAGAAGGATTGAGAATCGCACCACACCATCAAACTGCTTCGTAATGAAATACGTATCAATAACATGGCCAACGATAACCGGCGCAACCAGGTTCAATACCGAGTTTGCCATAATTGCAAGAAACGTGATGATGATCCCTTTCTTTTCATGTGCGACAAACGGCAAAAACTTCTTCGCGACATCGCGTAACGAATTCGTCTTCGCTCCAACAGCAGTGTTCAATATGTAGTTCATAGAAGATTGGTGCTTTGCTGTGAATCAACCATCTGCACATATTCTGGACTCGATGCCATCAATTCGCCGTGTGTTCCCTGCGCCAACACCTCGCCTTCCATCAACAAAATGATCTGATCATACTGTTCAATCGGCGCAATAGTCTGCGTCACCGACACCAACGTCATGTTGGGATAATTCTTGTCGATATTCGCAATAATTTTCTCTTGTGTCTGTGCGTCAACTCTCGCCGTAAAATCATCAAGAAGAAGAATCTTCGGATTCAACGCCAACGCTCTCGCTAACATAATTCTCTGTTTCTGCCCGCCAGAAAGGCTCGTTCCTCGCTCGGAAACAATGGTCTCGATTCCCTCAGGAAGCGTTGAGATGAAATCAGCGAGTTCCGCGGTCTCAATCGCCTTCTTCATATTTTCCTCCGTCACTGCTTGCGAAAACGCAATATTTTCCTTCACCGACAAGTTGAACATAATACTTTCTTGGAAAACGAATCCTACTTGAGCATAAAGCGACGCCTTCTCATACTGCTCCAAAGAAATCCCGTCATACTCAACCGCTCCCTCCGTCGGTGCAACCAAACCAATCAACGCATAAAGAAGCTGCGTCTTCCCTGCCGCCGTCGGACCAAGAATCGCAACCTTCGTCCCAGCATCAATCTTCATGGACACATTCTTGAGCGCAGACTTCTCACCAAAGATGAGCGAAACATTCTTCAAGGTGATATCTCCTCGAAGCGTCGCTGCCACCGTTCCAGAATCCACCACATCCGGCGCATCCAACACGTCCACAATTCTTCCGTACGATGCCGTCGAACGAGCGATAACGTTACTCATGAATCCAATAACCAAAATCGGGAAAATCATCAACGCAACGTAACTATTGAACGCCGCAAAATCACCAAGCGATAATCCGCCACCAATAACAAGGTGACCACCGAGGAAG
>JAUGSS010000075.1:0-46038 GCA_044426515.1 Methylococcaceae bacterium | reverse complement strand
AAGGCTTTAACCGCGACACTTACCCGCAAGGACGAAGCCGCTAAGGTGCCGGTATGGGTGAACGCGGTGAACGCCGCATTGTCAAGTTGAATGGTGTCATCGTCTATCGAGTAGTTTTGAAGGGTGTCAATATTACCTAAGCTCCGCAGTTGGAAAGTATCAGCCCCTAAACCACCCATTAAAAGGTCATTACCGGCGCCGCCGTCAAACACGTTAGCATTGTTATCGCCACTGAGAATGTCGTCTTGCGCAGTGCCGCGGATGTTTTCAATACTCGCCAGGGCAATTTGCCCGTTGGGATCGTTCCAAGTGAAATCCTTGGCTCCCACATAGTAGGTAAAGGCTTTACCGGCAACAAGATCCACTTTGACCCCCCCGCCTTCGCCACTGCGGCGCCCGGCGGTGTAGGCATCAGGTTGACTGAAATCAAGCCAGTCGGCGCCATCTCCGCCAGCGTAGCTGTCCGCGCCAAAAAAACCTCGGCATAAAAAGGTATCGTCGCCGTTATTGCCATTCAGCTCGTTAACGACTCCAGGGCTGTAATCATCTAAGGCGCCGGCATCCAGAGTGTCGTTACCGTCACCGCCATTAAGTATGTTGGCCGCACTGTTGCCGATGATTATGTTGCCAAAGGCATTGCCTGTCCCGTTGCCGGCGCTCGTGCCGATCAGGGTGAGATTCTCAAGATTATCGCCGAGGCTGTAGCTAATGCCTGACAGTACCGTATCGCTACCGGCATTTGCGGTTTCGGTAACCACATCGGAGGCCGAATCCACTTCATAGCTGTCGTCGCCGATACCGCCGATCAAGGCATCGGCGCCCTCGCCGCCTTTGAGAACGTCATTGCCGGCACCGCCGTCAAGCTGATTGGCATTGCCATCGCCGATGAGAATATCGCTTTGCTCGGTGCCGCGAATATTTTCGATGCTTGCGACAGCGATTTGCCCATTGGGGTCGGGCCAAGTGAAATCAAGCGCCTGTTGGTAGCGGGTAAAAGCCGTGCCGACGGCAAGGTCGACCTTGATCCCCAGACCTTCAGCATTGCGATGCGTAGCCGTGAAAGCATCAGGCCGGCTGAAATCAAGCCAGTCAACGCCCTCACCGCCCGAATAGTTGCCTTGTCCGTAAAAGCCACGAGATAAAAAGGTGTCGTTGCCGCTGTCGCCATTGAGTGTGTCTATCACCCCCGGACTGTAATCATCCAATACGCCGCCATCCAGAATATCGTCACCGGAACCGCCATTCAGAACATCGCTGCCTGCGCCGGCATCAAACACGTTAGCATGGCTATCGCCAATGAGAATATCGCCTTGCGCGGTGCCGAGAACATTTTCAATAGCGGCAAGACTGATTTGCCCGTTGGGATCGAACCAAGTGAAGCCGCTCGCTTGTGAGTAGTAGGTGTAAGCACTGCCGGCGGCAAGATCCACCTTGATGCCCGCGCCATCGGTACTGCGGCGTTCCGAGGTATAGGCATCGGGCCGGCTGAAATCAAGCCAGTCAGCGCCTTCTCCGCCCGAGTAATCGCCCGCACCAAAAAAGCCTCGGGATAAAAAGGTGTCGTTGCCGGCATCGCCATTCAACCTGTCTGTTACTCCGGGAGTGTAGTCGTCCAATACGCCGCCATCCAGAATATCATTGCCCGAACCGCCATTCAGCACATCGCTGCCGGCGCCACCGTCAAACTCATTAGCATTGCTGTCGCCGATAATAATATCGCCTTGCCCGGTACCGCGGACGTTTTCGATAGTGGTAAGACCGATTTGCCCATTAGGGTCGAGCCAAGTGAAGCCGCTCGCCTGCAGATAGTAGGTAGAGGCGCTGCCGGCGGCAAGATCCACCTTGGCGCCCGCACCATCGCTATTGCGGCGTTCCGAGGTATAAGCATCGGGCTGACTGAAATCAAGCCAATCAGCGCCATCGCCGCCGGCATAATCGCCCGCGCCAAAGAAGCCTTGGGATAAAAAGGCGTCATTGCCGTCACCGCCGTTCAGCGTGTCTGTTACTGGAGTGTATTCATCCAGTGCGCCGCCACTCAGGGTATCGTCACCCGCCCCCCCATTAACAACATCGCTGCCTGCGCCACCGTCAAGCTTATTAGCATTGTCGTCGCCATTGATATTGTCGCTTTGTTCAGTGCCGCGAACGTTTTCGATAGAGGTGAGAGCGATTTGTCCGTTGACATCGAGCCAAGTGAAGCCGCTCGCCTGCAGATAGTAGGTAGAGGCGCTGCCGGCGACAAGATCCACCTTGGCGCCCGCACCATCGGTACTGCGGCGTTCTGAGGTATAGGCATCGGGCCGGCTGAAATCAAGCCAGTCAACGCCATCGCCGCCGTCATAATTGTCTGCGCCAAAGAAGCCTCGGGATAAAAGAGTGTCGTTGCCGGCATCGCCGTTCACCGTGTCGGTTACTCCGGGAGCGTATTCATCCAATGCACCGCCGGCCAAGGTATCATCGCCCGAACCGCCGTTAACAACATCGCTGCCTGCACCGCCGTCCAGCTCATTAGCATTGTCATCGCCGATGAGAATATCGCCTTGTGCAGTGCCGATGACATTTTCAATAGAGGTAAAGACAATGGGGCCGTCGGAATTAATCTGAGTGTAACCATCCGCACTTCGGTAGTAACTGAAGGCACTGCCGGCAACGAGATCCACCTTGACCCCCGCACCTTCAGCGCTACGGCGCGTAGCGGTGTAGCTATCGGACCGGCTGAAATCAAGCCGATCAGAACCCTCGCCGCCATCGAAATTGCCCGAGCCGAAAAAACCGCGAAAAAGCAAGCTATCGTTACCGGCATCACCGTTCAGAATGTCTATGACTCCGGGACTGTACTCATCCAGTACGCCGCCATCCAGAGTATCATTACCGGCGCCGCCATTAAGTGTATTAACCGCACTATTGCCGATCAGTATATTGTCAAAGTCATTGCCAATACCGCTGATGGCGGTTATACCGGTCAGGGTGAGATTTTCGAGATTATCGCCGAGGCTGTAGCTGATGCCGGCCTGCACGGTGTCGATACCGGCATTTGCGGCTTCGGTCACTATGTCATCGACCGCATCCACGGTATAAATATCGTCGCCGCCACCGCCGATCAAGGTATCGGCCCCCAGCCCGCCATTGAGAACGTCATTGCCTGAACCGCCGTCAAATTCATTAGCATTGCTGTCGCCGATGATAATATCGCCTTGTTCGGTGCCGCGGACGTTTTCAACACCGGTAACACTGATTTGTCCGTTGGGATCGAGCCAAATGAAGCCGCTAGCCTGTAAATAGTAAGTAGAAACAGCGCCGACGCTAAGATTTACCTTGATACCGGCACCGTCGGCATTGCGGCGCTCATCGGTATAAGCATCAGGATGACTGAAATCGATCCAATCAGAGCCGTCGCCGCCGGCATAGTTGCCTGCGCCAAAAAAACCTCGGGCTAGAAAAGTGTCGTCGCCGGTATTGCCATTCAACTTATCTATTACCCCAGGGCTGTAATCATCCAATGCACCGCCGTCCAACGTGTCGTTGCCGCCTCCGCCGCTAAGCGTGTTGGCCGCACTGTTACCGGTGATTGTATTATCTAACGCATTACCAACGCCGCTGACGGCTATTGTACCGATCAGGGTAAGGTTCTCAAGATTGCCGCCAAGGCTGTAGGTGAAGCTGGTCTGAACGGTGTCATTACCGGCACTCTCGGTTTCGTAGACCCTGTCAAAGGCCGCATCTACTACATAAGTGTCGTCGCCGGCGCCACCGATCAGCGTATCCGCACCTGCTCCGCCATTGAGAACGTCATTGCCTGCGCCGCCGTCAAACTCATTGGCATTGCCGTCGCCAATGAGCAGATCGCCTTGCTCGGTACCCAGGACATTTTCAATAGCGGCAAGGCTAATTTGTCCGTTGGCGTCGAGCCAAGTGAAATCGCTCGCCTGTAGATAGTAGGCGGAGGCATTGCCGGCGGCAAGATCCACCTTGACGCCCGCGCCATCGCTGCTGCGACGCGTTGCGGTATAAGCATCGGGCCGACTGAAATCAAGCCGGTCGATACCATCGCCGCCGGCATAATTACCTGCGCCAAAAAAGCCGCGGGATAAAAAGCTGTCGTTGCCGCTATTACCGTTTAAGGTGTTTATGACTCCGGGAATATATTCATCCAACGCGCCGCCATCCAGGCTATCGTCACCCGAACCGCCATTCAGGACATCACTGCCGGCGCCGCCGTCAAGCTCATTGGCATTGCCGTCGCCGCTGATATTATCGTCTTGCCCGGTACCGCGGACGTTTTCGATAGTGGCAAGGCGGATTTGTCCGTTGGGGTCGAGCCAAGTGAAATCGCTCGCCTGTAAATAGTAGGTGGAAGCATTAGCGGCGGCAAGATCCACTTTAACACCCGCATCATCGGCGTTGCGCCGCGCTGCGGTGTAGACATCGGGCCGACTGAAATCAAGCCAGTCGGCACCATCGCCGCCGGCATAATTACTTGCGCCAAAAAAGCCCCTGGATAACAAAGTATCGTTGCCGCTATTGCCGTTTAAGCTGTCAATGATTCCGGGAATATACTCATCCAGTGCGCCGCCATCCAGAGTGTCGTTACCGGCGCCACCATTAAGCATGTTGGTTGCACTGTTGCCGATGAGTATATTGTCTAAATCATTGCCAGTGCCGCTGATAGCGGCGGCGCCGATCAGGGTGAGATTTTCAAAATTATCGCCGAGGCTGTAATAACTGAAGCCGGCCTGAATGGTATCGTTACCGGCATTTGCAGCTTCGGTCACTATGTCATCGACCGCATCCACCACATAGGTATCGTCGCCGGCGCCACCGATCAAGGTATCAGCCCCCGCCCCGCCATTAAGAACATCATTGCCGGCACCGCCGTCAAGCTGATTGGCATTGCTATCGCCGCTGATAATATCGCCTTGCCCGGTGCCGCGGACATTTTCGATAGTTGCAAGGCGGATTTGTCCGTTGGGATCGAGCCAAGTAAAGCCGCTCGCCTGTAGATAGTAGGTGGAAGCATTACCGGCGGCAAGATCCACCTTGACGCCCGCACCGTCGCTACTGCGGCGCGCTGTAGAGTAAGCGTCAGACTGACTGAAATCAAGCCAGTCTATACCATCGCCGCCGCCATAATTACCTGCGCCAAAGAAGCCTCGGGATAAAAAGGTATCGTTGCCGGTATTGCCTTTTAAAGTGTCAATAATGCCTGGGAAGTAATCATCCAAAGCACCGCCATCCAAGGTATCGTCACCCGAGCCGCCATTGATAACATCGCTGCCGGCACCGCCGTCAAGCAGGTTGGCATTGCCGTCGCCATTGATAATGTCGCCTTGCTCAGTGCCGCGAACGTTTTCAATTGCTGCCAGGACAATTTGTCCGTTAGGATCGGTCCAAGTGTAATTAACCGCTGCACGGTAGTAGTTGAAGACAGTGCCGACAGCCAGGTCTACCTTGACCCCTGCACCCTCGGCACTGCGGCGCCCGGCGGTATAGGCATCGGGCTTACTGAAATCGATCCCGTCAACACCATCGCCGCCGGCGTAGCTGTCCGCGCCAAAAAAGCCTCGGGATAAAAAGGTATCGTCGCCGTTATCGCCATTCAGCTCGTTAACGACTCCCGGACTGTAATCATCTAAGGCGCCGCCATCCAGAGTGTCGTTGCCGTCGCCGCCATTAAGCGTATTGGCCGCACTGTTGCCGATTATTATGTTGTCAAAAGCAGTGCCTGTCCCGTTTCCGGCGCTCGTGCCGATCAGGGTGAGATTTTCGAGATTATCGCTAAGACTGTAGCTGATGCCTGACTGTACTGTATCGGTACCGGCATTTGCGGCCTCGGTCACTACATCATCGGCCGAGTCCACTTCATAGCTGTCGTCGCCGATACCGCCGGTCAGCGTATCGGCACCCTCGCCGCCTTTAAGAACGTCATTGCCTGCGCCGCCGTCAAGCTCATTGGCATTGCTATCGCCAATGAGAATATCGCCTTGTACCGTGCCGCGAATATTTTCGATAGTTGCGACAACGATTTGCCCATTGGGGTCGGGCCAAGTGGAATCAAGCGCCTGTTGATAGCGGGTAAAAGCCGTGCCGGCGGTAAGATCGACTTTGACACCCAGACCTTCAATATTGCGGCGCGTAGTAGTGAAAGCATCGGACTGGCTGAAATCAAGCCAGTCGACACCCTCACCGCCCGAATAGTTGCCTTGTCCGTAAAAGCCTCGAGATAAAAAGGTGTCGTTGCCGCTGTCGCCATTGAGTGTGTCTATCACCCCTGGGCTGTAATTATCCAATACGCCGCCATCCAGGCTATCGTCACCCGAACCGCCATTGATGACATCGCTGCCTGCGCCGCCGTCAAGCTCATTAGCATTATCGTCGCCGATGAGAATATCGCCTTGCCCGGTGCCTCGAACATTTTCAATAGCGGCAAGACTGATCTGTCCGTTGGGGTCGAGCCAAGTGAAATCGCTCGCCTGTAGATAATAAGTAGAAGCACTGCCGACGGCAAGGTTCACCTTAACGCCCGCACCATCGGTACTGCGGCGTTCCGAGGTATAGGCATCGGGCTGACTGAAATCAAGCCTGTCAGTCCCATCTCCGCCCGAGTAATTACCCGCACCGAAAAAACCTCGGGATAAAAAGGTATCATTGCCGGTATTGCCGATCAGTGTATCTATTGCCCCTTGACTGTAATCATCCAGTACGCCGCCATCCAGAAGATCATTGCCGGCGCCACCATTAATAATATCGCTGCCGGCGCCACCGTCCAGCTTGTCTTTACCTGACAACCCGTTAATAACATCGTTGCCCGCCAATCCTGATATCGTATCATTCTCCTCGGTACCAAACAGTGTATCGTCACCCTCAGTGGGTATATTGGTGTCAGCTGAAACTCTGGATAAGTTGCGGCTGACAGGATGGCTAATAATTCCCATAACAGGAGGCTTGTGATTGTAATCCACTTCAGTATCGTAAACTTCCGCTGTGTTGTCGACGCTCAAGCTACTTGCTAAGGCCGGATGGCGTGTTGGTGTAGTTGTTTGACTCATGTAGGATTTCTCTATGCTGGTAAATTGCCTGAGTTAATACTCAATACGGGTGCGTTTGTGGTGAAATTTTTAAGCTTTTAATCGAGCTCTTGTGGATTTAGCTGTCGTCAATTTGACACGTAAAACGGTGATCGTTATCAAAATTAATAAGCGATATATTAACAGCTAATTATAGTTCAAGCTTCGGAGTTCAAATTTGCCTAAAGATCCTCAATCGCCATTGTCAGCAGCCTCTACCCGTAAAGCCAACACATCCATCAACGGAACGGCCCGATTGCGCTTCGATGCCAGTCAAAAGTCTAGTGTTTATAAAAAGCTAAAGCGCCTTTGCAACCGCCAAAGGCGTCCCCATGGGGTTGAAATCCGGCGAATCGGCGGTCAAAAACTTCGCCTAGTCAATCTTTCTGAATTTTTACCCGGCCCAGCCGTAAACCATTTCGCTTTATGGAACCGGGCAATCTCCCAACTCAACACTATCTTATCGTGGTCGAATCGGCGCTTCCGAGAAACAATATAAGCAGGCCAACAAAGCTTGCAATGGATTGATTTTCGAACGTTCGCCACCGTCGTCAGTTTTTTTGAGGTGTTTGGTTTTTTGTTTGAGTTTTTGACATGTTCGGCTGTGGTCATAGGTGAAGTTTAATGTCATCGCCTAGAATATCCTCACTAAGAACAAGCTTTTATCGATGACTATAGATTGGCGTAATGAGATAAAAACTTCAGATTCAATTGCTTTAGAAACGGCAATTCGGTTTCTTAATTTTACCAATTCAAGATAAAATCGGCGTCACTAATACCGAATCACATATCATCGATTTCAATGCGCCTCATCGTGAAAGTTACTGACGATACCGGGACGATTTTAGCCAAGCTGTTTGATTGTGGTAACATAGCATTAGTCTCATTTGGCCGGATAATTTTTAATCAACGGGATAACCCCTTGTTGATTAAGACAATGAATAAAGCCCATTTTCTCTAGGATCACAGTAATGAAAATTAAATCAAAAACTCCTGCTGTATTATTCACGACTGCTTTTTTAATGGCTGGTTGCGCGCCCCATCAAGCCCGTGACTTATCCTCTTTTTCTCAGGGAAACGCCGCCTGTTACGACCGCCAAACTGAACCTTATACCTCTATTGTCGACTCCCATCTTCACTTTCGTGCTTTTGGCGGCGAATCCATACCATTTACTGAAGTTAATGAGTATCTCAATAAAACCGGGGTGTTATTTGCCAATGTTTATGGTATTGGGCAGATATTACCGACTGATTCATCCTGTACTTACTACTTGGATTGCCCTAATACTGCGGCTCTACCCAGTATTAAAAACGATTTTGTAAATGCCGCCCATTATGTGGAATATAAACCGAAAGGCGTGCATTTAACCTTGTCCATGACCTTCCCTGATTTAGCTTCACCACAGAATATTGTCGAATTAATTCATTTATATGATAAAGAGTATCCCAAATTATTTAATTGGATGGGGGAAGTAAATCTAATTAAACAAGCTTTAATACCCAATCACCATGTACCTGCTACGCGAGAAAATATTGAGCAATGGTCGGATTTTATGGCCTTACTCAAAGAGCGTCATATTCCTATTAATATTCATGCCGACTTAGGTAATAACGCTGAACCAACCAAATATCTTTCTTTAATGGAATACGCACTGTCGTTATACCCTGATAATAAAGTTGTCTGGGCTCACATGGGCTTATCAAAAGAATTGACGCAAATGAGCCCTAAGGAGCATATTCGTATCATGCAATCGGTTTTAGACAGGTATCCCAATTTAATGCTGGATATTTCGTGGCGGGTGTTGTACGACACTTACTTTAGTAAGCCTTCAGCCAGAGAACTGTATGTCGATTTTTTCAACCGTAACGCTAAACGTATTCTACCGGGAACGGATTTCGTAGCATCACGGAAGAAACAGTTTTCCGTTTATCAAGAGGAATTAGAAGTAGTCGGGCGAATTAATCAATATTTAAGTGACGAAGCATTTCGTGATATTGCCTTAGGCGGTAACTACTTTCGTTTATTGGGCTTAAATTATCAAGCACCGCAAATCTGTAGCAAAACATAAAGGCTTTTTTTACTCTCGTCGTCACTTATCAGATTCCAAATCAACAAGGACATGAAGTTATTATTTCTTCGTGTCCTTGGTGTCTTCGTGGTGATGTTTTAGCTTTTAACCGATTATCACGCAACAACGCTAAAATCAGCCGACTTCCTTGAGCAATTCCGGTAATACGGTATTTAATTCGGACTCGTATTTGCGCCATTTGTTAGCAGCAGGATCGGATAAAGTGAGTCGAGATACGGGCAAGGTTTTTGCCAATAATGCGTTAATATCATTATCTTTATCCAACTCGGCAAAATGGGCAATTTGCATTAAGGTTTCTTCAGGACTCGCTACCAAATCAGCGTAAGACACGCGGCACCAGTCGCTGTCCGGTATGTTTTTCAAGTCATTAACTATCGTTTCATTGCATTTATGCCATTGGTAAGCGGCAATTGTTGCTAACGATGTGCTGTGTAACTCACGCCAGCCGGTAGGTAAGAAGAAGCTCCATTGCCGGTGTACCCAATTGGGCAAGTTGCGATAAGCAATAAAACGCAAAGAACGCCAACCTTCCAACAAACTGCTGATATTTTCCGCCGGTTCACGGTACAAATAAACAAATAAAGCATCCGGAAAAACGGCTTTTAAAAAAGGGATGCGCAATGCGTTCTTTGGCGTTTTTTCTAAAAAACGCACACTGCCGGGCGATGGCTCGGTTCCTGATTTTGAATAAGCCACGCCTTCACGATTACGTAGTTGCCGTACAAAACGTCTTTTAAGTAAATCGGCAATTTCCGATGATGCGTGTAATTCGGTCAGCCGATTAGAATCAAAATCCTGCGCCGCAGGGTTTAATTGCGGAATGTCTTCAATCAATTCATGGCTTTCTTCACCGATAGTCCATAAGTTTGGAAATTGTGCTAAGGTTTCAAACAACAAGGTACTACCGGCTCTGGGCGCAGAGATGATAAAAATGGGCTTTTCAAAATGCGGGCATTGCGCTGAGTCCGGCAAAGGATGCCGGGCGGAAAAGAAATAACGGCTAAAATGGCGTTTAGCCTTGGGGCGATTTGCAGTTCTTAACACGGTTTCAATCACGGCCAGCGCCTGCTGACCTCGCGCATGCAAATACGCTTGTTTACCGTTCATCAACGTGGAAAAATCCAATAACACATCTTGATAGCTCAGTTCTCCCGCCCAATTTTTACCAAAACGGTTATAAGTGTTTTCCCAATCGCCGGCCAATATGTGCAAACTTTGTTGCAATAATAAAGATTTTCCAGTGTCTAAGGTGCTTTCAGCCAGCTCATCGTTAATAACGCCGACCAAATGTTGAAATTGCTTAGGGCTTAAAACTTCAAATTGGTGGGGTTCTAAAAAGGGGAAATTTTTTTCGCTAACGGATGAAGACAGCATTTCAATTTGTAAATACACACAAACCGTTTCATCGGGATTAACAATTTTATGCGCTTGTGCGCCGTTTAATCGATAAGGGACATTTACCGGCAGAAGAATTGCTTGATCGTCAATATAAAACTGTGTTCCCGAACTATGCAGCAAAGGAATGTAAATTAACTGCCGTATAAAGCGGTGAAAGCTGTTTTCTTGTAAATGGTGCTCACCTTGCGGCAAACGGATAAGCCGGCAACGCGATAAAGGCAGTTGCAGCGCAGTCAACATGGCTTTCAACTGGGGAGAACGTTGCAACAAGGGTGTTTCCGCCATTTGTCCGGCGAGAGCAAAATCGTAATTGAGCGTACCGCCTGCGGAAATTAAAATCAGCGAGGCAAGCCCCTGCTCTTCTTGCCAGTCCTGTTCTAAAAAAGACAGCAAGACATCGCCAGTTTGCTCCTGCCCAAAGGAGTTCAGCACCATGATTTACAGCACCTAATAAATAAATTCCGCAATGTCTTCGCTTTCATCCGCAGTCTCATCGACTACGGTAGACTCCGCGTCTATATCATCGGATGTCTGTTCAATAGGGTGAGATTGATCGGAAACGATTAGTTTGGGGTGCATGGCGTTATTTACACCAAACGCTAAACCGGCTAAATTTAAAAATAAGGTTTGCGGCAAACCGAAACCCAGTAAAAAGACCCCGCCAACGCCAATAATTGCCGGTGTTAACATGATATTCAGCGAGTTATCCATATTACGCTTAAAATCCTCACCTAAATTAAACAAGGTATCCAAATGACTGATACCTTTATCCATCAGCACAATTTGCGCAGTATCGGTGGCAATCGTTGATGCGCCACTTAAGGAAATAGAAACGTGGGATTTTTTCAACGCAATCGAGTCGTTAATGCCATCGCCAATATAACAAACAAAGCGCCCTTCCTCTTTGAGTTTATCTATCAACTCGGCTTTTTGTGCCGGCAAGACACCGGCAAAATGATGATCTACGCCTAATTCGTTGGCGAGTTTTTGGGTAGGAATTTCATGGTCGCCGGAGATAATATAAGTGGCTGTAATGTTTTTACGCGCTTTTAATTGGGCGATAACCTGTTTTGCCTCACTACGCACCGTAGGCCATAATTCAACTGCGCCGATAAGTTTCTTATTCACCGCCACCATCACCAGCGAATGCCCTTGCTGGTGACAATTGGTTAACTGCACAATTATGTCGGCCGGAATGGTAATGCCTGAAATTTCCATAAAACGCGCACTGCCGACGTGAATATCCTGGCTGTCGGTGTGCACTAAAACGCCATAACCCATATGACATTCGCTGTCTTTAACTGTCGGTAAAACTATATCACGCTGCTCGGCGGCGGCTAAAATTGCGCGGGCCAACGGGTGCTTTTGTTTATATTCGGCCGCCGCCGCATAGCACAGTACGGCTGTTTCATCCTCTTCAGCGCAACAGTAAATTGCACCCACATAAGGCTGCTCTTCGGTCAAAGTGCCGGTTTTATCAAAAACAATGGTATCAACTTGGGTTAAAAGCTCTAATGATCTGCCGTCTTTGATCAAAATGCCGTTTTTAGCGGCCAGATTCAGATAATTTAATACCGTCAGCGGCGCGATAATCATGATTTTATTTTTCGGATGCGCGTTAATCACAGCCAATGCGCCGGTAAATCCCCAGAAAGGCAACGCCAGCCCGCTAACAATCAGCGCGGGTTTGACCAAATCTTTAGAAAATTTTTCCGCACGTAATTGCGTTGTCGATTTGAAATCGACGGTTTGATTTAAAATATCGGCAATTTTCGCCACAGTGCAATCTTCACCGGCTTTTTCAACACGAATATAAATTTTTCCCGACAAAACCAGCGTTGAGGCAAACACCTCGTCACCTGCTTCGCGTTCGACCGGATTGGCTTCGCCGGTTAGAATATGCTGGTCAACACTCGCCATGCCGTCAATAACCACGCCGTCGGCAGGAATCATTTCACCCGATTGCACAATAACCGTGTCATTGACTTTCAACTGCTCAAACGGGATTTGCATCTCAACCCTGTCCACTAAGATCCATACCGTGTCCATTTGCTGTTCAAACATGCTACTCAGATGCGCTCTGGACTCATCGGTAATTCGGCTGGTTAAGCGATTCGCATAACGGACCGCTAAACAAATCAAACTGCCAATAAAAAAACGCTGAATAATCAATGCCCCTAACAGGGTAATACTAATCAGCGTTTCGGTACCCACTTTGCCTTGTTTCAGCAATTTGAAGGAGTGCTTATGCACATCCAGCGTACTGTATACTAGGAAGGGTACGCTTAATAAACTCAGCGGCGCGTAGATTAATGCCCCCGCAGTAGCGAGCGCTAAAGAAGCCGAAGCACTCAGCATCGCTTCATTATTTTGTATCTTGAAGACTTGGCGATCACGGTGAGTGCCGACCATTTTGCGCATTTTTTGTTCACTCACCGAGGCCATTTCCTGCTTGGTGCCGTCCGTATCCTCCGGTTGTTCTTTGGGCTGCTGGAGTTTAGCTAGCTTTTTAGACCGCGAATATAAAAAACCGCTTAATAAAATAACTTCAAATATCATATGATTGCCTTTGTTGTTACGCTATCGTTAGCAAAGATTGGCGGTCTATTTTGCCGTTGGGCAACAGCGGCAAGGCATCAATAATGATCACTTTGTCAGGAATAGCACGTTTGGGTAGCCGTTCAAAACAGAAGGAACGAAGGGCTGAACTGTCTAGTTGGCTATCATCATTGACAACGCAATATGCCCATAAGCCTTTACCGCGCAAACTTTCACCGCGTGCCACAACTGCTGCCGATTCTACACCGTTAACGCCTAATAAAGCCGCTTCGACATCTGCAAACATGACTAATAAGCCGTCGCGCTTAATACTGTGATCGCAACGTCCCAACACTTCGATATAACCGTTAGGCAAAATACGCCCTAAATCACGAGTCCCAAACCATCCTTCGGCATTGATTTGTTCTAAACCTAAGAGGTGGGCTTGATTGTCCCAACATTCCACAAAACTATAAAGTCTTTTACACCAGATTTCTCCGCTATCCTGGCTGTTATCGCTGATTGCTGCGGTGCTTCTATCAACCTTTATTTGTACATCCGTCATCGGTAACCCGACCGCTCGAGCGCGTAACTCACTGCTGTCCAGCGGATTCCCAGCAGCAATTGCACCCATTTCGGTGCTACCGTACAACTGGACTAAACAGCCGAACAAAGCTTCGTACCTTTCAAATACTCCTTCACGCAGTCTGTCACCGGCAACAACAGTCAGTTGATAAGGACGGGCGGTTTTACGGCCTTTAAGCAAAGTCTCGCAAAAAATGGGCGTCATGAACACGGTATTAGGATCAAACTCTTTTTCGTGCTGCAAGTAACTGATAATATTAGCGCCTTTTTGCAAATTAACGGACGCGCCCACGGAAACGGCCGGTAAAAATCCCGCGCCCAAGCCGAATAAATGAGAAATAGGTACAGGCAGCGCCATCCGCGTTTGTGCGGTTAAACCCAAACGCTGTGCGCACATCGAAATGTTACCGTGCATTCTCGCATGAGTATGCACAATAATTTTAGGCTCACCGGTACTGCCCGAGGTGCGCATATACAGTTTAGGTTCATCGCCCACCGGAGCAAGCGTGTGCGTACTGTGCTCAATAACGGTTAAAAACTCATGCACGTCTAAGCCGGTTGCCTGAATCTGCAATTGATAGCGGCAAAATTGAGGAGGAATTTTGTCGCTGTTTTCCGCTTTGGAAAGCAGAAAATGATAATCGTGCTCAAGCAAAAATAGCAAAACCAGCGCGCTCGGCAATGAGTTCTCGCAATCTAAAACCACGCCATCCTGCCGTCTAATGCCTTTTTCCGCGAAAAAATCACGTAATTGCGCAAATACGCTAGGAATATCTTGATAGCGGCAAGTCACATACCCGTCAGTCAACACATTGTCTGGGGCGGATTGGCAAATAAACTTCATAGCATTAAAAAGAATAAGAAAAATAATCCAGATCACGCGCAAATCGGTCGGCAACCAACTGCTGAGTCGTTTGATTGTAAGCCATACGATAATCTTGCTGGCGAACGGATTGATTGACGGCCGGTAATAAACTTGGAAAGTTCATTTTTTTCGCCATCGCATTGAAATCGTTATTTAAGTTTTCAAAGCGTAATACATAATCAACCGCTATCTTGCCATCAACCTGCAAATAATCGAACTGATTATAATAAAAACGCTCGAATAAACCGCTATTCGGTATAGTTAAAAAAGTGTCGAAGCTGTCAAGATACGGCGCAACCGCCACCTCAACCGCATTCCCCAACGCCGCAGTACGCACAACCCCGCCGGCGATTTCCGACTTGGCAATGGTATTGTGTTTAAACATCGCATACCATGAAAATAGCCGATCAAAAGGGTTACGCACAACAGCAAACTTGGTGTAAGCTGAAAACAGTTCGGGCTCTACAGCCGCGTGTATGTCACTGATAAAGCAATGCTTTAAACGATTTTTTGCCGCTTCTACAGGTACTTCCTGCACGGCGTTACTATCCATTTCGTTAAACAAATGCCGAATGGAGTTACCGCCGGTTCTTTGAATATGTACAAAAATAATGCGGTACGGATGGGAAATAAGCATCGTTCAGACAGATTCGGTGAAATAATGCGCTGGAAATTTTTCAGTGAGCATCATAATCGGTTGTTGATGGGAAAACACGCGATAAGTGCGCCCGAGTAAGCGGTGCTCAGGCTCAACTTTAAAATGAATCGCTAATTGTTCGGCAGGTTCTTCAAACGGGGGCAATAACTCTTTGAATGTTTCGACACGATGTTTTGACCAGAGTTTGCCAATCGGGATTTGCGATTCGAGCAACTCTTGACGAAACAAGGGCGGCAAACGCTCAGGGACAATAACGGACTCTGCATACAGCCAATTGATGCCGCTACTTTGACCTTGCAAGCAAATTTTACGAGAGATAACCGATTGTTTGGCCGGCAACTCTAAATAAGGGATTGCCTCCTCATTTGTTTCGATGCTTTCATACGATTTAATTACCGTCAATTGTTCGCTGAGTAAAGTTTCCAGCAGCTTAGTTAATGTTCCATTGGAAATTAAGATAATCCGCTGCAACGGACTGAGTTTTAAAAGATCAGTAGGACGCTGCATTGGCAGGAAATCTCCTTTGCAAGTAATGGGCGTTATTCTGATAGCCCTCAAAATCATAACCAAACAACGCAACATCGTCTTTAAAGTGCTCAGCAATCAAATCGCGCGTCTCTTTATCGTAATAGGATTGATATGAGCTGTGCTTACTTTTATTCAGATACGGCATGGTGGACTGAAAACCAAGGCATTGGCAGATATAGGCAAAATCATCGGCTAGATTTTCAAAACGTCCAACAAAATCAACGATAATTTCACCTTTTTCATTACAGAGCATGTCCTTTTGAAATCGGGTTGCCCCTCTTGCAAAAGGCTTTTTCTCGTCAAGCATCCATCTGACATACTCGTTAAAGCCTGACATGGCTTTAACGCGCTGATGATGAATATGCGCAGTTTCTTTGAGAATGAAATGATACATAGATACCTGCCAATCCCAAGGATTACGCACAAACGCAAATTTAAAATAGGATTGAAAAATCAAATCCCCTAACTCTTTCTGCGTACTCAGAGCGGTTGCATGGGTCAGCGTAGAATCCCAAATAACATAAAGGGGATTGATTTTTCCGTCAACGAATTTAATAGGTCGTCTAATTTTAAATTTCTCAGGCTCAATCGTATATGGATTTAGTGCTTCACGTAAGCTCAAGCCTGCGACTTTCGCCACATGAAAGAATATGAAACACCGATCATGAGAGATAAGCATATGGTGTAGATATAAATTAATACGATCAAAACAATTTAAGTAAATGCTGGCCTAAACTTTTTCCAGCATAATCGCCATGTAAAATACCTTTTTGAGTTAAGGCGATTTCGCCATTGTCTAAGGTAATATAACCATCGGTAATCAACTGATCTATCGCCGGAGCACAAATTTTTTCCAATTGAAAACCGAATTTTTCTTCAAAAAGATTAGTTTTATAGTTCATTAATTTCATGCCTAAAACCACTTCGCGCACCATTAAATCTAGCGCTGTTAATGTGTGGCCGCGAGCAATAGCAAGCTTTTTCGCTTCAATTTGCGAAAAATATTTAGGAATTTCATTGGTATTTTGGAACAGCCAATTGCCTACTCGACCGAATGCGGATGTGCCAAACGGATAATAGTCTTCACCTTTCCAAATGCTGGGTGCATGAACATGCTCGTAATTACCATCACGGGTGAAGGTGAAAAAGCTCCATGGTAAATAATTCGCTGCGGCAAATTGATCTAAACCATACTGCATAAACTCCAATTCTTGTTCATCATTAGGCAGAACTAAATTATCGTTACGAATTTCTTTGAAATATTCGGTGTTGGCATAGAGTTCGGTTTTATAAACGGTAATGCTTTCAACGTTACTTTCCAATGCACGTTTAACGCTATATGCCCATGTTTCTGGCGTTTCGCCTGCTAAACCACTCATCAAATCGATGTTAACCGATGCACCGGTACTTTGCGCCATTTCAATAGCTCTTAATACCTTTTCTTCTGTGTCTTTACGGTTAGATAATTTGATAATATCATCGCAAAGCGATTGCACCCCTAAACTAACGCGATTAACTTTTAACTCGCGTAACACATCCGCTTTTTTCTGGGTTAAAGTAACCGGTTCCGCTTCAACAGTAAACTCAGCATCCGCATTAATAGATAGATTTTTGCGTAAACAGTCAGCAATTTGCGTTATATTGCCTTCGCTTAATAAGGTTGGTGTGCCGCCGCCGAAATAAATCGACCGCACCGGCCTTTCGTCCAAATGAAAATGACGTGTCGCTAATTCGATTTCTTGGCATAAAATATCGACGTATTGATCGACTTCTGATTTACGGCTGCCTTGAATAGTTTTGTAATAACAGTAGGAGCATTGCTGTGCGCAAAAAGGAATATGCACATAAATATTGAGGGGTTGAGGGGCTAATACATCGTCCCCAGTCGATTTTTTCCAGTGTTGAAAATTGGGGTAGTTAGTAATAAATCCTCGTCTGGCCGGTTTAAGTTCTGTTAAGTAGCCACGTCGAGTAGTTTGTAGAGCAGCTTCTTTATCTGTCGGTTCAAGCTTTTCCATCGTGCATTGTCCTGATAATTGTTATGTTTAGGCAGCAGTTTTACTCGCAACAAAACCTGCTAAGGTATTCAAATCCTTGAACTGTTTAAAATCCAGCTCTTCATCCGAAAATTGTATGGAAAAATTGGCTTCAATTAAACTAATAAATTCCATGATAGTCACGGAATCAAGACCGATCCCCTCTTCAAATAAAGAGGCACTTTCATTAATATCTTCGCGTTTAAGATTAACGTCTAACTCATTAACAATGATGTTTTTGAGTTGATCTAGCATATCCTGATTCATTGTTCTCTCTCACTTCTTGTAGGTAAATTAGTCGCATTATAGCAAAAAAATATTTTTCTTGTTTATTACCTCCTCAACCGGTTTGCTGATTATCAGTTTAAAATGAAATATCGTATAAAGTAAATCCTATAAAAGGAGAAGCCATCAATACTTTGGCTAAATTGAATTCTGAATCAAATTCAACGAAAACTCAATATAATTATTACCACAAAATCAATATGTTAAATTTAAAGACCGATTTTAAACCAGCTACATTAGCTTGGTAAGGCAAGCATTCACTTATACCCTTTTAATAAAGAGTGATTAAGCGGAATTTATGGCTCTTCCCGATTTCGTGGGGTAATCGGTATATTTTGGTTTTTTGTATCACAACTGGCATAAGCTACATTCTTTATTTACTGAAAAATCAATATACTAAGAAAAACTAATTATCTCAAGACGGCACAACCTGGCATCTACCCCACGAAATCGGGAAGAACCGAATTTATTTCCCCCTCCCTGCTTTTCCCAGCAAAGGAGGCCGAAACATGCGCAAACAATGATTATGTCGATTACTGAAAAAATGAATTATCATCTTTAATGTAATGGTTATAGAATTCGGCAGACATTGTCGGGACCTGGAGGTACCGACAAACAACTGGCAGATAGCAAGCCAATAGGTATGTAAACTAGAGTTAAAGCTTCTGTTCGAGCAAATTCACTATAGCATCAACATGAATGTTTGAGTCATTCAGTGCCGTTATATAACGATACTCCTCACCGCCGGCTTCCATAAAAACAGCTTTATTTTCCATCGCTATTTCTTCCAATGTTTCTAAACAATCTACCGCAAACCCAGGACAGACAATATCTATTTTTTTAATACCTCGAACAGGAAGATTCTTTAAGGTGTCGACACAATAAGGCTTTAGCCATTGCGCTTTACCGAAACGTGATTGGAACACAATCATCCATTGTTTTTCATCAATCCCCAATTTCTCAGCAATCAAAGCTGCGGTTTTATGGCATTGATAAAAATAAGGATCGCCCCATTCAGTGAGTTGTTCGGGCAGACCATGAAAGGACATCAATAACAGCTCATTTTTGCCGTGTTCATGCCAACTCTGTTCTATCGATTCAGCAACCGCAGCAATATAATGGTTGTGTTGGTGATAATCGCTGATAAATTGAATATTGGGCAAATGTCGCCACTGGTTGAGTTCCTTAATCACATCGTCATAAATTGATGCAGTGGTGGTCGATGAATATTGCGGATACAACGGCAGCACGATTAAGTTATCAATACCCGCCTTTTTGAAGGCTCTTAACTGTTTTGCTATCGAAGGTTCACCGTAGCGCATTACATGCCGGGTAGTGACGCCTTTGGCATTCAACTTGTCGGCAACCCGCTCGGTCAATTGCAAGGTCAGGAAAATTAACGGAGACCCTTTTTCATGCCATATATTGCGATAGGCTAAGACTGATTTGCGAGGGCGAAAAGGCAACACAAAAAGATGCAATATCACCCACCACAACGGACGCGGGAGATTGACGACGCGCGGATCCCAAAGAAACTCCCGAAGAAATCGTCTTACTGCTGCTGTTGTCGGTGCGGTAGGCGAACCCAGATTCGCCAGTAATACGCCGGTTTTTTTTGCTGTCATTAGTTCGACTTCTCTCTGCTAGTAATTCAGCTTTGCTTACAACTAAGTCTGCCTGTTGATCAGATTTAAAAATTCCGAGCGGGTGCTGATTTCTTTACGGAAAATCCCGGTCATCACTGAAGTCGTCATTATCGAGTTTTGCTTTTCAACACCGCGCATCATCATGCATAAATGCTTGGCTTCAATAACCACGGCCACGCCTCTAGCGCCGGTTGCAAGCTCAATCGCATCTGCTATTTGCTTGGTCAATTTTTCTTGAATTTGCAGACGGCGTGCGTACATATCGATAACACGAGCCACTTTGGACAGCCCCATCACCTTACCTCTCGGTAAATAGCCCACATGACATTTGCCGATAAACGGCAGTAAATGGTGTTCACATAAAGAATACAGTTCGATATCCTTCACAATAACCATATCTTCGGTATCGGCGGTAAAAATAGCGCCGTTCAGCACTTCTTCCAACGTTTTTTCGTAGCCGTTGTTTAAAAATTTGAAAGCCTTGGCCGCTCGTTTTGGTGTATCGATCAGACCTTCGCGATTTAAATCTTCACCGACTGCCTCGATAATCTTGGCAAAATGCTGTTCCATAGTTTCAATCCCGGTTATAAAAAATAGCCAATCAGTATACAGCATGGAGCCATAAATTTTAAAGCTCCCGCTCTTTGCCTATCCACGCAACCCTATACATCAACTTACAGCATTTTCAATAATGATTAAAATCCACCGTTCGCCCTAAGCTTGCCGAAGGGACGATAGATCAGGATATGGTTCGACAAGCTCACCATGAACAGAAAAAAGGCTGTAACTGTCATGGCTTGAAAACAATGTAAAGTTATTCAATCAATAAAATATAAACGGGTTGATGTGTCACTACGAAGGCAGGAAGAACACGAAGCTTTTATCAATTTAAATCTGGCAGCAGTGTGGCGAAAAAGTCACGTATCAGCAAAGCGGGTAATAAATTTGTTCGACAGGCACTGTATATGGCCGGTACTGGCTGGTTGCAAAACATGCCATGAGCCTCATATTAAAGGCTATTACACGCATATGATTAACGGCAAGCCGCCGTCATGCGTAAACTTTTACACGCCATCCATGGCATGTTAAAAGCTAAAAAAGAATTTGACGGGACTCGTTTTTACACCTTTCCTGTTGAAGCACGTTCATAATTGTTATGAATTTTGCAAACTTGGGCTTGTGTTTTAAGTAGAGTATCTACTACTCATAAGCTTAAATGTCTTTGACTAAGTTTTTTGCTCACACGGCAATCAAATGGAGCTGCGGGCTTCGCATCTATAACGGATACTGTAATCAATCCAATTTAATCCAATCTTCCAGCGCCTCGATAATCGCTTTCGCCTGATCTTTGCTGGAAATATTGAACTTTGATTTTTGCTTGTATTCGCCATTTTGCTTTTGGTAACGGCGAATAGTGTATTTATCCGGGCCGTATTCTTCTTTGGATCGATTCCAGTCCTGATAGCGGTACATAACCGTAGCCCATGCACCTTTAGTCAGTACTTTTTTATCCAGTTCCTTGACTGTCTCAATGCCGCCGTCTTCGTATGTTACAGTCAATTCGTCTACAGTTTCAGCCATGTTATCTCCAGGTAATTAGTACTTACTGTCCTGCAACAGCTATTCAAGCGAACGGATGTTCCAGGATAATTGTTTCGTCTCTATCGGGCCCTGTGGACAAGATAGCAATTTTAACGCCGACCAACTCTTCAATTCTCTTGATATAAGCTTTGGCGTTATCCGGTAGCGCGTCAAAATCGGTTACACCGGCGGTCGTTCCCGTCCAACCCGGCATGTCTTCAATAATCGCGTGGCATTCTTCATATTGATCCGCACCTAATGGAGCCGTTTCGGTAATACCGCCGTTAAGTCTGTAAGCCGTGCAAATACCGACTTTTTCCAGGCCATCAAGCACATCCAATTTGGTTAAACAAATACCGCTTAGGCTGTTCATTTTTGCGGATTTGCGCATGGCGACCGCGTCAAACCAGCCGGTGCGGCGTTTGCGCCCGGTGGTGGCGCCAACTTCACGCCCTACAATGCCCAGGTGTTCGCCGTTGGCGTCATGCAATTCAGTCGGGAAAGGGCCGTTGCCTACGCGTGTTGAATAGGCTTTGGTAATGCCCAGCACGTAATCAAGATCGAGAGGGCCTATGCCGGTACCGGTAGCCGCACCGCCCGCCGTAGTGCTGGACGAAGTCACATAAGGGAAAGTACCGTGGTCTATATCCAGTAGAGCGCCTTGAGCGCCTTCAAATAGCAGGTTTTTACCTTGATCCTGAAGTTGGTACAATTTCTCACTCACATCAGTCAACATGGGTTTGATTTGCTCGCCCAGTTTTAACGCTTCATCAAGGGTCTTTTGATAATCAACGGCATCCGTATGGTAGTAATTGGTCAGCATGAAGTTGTGGTATTCGACCAACTCCTTAAACCTCTCTGCGAAAACCGTAGGATTTAAAAAATCTCCGGCGCGCAAACCTCTTCGTGCCGCCTTGTCTTCATACGCAGGCCCTATGCCGCGCCCCGTTGTGCCAATCGCCTTGCTGCCTCGGGCCTTTTCACGCGCTTGGTCAATGGCCACGTGAACCGGCAATATTAATGTACAAGCTTCGCTGATCAGCAAACGGTTTCTAACAGGGATACCGGCCTTTTCCAGAAACTCAATTTCTTCCAGCAAGGCATTAGGTGATAAAACCACGCCATTGCCAATCATGCATTGCACATTTTCCCGAAGGATGCCGGACGGAATTAAATGCAAAACCGTCTTTTCCCCTTGTATAACCAGCGTGTGCCCTGCGTTATGGCCGCCCTGAAAACGGATAACGGCTTCCGCCTGCTCCGTTAACAAATCAACCAACTTACCTTTTCCTTCGTCACCCCATTGGGTACCGATGACAACGACATTTTTTCCCATAATTATTCCAAGCTTGCTAAGGGTCTAACGACCCAGTTTTGATGATCTTGTGCCAAGACGGATGTGCACCCCAGTTCCTGTGCAGTCCCGGTTTGCCCCGGTAGTTGTTGAACAACGGCCAGTCCTTCGGCACGTAAATCCCTGATTTTTTCATGTAGCGCTGCATCGCCCGGATACGGAGCGAAAATCAAGGCTTGCGCTTCTTTTTGGTAAGATGCTTTGCCTAATGCCGACAATACTTTCAAATCCGCACTAAAACCGGTCGCAGCGCGCGCGCGTCCGAAAATAGCGCCGATATTGTCATAGCGGCCGCCTCTGGCAATCTCTCTGCCAACCGACGGCACGAAAGCCGCAAAAACCACGCCGGTGTGATAATGGTAACCGCGTAATTCAGCCAAATCGAAACTGACCGGTAGCGAGGGGAAACAGGCCGATAATTTATCCGCAATAGCTTCCAAATCCGCTAAAGCCTGCCTGACTTCATCATTAGCCGTCAATAAAACGGCTCGGGCTTTAGCAATGATTTCCTTGCCGCCATTCAGTTGCGGCAATTTCAGGAACGTCGCTTTAAGCTCCTCATTGATGCTGTATCCGGCCATCAACTCCTGAAGCTCAGGTCTGGCCTTGCGCTGCAAGACATCAAACAACTCGGCTTCCTGCACATCATTTAAGCCGGCCTGTTTTGATAACGCTCTATAAATGCCGACATGGCCCAAATCGAGATGCACATTTTGCAATCCGCTCATCGCCAGCATTTCAAGCATCAAGCGTATGACTTCTACATCGCTTTCCTTACCGGCATGGCCGTAAAGTTCGGCGCCTATCTGCATGGGGCTTCTGGTTTTTTCGAGCGGATCGCCTTTGGTGTGCAAAATAGTGCCTGTATAGCAAAGACGAGTCGGCCACTCGGCGCTAAGATTATGCGCATCGATTCTAGCGACCTGCGGCGTCATATCCGCCCTCACCCCAAGCATTTCACCGCTGATCTGATCGGTCAGTTTGAAGGTTTGCAATTCCAGATCATGCCCTGAACCGGTCAACAACGAATCCAGATAATCTATGAACGGAGGAATGACTAATTCATAGCCCCAGCAAGCGAAGGTGTCCAGTATCTTACGGCGCAAGCTTTCAAGATGCTTAGCCTCTTCCGGCAAAATCTCTTCTATACCGTCGGGCAAAAGCCAAGAGTCTTTTTGTTGCATATTCTGTATGTCCAATCAAACAAAACGCCCCGCATGCGGAGCGTTGGTTAGTGGTATGTAGGGGTAATCCCTTGTGGTTACCCTTGCCTTGGGTAGACTTGGGTAACCCTGGGCAGGCACAAGGCCGGCCCCTACTTTTGTTGCTTGAAATATCTAAAGAAGTCGGAATCAGGGTCAAGCACCATCATACTTGAACTTGTAAATGTCTTCTTATAGGCATTCAAGCTGCGATAGAAAGTGAAGAACTCAGTATCTGCGCCATAGGCTTTCGCATAGATTTCAGCAGATTTCGCATCACCTTCACCACGAAGCATTTCTGCATCCCGAAACGCGTTCGCCATAGTAACAACGCGTTGTCTATCGGCATCGGCACGAATTCTTTCAGCCGCTTCCGCACCTTGCGAACGGAACTCACGGGCAACCCGCTCACGCTCCGCTTCCATCCTGCGGAATACGGAACTGCTGACTTCGTCCGGCAAATCGATACGCATAACTTGAACATCGATAATTTCCATACCCAAGTCAGCCGCAAGAGGCTTGGCATTTTTAATTAAGATTTCACGGATAGCTTGGCGATCCGTTGACAGCAGTTGCTTGATATTACGCTTGCTGAACTCACCCCGGAAAGCGTCTTTAACAATTTGGTCCAGGCGTAAATTAGCCTGATCTATATCGCCGGCAACAACCGTATAAAAAGTAGTTACGTCGCCGATGCGCCATTTAACGAAAGAATCGACAATGACGTTCTTCTTTTCAGCGGTTAAAAAACGCTCGGGCTTGGCATCCATAGTCTGAATACGTTTATCAAACTTCTTTACATTGTTGATAATCGGCCATTTAAAATGCAATCCAGGCTCGTAATCGTTCTTTACAATCTCACCTAAACGAAACTTAATGGCTTTTTCTGTTTCACTGACGGAAAACAAGCACATCATGCCGATAAACAACAATGCCCCCAGACCTACTAATATTTTATTTTGTGTCATTAGCGTCCCCTTGCGTCACGACCGCGAGTTGAAGTTCGCACAGCAGGCTGCGCCGCTTCAACCGTTGACTGAACAGGTTGATCTGCTGTGCTTTGAGGAACATTGGGCTGCTGAATCGAAGCTTGATGCTGGATCATTTTATCTAACGGCAAATAAAGCATATTGTTACTACCTTTAACGTCAACCATCACGGTATTGGTTTCAGCCAATACGGATTCCATGGATTCGATATAAAGACGTTTTCTGGTCACATCCGGCGCTTTAGTATATTCGCCAAGCAATTTGGAAAAACGGCTGGATTCACCTTCCGCCTGAGCAATAACCTGTTCTTTATAACCCTCGGCTTCCTGCATTTTTCTGGCTGCGGCGCCGCGTGCTTTCGGCACAACGTCATTGGAATAAGCTTCCGCCTCATTAATCAAGCGTTGCTCATCTTCACGCGCCTTAATAGCGTCTTCAAATGCGTTTTGTACCTGTTCAGGCGGCTGTGCATCCTGAAGATTGACACTGGTAATCTGAATACCGGATTTGTAACTATCCATAACATCCTGAATTTCCTTTTTAATCTGAGCCACGATTTCACTACGGCCTTCAGTCAAAACAAAATCCATTTCACTGCTGCCGATCACCCCGCGTTGGGCGCTTTCGGTGACCTGTTTCAAAGTAGCCGCAGGATTGACTATATTGAAGATAAACTCCTTGGCATCTTTAACTTGATACTGTACGGCCAAACGAATATCGACAATATTTTCATCTTTGGTCAGCATTAACGCCTCTTTCGGCACCGAACCCAGAGTTTGCTCATTGCCGCCGCTACGGTAACCGACTTCGATATAACGCTGTTGTTTAACATCAACAATATCAACGCGCTCGATAGGCGCCGGAAAATGCCAGTTTAAACCCGATTGAGTTGTAGCTACATATTTACCGAACCGGGTTTCAACACCGTGCGTACCTTCATTGATAATATAAAAGCCGCTTAATCCCCATAACGCAACAGCGCCTGCGGCGATAAAACCAATACTTTTCCATGGAGGAACGCCGGAAGAACTGCCGCCCCCCTCTTGCCCGCCGCCAAAAAAACCACTTAACTTTTCTTGCAATGAACGTATTGCTTCGTCTAGATCGGGTGGGCCTTTTTGGTCTCCACGACCGCTCCAGGGGTCTTTCTTATCGCCGCCAGGCTCATTCCAGGACATAACTTTACTCCATATAGGTTACTTAAACTTTCACACATCCCACAGGATGATTTCAACTTTCAGCAAGAGGCAACATCCCTTAAGCTTACAGATTCATATCCGGTATTCTATCGTAATTATCTGTAAAAGGCGAAGGCACAAGGCTAAAGCCCAAAAGCCGGCCCTCTTTTACCTTCCTAGAGTATTTCTTCAATCTCAACCGATTTCAATAAACCTAAATACTTAGTATCAATTTCGACAACTAATTCACAGCCGCCAAAATCGTCATTTTTCTCACTGATTATTTTGGCGCAAGCGAATAACTTCGCCCTGATATCCCCCTGATCGGGTTGTAAATGAAATTTTCTTTTGATCTTGGTATTTGAAAAAATTTCGGCTAAGGCTTGATAAAGCAGATCAATGCCGGCTCCGGTTTCGGCGGACAACCAGATCCTAACCGGATTGCCGATATCATCCCGTTCAACCCGTGGTTGTATGTCGGCCAATAAATCTATTTTATTAAAGACTTCAAGCTGCCTGACTTCATTGGCCTTAATATCTTCAAGCACTTGGTTGACTTGATAAATAGTCTCAGCCCTATCATCGCTACTGGCGTCAATCACATGCAACAATAAATCGGCTTCGCTGGCTTCCTGCAACGTAGATTTAAACGCCGCCACCAACTCATGCGGCAAATGCCGAATAAAACCCACGGTATCCGCCAAAACGATTTCACTGCTATTAGGCAGCTTGCAGTTGCGCAAAGTCGGATCCAGCGTAGCGAACAACTGGTCCGCTACGTAAATATCGGCTCCGGTCAACTTGTTAAACAGGGTTGATTTACCCGCATTGGTATAGCCCACCAAAGAAACCGATGGAACTTCGGCTTTTTTTCTTTTGCTGCGCCCTTGATGTCTTTGTTTATCGACTTTATCCAGACGCTGTTGAATCTGTTTGATGCGTAAACCCAATAATCGGCGGTCGGTTTCCAGCTGAGTTTCGCCCGGCCCACGCAGACCGATACCGCCTTTTTGACGCTCCAAATGCGTCCAACCGCGAACCAAACGGGTTGATAAATGCTGCAATTGAGCCAATTCAACCTGTAGCTTGCCTTCAAAAGTTTGCGCACGCTGGGCAAAAATATCAAGAATCAGCCCGTTTCTATCAACCACGCGAACACCCAAAAATCCTTCAAGATTTCTTTCCTGACTGGGTGAAAGCGGATGATTAAATAAGACGATGTCGGCTTCATAGCTTTCGATAATGCTTTTAAGCTCATCAAGTTTGCCTTTGCCGACGAAATATTTTGGATCAGGTTTTTTACGGTTGCCTGTTACCACATAAACAGGATCGGTTCCGGCTGATTTAGCCAGTTCTTTTAATTCTAAAAGATCTTCCTGCCCGGAACGAAGTGTCAGATGAACAAGGACGGCTCGTTCACCTGATTCGGGACGATCAAACAACTAAATACCCCACAAACATGATTATAAAAAAATATTTACCTACCCTGCTCATATAACTATCCCTCAACAAAAAATTAATCATTCTTCGCCGGACTCATTGTCATGCGTCATCTTTACCGCTTTACTCGGCACGATGGTCGATATGGCGTGTTTGTAAACCATCTGACTTGAGGTATTTTTCAGCATAACCACATACTGATCAAACGAGTCCACTTTACCCTGTAACTTTATCCCGTTAACAAGGAAAATAGAAACAGGTGTATGCTCTTTCCTAAGCGCATTTAAAAAATTATCCTGTAAATTTTGGCCTTTTGACATCCGCTTTCTCCTTATTATTTAATAACTATTTATGTAAGATAACTGCAATTACAAATCAACACAAATCAATACTCCGATTTCAGAATATTTTTTAGCTAAAACCGCGCTTATTCTAGTTTTCTCTGATTGCACTTGCTGATCACCAAATACAGTGGGGTACATTTTTATAAATTCAAGCATGATTATCCAATCGATTGCAATCCATTAACATGATCTTTGCAGCCATTTTTTATTCGGCATTCGAATCCGATAACCGTTCTAATTTTCCTCAACCACAACAGGAATCTTGCCGATCTTGGCTTGCCAGATTTTTGGTGCAGTTTGATGTATCGAGCTACCTTTGGTATCAACCGCGACCGTAACCGGCATATCTTCAACAACAAACTCATGAATAGCTTCCATGCCGAGATCTTCAAAAGCGACAATACGCGATTTACGGATAGCCTTAGATACCAAATAAGCCGCGCCACCGACCGCCATCAAATAAACGGCTTTATGTTTTTTTATGGCGGCAATTCCTTCCGGCCCACGTTCGGACTTACCAATCATGCCGAGCAAGCCGGTTTTGTCCAGCATCAGTTCAGTGAATTTATCCATGCGCGTTGCCGTAGTGGGACCTGCCGGCCCTACCACCTCATCGCGAACCGGATCGACCGGCCCCACGTAGTAAATGAATTTATTAGTAAAATCGACGCTTTCAGGCAATGCAACACCCTGTTCAAAAAGTTCAGCCATGCGTTTATGCGCTGCGTCTCTACCGGTCAACAGAGTGCCGCTAAGCAATAAAGTTTCTCCCGGCTCCCAGCTTGCCAAGTCCTGTCGAGTCACAGTATCCAAATTGACTCTGCGAGCGGTAGCGCCTGCATCCCAAGTGATTTCCGGCCAATCTTCCAAACGCGGCGGTTTAAATTCGGCAGCGCCACTGCCATCTAAAACAAAATGCACATGCCGAGTCGCGGCGCAGTTAGGAATAATCGCAACCGGCTTGTTGGCCGCGTGGGTCGGATAGTCATTGATCTTAATATCCAGCACCGTAGTAAGACCTCCCAAACCTTGAGCGCCGATACCCAGGGCATTAACTTTTTCATACAGTTCCAGACGTAATTCTTCAACGGCATTGTTAGGGCCGCGTGCAATTAAGTCTTGAATATCTATCGATCCCATACACGCCTGTTTTGCCAAGAGCATGGCCTTTTCAGCCGTACCGCCTATACCTATTCCCAAAATTCCGGGCGGGCACCAACCCGCTCCCATGGTAGGAACGACTTTCAGCACCCAGTCAACGATACTGTCCGAAGGATTGAGTATCGCAAACTTAGCCTTAGCCTCGGACCCGCCGCCTTTAGCGGCTATTTCGATGTCGAGCGTATCGCCGGACACAACTTCCATATGAATCACCGCCGGAGTGTTATCTTTGGTATTGATGCGTTTGCCTGCAGGATCGGCCAGTATCGAAGCGCGCAGCACGTTATCAGGATGTAGATAAGCGCGCCGAACGCCCTCATTGATCATATCGGCAACACTCATGTCTGCCTCCCATTGAACCGCCATACCCATCTTTAAAAATACCGTAACAATACCGGTATCCTGGCAAATGGGACGATGGCCTTCCGCACACATCCGGGAGTTGATCAAGATTTGCGCGATCGCATCCTTGGCCGCCGGATTTTCTTCCTTTTGGTAGGCCTCATGCATGGCTTTGATAAAGTCCAGCGGATGATAATACGAAATATATTGCAAAGAATCGGCAATGCTTTGAATAAGATCGTCTTGACGAATAATAGTCATCGGAAGTTTCCTGATATTTACCCTGAACATAGTCAAAAGGTATGGTTGCTAAGCCCTTCGACTACGCTCAGGGTAAAAATTCAATCGGCATTATATTAATTTTATGACTACAGTGTATCCGGGCATTATCCGACACTGACTGCCTTATCAATTCAATACTAAAAACGGATTATTATCCAAGGTAAAACCGGCAGCATTCTTGTGCCCTCCCCCGCCAAAACCCAAGGCTAAGTGGCCTACATCGTAATCGCCGATAGAACGGAGCGAAAAAGCCCATCGCCGTTTTTTACCGTCGTATTGATAAGTCATCCCAAACGTGCCTGATTTTTCGGCTAACACATGCCCAAGATCACTTGAGAATAACGATGGAGCATTAACAGCAAGACCGACCTGACCGGCCACCGAAACACCGTGCGCGGATTTGGCAAGTCTTTTTACCATCCCTACAAATTGCTCAACCTGAATTCTCCCTACTGCCAACAGCTCCGCCAGATCAAGCGAGCCTATTTCGGCAAAAGTACCGGGCATTCTTTCATATAGCGCCGTCGTTATTTCACGGGTACCATCCAGTTTGAAACGCCAAAGATCGCGGTCTTCAATATGCAACAGGATTTTAGGCGGTTTCAGATCATGAAAAAAATACTGCCAGGTTAAAATGCAACCGCTCCGCGACATATCGAAATTGATCGACAGATTTTCAGGGCGGGGCTGTACCTTAAAAAAGTCCTCATATTGTTCCATCGCGGTCATATGATGATCAATCAGGATAATCCGGCCGGCTTTCGCGCAGATCTCGGCCAATAACTGCGGCGAATAGGAAAAGTCCAATATGTAGAGTATAGCGCCAGGATCAAAATCGGGTATATCGTCCCCATAGCGAGCCGGGATATAACGGCCATGATTGCCCAGCTTGCAAAACGCGCTCCATGCCGCACCTAAACCATCCAGGCAATCGGCATGATAAATAACTAAAGTTTCATTGGTTTCTGACATGCTTTTTTAAAAATCCCTGTGTTGCTGTGAATGGATCGAAGGCTGTTGCCGTGCAATTTAAGCGCATTTTACACGAGCTAAATTCTAATCATACCCCCTGTTTTTTTGACATCCATTTCAAAAAACAGCCCACCCGGCCCTACAGAAATTTATAACTTAATATCTTTAGGTTGATTACATATCAAGAAATTTGTTTTGAATAATCCGGCTGGCGGATATAGATTATCGTCGGCATAAAGGCTTAAAGATTGTTCGAGCGCACACAGAAGGTTTGTATCGCTATGCCCGGCATAGCCTCGGCTTGCGACTTTTACTACCTTTTCGAAAGGATTTAAAAAAACGGAGCCTGACTGTTCGCAGTAGAAAATATTGTCCTTAAACATGAAAACACCAAATTGACAGAACTTGTCAGGACAGCTAATCAGCCTTAACCGCGTTTGTTTGTTTTACCGCCGTTACTCAATGGCGATAATGCCTCATTACTGCTCAGCGGTGTAATTTCCACAGCCCCTAAGCCCCGAATATCGAGTTTTTTAGCGGCAGCGTAAGACAAATCCATGTCTCTTTTACCATGAAAAGAACCTCGGTCATTGATTCGAACAATAACGCTGCGATGATTCTTCAGGTTGGTAACTTTTGCGTAAGATAACAGCGGTAACGTCTTGTGTGCGGCGGTCATCGCGTACATATCAAATTTTTGGCCGCTGGCGGTTCTTTTGCCGTGAAACTCAGATCCATACCAGGAAACCATGCTTCGATGGTTATCCGAATGATGTTTGGTTTTGTGGTTTTTTGCTACAGAGTGCTTGGAAGCCTTATTACCCGCGCGATGTCCGGATGCTTCGGCTGTTGGTATAGGGTTGACAAAATAACTGCATATAAAAAAAACAGGAACTGCTAGCATGATTTTATTCATAGGATAGAGCCTTTTTTATTAAATCCGGCTCAATTTTAGCTTAACAAGTCTTAAGCTCGGCTTAAACGCACAAAATCAATACCTTGTTAAAAAATAGCCGTTAAAGCGATAACCCTAAAGACTTTGAATTAACAAGTATTGTATTATTCCGGCTTTTTTAAGACTTCAGGAATCGATTATGAATAACTATGAGCAGGGGAAAAAAGCCAGACGCATCGTTTCGGTGGTTTATATCTTAATAATGACGGTAGTTATGGGCGGGACTTACCTGTCGCAACAGCAAAAAGAAGCGGATAAGCTATCGCAAAACTTACCCAACCATTAGGCGGCAGCGTTTAAAAATAGGCTTTCCGCTTTAAGGCTAGACAGGTTACAAAAGAACCTATCGATACGGCAGTGAAAGCCATTCATGCTTCGGCAAGCTCTCAGCGCAAACGGCTATCACACTCCCAATTGCGGTTTTTAGATTTGCGTTGGGCAGGCGTAAGCGGCATGCCCAACCCAACCTTTTTTAAACCTCTTCGCGCTTAGCCGCTAACGCAGGAAATGACTTGACCAACTTCATAATGCCATAACCCAAAAGCGCATAAATCAGCGCAGAACTGACATAAGGCGGATAATACTGGGCTACCCGTGCCAGATATTGTCCCCAGGATAAATCCGGATAACGGCCTGAAAACAAATAAAAGCTGCCGTTGGAAATAGCAAATGCAACCGATGTTGCCAGCGTTACCACAGCAAACTGCATTGCCAGCTCTGTCATTTTCAATGATTTAAATGCTGAGCAATAGCGGCCTGCAAACCACATCACCGCATAAGTAGGGATCAAGAAAACATAAGCGGGCGACACGCACCAGCTGCTGGTGCCGTTTGCGATGGCTATGTAATCAATCAACCCGGCCATTATCAGTAAGAAAACGAACAAGGCCTTTTTACGGTAAAAACCGGCAAAGAAAAAAACCGCAAGCGTTGCATCCGGCAAATGTAAAACATCGCCAAAATGATGAAAGCGCGTCAGCACCATCGCCGCTATCAGAGGAATCGGTAAATACTCGGCTTGCAGCCATTGTTTTATATTCATAGTGTTATCTCCAAAAGGTAAGAATCAATTATTATAGTGGATGGAAACAAAGAAGTTTCTATCCGCCGTGTTGTAGGTATTCACTGTTTGATAATTTTTATCCAATAGATTATTTAATTTTGCGCTCAGCGCCCAGTTTTTACTTAAGTGATAAGTTGAACGTAAATCGACGGTTACGTAACCGGCAACCTTGGTCTTGTTCAGCGTATCATCAAAACGCCCGGCTTGAGCCAGCACCTTAGCGCCCAGATCCAACTGCCCGAACGAGCGCGATAAATCATAGGATAAGGTTTTGTCAGTCCGGCGCGGCAGCCGCATATTAGACTCCCGGTTTTGGGGGCTCATCAGATTCATGCTCAGCTTGTTGTTCCAATCCATTATATGAGTTCCGATCTCCGCTTCAATACCGTCAATTTGCGCCTTGCCGACGTTTTCCGCGCTGGATAGAAAAGTCGCCGGGTTGGTGACCGCCACGATCAAATTGTCGATATTGGTATGATAGCCGCGCAGCTCCCATTGCAGCCAATCATGGTCCCCGGCCAGCCCCGCTTCGAAAGACGTTGATTGTTCGGCTTTAAGTGAAGGATTGCCGAAGCCCGGAAAATAAAGCTGATTAAATGTCGGCGCTTTAAACGCATTGCCAAAGCCGGCAAACGGGCTGATGCCGTAGTTTCCGTTATAGCGCCAGCCGAAGTTGCCGGTCACCTGCTCGCCAAAGGCTTCGTTCTTATCTCCGCGCAACGATGCATTGAAAAAATGATTATCCAGTATGCGGCTGTGCAATTCGGTAAAAATGCCTGCGTCATAACGGGAAGTTTCGTTGTAGGCGGTTGAGCTGTCTACTTGATCCAAGCGGTAGTCGGAGCCGATAACCAGCTGATGATCATCGGACAGGGCAACTTCATTCAACCAACTGGCGTTCCAACGGGTGCTGTTAAAGCGGCTGGCAAATGCCCCATTAGGCGCAAAGTTGTCAGCCTCGTCGCGGCTTTGCCCCAAGCGCAGTATTGAGCGCCAGTTATCGACAATATTCATACTGGCTGTCGTGCCGACATTCTGTTCTACAAATTCGGTTTTATTTTGAAAGTTACCGTCAAATTCGGATTTTCCCTCGGCATGCATAAAAAATGCTTCAACTTCGGCATTGTTGTCAAAACGGTGACCCGCTCGGGCATTCAATGCTGTATTCAGGTAACCGTCCTTATCCGGCTGATTCACGCCGAAGATTCCGGGAGTCGGCTGCCGGGAATTAAAGCCTTGGGAGCCGAACTGCGATGAACCCAAGCTATACCAGCTGTTTTTCCATTGACCGCTGACAGAACCGGAAGCCCGGTAAGTATCATAGCTGCCGCCGCCCGCATCCAGGGTTACGCTGGGCTTGTCCTGCTGCCCGCCTTTGCGGGTAAAAATCTGGATAACCCCGCCTATCGCCTCAGAGCCGTACAAACTCGATTGAGGGCCGCGAATGATCTCCACCCGCTCCACTTGATCGATAGGGATAAATTGAAAAGGCGTGGTGCCGGAAGTAACAGAACCGACTTTAATACCGTCTATCAACACCAACACATGATCCGAGTTGGTTCCGCGCATGTAAAGATTGGTATCTTTGCCGTAGCCGCCGGTTTGTACTATGTCGATTCCGGCGCTGCCGCTTAATAGTTCAGGCAAAGTTTTAGCCTGGAGGCGTTCAATATCCTGACGGGTATAAACAGTGGCCGCAGCCGCCAGCTGGCTTTTAGCCGTTTCTGTCCGGGTTGCCGTAACAACCATATCGGGAAGATTTTGCGGAGTTTCCTGCGCCTGTAACGGGGCATTAAAACCCGTGAGTAATAATGAACCGAAGATAAATTTTTGCATGTGTTTCTCTCTGCGCCGCCCGCGCATAATGGTAGATTTACACAGCAGAGGACAAAGAAAACGAGAGATGACGGGACTTGCACAGTCACTTTCGCAGACAGCCCTCCGCTGTTCCGAATTACACTTTCGGGCCGGTCTCCGGGCTTATAAGTGGCGTTAACCTGAATCATCACCTTCCCATGCGTGAACACAGTGGCATCTCGATGAAACTTTTACTTATATACCGTTGCGGGGGCAGCGTCGGATTTGGCGTGAACCTTACCGACTTCCCGTTTAACCATTGGGTTTGAAAAACCCTCCGGAACCTGAAAGCAAGGCGCAATTATAGGCAGTTATATCGATAAAGCAAATTTCAGCACCCATTCAAACTCTGTAAATCGCCTGGCAAGGAGACATAACAGTAACGATTGCTAACGGAAGAATAAGTTGGTTTTAAGCGGCGTTGCAGTAAGCAGGACTATAGCTTTTGGTTTTTAACCGAGCGTAAACCAATCGCTTTTTGCTTTAATTGCGAATCGGCTGTTTGAAGGTTTTATGCGTGTGTTTACACTAAATCTGGTTTAGCGTCGCGGGGTTAAGCGAATGGTGCGGCAAAAACAAAAAAACTTCCAAGGCCGCTAAACCTTGGAAGTTTTATTGAGTTAATCAGTTTAAAGAAGTGCGTCATTCGCATGATAATTGTCCAGCTTTGGCACGTTTCCGGTTCACGTTAACGTTGCTGGCAATGGCCGCTGATGCAAACAGCGTGGAAGAAATAATAAATTCTCCCGAAATAAAGCCTATCAGGCCGGTTATAAATACCGTTCCGGTTAAAATATCTTTATAAAGGTCGCTCATAAATAAATCCTCATGTCAAATTGATAGGTTTTTCTAGACTGCAGCTCAACTATACGTAAGTTATCTATTGTTGACAATAACACTGAGGATATATAGATTGTTTCTTAATTTGATACACCAAATTCATAAACCGTTCATATAAATTGAGCAATAAATATGCTTGAGATAGGGAATTCCGTTACCTTCAATTCCTGCAAGCACGACTCTAAAGTCATATCTCAAGCCCTATTTTGTAACGCTTCAATACGCTCTTCCAATGGCGGATGACTCATAAACAGTTTTTGAACTCTGCTGCTGTCAATACCAAAGACCTCCAATTGTCCGGGCAGGTCTTGGGGCTCATATTCACGCTGCAAGGCACGTAGAGCACTGATCATTTTCCCCCTTCCGGCCAGCTTGGCGCCACCTGCATCGGCTTTAAATTCACGAGACCGGGAGAACCACATGACCAGCATGGAAGCTAGAAATCCCAACGCAATTTGTGCAATCATCTGGGCAATAAAATAGCCTGCACCTTGTCCTCGTTCGTTTTGCAGCACAACACGGTCAACAATATGGCCGATGATGCTGGCAAAAAAATAAACGAAGGTGTTGACCACACCTTGCATCAAAGCCATCGTAACCATATCGCCATTGGCAACATGAGTGATTTCATGACCGATGACGGCTTCAACTTCATCATTGCTCATGCGTTGCAATAAACCGCTGCTGACGGCTACCAAGGCATTATTTCTGTTCATGCCGGTAGCAAAGGCATTGGTTTCGGGAGCCGGAAAAACACCGACTTCCGGCATACCGATGCCCGCTTTTTGGGCATGTTTAGCCACAATAGCGATCAGCCATTGCTCAGTCTGGTTCTGCGGCGAATCGATAACCTGAACCCCCATAGTTTGTTTTGCAATCCACTTTGACAGGGCCAATGAAATGGCCGAACCGGTCATACCGATGAGTGCCGATATAACCAGCAACGCATTAAGATCAAGATTTATACCCTGTGCATCTAAAGTACCGCTTAAGCCCAAAAGACTAAAAACAATACTGACCATGACCATTATTGCGACATTGGTCGCCAAAAAAAGAAAAATTCGCATCATTGTTAAGCCTGCTATGGCGAGTGAAGTTATCCGGACGACTAAAATAGCTTGAACCTATGCCTTGGGAATCATGATGGTCAGCACACCGTTACGGTATGCGCTTTCCATTTTGGCCGCGTTGGCGGGGCCAGGCAAGGTTAGTGCCCGTTGAAATTGACCGATAAAACGCTCCCGGTACCGGTATTGGCCGTTTTTGTCATCGGTTTCATCTTGTTCATGTTCCGTTTTAATTGAAATACGCAAAACCTTATCCTCCAGCTTTACGTCTATTGATGATTCATCGGCGCCGGGCGCATTCACCGTCACAATATAGCGATCCGGTTTTTCCTGTAAATCCACGTCGGGCGTTGCACTTAAGCCGCCTATAGGGGTTTTCATATGAAAACGCGAAAATGAATCCTCGAACATCTGTTCCATTTCTTTCTGCATATACTGCATTTCCGCATAAGGGTTCCAGATGCGCCCTTTAAAAAAGTCGTCTTCCTGCTTGGAAGAATTGGCTTGGGGTAGACTAGGTGTTGGCTCTTGAGGGCTGATGGTTTGGCTATAAAACCCACTCAGCTGATTGAGCCGGTCATTGAGCCGAAACATCGTATAAGCCTGGATTCCCAGAATAATCACTAACACGGCCGCTATAGAGGCAATGGTTTCATTTTTCATTTATTTACTCCCTGAGCAAATTGCCGATGCGGCA
Source organism: Methylococcaceae bacterium (assembly GCA_044426515.1). Classification (GTDB taxonomy): domain Bacteria; phylum Pseudomonadota; class Gammaproteobacteria; order Methylococcales; family Methylomonadaceae; genus Methylobacter_A. The sequence goes on along the minus strand of JAUGSS010000075.1, from coordinate 9,021 downwards.
AATAAATTACCGTAACTGTTATTTCATTTAAAAAAAACAGCAGACTAACCGTTACACGTTGAATGAGCATTTCCGGCTTGCCCGTGCAGCACTGCCGGAAACGCTCGTTTTTCGGATGCGCTCAGAGGCTACGGGACTAATGGATTTCGATAGTTTTTCGCTTACTTTGTTCAGCTTTAGGAATAGTCACTTTCAATATTCCATCACGGAATGAAGCCTGTGCCTTGTCGCCATCGACATTGACAGGTAAAGACAAGCTGCGCTGAAATTCGCCGCGCATTATTTCGTGACGGAAATATCTGCCTTTTTCCTCTTCCTGTTTTTCCCGCTTGGCGGTACGGATGGTAATAGTCTGATTGTTAATCGATACATCCAGTTCTTCTTTTTTAACACCCGGTACCGCAACCTGAACTTCTATATCATTGTCGTGATCGAGCATATTGATTCTTGGAAAGCCGGTTTCCAATAAAGCAGACCTATTCCAATCCAGTAAACGAGGCATTCTGCGCGATATAAAATCATCAAAAAAATCGTCAAATTTATCAAATGACCTCAAACCTCCGGCTGGTGAGCTGGGCATTAACTCCGAGCTTCTTTGTACATTTCGTTCGCTATTTTTCATAATATTCTCCGCAATACATTCAATTACTACACAGCGGCATTAGGGCTTTATGTCAGCCATCCTTCACCGCATAAGCTCCGCTCCGTCTCATAGCGATTGTCAATAGACTCAAAACCGCTATTTTGAACTTTGCGAAGCTGGCTAATAGTTACAGCCGTTTCAATTTAAATGAGTTACACGATTAAAAGGCTATGTCGATATCATGGTCGCTGGAGTGCAGGCTTCGCCTGCGCTAGCAAGCAAAGCTTGCACTCCAGCAACGCCTTTAGTAACTAACTGAATTTGAAATTGCTGTATCTCTTTTAAGGGTTAGCGTTATTTTTCACCTCACTGTTGTTGCCGCTCACAATTGCTTATAACCATTATGAATTGAAAGGCGAGAGGAAAAAATTCGTACAAATACTTATAACGCCGGCCGAACCGCCGCAGTAAATAAGACGACTCGACAAAAGCACAGCCCCGAATGACACATTCTTTACTTATTGCTAATGAATAACGCGGCTACCAACTTAAGCCGGGCCAGATAACATCCCTTCAAGGGATGTTATCTGTAAAATCGTCTCGCTTTAAATTGGAAGCCAATAACGCCAAACATAAACTTCCAGTGCTTCCGGCCTTCTTGGTCAATAACAGACGAATACAGATCTTCTCAATTAGTATCGGTCTCATAGTTAAGTTTTATTCTTTGCGATGTACCGGTCTGGGTTTCAACATTTAAATTCTTGCTCAGCTTGCGCTTTAATACCAATACGACTTGCTTGTTAAATAGACCGACTTTGGTGCCCACATAGAAATTCGGCGTCAAGTATTGACCTACCGTAGCCATCGTATCCTGTAGCGTTTTTCCTTGTTCGACTTCAAATTCGCTTACGCCCAGTTTGTCGGCAAGCCATGATGCTTGGCTTGAGCCGTAAGATAACGCAGCGGAAGCAAGCCTATCGCCTTCGGCTTGACTTACCTGATTTAACGGCCCGCCGGTCACTAAATAGGCCAGCACTTCTTCTTCCGGCAACGCCGGTTCCGAAGATAAATGCGTTTGCGGCGAATCCAGCGGACCGCTCAGATTCAGAATAGCGGTAACCTCTTTGCTTTTGGAAACGCGTATGGCTTCTACATCCAACCAAGGCTTATCGGCCGGGCCGTTAAATTGGATCCGTCCTTTACGTACGCTAAGGTCCTGTCCGTAACTTTTATAACGCGCCTTGTCCATGTCGATGTTGCCATACATGGCCAGTGTTTCTCCGGTCTTGGTCATCTTCAATTTGCCGGACAGGTCGGTCTTCAGGCCTTGTCCTGAAAAGTTGACCTGTTTGCCGAGTTCAATGTCTATATCAAGGTCAACCGGGACTGCCGCCGCTGTAGTTTGCCCGGTTTTCTCCTCGCCGAGAATAACTTCATCGCTACTGACTTTTACTGCATTTTCCGGCAGTTGCGGCAACTGTAAAACGGCTTTAGGGATCATTAACTTGCCGGTCACTTTCCTTTGCTGCCCGGTAAATAGCCCTTTTAATTGCGGCGACACGGTTATTTGAGCTTCCGGTAATTTGGCGACTTCAAAATCGGTTCCATTCAGCATTAACTCGGCAGTCCCTTGCAAAGTTGCGAATCCATCGAGCTGAATCGTACCTTGTCCCGATTTTGCCGAACCGCTTAGCTGAATACGCTCGGCATAACCGGAAGCTGGAAGCGCCTGGAGCCTGATGTCGCGAATCTCAAGCCCCAACTCAGCCAAATCAACAGATCCCCCGGTGAACCGTATTGCTCCGTTAACAACAGGCTTGTCGGTGCGGCCTTGTAACGCTAAATTGGCTTTAAGGTCGCCTTTAATAGTCGTTAACTGAGGCACAAAAGGATTCAATAAGGCAAAGTTAAGCACCGATCCCGTTATCTGTCCGCTTAGCGTCTTAGCTTTGCCGGTATCGAACTGCAATTGTCCGCGCAGATAATCTTGGCCGGTCAGCGCCAGATCAAAATCTGAAGAGATCATCTTCGCTGTCAATTTTCCTGATAATAGCCATGCCCCCAAAGTAAACTCAACCGGACCGCCTTGTTGGTTCGGTAACAGGATCTTTGCATTGGCCGGCACGGTCAGGCCGAAATTGCCGTTAAGCCGACCTTTTTGCTGTTGTATGTCGGCATCGGCATTAATAACGCCTTTTACCTGCATTTGTTCCGGTAAGTAGGCTTGCATCAAGCTTATCGGTAATGCTGCGGCATTAACCTTAAACTGAAAATCGCCGCCGGCAAGATAATGCCCTTGTACGCAAAGATCGGCAGCTTGCCGGGCTAAACAGGCTTTTGCTAAAGCTATATCCATACCGGCAAAGCTTTGTGCGACGCGGACGGCCGGATTATTACCAAGCTGCCATCGGCCGGAATCGCGGGTATTCAAATCCAGCTTGGAAAAATCGCCCTGCCATACACCGGCCTTGAAACTGCCGCTAAGCGCACTTGACAGATCAGCGTAAGAAGAATCGATCTCGGCTTTAAAGCGATGTTGCTCAAGCGTACCCGAGCCGTCAACCAGCAGCTTTGCAATTTGAACGGCGCCGGTTTTGATGGCGTTGACAGACAATTGTATTTTGGAGGTTTTTTCGGCCTGATAGTCGATGTTGACGGCCAACCGCTCGGCGCTGTATTCGGCAAAATGCAAATGCTTGCCGCTCGCCTGGAATTTCACCGACGGTTTTTTCCAGACACCTTGTAAATTCCCCTCTCCTTTCAAGCCGCCGCCCAGATTCGGCCATAACGCTTCTAAGGCCGGGGCGTCGATAGCAATCATCAGAGCGGCTTGCTCTTGCCCCAGTGTGCCGTTAACGGCAATTTTATTAGCCCCCGAAATAACTTGTAAGGCATCGACCTTCAGCTGCTCATCGGACAAAGCCAGCTTGCCGCCTGCGCTAACCGGATAGCCGCGCAACTTGCCCGACAACTTGTTAATATCGGCGTCCAGTTGCAACGCTGTTCCAGCCAGTTTGCCTTTGATACGGGTGTCAAAAGTCAGGCTGCCTGGAAGCTCGGGTAACAGGATGGCCGGATTAAAATCTTGCCCTGTTGCTGTCAGATCAAAAACGGTAGCGTCTTTCCAAGAGACATTACCGTCAACCTGAAATGCTCCCTCCTCTGATTTAAGCTCCAATTCTTTAATAGACAAAGCCTCCGCGCCGCCTTGGCCGTTAAACCTTAACCGGGCTTTTGACAAATACGGCTGGGTTAACTGTGCGTTTAATATAATCCGGTAATCGCTGAGCAAACCGGCCAGCTCAAGCGATCCCTGCTCACTGCTCAGTTGCGGCTTGCCGCCGCTAAGCGGCCAGTTAAGATTTTGCCAATCGCCGTGTGCGCTTATACGCGGCGTATCCTGCAAATTATCCAGACGGCCTTTCAAGGCTGATTTAAACGGCGATAACAATTGATTGTCGAAAGCCAGTTGATGAATGTCGCCGTTAACCGTCGTGGTCGCTTGCCATAAACCATAGTCTGCCGTTGCCGCCTGCCAATCGGCGGTCAAACTCAATGGAAAGCCTTTGCCCAAGCCTATTTGCCCTTTTGCCGCCAGCGCCACCGGTTTGGCATTAACCTCCAGCGAAACGAGATTAACCCGGCCGTGTTCGGTAAATGCCGCCAAATGCAGTTTTTGCAGTTGCTCGCTTTGCTGAAAGGTAAGATTCGTCAACAGCAGGTTTTCAATCACGACCTGCACCGGCAGTTGTAACGCTGTATTAAAGTCGAAAGTGCTTTGTTCCGACGGGGGTATTTTGGTCACGCTTATATCGACATCATTGAGGCTAAGATCAACAATTTTTAAAATGCCTGAAAACAGTTCGGAAGGTTGCCAAGCGAAGACAAGATTTTTAATCGCTACCGTTTCGGTGTCGCTTTTATAGTAGAGATCGGAAAGCGCAATACGCTCAAGCAATCGGCCTTCAATGGTTTTAACTGAAACCTGCGCCGGTAACTGTGAAAAAACCGTCCGCAACAGCCGGCGGCTGCCGGTTGCGCTGTTCATTAAGCCGAGCAAGCCGGTTGGGATCAGCAGCAGCACAATCAAGATCGTCAGAAGAAAGCGCCTCATCATCTTAAAAACAGCCCTTTGGCGCACACGGAATGCCCTGCGTATTCAGCCAGGCATCTTTGTGAATATTTTTGCGCCTTTCGTGGATAACCCGCTTTTTCCAGGTTCATAGCCTTGTGCCTGCGGCAAAATGGATTTGAAATGAGGAATCCGATTCGCTCAAAGGTAAGGCAAAATCCACTCTAACCGGACCTATAGGCGAATACCACCTGAGCCCTAAACCGGCACCGGTTTTGATTCTGATATTATCGGGATTATAAGCGTTACCGCCGTCAATAAAGGCCGCGACACCCCAGTTATCAAATAGGTAATATTCATATTCCGCACTGACCACGCTTAAGAACTTGCCGCCTATCACATTAGCCTGATTATCCCTGGGCCCCAAATCCTTATAAGCGTAACCGCGCACACTGTTCATGCCGCCGGCAAAAAACCGGTACGACGTCGGCAACTTATCGAATTGATCAACCAGCGTTGCACCTTGCTCGGCCCGAGCGATAAACCTGCCGCGCCAAGGTAATGGATGCGTCCATACCGCAGATACCAAGCCTTGTCCAAAACTGACCTCGGAGACAGGATTTTTATAACTGCCGGCCAAATTAAGCTCCAGGCGATAACCTCGGGTAGGCCGCATCGTGCTATCGGCAACAGAACGTAACCAGCTACCGCCGGGGACCAATAAAAGCACCTGAGTGGATGTGGCGCCGATGGTAAAGTCTTCGTAAAGAGAGTCGATAAACAGCGTTTGCTTCCAACCGCTATCGAAGGCATGTTTTAACCGCGTCGAAAGTTTGGCGGACAGCGACTTGTAAGTGTCGGTATCTTCCCGTTTGAACCCGCCGCCGAAACTGAAAAAATCGCTAACCGGATTATCCAGAGGCACACTGTATTCAGCATCTGCGGTTGACAGCACCGGAGCAATATCAAGATTGGCGGTAATAAAATGCCCCCGGCGATTCACTCGGCGGTTATTATAAGCAGCATTGACTAAAGGCCCTATATCGGTGTCAAAGCCAATGCCGACGCCGTAATGATGGATTTTGTTAGGGGACAGTTTAACGATGACCGGGACTTGATTTTGGTGGCTATGATCGACATCCGGATGTATGTCTATGCTATCGAAATAGCCGCTTTTCGACAGTGCGGCATGCGTTTTAGCCAGTTGTTCGCCGGAATAAAAATCGCCGCTTTTTATTGAAATGAATTTACGCACAAACTCGGGATTCAAAACATCCTGTTCAATAACCACCTCACCAAACACCCTGCGTTTACCGGTATTAAACGCCAGTTTGATCTGCGCCTGGTTGTTGGCTTTGTCGATTAACAGCTGTTTTTCCGAAAACGCGGCTGTCAGATAACCTCGCTCCATCGCCAATGATTGCAGCCGGCTTTTCATCTTTTCGTAATGATCGTGGCGCAAAGGTTTGCCGTTTGCAGCCATCAGCTCGGTGCGTAGTTTTTGCAACGCCGGATCATCATAGGCATCGCCGGTTAGGGTAATGGTGATGCCGTCAATGATAGTCTGCGGACCGGAATCAACGGCAAAGTCCGCCTGCCAACATTCAGCATTGAAAGCCAATGACTTTTTGATAACCGGATGGTAATAGCCCAAAGCCCGCAAAGCCTGAAATATTTCTTCATCGGCTTTGCCAAACAAGCTGCGTATTTTCCATTCCGATGCCGGACATTGTTCTTTTGTCAGCGACAGCATCAGCCGAACGTTTTTTTTAGCGTCGTTTTCAAGCCCGGTAACAGAAACCTCTGCAATAGCGGCAGGCACTGCTAAGAACAGCAGCGCGAATGCCGCAACACAGAAAGCTATGGAAGTTCCAGCGGTTGAGGAGTGCATAGTGTATGTAGGGTACGCCGTGCCGAAAGGTACGCACAGCGTACCTACGAGGTTTACGGCTATAGAAATCAGTCGCATGGCATACGGCCTTCGACACTTTATTCGACCAGGCCGGATAAAATGGCGAACGGGAATGGATTCTAACGGCACACGAACAAAAAGCCGAGCACAGCCTTCAAACGTTTCGGCCATAACCCGGCATTGGCTGAACAATTCCTTGCCTATTGGGAAATCAAGCCTGCCCCACACAGCTCTATTGGCTTAACCATCCTTGATTAGGCCAAATGAAACAACTTACATGCAAACTGCGAACTAATGAACTTCGATGGATTTGCGTTTGCTTTTTTCAGTTTTGGGAATAGTCACCTTTAATATGCCATCTTTGAACGAAGCATTGGCTTTTTCACCATCGACATTGCCAGGTAAAGGCAGGGTACGTTGAAATTCGCCATGCATTATTTCGCGGCGAAAATATTTGCCTTTTTTCTCTTCTTTTTTTTCTTCCTTGCTGGAAGTACGGATAGTAATAGCCTGATTCGTAACCGACACATCCAGATCTTCTTTTTTAACACCGGGTAATGCCGCTTGAACCTCTACGTCAGCATCATGATCAAAAATATCGACCTTTGGAAAGCCGGATTCCGATAAATTAGACATATCCCAATCCAGCAAACGAGGCCATCTGCGTGAAAGAAAATCATCAAAGAAGGTATCCAATTCATCAAATGATCTCAAACCGCCGAACGATGTTTTTGATAATAATTCAGAATCTTTTATTGTCTCCATTTCTTTCGTTGTCATAAATTCCTCCACCAAATTAATTAAAAATATCAGCCAAGAAGGCATTGCCAGTTATATTGAGCCGCATCGTTACAGCAAAAAAACCTGCTAGTCTTGAGGCTCACGGCTGGCGCGAAACCTCTATTCTCAGGCTTGAATAGGCGCGTTCAGCCACTATGGCGTCTCGATCCGGAAGGCATACCGTTGCGTGGTGTTGCTCAGGATTTGAAATTTCTTTTTTAACTTTTTTAACAGAACAGCTATTCCTGCAACTATTTTATGGATAAACAATGCCGGCTTGAGGACCGAGATCGTCGGTTTCTTCAATATAACGGATTTCATCTCCAACGCTTAATGTATCAAATCCGCCTCCTGTCACACTGTTTCGATGAAAATACACTTCATGCGCATCCTCTGCCGCAATAAAACCATGGTCTTTTTCCGGTAACAAGCGGATTACGGTTCCAATGCTTTGCAAATCATGGGTTTTAACTTTACCTCGCTGAACCCGCGCATAATCTTCCAATTGCCTTGTTGCTGCGTTAAAAGCATCACGCATGGCGACATAAACATCTTCATAAGCCTTTTTGTCATGATGATCGCGGCTGATGACTAATTCTTTACGCGGTGTAGTGATATCAAGACGGATATGGTACTGATTGCCTTGATGATGACGGTGATGCTCGGATTCCACCGCAACCCTGCAACCCATAATATGGGCGTAAAACCGCTCCAGTTTGCTTACTTTTTCACGAATTTTTGCCTCTACGGCATCGGAATGAGGTATCCCACGAAAAGTAATCTGCAAGGGGATTTGCATGTCAGTCACCTTAGAAAGGTTAAATATTTCTGTTGTCGCCCCCTAAGTATCGACTCCTCCTTTAACAAGGAGGAGAGGAGCTAAGCGAAGAGGCAGAGGAGATTTAACACAACCTCCCCTAACCTTCATTTTTAAAGCCGGGAAGAACCGAACACTTATATCGCCTCAAAGAATGATTAAATCTTCAGCTTGCGGGCCTTTTTTTCCTTGCGTCACATTGAATTGCACTCGTTGTCCATCGCTCAAGGATTTGAACCCTGTGCTGCTGATATTGCTGTAATGCACGAAAACATCAGGACCTTTTTCCTGTTCGATGAAACCGAAGCCTTTGCTGGCGTTAAACCATTTAACAGTACCGGTATTTGTTTGTGTTTGCATAATTAAAAATCCTAAATAATAAATTTGATTTATATTAAGTAATTGAAATATTACTTAACATTGGTTTTTCGGCAAATAATACCTATTTACCCGACAGCTGATAAAGCAATAGTTTATATAGTTAGTTAGTTCCCATAGCATCTCCAATAATATATTAAATAGATTTAAAACACTTATATGATGAGGTTAGTGGGAGTATATTCAGCAATTACTTTCCTAAATTCCGCTCTGTCTCAATCCAATCACCAAGCTCACGGCCTGATTTAAAATTCCTGCTTTCCGCTTGAATAAAAGCCAAGCTCGGCAATTTATATATCAATCAGGAAGATTTATTGGCGTAATAAACAATCCATTAGGACTTACAGCAATTTCAAATTCAGTTAGTTACTAAAGGCGTTGCTGGAGTGCAAGCTTTGCTTGCCAGCGCAGGCGAAGCCTGCACTCCAGCGACCATGATATCGACATAGCCTTTTAATCGTGTAACTCATTTAAATTGA
>JAUGSS010000085.1:0-21462 GCA_044426515.1 Methylococcaceae bacterium | reverse complement strand
TTTTAAATTCAGTATTTATCGGTTTAGCCCGTGTCACGGACGTTCTAGTTCATATATGAGCTAAATAGGCACTAAAAAATCTTATTAAATCATAAGCAATCCGCGTCATCCGCGTTCTATTCTTTGTTGCTGAGTAGTTACATTTATTCTAACGATCGCAACATTTGATGCTATTGGTGCAACCTATAAAACGAGAGGCTTTTATTTAAAATCCAATAAAGACACAGCGTGGACTATCGTTTGTCCACGCTGAAATCAATTAATAACTGCGTACTAAACTGAAAGCCTAAGCGGCTTCGGCCTCCAAAAGCCTATCCAAGGTGCGGATATGCGATTGTTGAGCCGGCAACAGCTTTGTTTCAATCAAAGAGCGAATATCCGAAGGCAGACTGGAATCCTGCAACGCTTCCTCATAATCCTCTACGCCGCTTTTTTCCCCTTCCTGCAAAGCCTTTAGCGCAGTTTTTTTACCCAGCATATCAGCTCCTGCCTGTACTATTTCCGCCCATGTGCCCCAAGCCCCTGAATCTTCAGACGGAGTTCCTCCCAGCTGACGAATTTGTTCCTGTAAAGTGGAGACCGCCTCTTTATGATCCTGATAAATGGGCTGTAAATATTCCGCGCCACCCATTGAGGCACCTTCCTGAAGTTTATCCAAAGCCTGTTGATAGGTTTGCGTTGCCGATAATTCATCTTTCAGCAATTTGTCGATTCTTTTAATATTACGCATACTAAAACTCCTCTTTTTTTCTTGATTACATGCAATAGCCTCATCAAACTTAAGTATCTGCCGATATTCCTTAGTCGATGAAACCAAGGTTAGGGTGAGCAGGATTTTCTGCCCACCACATTGATAAGCCCATACGTTTACTGGTAAACGATAGACAAAAAAACCTGCACCCTATCCGGCTGCAATGACCTCAATATTCAATCCGCTCATTCTTTCCTGCTTACTCAACTGTCGAATAACAATCCTGCAAGCTTGCGATGCCGCCATCATGTTTGTTTTCTGCGATATACGCGCTATTCCTTTTGATGCTGAAAACCGCAGCACACCTATTGCACTGACGCTTCCTCAGTCGAGGCAATATCCTCAGCATGGGCCTGCTCGAAGATTTCTTCCGCTTTATCACGCGCCTCGCTACTTGCCGCATGAACAGAAATCAAAGCGCCTCCTCCCCTGATTTTTCCTTCATAGCGCTTGGCCTCATACTCCGGAATACCCACCCCGATTAAAGCCCCGGTCAAACTTCCGGTGGCGGCACCTACCGCCGCCCCGCTCAACGCCCCCATAATGGGACCCGCAGCGATAAACGGGCCGACGCCCGGAATAGCCAGAGTGCCGATTCCGGCTAACCATCCGAGTACAGCGCCGGTGCCTAAGCCCACTGTCCCGCCAATAGCAGCGCCTTCCGGAGCCTTGGTATGCTTTTCATGAGCAAAATCCTTGGTAGTGGATTTATCGGGAAACAGCACCGATATATCATTGTTTGAAAAACCGGCCGTCTTCAGCGCATTAACAATGGTCTCTGCCTGATCGGTGTTTTGGGCGATGCAAAAAACTGCTTTAGTCATGACATTCTCCTAAGCCTTTACGGCGCTTTAATTTCAAGTTGGTTATAGACCTGCACTACACCCGGTATTTGTGCGGCGAGTTGTTTCAGCTTCATACTTTCGGCTTCACTTTCAACAGGCCCACGTAGTGTTACTATCCCATCCCGGGTGATGATTTTTATATTTTCCGCATTAACCGATAGCGATTCATCTTCGACCGCGGCTTTACGTATTTCAGCCGTAATCTTGATATCACTTTGGTTTTCCTGCTGGTCTTCCGGGGTTAAAGTAGTGCCATACTTGTCTCGAACATTGCGTTCGGTATTTTCCGCCGACGAGCCGGACAGATAGATTGCCGCCTCCCGTTCGGCTTGAGCATTGCCGGCCATCATTATTAAACCGCCCGTTAACGTGAACATAGCTAACAATAATCGTGTAGGCATAGTAATCTCCTTCATATTGAGGTTTCTTTTCCAAGAATCGAACGGCGGCCCTGCCGGATTTATCCTTCTGATTGAACCAATGATCGTCCACTTTATCTAACGGCTGCCAGTCATGAGCCGTGGAAATTAATTCTCCGTTGCTCGGTAAAAACCGTTTTCGCATCGGGCAAAAGCTGATGATCTAACGATCGCTCAACAAACGACTGAGAAGAAAATCAACTTATTGGCTTTGGCTTACATTCAAACATGCCGTTAAAAAACAAATTCAAGATGATAAAAACTTTACTGGAAAGATTTCTTAACGTCGGTGCGCTGTACCACATAGAAGATGAATTGCTTTATCTACCCAAATTCAGATTTTTCCGCTCGTTCTCAAGCTTTGGCTTGGAAACGAGCACAAACACCCTGATGCCAGCTCAGGTTCAAGCCGCTGCTTGATACAGCCGGGGTAGAGATATACACGACGCGGTCATGAATTGCGGCTTTTGTCCCCCTCTCCCTTCGGGAGAGGGCATTCTAAAAAGCGCAATTCGTGACCGTTTGCAGTATAACTATTGATATGAAGATATTCGCTCCTCGGCAACGGCTCCTGTTTACTCTAGTGCATAGTTTTGTTCAACATCTGCATTCAGCGCATCCGTGTGGATATTGAAGGCCGAGGCCGGATGGGGACGATGATTATGTACTCATGTCATTAGACAATAAGCGTGATGCCGCCGGCATCAGCGCTACCGAATTATGCACTTTAAAGGCTTCCAATTTAAAACGGGACGATTTACAGATAACATCCCTCAAAGGGATGTTATCTGTCCCAGCTTAAGTGGGTAGCCACTTTAAAAGTCCTCTATCCGGCTACTTAACAATTGCCGCGCCCGATTATCCGCACCGGACGGAAGTTTATCGGAGCCTGCGCTCATCCAGGCAGCTATATCTTTCCATGCGGTTGACGCCCGCAAATCGCGTAACAGCATATGGTAACCATCCTGGTAAATCGCTACGGTTTTTTTCACCGCATCCTCATGTAAAAACTGCTGCAAAAACGCATAAGTGGGTGCCTTGGGGATAATTTCGTCTTTTTCGCCGTAAAGCATCAGAATATTTCCGTGTAATAACGTAGCGCTGTTAAATGCCGCGTCCATCAAATCGGTCAACCCGTACACAGTCTCCACGCGGGTCGCTTTGATAATCCACGGATCACGCCCCATGGCGCGGAGCATGTCGATATTATCCGACGCCACTACATGTACGCCCTTCCCTGTCAAAGTCAGCCAAGGCAGACTGTGAGCCAGCGTCCAAAGCAAGCCGGTTTGATACCAAGGCATGGTTGACCGGGCCCATAACGCCGGAGCGGCGAGAATAATACCTGCAACTTCGGGCATATCGGTCCGGCTCATGGCGGTAATCACAATCGCCCCCCCCATGCTTTCACCCAACAGGTAAAGCGGGCGTCCCGGATAGCGTTGTTTTAGCAGGCGCGCCAAAACCTGCAAATCCTTGATATAGGTTTCTCCTCCCGCCCATAAACCGCGTTGCGGAGCCATGCCGAAACCGCGTTGATCATAAGCAAAACAGGCTATGCCCAGTTTGCTGAAATATTCTCCCGGCGAATCAAAAAAGCGGCTGTAATCGTTAAACCCGTGCAACGCGATAATGACCGCGTGGGTTTCGGTTTTCGGCAGCCAATGACGCAACGGCAAACGGGCCCCGTCTTCAGTGAGGAAAATATTTTCGCCAAGCTGTGGGCGCAAATTCACGCCCACATCGGGAGGATAAGTCCTCGGCATACAGCCGCTTTGGCTAATGAGCAGCAGGAATGCAATAAGTATGTATCGAACTTTCATGGAGTTGGCTTAATGTCTGTGCGAGGAGTTTTCATTAGGAGGGCGACAAATTGGATAAATCATCTATTCAAGCCTATGCAAAGGCTTTATCATATATATGATACAGCGCAGCACCCAAGCTGACACTCTTCATTAATAATCTTTGTACTTTGGCAAGACCATCCCGTCCCCCCGACAACAGCAATTTTCGCGCATTGTCCATTAAGAAAACACTGCGTAAAGCTGTGCTTTATGTGCTGTTCAGCTTCCTGGCTTCATCGGTCGGTTTGTGCGTATTGTTGCGCTGGGTGCCGGTACCGACATCGGCGTTTATGGTGTACCGGCATTTTGAAGACTTAATCGACGACGGCTCATTCAAGACGATTAAATATTCGTGGGTAAGCGCAAAGAAAATCTCGGCCCATGCCTCTTCGGCGGTTATTGCCGCCGAAGACCAACGGTTTTTCCAACACTCCGGGTTTGATTTGCATTCCATACAATCATCCATTGACGTCTATATGGACGGCGGACGGCTTAGAGGCGCCAGTACCATCTCCCAACAAGTGGCCAAGAACTTATTTCTAACACCGTCCAAGAGTTTTTTACGCAAAGGGCTGGAAGTCTGGTTTACGTTATTGCTTGAGTTATTGTGGAGCAAGGAACGGATCTTGGCGGTTTACCTGAATATCGCTGAATTCGGCGACCATTTATTCGGCATAGAGGCCGCAAGTCAGCATTATTTTGGCGTCCATGCCAGCCAAATCAATCGATCTCAGGCGGCATTATTGGCGGCAACCCTGCCTAATCCGCTACTGTTACGAGCCGCACAGCCGTCAGCTTATGTGCTGAAAAGGCAGCGCTGGATACTCCGGCAAATGGAAAATCAGTGAGTTTTTTAGGGGCTTCAATTCTGATATACTTTGCATAAAGTAATCATAAGCTTTCCCTCCCATCAACACCAAAGCAGATAGAGATAAACCATGATCATGCAAAAAACTATCATCAACACTCGTATATTAGTGAGTAGTCTGGTTATATCAAGCGTGCTGGGAGGCTGCGCGACGACCTCAAAGGTTAACGAAAAAGACCCTTGGGAGGGCTGGAATCGCGGCACTCAAGACTTTAACGACGGTCTCGACAAGGCCATTTTAAAGCCCGTGGCAAAAGGCTATTTATGGATAACTCCGAAATTCGTTGATGACGGCATAAGCAATTTTTTCAGCAACATGAATGACATAGGCGTAACCGTCAATGATTTTCTACAGTTTAAAATGTTGCAAGGCGGTATGGATGCGAGCCGTTTCCTGATTAACACCACGGCCGGTGTCGGTGGTTTTATTGATGTGGCAAAAATGATTGATCTGCCCAAGCATAATGAAGATTTCGGGCAAACATTAGGCACTTGGGGCGTTCCATCGGGTAACTATCTGGTGGTGCCGTTTTTAGGCGCCAGTTCGCCTAGAGAAGTCGCAGGAGCCGTTGGCGATGCTTTATTGAATCCGCTCACCTATACCTTTGTCTTTGCCGGTGGCGCTGCCGTCAGTGCGGTCAATGCCGGAGCCAAAACGGTTGATGTCACCGATACCCGCGCCGATTTGATACCGACTGAAAAAATCGTCGATGAAGCCTCAGTCGATCGCTATTCCTTTATCAAAAACGCTTATCAGCAGCGCCGTGAATATCTGCTCCACGACGGTAATGTTCCCGAACAAGAGGAACTCCAGCTGGAAGATGATGCCGTAACAGAAGGCTCCGACGCGGCTAAAGGAAACGGCGCGGCATCGACAGAAGGCACTAATAGCCCCAGCGTAGTCCCCCCGAGTAATAACTCCAAACATTTTCTGGACTTGTCCGCGCCGGTTAAGAAATAAACCGAACGCCAAGGGCGGCCAACCGGTCGCCCTTTAGAAGAATCAGTTGACCCACGAAAATATTCAAAGATATATCAAGCAGCAGATCGTTACTCAAGAAGTGCAGACTGATTCTTTCGTGCCGGCTGCTGTTGGTTTTCGTAGATCAATCGCCGTTTTAAATTTATGCCCAGTAAGCACTTCAGTTTTAAAATGAAATTTTCAGCGTTTATCTTGATATTGGGTATTTTTTCCGAATGTTCTTCAGCCTCTGTTGCGAGTGACTGGGCTGCGCTTAAACAAAGTGTGCAAATCGGCGAGAGCGCCCAAAGTATCGGCTCTTATACCGCCGGTTGTTTGAGCGGAGCGGTCTCGCTACCTCAGAACGGCACCGGCTACCAACTGATGCGCCCTACACGCGGCCGCTCTTACGGCCATCCCGACTTGATACGATTTATCGAAAGCCTAGGCAAGACCGCCAATCTACAACATTGGGGAGTTTTGCTTATTGGCGATCTTGGACAAGCGCGCGGCGGCCCGACCCCAAGCGGACATCGCAGCCATCAAACCGGACTGGATGTCGATATTTGGTATCTGCTTTCGCAACAAGCCGCAAGCCGCAGCCTGGAGTTTAATGAGCGTGAGACCTGGAGCGCTCCGTCGGTTCTTGTCGCCAAATCGGATGCTATTGATGACAGCCAGTGGTCATCGGTTCATGAAAAAATTCTTGAGGCTGCGGCGCTAAGGCCCGAAGTAGACCGCATCTTCGTCAACCCCAGCGTCAAACGCCTGTTATGCGCACATAAATCGGGGCAAAACTGGCTAAGAAAGATTCGCCCCTGGTGGCGGCATGATGATCACTTTCACGTGCGCCTGAAGTGTCCGCTGAATAATAAAAACTGCACCGGACAGGAAGCTCTTCCGGCAAGCGATGGTTGCGACGCTTCGCTGGCTTGGTGGTTTTCACAGGAAGCCAAAACTCCGGTTCCCGCAGCAAAAAAACCTGAGCCGCCCATGCTCCCTGCGCTATGCGATGCTGTTTTAAAAAAATAGCAACTTGTGTACGATTAGAGTAAATCAATTAGTCCAGGCAAGGCACAAAAAACATGACCCATAATCAGACGGGTTTGCAGCAATCCAACATCTACACCCCATCGGACTAATTCCGCTTTGGTTTCGGCAATCATGCGTCCGGTATCAGCTCTATTTCATGCCTGAGCGCCGTGTCCATTTCTTTTAAATCGCGATTTAACACCGTTTCCAATTCCTTCACATCTCGCTTGGTGGCTACATCATCCAGATGGTCATCATGCCGCGCCTGATCCTCAGTAAAAACCAACCTCTTTGAATTTATTGGCAAAGTGCAATGTATCAAAGGTGATTGTGTTCGCGGCTTCCGCTCATTTATATCTATGCGGGTATTATGCAATTTTATTTCTCAACAGTAATTGAACTTATCTATTGTGAGCAGTTACCGCGTTTGATCCATAAAACGGCGTGATGGTGTGCTGAACTGGATTTATTTGAGACTGTAAATTCCGGAGCGCCGCTAAAATTGCTTGAAAGCTGAGCTGGAAATCACCTCGTTAACGTTCATATCGGCTTGAGTGCCGGAACCGGTTTGGCAAACGACAACAGCGGATTGGTACGCCAAAGCTATCCTAAGCATAACCAAAGACCTCACCATAAGTATTTTTTTACCGCCAAAGTCATTGTCCTATTAATAACAAAAGTAAAAAAAATGAGTGTTGTCTTTACAACAATACCCCTCAGCAGAAAAAATAAATATCCATATAAGTCAACCATATAAATTATAACACCGTCGTTGGCATGGCCTGTGCATTTGCTTTAAGCAAACTCAACTTTACGAGGTCAAAGACGATGCAATTACCAGTATTAAACGAAGCACCCCCATCAAAGGGCGGCTGTGCAGCCAGCTCCTGCGGTTCAACCGATAATCAAATGGATACGCTGCCTGATTCGATACGGGAAAAGGTGCAGAACCATCCGTGTTATTCGGAAGATGCCCATCATTACTTTGCCAGAATGCATGTGGCCGTTGCCCCGGCTTGCAACATCCAGTGCCATTACTGTAACCGTAAATACGATTGCGCCAATGAATCGCGTCCGGGTGTGGTTTCCGAACTGCTGACGCCGGATCAAGCGGTTAAGAAAACCATGGCGGTGGCGGCCAATATTCCACAAATGACGGTATTAGGCATTGCAGGCCCCGGCGATCCGTTAGCCAATCCTGAGCGCACCTTTGAAACCTTCCGCCGTTTAAGCGAGGAAGCGCCCGACATTAAGTTATGTGTATCGACCAACGGTTTGGCGCTGCCCGATGCGGTAGAGGAATTGTCCAAGCACAATATCGATCATGTCACGATCACCATCAACTGCGTTGATCCTGAAATCGGCGCGAAAATCTATCCGTGGATTTACTGGAAAAACAAACGCATTAAAGGCGTAAAAGCCGCGAAAATCCTGATCGAACAGCAGCAAAAAGGCCTGGAAATGCTGATTGCCAAAGGCATTCTGGTGAAGGTCAATTCGGTGATGATTCCCGGTGTCAACGACCAGCATTTGGCCGAAGTCAGCAAGGTTGTTAAATCCAAAGGCGCGTTTTTGCACAACGTGATGCCGCTGATTGCCGAGGCCGAGCACGGCACTTTCTACGGCGTGATGGGACAACGCGGCCCTACTCCCGATGAACTGCAAGACCTGCAAGACAGCTGTTCCGGCGACATGAACATGATGCGCCATTGCCGCCAATGCCGCGCCGATGCGGTGGGCATGCTCGGTGAAGACCGGGGCGACGAGTTTACGCTGGACAAGATTGAAGACATGGAAATCGATTACCAGGCGGCGATGGAAAAACGCAAAGTGATCCATCAAGCCATACAGGCTGAAATGGACAGCAAGCGTTTGGAAAAAGCCGAGAAAGCGCAGCAACATAAACAGGAACCCAAGCTGACCACGCGTCCGGTATTGATGGCCGTAGCCACCAGCGGGCAGGGCGTGATTAACATGCATTTCGGTCATGCCAAGGAATTCCTGATTTATGAAGCCTCGCCGGACGGTGTGCGCTTTATCAGTCATCGCAAAGCCGATCAATATTGCGGCGGCGACAGCACCTGCGGCGATGGCGAAAGCACGTTGCAAGTGACTATCCGCGCCTTGGCCGGCTGCGAAGCGGTGCTGTGTTCGAAAGTCGGTTATGAACCTTGGGAGCAATTGGAAGCGGCCGGTATTCAACCGAACGGTGAACATGCAATGGAACCTATCGAAGAAGCGGTGATGGCGGTTTACAAGGAAATGGCGGCCGCGGGTAAGCTGGATGAAAAACCTGAAACAGTCAGGGCGAGTGCGTAGGTTTTAGCAGTTAAAAAATGGAACGCAGATGACGCGGATGCATATGATTAACGCTGATAATTTAATAAAAAATCTTATTTGATCTTAATTATCAGCGTCATCCACGTTCCATTGTATTTGATGAGTTACCTTTAGATTCCTTAAGGAGCCTGTTATGGCAGTAAAAATTATTGAATCCTGCGTAAATTGCTTTGCTTGCGAGCCGGTCTGTCCAAGTAACGCCATTTATGAAGCCAAGCCGCATTTTTTGGTTGATAGTAAAAAATGCACCGAATGCGAAGGCGACTTCCCCGTCTTCCAATGCGCCAGTATCTGCCCGATTGAGGGCGCGATTCTGGATTCGTTAGGCTTGGCGATTAACCCGCCCGGCTCCTTAACCGGTATTCCGCCGGAAAAAATGGCGGAGGCGATGGCCGAGCTGCAATCGCACTAATAGAGGACATCCTGATGGCCACTGTCTATTTTTACGAAAAACCCGGCTGCATTAACAATACCCGGCAAAAGAAATTATTAGCCGTAGCGGGTCATCAGGTCGTGGCGCTGAATCTATTGACCGAACCCTGGCAAAAAGACCGTTTGCGTGCTTTTTTCGGCGACTACTTGGCGGTACGGGACTGGTTCAATTACAGCGCTCCGGCGCTCAAATACGGCGAGATTGATCCCGACAAGCTGTCGGAACAACAAGCCTTGGCGCTGATGTTGGAGAATCCGCTGTTAATACGCCGTCCGTTAATGCAAGTCGGCGATAGTTTGATGGCGGGATTCGATCAACAGGCGGTGGATAACTGGATCGGCTTGAAAGAAATCGAAACCAGCCAGGATCTGGAAAACTGCCCTCGCCCGCTTGCGCCAGCAAGTTGCGGTCATGAGTAAACCACCGGTATTAACTATTGATGGCGCGCCCCAAGCCGTTACGCTATCCGAACGCGTTCATTGGATCGGTGCGCTCGATCCCTCGCTACGCACCTTCGACATCATTTTAAAAACCGCCAACGGCACCAGCTACAACGCCTATGTCGTCAGGGGCAACGAGGGCGTTGCCATCATCGATACCGTCAAAGAGAATTTTGCCGATGACTTTTTTGCCCGCTTGGAGTCGGTGGCACGCTATGACGAAATTAAAGTCATCGTGCTGAATCATCTCGAACCCGATCATACCGGCGCCTTACCTGAACTGATGCGCCGCGCGCCGCAAGCTCAGCTGTACATTTCCCAGAAAGCGCAATCGATGCTCAAAGCCCTGTTGAAGCAGGATGCATTTGACTTCACACCGGTAGTCACCGGCGACCGGGTGTCGCTGGGGGATCGTACCCTGGAATTTTTTCACACCCCTTATTTGCATTGGCCGGATACCCAATGCACTTATTTAACGGAAGAGAAAATCCTGTTTTCAGGCGATGTGTTCGGCTGCCACTTTTGCGATGTGCGCTTGTTTAACGATGTCGTCGGCGATTTCCGCTTTTCGTTTGAATATTACTACGCCCACATCATGCGGCCGTTTAAGGACTATGTAAATCGCGCGCTCGATTTAATAGAACCCTTATTGCCGCTTAACAGCATCGCACCGGCTCACGGACCTTTATTGCGCGATCAGCCGCAACGGTATGTACAACGCTATCGCGAATTATCAACCCATGCTTTGCAAAGCGAAATCAGTACCGGCGAAAAAACTTTATTGATCTTTTATATCAGTTCTTACGGCAATACGCGGCGCATGGCCGAAGCCATTTATGAAGGCGCAATGGCTGTAGAGCATGTGCGCGTCTCTTTATACGACCTGGAAGGCAGTGAAATAGCGCCGTTTGTCGATTTGATAGAAGGTGCGGACGGCATTCTGTTCGGCACGCCGACCATTAACGGCGATGCGGTTAAGCCGGTGTGGGACTTGTTGTCCTCGCTGGCCGTTATCAATCTCAAATCAAAACTGGGCGGCGTTTTCGGCTCGTACGGCTGGACCGGGGAAGGCGTAAAAATGGTTGAAGACCGCTTACGCGGTCTCAAATTGCGTGTCCCCATTCCGGGAATACGCATTAAGTTAATTCCGACCGAAGAAGAAATCCAAATCTGTCGTGAATTCGGGCATGAAATGGCACAGGATCTGATGGGTTTAAGGCAACCCAAAATGATCGATATGGCCGATCTTGCCTAATATTTTTTAACTCATCAGGAGAGTAGCAATGGCGAAAGCGTCAATTACCTTTGAAGATATTAATATCACTGTTTCGGCGCCTGCGGGCACCCGAGTGATCGAAATTTCCGAAAAGGTCGGTTCAGGTATTACTTACGGTTGCCGCGAAGGCGATTGCGGTACCTGCATTATGAAAGTAACCGAAGGCTGGAATAACCTGGCCGAGCCGTCTGTGCTCGAGGATAAAATCCTGCGCGAAAATATGGCCGGTAAACATAACCGGCTGGCTTGTCAGGCGCAAGTGCTGGGTGGAACGATTAAGGTTCGGCCGGTTTAAAAATACCTATTTCTCGTTTCCACACTTTTGAGTAGGAGCGGGCCGCGCCCGCGAATTCCGGCCACGACTGACAGATAGTCGTACGCCGATCGCGGGCATGGCCCGCTCCTACCGAAGGTAGTGGAAATGCAGATATTAAGAATAAACGTCGCCAAATTCCCACACGGAAGCATGCGACAGTACATTAGACTCATAAGGAGTAAATCATGGCTTTAGTTACCTTTTCAAATCCCGAATACCGGGATAAAACCGTTTATGCCGTTGCCGGCAGTCATACGGAAACACTGCTGAAACTGGCACGGGAAAACAAAATTCCGATCAATTACGAATGCGAGGATGGGGAATGCGGCACTTGCCTGGTAAAAGTCAGCAGTATCGATAAAAAACATCAACGCATGGGCGGCCCTTTAACCGAAAAAGAAAAATCGGTACTGCAATCCAGCGGCAAAATCAGCAAAGAAGAAATGGAGCAAATGATTGTTGATGATATGCCCTCGCCCTGGCGTTTGGCTTGCCAGATGATAGTCAGGGATGAAGATATTCTAGTCGAATATTAATCATGTCTGCCGCACTTCAACTCCAAGATGGACGGGAACGGATCTACGCCCGATTAACGTCAAAGTCGGCGTTTACGGCATCGCCTAATCATGAATGGCTGGCCTGCATGATAGCCAGCTGGTGTGCAGGGCAAGGCGCTTTGCCTGACTATCTGGGGTTGGAGTCGGAGCAGTTTAATCAGTTAACAGAACATCTTTTTCCGGACAGCAACATTTCGGAATACGCAGCATCGGGCAGCAAGCCGGACTTTAGCCGAATGCTGGAAAAAGATGACCTGGTTAATCTGCTAAAACAATTCAGCAAGCCTGATATTATCGAAATAGACTGGATCATAGGCGTTATCGTAGCCGGCAGTCTGGGCAGCGATCACCTATGGCAGGATTTAGGTCTTTGGTCGCGCTCGCAATTGAGCGCGATGCTGCACTACAACTTCCCGGAATTGGCCGCAAAAAATGTCAAGGATATGAAATGGAAGAAGTTCATCTACAAACAGCTTTGCGAGGCGGAAGGCTTGTATCTGTGCCGCGTGCCTTCTTGTGAAGTGTGCATTGATTACGCTAAATGTTACGGCTCTGAGGAATAGCTTAAAACTTAACCTGATCAGCAAGATGTTTCAGCTAGCACTGCTATCGGGATGAACACCTATGACCGTAGGGGCAATCCCTTGTGGTTGCCCAGTGGGCAGGCACAAGGCCAGCCCCTACAGTACTCTGGCTGAACATCTTGTTAATCAGAAAATTTAATGCCCCTGGCCCTATCGGCGTTAAGCGTTAAACGAAATCTCTTATTCTGCCGGCGGCTCAAGCTGAGAAGGCGCGTAAGATACGCCCTCCTCTCAGCCCTCAATCCTCCTTAATTACGGTATTTCTTTAACCACTCCTTAACAACGGGCCAACCGCGCGTCAGCCATTGTTCTGTTGCCATGGCCGCTGCCTGCTTCATTTGCTTTGCCAACACCTTAAGATAAAACCATAACCTATCCGCAGCTGACGCTTCAGGACTATCGCGCCATTGTAGATAACGCGAACCGAAGCCTTCAACAAATACCGGCTTAAAAAACCACATTTCCAGAATAGCGGTGACCCACATAAACATGAATGAAACCCCCATGCCCATACCGGCAAAAATAACCAGCCAGGCAAACATCGGGTGAATTTTAGTCAGCCACCATGACACTATATCGGCGACAAGAAACGCATAGGGCATGCCGATAGCGATACATTTATATTGTGTTGTCGTAGTCTCGGCAAAACTAAAAATAAGCCCCACGAACATAAAGATGAAGCTGATGCCGAACATATGCACATGTGAAACCCGCGTTAATGACGCGAATGTAGCGCCCGTGTCCTGCGCGGTTAAGGCTTTTAGCGGCTCAAACCGGGTAAAATCCGGTATGCCGGATGCTTCCTTGTTGTGACACATCAGACAACGGTTCTCAATTATTTTGTCGATACCGTCGTCCTTATAATCATCGCTGTCCGCGCCCTCTCTGACCCATTCCATGATCTTGAAGCGCTCCTGTTCCGGGGCGTTATCCTTCATCGAACCATTCAATTTCTGCTCCAAAACCGTACCGGAGCGGTTACCGTAATAACTGTAGACAATATCATCGACGGACAAGCCGAATTTGCCGTCGGCCATGCCATGGGTAAACAATATCTGGATTAATGCGAAAAGATAGCCTATGCCAACCGTGCACAAATAACCGGTAAACAATACCTTGATAGGGGTATCGTGATCTTTTAGAGGGATAAATTTTGTTGTCATAATGTCGAATGATAGTTTGTTGCGTTACAGGTTCTTGAACCCATGATTTCATACCTGCGCAGCGAAAATCACAACGCTCGGCAAGATTATACTTTACCTTGATTACCTTATTGTTGCCGTTCCATCAAACCGATTTGCGATTATTCAATAGTCTGTTCGGCATCGCTCTTTAACACGAATTTAAAGAGCGTCATCTTCAACATCCACAGCAACTCAAAATAGAGCAAAGCAGGTTTTATGCCAAGCAGTAGGCTGTGTTTTAGCCGCTATCGGCAAGCCAACATCTTGGCTGTTGCGGATAAAAAATAGCCTAAACGGTGCGTTACCTTAAAAATTGCCCAAGATTGATGCTCTATTGCCGCCGCCCTCATGGCATAGCGCATGAGCTGGATATTTCAGTATGTCGTGTTTGTTTGAAAGCCTACATAACAACAGGTATGCGCCGGCAAAATGAGCTGAAGACTTGTCATTGAATAATGCTAAGCACATAAATTATAAGTAAAAATTTATACTCTTGCGACTCGTCAATTGTGGCATATCGATTGCTTGAATCAAACCGGACTCCAGCATCGGAACGCTGAAAAGTACTCGTTTGATGAGCCTCTTAAATAAGCCATATTAATATGAATCAAGAAAATAACCTGTTCCCTTATTTTCAACCCATTGTCGGAGCGGCCTGCGGCACCATTATCGGTTATGAAGCATTAGCCCGGCAACACGATGCGACGGGACGGGTTATTTCGGCAGGCGCGTTATTTTCTTCTGCCGATATTGCTGCCGAACAATTGATAGCATGGGATCGCGCGGTTCGCCGCTTAGCGCTGAAACAATTCAGCCAATCACATTGCAACGGTTATTTAACCATCAATATCTCCGCGGCCTGGATCGACCGGCTCGCCGACTTCAATTCATTACCGACGTTACAAATGCTGGATGAGTTTAATATTGACCGAAGCCGCATCATTATTGAAATAACCGAATCAAAAGGCGATTTGGACAAACTGGTTGAAATTGCCGACATCTACCGCAGACACGGCTTGAAAATAGCGATTGATGATTTCGGCGCCGGTTTTTCCCAGTTGGAACGCGTCATGTCGATACAACCCGACATCATCAAACTGGACATGCAATTATTCCAGAATGCAACCAAAGGCGGCATTGCCGGCGATGTCGTGCATTTGCTGTCGCGACTGGCGAAACGTACCGGTTGCCGCATCGTTTGCGAGGGCGTGGAGACGGTTGAAGACTTTCATTTCGGTTTAAGCTGCGGCGCTCAATATATGCAAGGCTACCTGTTTTCGCCCGCTACAGCGGATTTTAAAGAACCTAAGCATTATCAACAACAAATCAGCTCATTAAGAAAAACTTTCCTGGCCAATATCTTAGCCAAAGAAGCCCATAAGATACAGTTTATCGCCAACATCAAGAGTTTGATCGAACGGCTGAAAAAAGCCCTGGAAACCGACTTCGACCTCAATAAATTATCGGCGCACCCGTTTGAACAAAGCGGCGTGCTGCGTTTTTATTTATGCAACAACGAAGGCAAGCAAATCTCATCCAATTTTAATTTTGCCGAGAGTAAATGGTTCGAGGATGCTACGCAACTCGGTTTTAACTGGTCATGGCGGCCTTATTTTTACCAATTGCTGGCGCTTGAGTCGGCAAAAGACAGTTATCGCATTGTAACCTCGGAGCGTTACCGGGATTTTAATACCGATATGCTTTGCAAAACCCTGTCACTTAGACTGGATGACGAGCGTATTTTATTAATCGATATTGCCGCCGAGTGGGTATGAGTTATGCGTTAACAAAAACTCACACCGCAATTAAGTTCAACCTATTCAGCGCATACCCGCAAAAACTCATAAAGAGATAAACACATGTTAAATAATATAAAAAATCCGAGTCGTTTAACTATCAACATGCGCTTTATGGTTATTGTGGCCTCCTTAATCATCGGTTTTGCATTATTCGGTTTTGCCGCCTTTAAAGCGATGAAAACACTTAATGTTAACGGTCCCATTTATCAACGCATTGTTCAAGGCAAGGATATTATTGCCGATATTTTGCCGCCGCCTGAATACATTATCGAATCGTATCTGGTCGTGCTGCAATTGATTCAAGCTCATGACCCTGCTGAAATCAGCGCTTTGGTGACACGTTTTCAAGTGTTGAAAACAGAATACGAGTCTCGTCATAATTATTGGTTAGGCCAATCTTTGGAACAGGAACTCCATACGCTTTTGCTGCAAAGCTCCTACCGGGCGGCGCAAGACTTTTATAATGAGGCCGAGCATAATTTCCTGCCTGATATTCAGGCCGGAGACCGCAACGGCTCACTCGTCAGCCTCCAGAAAATGCGCCGCGCCTATGAAAACCACCGCATTGTTATTGACGAAGTGGTAAAGCTAACAACCGCTCGCAATAGCCAAGATGAGGTGCAGGCTCAAAACACGATCCGCCGGTACGGCATCATATTGGCCGGTATTTTTATTTTCAGCGTGGTGGTAGCCGTAGCATTGACCGTTGCAATCAGCCGCGGAATTATCCGCCAATTGGGCGGCGAGCCCGGCGACGTTGCTGATTTAGCCGGAAATATCGCCGCCGGTAAACTGGATAATGCCATACAGATTAAACAAGGCGACAGCGACAGTGTGCTGGCAAATATGAACAACATGCAACAACAGCTGCTTGAGCGGGTAATGGCGGAACGCAGCGTGACTGACGAAGCTCTACGCGTCAAGATCGCGCTGAACAACGTCAGCACCGGCGTAATGATTGCCGATAATGAGCGCAACATTATCTACGCCAACAAATCGGTGATCGATATTCTCAGCAAGGCCGAAGCGGATATTCGTAAACAGTTGCCAAACTTCTCCGCAGCCAATCTGATCGGCACCAACATTGACAGCTTTCACGCACACCCTGCTCATCAAGCGCAACTACTCTCCGCCATTAATAACCACTACATCGCCCATCTTAATATCGGCGGGCGATCTATGGTGGTCAATGCCAACCCGGTCATCAATGATCAAGGTCAACGCCTGGGTGCGGTAGCCGAATGGCTGGATCGTTCGATTGAAGTCGCGGTAGAACAAGAAGTGGCTACCATTGTGCACAGCGCAGTCATGGGCGATTTCACTCGGCGTATTGACATGCAGGGCAAAGAAGGCTTCTTTAAACAACTGTGTGAAGGACTTAACGAGCTCCTTGAAATGACCGAAAGCGGCCTCAACGACATGATGCGCGTACTGGGCGCGTTGTCCCGCAGCGACCTGACCCAAACCATCACCAACGATTATGCCGGCAGTTTCGCCCAACTTAAGGATGACGCCAATATCACGGTGGAAAAGCTCAAGGAAACCATCAATCAAATCAAAACATCCACAGCCGGCATTAATACCGGAGCCAAAGAAATATCCTCGGGTAACAATGACTTATCTCATCGTACCGAGCAGCAGGCCGCCAGTCTGGAACAAACGGCGGCCAGCATGGAACAGCTGACCTCCACCGTGCAGCATAATGCCGCAAACGCCAAACAGGCAAACCAACTTGCCGTTGACGCCTCCGATATAGCCGGCAAAGGCGTCGAAGTGGTCGGGCGAGTGGTTCGAACCATGGAAGACATTAACGATTCTTCGCGCAAGATCGGCGATATTATTTCGGTCATCGACGACATCGCTTTCCAGACCAACATTCTTGCCCTGAATGCCGCCGTCGAAGCGGCGCGCGCCGGCGAACAAGGCCGGGGTTTTGCGGTGGTCGCCGTAGAAGTGCGCAACCTTGCCCAGCGTGCCGCAACGGCGGCCGGAGAAATCAAACAACTGATTGACGATTCGGTGATGAAAGTCTCCGGCGGCAGTAAATTGGTAACCCAAGCCGGACTCACCATGGAGGAAATCGTCAATTCCATACGCGGTGTTACCGTGATGATGTCTGAAATCAGCGCCGCTTCGGCGGAACAAACCGCCGGTATCGAGCAAATCAATCAGGCTATCGGCCAAATGGACGATGTGACTCAACAAAACGCCGCTTTGGTGGAACAGGCGGCCGCCGCTGCTGAATTACTGGAAGAACAGGCGATACACTTGGCTGTTACTGTCGATGGCTTTAAAGTAGATGGCGGCGCACTTTATAAGACTCCCGCTAAAAAAAGCCCCGCGCTAGCCAAACAGATACCTCAAATAGCGGTTGCTGTTAATGACGAATGGGAAGAGTTTTAACTGATCGCCCCGCCTTTTAAAAGCTGCCTTGTAAAACAACCTCGATCGGAAAACAGTCTATAACCGCTTCAGTAACATGAAACTATTCGAAGAGATATAAAACAGGGCTTCCAATTTTACGGCGTACCGTGCGCGCCTTCTCCGGGTCTTAAAACAATATCTGCTTCGTATTTAAACCCTTTGGCGCGCAGCACGCCTGTTCAATACAACAGGCTGATTTATTTCGCCTCTTTCATAGGTAAATCTGATTAACAAGATGTTTCAGCCAGAGTACTGTAGGGGCTGGCCTTGTGCCTGCCCACTGGGCAACCACAAGGGATTGCCCCTACAGTCATAGGTGTTCATCCCGATATAGCCGTGCTAGCTGAAACATCTTGCTAATCAGGTAGATAATAAGCTAATCGTACAGGTCGCAATTTTGGAGGATGGGCAATAATGCCTTAATGCCAATGCGTTTACCTCAAAATGCGCATCAGACAGGATGCTAACTCGGTTTTCCATGCTATTGCGCCTCAACGCCCCACTGGTCGAAAAAAAAGCAAAACAGCGAAAAATAAGGTATAAACACGGCGCATGAAAAGCACGAGCCTATTCCAAGGAACGTTACCAGACTAAATGCAGACACCTAAAAGGCTATTGTTGAGCCCCCTGTAAAATAATAAGAGCAAGCCCTCATGAGTCAAGCGACCGCGCAAACAAATCAACTGATTATCATCGACAGCCAAGTTACCGACTGGCAAAACTTAGCAAGCAGCGCCGCTCCCGATGCCCTCCTGTTAATTCTCGACTCGTCCTCCGATGGACTGACGCAAATTAGCGATTATCTGGCGGCTTTGCCGCAAGATGTTGTGCCGTTGCAAAGTATCCATATTATTTCTCACGGCAGCGAAGGCAGTTTACGCTTAGGTTCCAGCACTCTGACGGGCAGCAACTTGAGCTTATACCGCAAGCAACTCGCTAGCCTTGGTCATGCCTTGACTGAAGACGGCGATATTTTATTGTACGGTTGTAATGTGGGTAAAGGCTTGGAGGCGGAGGTGTTTATTTCGGCATTGGCTGAGGCGACTCGGGCTGATGTGGCGGCATCAAGCGACCTGACCGGCTCCGCGAACAAGGGTGGCGACTGGGTATTGGAACACCAGCAAGGGCAAATTGATGCTACCTCGCTCGACTTTGCGCAATGGGCCGGCGTACTGGATACAGTCGGTCAGCCAGTGATCGACCTCGGTAGCGGCAACGGCCAGCTCATCAGCCCTGTGAATGTGGACGGCAATTGGTACTACAGTTGGGATCGTAACTCTAGCGGCTCGAGTGCAGAAGATGGGGGTGATACGGTAAATCATGACCTGCTGGACGGTATTTTCAATAAAGACATTAATGGTGTAATTAACACCACAGTGACAAATGCTGACGGCCTCTACGGCACTACCGACACCTACCGCTATGCAACCATCAATGGGGTGAGGCTTGCCCTGGCTACCCGTGACAATATGCTGACTATCTGGACCAACAACGGTAGCACACTGCCGGATTGGGGTACCGTGTACTGGTCCTGCCACACCCTCAACTTTCGGGCACGCTCGCGTCTACGTCGTCGGTGGCGACATATTTGACACCGATGATACTAACGATAGTGGCACGGGCAGCAGCCCCAATTACGTGGCCTTGCAGGTGCTAGGATTTAATACGGCTCCAACCTTAACGGTATTTAGCTCAGCAGTAGACACAGTAGACGAAGACACGCAAGTGGAAATCACCTTGACCGAACTCCAGGCGCAAGGTAACGAAGCCGACGCAGACGGCACGGTCGACGCCTTTGTCATCAAGGCCGTGAGCACCGGCAGTCTCAAGATCGGTACCAGTGCAGTCGAGGCTTCGGCTTGGGCGGCAGGCAGCAACGATACGGTGGACGGCACACACCACGCTTACTGGACAGGCGCGCAGGATGCCAACGGCGTCTTGAATGCGTTCACGGCCGTCGCCAAGGACAATAGCGGAACCGAATCGAGCACAGCCATTCAGGCCACGGTCAGCGTCACCGCAGTCAACGATGTACCGACCTTAACGGCCTATACAACAGTGGTCGACACCGTCAATGAAGACACGCAAGTGGAAATCACCTTGGCCGAACTCCAGGCGCAAGGTAACGAAGCCGACGCAGACGGCACGGTCGACGCCTTTGTCATCAAGGCCGTGAGCACCGGCAGTCTCAAGATCGGTACCAGCGCAGTCGAGGCTTCGGCTTGGGCGGCAGGCAGCAACGATACGGTGGACGGCACGCACCACGCTTACTGGACAGGCGCGCAAGATGCCAACGGCGTCTTGAATGCGTTCACGGCCGTCGCCAAGGACAATAGCGGAACCGAATCGAGTACAGCCATTCAGGCCACGGTCAGCGTCACCCCCGTCGATGACACTCCAGTGGACACCAACGACGCACCGGTCGGAGTCAACGACAGCGCCACCGCGATTGAAGCCGGCGGCAACGGCAACGGCTCGGCCGGCACCAACCCGACCGGCAACGTGCTGAGCAATGATACCGACGTCGATACCGGCGACAGCAAAACCGTCAGCGCGCTGAGCGGCGGCACGGTCGGCACGGCCAAGGCCGGCAGCTACGGCAGCCTGACGCTCAGCGCCAACGGCAGCTATATCTACACGGTCGACAACAGCAACACCAATGTACAGGCGCTCAAGGGCACGGCCAACACCCTCGCCGACAGCTTCACCTATACCGTCAGAGACGCCGGCGGCCTGACCGGTACCGCCACCCTGACCGTCACCGTCCAGGGCGCCAACGACGTCCCGGTCGGTGTCAACGACAGCGCCATCGCCGTCGAAGCCGGCGGCACCGGCAACGCTACGGCCGGCACTAACCCGACCGGCAACGTGCTGAGCAACAACACCGACGTCGATACCGGCGACAGCAAAACCGTCAGCGCCGTGACCGGCGGCACGGTGGGCTCCGCCAAGACCGGCAGCTACGGCAGCCTGACGCTCGCCGCCGACGGCAGCTACACCTACACGGTCGACAATGCCAACACCAGCGTACAAGCGCTGAAGGGCACAACCAACACCCTGACCGACAGCTTCACTTACACCGTCAAAGATGTCGGCAACCTGACCGGTACCGCCACCCTGACCGTCACCGTCCAGGGCGCCAACGACGCGCCGGTCGGCGTTAACGACAGCGCCACAGCGATTGAAGCCGGCGGCACCGGCAACGCTACGGCCGGCACTAACCCGATCGGCAACGTGCTGAGCAACGATACCGACGCCGATACCGGCGACAGCAAGACCGTCAGCGCCGTGACCGGCGGCACGGCCAAGGCCGGCAGCTACGGCAGCCTGACCTTGAAGGCCGACGGCAGCTACACCTACACGGTCGACAATGCCAACACCAGCGTACA
>JAUGSS010000142.1:0-22775 GCA_044426515.1 Methylococcaceae bacterium | reverse complement strand
TTATCCTAGTGGGATCAAGGTGAGCGATGAAGACCTGCGGAAAGTCAATCTCATACCCGCCAAGTTTCATGGCAAAGACTGGAACTATGCCATCAAATCGCGACGAGAAAAAGTATAGGTTATTTATTTACGACGACTAAGCTAACTCGCAAAACTGCGTTAACGATTCAGCAGTCAAAAATGGAACGCAGATGACGCAGATGATTATGATAATTTATGAAAAATCGTAACTACTCAGCTATCAAAGATAATGGAACGCAGATGACACGGATGATTATGATAAACGCTGATAAAAAGCCTAAAACGGCAATAAACGGGTCTTTTCAGGATAATTCACAAAAAAAATCTTATTCAATCATAATTATCCGCGTCATCTGCGTTCTATTTGTCTTCCTGCTGAGTAGTTACGAAAAATCATTGTTTAATATTCATCAGCGTCATCTGCGTTCCATTGTCTTTAACACACGGGTATTTTACTTGTTGCGAGTTTCTTTACCTTGGACAAGGCTGCCCCAGCTATGAATCCTTCCCGCCTATTTATTTTACGTCCGGTTGCTACGTCGCTTTTAATGCTGGCGCTGCTGCTGGTTGGGATAGCCGCCTACCGTGAGCTGCCGATTTCGTCCTTGCCACAGGTCGACTATCCGACCATTCAGGTGGCTACGCTTTATCCCGGCGCGAGCCAGGAAGTTATGACCTCGTTAATCACCGCACCGTTGGAACGCCAATTAGGCCAGTTGCCGGGCTTAAACCAGATGTCTTCTTCCAGTTCGGGCGGCGCGTCTGTCATCACGCTGCAATTCAAGTTGAACTTGAGCCTCGATATTGCCGAACAGGAAGTGCAGGCGGCCATTAACGCCGCCGACAATTTTTTGCCTAACGATCTGCCGATGCCGCCGATTTACAGCAAAATCAACCCCGCCGATACGCCGATCCTGACCCTCGCGGTCAGCTCGAAAACCTTGGCTTTGCCCAAGGTCGAGGACTTGGTCGATACCCGGCTGGCGCAAAAACTGTCGCAATTATCAGGAGTGGGTTTGGTCTCGATCAGCGGCGGGCAAAGACCCGCAGTTAGAATCCAGGCCAATCCGATGGCTCTGGCGGCGTACGGCTTAAGCCTGGAAGATCTGCGCATGGCGATAGCCGGAGCCAACGTCAACCAGCCCAAGGGCATGTTCGACGGTCCGAGCCGGGCGGCTATCATCGATGCCAATGACCAACTGCAATCGGCCGCAGAGTATGAAACCCTGATCATCGCTTACCGTAACGGCCGGCCGGTGCGATTATCGGATGTCGCCGATGCCAATGACGATGCGGAAAACGTCAGGCTGGCTGCCTGGGCGAATGGGGCGGCGGCTGTTATCGTCAATATTCAGCGCCAGCCGGGCACCAATGTTATCGAAGTTGCCGACAGCATCAAGCAACTCCTGCCTAAATTGCAAGAAGCATTGCCAAACGACCTTGATCTTGTCTTATTAACTGATCGCACCACCACGATCCGCGCCTCGGTGCGGGATGTGCAGACCGAGCTTCTGATTTCGCTGGCTCTGGTGGTGCTGGTTATTTTCCTGTTTTTGCGCAACGCTTTCGCGACCGCTATCCCGAGCATTGTGGTGCCGCTGTCGTTAATCGGCACTTTCGCGGTCATGTATCTGGCCGGTTTCAGCATCAATAACCTGACTTTGATGGCGTTGACTATTGCTACCGGCTTCGTGGTTGACGATGCCATTGTCGTGATCGAAAACATCGCCCGTTATATCGAGCAGGGCGAATCGCCTATGAACGCCGCGCTCAAAGGCTCAGAACAAATCGCCTTTACCATTATTTCGCTGACTTTTTCGTTGATTGCGGTACTGATCCCGTTATTGTTCATGGGCGACGTGGTCGGACGCCTGTTTCGCGAGTTTGCGATTACGCTGGCAGTGGCTATTTTGATATCCGGCTTTATTTCTCTAACCCTGACACCGATGATGTGTTCGAAAATGCTGCGGCCGCTGTCCGAACAGCGAAAAGACGGGTTTTATCTCGCCGGCGGACGGTTTTTCGATAGAGTCACGGCCGGTTACGCCAACATGCTCGACCGGGTTTTGCAACATCAAGGCGCGACGTTGTGGGTGGCTATCATAACCTTAGCGCTGACCGTGCTTTTGTATATCGTCGTCCCTAAAGGCTTTTTCCCTATTCAGGATACCGGCGTGATTCAGGGTATCTCCGAAGCGCCGGAAGCCGTTTCTTTTGCCGCGATGTCCGAGCGCCAGCAAGCCTTGGGTAGAGTCATTCTTGACGATCCGGCGGTCGAGAGTATTTCTTCGTTTATCGGCGTCGACGGCACCAACCCGACACTGAACGCCGGGCGCTTGATGATTAACCTGAAGCCGCTGAACATTCGAGGCGTCAGCGTGACCGACGTTATTAATAGGCTGCAAGCCAAGCTGAATCAGGTGCAAGGCATCACTTTGTACCTGCAGCCGGTGCAGGACCTCAGCATTGAAAACCGCGTTAGCCGCAACCAGTACCAATTTACTTTGGAATCGGCGGATCGTAAGGAGTTGAGCCGATGGACCGGATTGTTGGTAGAACAATTGTCCACGAAACCGCAATTCGCCGATGTGGTCAGCGACCTTCAAGATCAGGGCTTGCAAGCGTTGGTGACGATAGATCGCAGCACCGCCAGCCGTTTGGGCGTCAGTATTGCCGCTATTGATAATGCGCTTTACGACGCTTTCGCGCAGCGCTTGGTGTCGACTATTTTTACCCAGTCTAACCAGTACCGTGTCGTACTCGAAGTCAAGCCCGAATACCGGCAGGATCTTGATGATATAAAAAATATACGGGTTGCCTCGGCGACCGGAATACAAGTGCCGCTATCGGCTATGGTCAGTGTGTCTGAACAGACGGCTCCGTTGATTACCCATCATTTGGAACTGTTCCCGGCGGCTACCGTTTCCTTTAATCTGGCTCCCGGCGCTTTTCTCGGCGAAGCCATCGAAGCTATCGAAACCGCCAAGCAAGAGATAGGCCTGCCGCTGAGCATTCAGGCCGATTATCAGGGCACCACGCTGGCTTTTAGCGCATCGCTTTCGAATACGCTGTGGCTGATACTTGCCGCCATCGTCACGGTTTATATCGTGTTGGGCGTGCTTTATGAGAGCTATATCCATCCGGTCACGATTCTTTCGACGCTGCCTTCGGCCGGCGTCGGCGCGTTGCTGGCGCTGATGCTGTCCGGTAACGATTTGGGCGTCATTTCTATCATCGGCATTATTCTGCTGATCGGCATCGTCAAGAAAAACGCCATCATGATGATTGACTTCGCCCTGGATGCGGAACGCACGCAAGGCAAGTCGCCGCGGGAAGCTATTTACCAAGCGTGTCTGCTCCGTTTTCGGCCGATCATGATGACCACGATGGCGGCGTTGCTAAGCGCCCTCCCTTTAATGCTGGGTACCGGCGTGGGCTCCGAGTTGCGCCATCCGCTGGGCATTACCATGGTCGGCGGCTTGATCCTGAGCCAGTTGCTGACGCTGTTTACAACCCCGGTCATCTATCTGGCTTTCGACAATCTGAGTCTGCGTCTTTCCGGTAGGCAGCCTGCCGAGCTTAATTCGGGCAAGGACTAGCCGTGAGTTTATCGGCTTATTTCATCTATCGTCCGGTCGCGACTACGCTGCTGACGCTGGCGGTCACTTTAGCCGGCGTGATTGCCTTTTTCCAGTTGCCGGTGGCACCGCTGCCTCAAGTCGATTTTCCGACGATTTCGGTACAAGCCTCCTTGCCCGGAGCCAGCCCCGAAACCATGGGCACATCGGTGGCGACCCCGCTTGAGCGCGCCCTCGGACGTATCGCCGGCATCACTGAAATGACGTCTTCCAGCTCTGCCGGCAGCACCAACATTATTTTGCAGTTCGATCTCAACCGAGACATTGACGGCGCCGCCCGCGATGTACAGGCGGCGATTAATGCGGCGAGCAATCTGCTTCCCGGCAACATGCCCAGCCGCCCCAGCTATCGTAAGGTGAATCCGGCCGACTCGCCGATTTTGATTCTGGCCCTGACTTCGGAAACCATGACCCGAGGCCGGATTTACGATGCCGCTTCAACGGTCCTGGCGCAAAAAATTTCTCAAATTCAAGGGATTGGGCAGGTGATTGTCGGCGGCAGTTCATTGCCGGCGGTCAGGATTGAGCTCAATCCTGTGGTTCTGGCTAAATATGGGATCGGCTTCGAAGAGGTGCGTGCCGCAATTGCCGCATCCAATGTTAATCAACCCAAGGGAGCGCTGGAAGACGCCAGCCATCATCGGTTGATCTATGCCAATGATCAAGCCAAAACCGCAAGCGATTATTTGCAGCTAGTCGTGGCTTACCGTAACGGCGCTGCGGTGCATTTGTCCGATGTCGGCCAGGCCGTCGATTCGGTGGAGGATTTGCGGACTTCCGGACTTAAGGACGGAAAAACTTCGGTATTAGTGATACTGAACAAACAGTCCGGCGCCAACATCATCGAAACAGTCGATAAAATCATGTCGCTGTTGCCTCAATTCCAGGCTTCTATTCCGAGCGCAATCGATTTGTCGGTGGTTCTGGACCGGTCCATAACTATCCGGGCTTCTTTGCATGAAGTTGAGCTGAGCCTGATGCTGGCTGTGGTCTTGGTGATTTTGGTGGTGTTTTTGTTCCTGGGCAATCTGCGTTCGGCGATGATTCCTATCGTCACGGTACCGGTGTCGCTGATAGGTACTTTCGGCGTGATGTATTTATGCCATTACAGTTTGGATAACCTTTCATTGATGGCGTTGACCATCTCCACAGGTTTTGTCGTGGATGATGCGATTGTCGTTTTGGAAAATACCTCGCGCCATATAGAACAGGGCGTTCCGCCACGAGAAGCGGCGGTGAAAGGCGCCGCCGAGGTTAGCTTTACCGTGTTGACCATGAGCCTTTCGCTGATTGCGGTATTCATTCCTATTTTATTGATGGGAGGTATCGTTGGACGATTGTTTCAGGAATTCGCGGTCACTTTGTCAGCGGCGGTGATGGTTTCGCTGCTGGTCTCGCTAACGACTACGCCCATGCTTTGCGCGTTATGGCTAAGGCCGGTGGAGCCGGGGCCGCGCAACAGGTTTTATCAGCTGATTGAACAATGGATCAAGCGTTGGCTTGGCGGCTATGAACGTTCTTTACATTGGGCCTTACGCCATGGGCCGCTGATGATGTTGCTGCTGTTGTGTACGATAGGTTTCAACATCTATCTTTACATGATCGTGCCCAAGGGTTTTTTCCCGGTGCAGGATACCGGCAGACTGTCGGGCGTTATACAGGCCGATCAGAGTATTTCGTCGCAGGCCATGCGGCAGAAACTGGCTGACTTTGTCGATATTATGCGCAAAGATCCCGAGGTCGAGACCGTCATCGGATTTACCGGCGGACAGAGAGACAGCAACAGCGGACTCATGTTTGCGACGCTGAAACCGCTGGAGGAACGCAAGCTGACTGTCAATCAACTGATGGCGCGGTTGCGCGCCAAGCTGGAGAATGAACCGGGGGCCAGTTTGGTATTGCAACCGCCCCAGGATCTTCGTATCGGAGCACGCGGATCGGCGGCCCTGTTTGAATACACCTTGCAAGCCGATAATCTGGCGGAACTTCGCACTTGGGTGCCCCGGATCGTCAAAGCCTTGTCTCAACGCAATGAATTGGTGGATGTGAATACCAATCAGCAGGATAAAGGCCAACAAATTGCGCTTCGGATCGATCGCGACTCGGCCACGCGGCTGGGCGTCAGTCAGGCGCTTATCGATACCACGCTGAACAATGCTTTCGGGCAAAGACAGGTTTCGGTGATTTATAACCCGCTAAATCAATATCATGTGATCATGGAAGTCGCGCCTGAATATTCGCAAAGCCCGGAAGCTTTGAACAACATCTACATCAATGTGCCACCCGGTTCTCAATCCCCGTCCGGCGGACAAGTGCCGCTATCCGCTTTTTCGAGCTATGAATTGACTAATACGCCGTTGTCCGTCAATCATCAAAGCCAATTTCCGACCGGAACCCTTTCATTCAATCTTAAACCCGGCACATCGTTGTCGATAGCGACTCAGGCGATAGCTGAAACCATGGCCGATTTGGCTGTTCCTGCTTCGGTACGCGGCAGTTTTCAAGGGACGGCGAAAGCTTTTCAACAATCTTTGAATAATCAGCCCTGGCTGGTTCTGGCTGCTTTGGTGTCGATTTATATCGTGCTGGGTGTTTTATACGAGAGTTACGTTCATCCGCTGACCATTTTGTCTACATTACCTTCGGCCGGTGTCGGTGCGATTCTGGCGCTGATGATTTGCTCGACCGATTTCAGCATCATTGCGATGATCGGCGTTATTTTGCTGATCGGCGTGGTAAAAAAGAACGCTATCATGATGATCGATTTTGCTTTAAATGCAGAGCGTACACTGGGCATGAGTTCTGATACCGCGATTTCCACGGCCTGTTCGATGCGTTTTCGCCCGATTATGATGACCACTTTCGCGGCCTTGCTGGCGGCGTTGCCGCTGGCTTTCGGAACCGGTTACGGGGCGGAATTGCGCCGTCCTTTAGGCATAGCGATAGTCGGCGGATTGCTGCTGAGCCAACTGCTCACGCTTTACACAACACCGGTTATTTATCTTTACCTGGATCGGTTTCAGTTATGGTGTGGTCGGGTTTTGGGTCGCAAGCGTTTAAAAACTGAGCAATCTAATTATTAGGGCCGGAAGTGTTGACGATGGACGCGCATCGTTTGCGATTGGTGCGTTTCATTGTGTTCAGTTTATTTGTAATTGAATTTCCAAGCCTGGGAACCAGCGAGCAGGTTAGCCATGTTAAAACGTTATCGACCATCGTCCAGCACATCTTTTGCTAGATAAAACCAGTTACTTTATAACCGGCAGTATTTATCAAAAGCGCGAATTATTAAACGGTCAACTAAAAATGCAGTTGATTGAATTGTTACAGCAAATATATGCGGAGTTTTGTTGGACTCTGGAGCATTGGGTGGTGTTGAATAACCATTACCATCTGTTGGCGTTTAGTGATAAAGGTGTGGATTTGCCGAAAATCATCGCGCGAGTGCATTACCAATCGGGACAGCAAATTAAGAAAGCTTACCCTTCTGCTTTGCCTACGTGGTTCAATTACTGGGATTATTGCCCCCGCGATGAAAAGGATTATTTAATTCGCCTGAATTATTTGCTGAACAACCCGGTAAAACATGGTTATGTTAAAAATCTGGCTGATTATCCCTATTCCAGTTTTCAACAGCATATTGAAAAAGTAGGCCGGGAAAATTTACGTCGGCAATTTAGCAACAACAAGCAATACCAAACCTTAATTCTGAACGAAGATGATTTTTAAACCGGAGTGCAGGCTTTGCCTGCAAGGGCAGGCAAAGCCTGCACTCCATTAAACTCATCAGCGCATCTGGAGTAAGAGTGCGTCACTCCGGGATATTCTTTCAAGGAAATCACCTAACATAACATTATTTATGATGAGCTACTTATTACGACTATTGCCCATTATCTGTCCTTTAATGCTCACGGCCTGCACCGTAGGGCCGGATTATCGGCGTCCGGCCAGTGCCGTTCCGTTGGATTTCAAAGAGCTTAAAGGCTGGAAACAAGCGCAGCCGAGCGATCATGAGCTGTCAATGAAATGGTGGGAGCTATTCAACGATAGCTGCCTGAGCGCGCTGGAAAATCAGGTCAATATCGCCAATCAGTCTATCGCCCAGGCGGAGGCACAATACCGGCAGTCCCAGTCGCTGGTGCAAGCTGCGGCAGCGGCTTATTTTCCTACCGCTACCGGTACCGCAACCGTCAATCGCTTCCGTGCCGCGAGCGGTCAAAGTGTGGCGGTTTCCGGCGTCAAGTATCTGTTCGGGGCCGCATTAAGCGCGGCCTGGGAGCCGGATTTATGGGGTAGCGTACGCAGGCAGGTCGAATCCGGCGAAGCTACCGCGCAAGCCAGTGCCGCTACTTTGCAGGCGTTGCGTTTATCGACTCAAGCGGCATTGGCGCAAAACTATTTTCAATTGAGAGCGTTGGACGCCCAAATAAAACTGTTAAACGATACCGCCGGAACTTATGAAAAAACCTTGAAAATCAGCCAAAACCGTTACGCAGTAGGCGTAGCCGCCAAATCGGAAATCGTTCAGGCCGAACTACAGCTCGAATCGGCACGGGCGCAAGCGGTTAGTCTGGGCGTACAACGGGCGCAACTTGAACATGCCATCGCCATGTTGATAGGTAAGACCCCGGCCGAACTCAGCATACCGCAGGCTCCTCTGAGTTCATTGGTACCGCCGGTTCCGCTCAGTATCCCGTCGCAGCTTTTGGAGCGCAGGCCGGATATCGCCGCCGCCGAGCGCCGGGTTGCCGCGGCTAATGCGCAAATAGGCGTCGCCAAAGCCGCCTATTTCCCGACTCTGAGCCTTGCCGCCACCAATGGGCAGCAATCTAATAAACTGGTCAATTTGCTGACCACGGCAGCCCGTTATTGGGCGTTGGGACCGGCGGCAGTTGCGCTGCCTTTGTTTGACGGCGGAGCTCGTGGCGCACAAATGCAGCAAGCTATCGATGCTTATGATGCCGGCGTGGCGGCCTATCGTCAGACGGTGCTGAGCAGCTTTCAAGAGGTTGAAGATAATCTGGCGGCATTACGCATTCTGGAGCAGGAAATGCAAGTCCGGAACAAGGCGGTGGAATCCGCGCATAAAGCGGTTCTGTTAACGACCAACCAATATCAGGCCGGAACTGTCGGTTATCTTGAGGTCATGGTTGTTCAGGCGGCCGCTCTCAGCAATGAGATAACGGCTGTCGTTGCTCAGGGACAACGCCTGAACGCTGCGGTTTTGCTGGTTAAAGCTTTGGGCGGCGGTTGGAATACATCGGAATTACCCAGCCGGGATCAAGTCGGCGGCGAGGTCAAGTGGTCCCAGTTTCTTCCTATTCCGGTAAGGTAATAAGTCAACCGGCAAGAGCTCGATTAGAAAATTCACCACGCAGTTTCATTTTCTTCGTGCCTGGGTGGTGAGTATCAGCAGCGTACCGTACTTGATAAATCTGCCGCCTGCCGGTAATGAGAAGCCAGGATATTCGGGAAGCTTACTTTGCCGCGAGTACTGCCCGATTACGCCCCTGTTCCTTGGCGCAATACAATGCCTCGTCTGCGGCCTTCAGCAAAATATCGGGCGCCAGCCCTTCTTGCGGAACAATAGCCGCCACACCGATGCTGACAGTCACCCATCCGTAGCCGGACATGAGGTGCGGTAATGCCAGCGATTGAAGTGCCGCGCAGACTTTCCGGGCCATGTCGAGCGCTGTGATGCCATCGGTAGAAGGGGCAATGAACGCGAATTCCTCGCCGCCATAGCGCGCCACC
Organism: Methylococcaceae bacterium; assembly: GCA_044426515.1. Taxonomy (GTDB): domain Bacteria; phylum Pseudomonadota; class Gammaproteobacteria; order Methylococcales; family Methylomonadaceae; genus Methylobacter_A. The sequence goes on along the minus strand of JAUGSS010000142.1, from coordinate 13,362 downwards.
AAATCGCCGGTACGGCAGATATTGGCCGCCAAAACTTCGGCAACAATGCTCAGGCATTGATCTCCGCTCTGATGGCCGTAGTGATCGTTGTAATTTTTAAACCAATCAACGTCAATCATTGCTAAGGCCAGCGGTTGACTTTGCCGTTCCGCACGACTCCATTCCTTCTTTAGCACTTCATCGAAACGACGGCGGTTGGCGATGCCGGTTAAACCATCGGTTGTACTCAATGCCTCGAGTTTGCGGTTGAGCAGTTGCAACTCATCGGTACGTGCCGCTACGCGAGCTTCCAGTATGTGTTCGGAGGATTTCAGGTTTTCGACCAAAAGTTGTTGGGCTTCCAGCGCCTCCCTTTGAGCGTTTTCTTTTTCCCGGCGAATCACGTTAAATCGATCGGCCAGGGCAATAGCCAGCAGCAGCATTTCCAGGGCCGAGCCAAACTGCAAGGCGTTTATGGTAAGAAGGTTGACGGGCAGTAGCTTCAACGCCGTCATGATGCCGATGACGCCGCCGAAACAAAATAGGGCAAAAGCCCCGACAAAGAAGTAGGCGCTGCGCTGACGCTTGAACGCACAGTACAAGCCAATGCCTATAATCACTATCAGCATAATGCCGTAAAGCTGTACCGCAGGCTTGAGAAAGGTTTGCGCAGAAACCACGAACAGCATCGGTAACAGCAGGAAGCAGCCGACGAGAACTTTTAGCCATCGGTCGAACTTCGGAATAACTTTTTCAGTATTCAGCATGCGGCGCATGAAAACCAGCATGGCTGCGATTGTCAACGAATAACCGGTAGCGGTTGAAATGATCGACCACTGAGGCGAATCAAGCCACAAAAATTCTTTAGTCAGCCCGTTTTGCGCGGCCATGGACAATATCATGCAGGTGACGAAGTTGACATACAGCAGATAGATGGCATCCCGTAGCGTAATGAACAGCAGCAGGTTGAATAAGATCATTGCCGTTGCCATGCCGAAATACCAAGCCTGAGCAATATAGTCGTTGCGTTCGTACGCATGAAAAGCCTGCGCTTCCCACAATCGGGCCGGAACAAGTATCGAGCTCATGGCTTGAAGCCTCAGGTAATACACTTGCTCGGAGTGTGCCGGAAGCATCAGCGGAAAGACAAAGAAGCGATTCTTATACGGGCGCGTAGCAAAAGGCATTAGGCTACCGGTAGTCAGGGATTGATATGTCCCATCCGCGCGCGGTTGATGAAACTGAACGTCGGCAAGGCGCGCGTAGCCGATCTCCAATATACGCTCAAGGGGGAGGCCGCCAGTGTTGCGCAAAGTCAGGCGCAGCCAGTAAGCGGAACGGCTGTAACCGTAATTAAGAGCCGCTGCCGGAGCTTGGCCGGCTTTGAAGCGGCCGGCGATATCGGGTTTTTGCACATCATCCAGCGTCAATGTCAGATTGGGATCTTCAAGAACGGCGAAGTATTCAGTCAATGAAGTCGAGGGCTGATCGAGTCGGCTTGCGTCCAGGATTTTGTCCATAGCAAAGACATTGGCCGCCAGCAGGTATAATCCCAGCAGGACCGGAAAAATTAAGCGCCGGTGCATCGCTGGTGCGTAGGGTCGATAAATAGACGGGGAAGGTTTTTTGATTTCAATTGTTTCCAATAAGTATGAATTTCAGCGCTCTCTAAAGCCGCATAATTCGTATATTGCATTAAATTGTAGAACACGGATGGCACGGATTTAGACTGATAAACACACGAATGAGTCTAATCCATTGACTCCTTAAAATCCGTTTAAATTCGTCCAATCCGTGTTCCATTATAAAATTAGCGATGCCGAGTCGTTTTCTAAAACGCCTTAAAAACCGGTACGTAAGCCCAAATAAAACGCCGCGCCATTAAAACTGAAGTCGTTAAGCTCGGGAGTACGGTTATCGGTGATATTTTCGCCGCGTAAATACACATCCGTTTTCGCTGTCAATTGGTATTTTAGCAAAACATTGACTCTGGGAGCGGACTGGGCTCTCAGTTTATTGGCGACATCAAACCAGTAACCGCTACGAGCGGTTAACTCCAGCCGTAACTTTAACGGTTGCAACAACTGCACTTCATTCCAGAATACGCTTTGGTGCTCGGGGCGGCCGGGTACGCGCAGTTGCGTGATCGGATTTTTGGTAGACATATAGCTGTAATTTAAACCGCTTTCCCAGATGCCGGTCCAACGGTGCTGCGATTGCATTTCCGCGCCCCAAACGTCCGCTTCCTGTACATTGCCCGCCCTGGTGACGCCGGTTCTTGCGTCCAACTGCATGGTAATCATTTGCCGGTAATGTTGATAATAACCGCTCACCTTGACTTCGCTGCCGGGCAATGGCCGCCAACGCCAGCCTGCTTCGCCGCCGGCGCTGTGCTCTCCCTGCAAAGCCCGGTTGCCGAATACAGGGTGCATTAATTCACTGACGCCGGGCTGGCGATAACCGGTGCCGACGTTAGCCCATACACTCATGTTTTGCGCCAAGGAACGGTTCACGCCCAGCGAAAACACCTGATGGTCGCCATAACTGTCGCCATGATCGGAACGCGCATCGGCGCTCCATTGCCAAGCGCCTGTTATCAATTCGCCCCGCACATTGGGACTGATCACCGTTTGTGTAACCGGAAAATTCAGCACCTGTTGGTGTTGAGTATTTACGCCCCATACCAGCAAGGCCTGATTTTGGTTATCCGTGCCCAGCGGCAAGCGATGGGTGTTTTTCCAGTCCAGCATGAATAGCTGGCTGGTAAGCGTAAACGGCCTGATCAAAGTCGATGCCATTTTTTGCCGATCTTGAGTAAAGCCGAATTGCAGCGAACTGTTCCAATACGATGCCAGATCGTATTGGCCGCGCATTTGCGCCACCCAGGTTTCATCCGAAAAGCTGCCCCGCTTATCGTCCACCCAGCCTAGGGTACGTCTTGGCAATATCAAGCCGGGGCCGTCCATGTCTTCATTGGTACGCACAAAATACAACGATGCGTCCAGGCCGCCCCGGTCGAATTCTTTAGTCCAGTTACCCGACGCATGGGTCATACCGAAGTCATCGCGCTCGGCACCGTTTTGTGCCTGACTGATGCCGTTAAAAACATCGCTACGCCCGATGACTGCCGAAAAGTTGCCGGCTTTGGTCGTCAATCCGCTACCGGCAGCGCCGCGTACAGTGTCGTAGCTGCCTCCTTCAAGGTGCAAAAAATTATCCTTTTCCTGCATATGCCGGGTTTGCAAATGAATGGCTCCGCCAAGTGAACGGCTGCCGTGCCGTTCGCCGCCCGGACCTCGTGTTACCGTTACTTTGTCTAAAGCATCCAGCGAATAATGGCTCAATGAGTAAAAACCGGCGAAATTGCCGAATAAGGGGACGCCATCCAACGTGATTAAGCCTTGCCCGCCGCCACCGGCGCCTCGAAGACTGATGCCGGTCATCAGCTGCCCGCTGCCCTGATTGAGCATTAAACCGCCTTGATTTCTTAATACGCCATTAAGATTGGCCATCTCGGTGGCCTGTAAATCATCCCTGTCTAATTGATTACGCATGCGCGGCTGTTCAATTAATTCAGGATAAATCCGGTCATCGTAAACCGTCATCGGGCTTAACGAAACCTTGTCGTTCGCGGCTATGGCCCCGGTCGACAGGCACAGTAAAAACAAGGCGGATAGCGGATATTTTTTACCGGACAAGGTTTTTTGACGGCGTTTAAAATAGATAGGGGTTGAGATCATGTGTTTTTTCCCGGCATTTAACTGGCGTCACGGCAGTTGCTGCTCTTTTAATGGTTGTTTGCCTGCTATTAGAACACGCGCCAGTCTACGCAGTCCATCGGATGAAATATCCAGGCCGAACGGTGCGCCCAGTCTTTCAAGTTCGTAAATTACGTCGGTCGCCGCTATAAAGGTTATATAACGTAAGCCTTGGATACCGGGCGCTTCTTTGGCAATGGTTTTTAATAGCGGAGCCAGACGGGTCCAGGTATCGGTAAAAAATACCCGTACCGGATCGGTGCTATTCGGATCATGTTCTTTTAAGCCTGCCTGAAAGGCCGTCCGGGAATCCATCAGGATTTCCATCAGGCTATCGCGCAGTTCCGGGGATTTGGTATCTTGGGAGGCCTGTTCAATGGCTGAACTCAAAAATGTCTCCCATTGTTGCCAAGCGGATTGCCATTGTTTTTGCTCGGCTTCGCTAAAGGCGGCGGCAGGCTTGACAGCCGTTCTTTTGGCCGGTGCGTTGAAATCAAGCTTAATGCCGATGCCGTCATCGCCGGCCTTGATATTGCTGAATCTGAGCGATTTGAGTATGTCCTTAACGTCAGCCGCATTATCCTTGGGTAAAAAATGCGCCAGCGTTTGTTCAATATCGCCGCGGGATTCGTTTAAATCGATTTTTACCGCGGCAAGCTTGGGTTCGGCAAAGCGTTTGATTAAATCCTGAAGTTTATTGATGGTCAGATGATGGCCTTCATGATCATAAGCGGTCGCGCTGGTGATCGGAAAGCTCAGCACGGAATGCCCGGAATCGAGCGTCGGTTGCTGAAAAGTTTCCAAAATTCCCGCCCATTCCAGTACCGTTAAACATTGCCCGCCCAAACCGGTCCCGAATCGCGCCTGAACTTCGTTTAACAGCTGGATTTGGCCGTTTTTTCCTTTAACCTCGGGCTTGGAAAGCCGTAAATAACTGCATCCCTGGCGGTCATTCCACAGCTCGGCGGTATTGTTTTTGCCGGTATATAGCTGAGAGAGCAATATTTTTTTGATCAGACTGTAATCAATTTGCAACGGAACGCTGAGTTGATCGGCGCTGCCGTTGCCGGCAAACAGCAACAATAGGCCGAAAACGGCCGTTCTGAAATTTTTATGCATGAACTTTCTCCGGTAGATTGAGTTTATGTCGATGATGGCTACCAACTTAAGCCTTTCCAGTGGGCTTCACTTATTTCCTTCCCGCTATTGCCTGCGGCATAACAACTTCTGTTGATGATACAAGCTCAGGCTGTTTCGCCGATATATATTTAGGGCGTGTAAATTGACGCCCCATGAATAAATCATTACTGACCACCGAGATATTCTCCAGCCAGCGGGAAGATAACTGGCAAGTTTCCGAATACGGCGGCTCTTTACACATATCTACGGTCCCGTCAGCCAGGATATTAAAATGCAGGCCGGGCAATGGGCGCACACGCAGATTAGGCAATGGCGCGGCGTAATCCATGATGCTCGGTTCATTGAAATTGAGCAGATCGAGCAACAGCTTAGGTACTTGATAAAGCGGCAGGCTGCCGATTTTAAGCGGTCCGCGTTTACCGTCGATAATCAGCATCGGCGTACTCACATAGGTTTTAAACATCGTTGGCGTAAAGTCGCTTCGATTGGCTGTCAGCACACCCGATTCGACATAGCCTGCAAAATTCTCGCCGAGAAAAGGCAAATGATCGCCGAAAACCACGATAATGCCTTCCGGGTCGTGTTTGCGCATTTCATTGATAAACACCATCAACTCCCGCGACTTGTAATAAACCGTGTCGGCGTAAGCCGAGACTTCTTCAATTTTGGATGACGAGTTGATTCTATTGGGTCGGTTATCGTTTAGCGGATAATTCCAGTGTCCGAAATAAGTCACGATATAATCCAGCATCGGTTGCTTGGCCTCTATCGAGCCTGATATTTTCTCTAAGACTTGGCGATATAAGCTGCTGTCGGACATGAATTCCCGGTTCATATCATCCTGGACAAAATCCTGTAACGACCAATAAGTTTGAAAGCCCATGCGTTTATAAGCATTAACACGGTTCCAGAACACCGGTACATTCGGATGCGAGGCGATGGTGCGATAGCCTTTTTCGGCAAGAATATGCGGCAGGCAAGGCACATCATTAAGCAGCTGGCGTTCAAATTTGACCGCGTCCTTTACTGTCGGAAACCCGCACAGCACTTCAAACTCGGAATTGGCGGTAAAGCCTCCGAACACCGGAGCCAGCGCATGCGAGTATTCTGCGCTCTTCCACAGCTCGCGAAACTCCGGTGAAAGTGGGTAAGGTTTGAATTTTGCTTTCTTCAGCGTATTGGGGTCCCAAAAAGATTCCAGCAGCACGATATGAATATTGCGCGGCGTAAACGCTTTGCTAACGGGCTCTTTTTTAGACGCGACCGCCAGGGATGGTGGGAGTGTCGCAACCGGTAGGGAACCGGTGCGACCGACCGCCAGGGATGGTGGGAGTGTCGCAACCGGTAGGGAACCGGTGCGATCGGTTGTTAGAGATACCGGCAGTGTTGCAATCGGTACGGAATCAATACGGTCGGCGGCCAGTAATTTATCGGCAGCCTCCTGAGCCATATCGGCGTCAGGGATAACCTCGGCTGCCGCAAAATAACGCGCGGTTTCCAGTAGCGTATACAGCGTTGCGCCGCGCCATACATAATTGGAACGCTGGTCCCACACCGAGTTGCCAAAGTAACCATCCAAAGGGTCCAGTATGGTAGCGGGTTTGTAAGCCACGGTGATGCCGAGCAGAATGATCGCCAGGCTGGCCAGATAAGCGCTCCAATGGCGCATGCTGAAATTGAACAGCAAGAGGCTGGCAATGGCGGCCAGCGGGATGGCGGCGGCAAAAAACCGCCAACCGTCGAGAATTAAAAGCAGCGATTGCAGCGCAAAAACATCATCCGGCATAACCGGCCCGCCAAAAAACGATATTTTTACCGCGTTTCCTACATACAACAATCCCATTAACAGGGCATGAATCACCAGGAAAATCCATACCCGCTTCGATAAGGCATAAAGCACATAAGCGACCACCAGTTGCAGCAGGTAATCGTAAGGTACCGAGGCCGTCAATATTTGTACATCGAATTTAAAGGTGCTGATTAGGTAATACAACGTATAAAGCAGCGTCGTAGAAAGTAGCGGTAATAGCTTTAATAGCATTAAGTCAGGGAGGATCTATTTTTGGTGAGCGAAACTCATTTTATCATAGAATTTATTCCATCCTGTTGCGCAGCCGCGTAAGGCTGAACTTAACGTTGCAGCTTATGCTTTCTCGGTTCGTTGATTAGAGAATGCCGCTCTGCAGCTGCGTTGCTGGTATGAATGTTAGGTGAGGGGGTAAACGCGACTTCATGCATGGATAAGGCATAAGGTCTTGTAACAGAGCAATGCATGGCAATTGCCGAGAGGGATAAGGGGATAAAAATAAGCTTTTTCCTTATTTTGATTTCCCCTCTCCCGCTGGACGGCTGCATCGATGCAAAAGACAGAGCAACGGCAGGATCAGCATGTGCCGAAAGAAATTTAGACTGCTTAAGGCAACAGTATTGAGGCTGTCGGTGATCGACGCTTACCAGGTGCCGGCTTTCGTAGTTCCGTTTGAAAAATTAAGAACTAAACACTATCGACAATTTCTATACCTTTAGATAGAGTGGCTTTTTAGGCTGAGAGGTCTAATCGCTCCGCATGGCGGAACCACGCAGACAGTCAGCTTGTTTTGTGGCTAAGGTGGTTTAGAAAAAGAGGATAGGGACTTGCGTTGTTAATATTTCAATTGCGTCTGCCGTTTTTACCGGCAGTCGTATCTTCAAATTTAACTTTTAAAGGTTTTCCGCAATAGAGATTGCCGTCCAGTGCGGCTATCGCGGCTCTTGCTTCGTGACCTTCCATTCCGATAAAGCCGAAGCCCCGGCATTTTCCGCTGAATATATCGGAAACAAGTTGAATGGAACGGACTTTGCCGTATTCAGAAAATAAAGCCTGTACAGTTTCTTCAGTGGCTTCGCTAGGTAAGTTTCCTACAAAAATTCGTTTCAAAAGACATGTCCTAAATAATGGGGGTGAGTTGATTGGCCGGATGAACCGGTTATGCCACAACCCCGGCGTATTATCGAAGACGGGGTTGGGTGTCGGAAAGTAAGGCGGATTTAAGCGGCGCTTACTTGTGATGCTTGTGGGCCTTTAGGGCCTGATTCTACATCGTACTTAACGGCTTGGCCTTCAGCCAATGTACGAAAACCGCCGTCGCTTGCGATTGCGGAAAAGTGTACAAACACATCTGCGCTTCCGTCACTGGGTGAAATAAAACCAAAACCTTTAGCTTCGTTAAACCACTTAACAGTACCTGTTGCCATAAAATTACCTATATAAATCAATGAAAAATGTTTGATTGCAAATCATGCCGGGCAATTTTAAGGAGAAAAGCGAATGGAATTTCTGAAAAGTGCTGAATAACATGCAAAACTTAAGTAGAAGTCTCACGTTTGTACGGAGGACTGCCTACTAAGCGTTGCATTATAGAGGCTAATTCTCAGTATAGCCATTGAAAATTTAGACGACGACGTTTTCCGGCCGAGGGAGAGGGTTAACGTTTATCGGTCAGTAAAACGTTAATGATGATTTCTCCAGCCAAAATTATTTCGATGATTGTCATCATCACGTTGGCGGTTGTGTCCGTAATTAAAGGGATGATCATGGTCTCCGCCGTGTTGATACTGATGCTCTGAATGTTCATTATTCCAGCGGGGCAGGGCATGGTGTTGATCATAATAGTGATGATGTGGAAAATAGGCGTTACCATATCTATAGCCATTATCATAACGATACGGCCTTATGCCGTAATAGTTTCTGTGCGTGATGATATATCCGCTACTGTAAACCTCATAGCCGGGATAATATGAATAATACGATGGATAGCGGACGCAAGCGCAGAGCAACAGCGCAAAACCGATAAGCAGCATTTTTCGAGTGATCGAATTCATTCTTGTGGTCCGTAATAGTTAATCCGTGTTTTAAACAATAGCTATAGCACGCTGAATGCCGAATGAATCGAAAATTAAGTTGTATTGAACAGGCTCGTGCCGCGTGCGCCAAAAGATTTAAACACGAAGTAGGTGTATTTTAAGCCCCGGAGAAGGCGCGCACGGCACGCCCTTGTATCTCTTCGAATATAAGCGCGCTGTGCCTGGACTCATTGATTTATTCTAACCGTACAGGCCGAAATATCGTGTTGCAGATTAAAATAATAGCACCAACAAGTGAAAAATAACGTACAACTAAAAGGAATATCATGGCACACCAAGTAGTGGACGCGCTCATTACCCCCGAGGGCCGTCTGGATATATTGTCCAAGGCTGAAGTAACCAAGCTGCTCGATACCAGTCAGGGCGGATTGTATCGGCTGTTTCGCAATTGCTCGCTCGCCGTATTAAATTGCGGCAGCAGCATGGATGACGGCAAGGAATTGCTGGAACGCTATCCCGATTTTGACATACGCGTCGTTCAGGAACAGCGGGGTATTAAGCTGGATGTCAGATCAGCCCCCGCGCATGCCTTTGTTGACGGCAAAATGATCAAAGGCATCAATGAACATTTGTTTGCGGTGTTGCGTGACATTATCTACGTCAGTGACGAGATCAATAATAATCCGATGTTTGATTTAAACACCTCGGACGGCATCAGCAGCGCGGTATTTCACATCTTGCGCAACGCCAAAATTCTACGCCCGATGACCACTCCGAAGCTGGTGGTGTGCTGGGGCGGACATTCAATCAGCCGCAAGGAATATGATTACACCAAGACGGTCGGTCACGAGATGGGGCTGCGCGGTCTGGATATTTGCACCGGCTGCGGGCCGGGTGCGATGAAAGGTCCGATGAAAGGAGCGACTATCGGTCACGCCAAGCAGCGGATAAAAAACGGCCAGTACTTAGGCATAACGGAGCCCGGCATTATCGCCGCAGAATCGCCTAATCCGATTGTCAATGATCTGGTCATCCTGCCGGATATTGAAAAGCGCCTGGAAGCCTTTGTCCGTACCGGGCACGGTATCGTAGTGTTTCCCGGTGGTGCGGGTACGGCGGAGGAAATACTCTATATATTAGGCGTACTGTTGCATCCTGATAATAAAGATATGCCGTTTCCGCTGATATTTTCCGGCCCTGACAGTTCGGAAGCTTACTTCAAGGAAATCGATCGGTTTATTGCCGGCACCTTAGGCAGGCAAGCGCAGCAACGTTATCAAATCATTATTGACAATCCCGTGCTGGTTGCTCGCGAAATGCAGGCAGGTATTCAGCAGGTACGCCAGTTTCGTAAAGAAACGGGAGATGCCTACTATTTCAACTGGTTACTTAAGATCGACCCACTCTTTCAACAGCCGTTTATACCCACCCATGACAACATGAGAAATCTGGCCCTGCACAAGGAGCAGGAAAATCACCAGCTTGCCGCCAACCTGCGCCGGGTGTTCTCAGGCATCGTGGCGGGTAATGTAAAAGATGAGGGTATACGCTCCATTGAACAATACGGCCATTTCGAAATTTGCGGCGATGCGGACATCATGGCATTGATGGATTCTTTGTTGGCCTCGTTTGTTGAGCAGCAGCGGATGAAGTTGCCGGGGAAAAAATATTTACCCTGCTATAAGATTATTAAATAATGAGGCGTTTTCGTAGGCTACAGTCCAGTAGGGCGCGCCGTGCGCGCCTTTTCCGGTGCTTGAAATATGTCTACGCCTAATCTTTAACCACTTTGGCGCGCACGGCACGCCCGGAGCATGTGTACTCTATATCATGAAAGTCATCCTGACCGAAAAACCCTCAGTTGCCCGCGACATAGCCAAATGCCTCGGTATAAACAACAAACGCGACGGCTATTTCGAGGGCAACGGCTATCAAATTACCTGGGCTTTCGGCCATCTGGTCGAACTGAAAGAGCCGGATGAATACAACCAAGCCTGGAAACGCTGGTCTTTGGAATCCCTGCCCATCATTCCCGAGCAATTCGGTTTAAAAGCCAGAGGCGATGCTTCCGCGCAAAAGCAGCTAAACACCATCAAGCACTTGTTCAAGGCCGCCGACGAAATTATCTGCGCGACCGATGCGGGTAGGGAAGGAGAGTTGATTTTCAGGTACATCTTGTCCTGGACCGGGTGTTTGCAAAAACCGTTTAAACGCTTGTGGATCAGCTCCTTAACCGACGACGCTATCCGCAAAGGCTTTGCTCGGTTGCAGGAAGGTCATACCTACGACGGACTTTATCGCGCCGCCAAATGCCGTAGCGAATCCGATTGGATCGTCGGCTTGAACGCCACGCGGCTTTATACCCTCAAGTTCGGCCGGCAAGGTGGTTTATGGACCATAGGCCGGGTGCAAACGCCGGTGTTGGCGTTGATCGTGCAAAAAGATTCGGAGATCAGCAACTTCGTGCCTAAGGATTTCTGGGAATTGCATACCTTGTACCGGGATGCCGATTTTCAATATGTCGGCGGGCGCTTCGACCATAAAAGCGATGCAGAATCCCTGCTAAACCGAATCGTGGAACGGGATTTCCGGATCACCGAAGTCAAGGGCAAGCGGGAATCGATCAGTCCGCCGTTATTGTATGATTTGACCGATCTGCAAAAAGATATGAGCATACGCTACGGCCTGACTGCCGATCAAACCTTGGCCTCCGCCCAACAGTTATACGAGAAAAAACACGTCACTTATCCGCGCACCGACAGCCGTTATTTAACCAACGACATGAAGCCGGGCATGAAGCCCTTGTTGACAAAATTACGCACGAATTTCGGCTTGCAAATCGAGCCGCTCGATCTGGATAAACTGCCGCTGAGTAGCCGCATATTTAATGATGCCAAAGTAACCGACCACCATGCCATCATCCCCACGACCCTATTGGCGGCTTCACTGTCGGGCCACGAAGCCAAAGTCTATGAAGCGATTGTCCAACGGTTTATTGCGGCGTTTTATCCGCCTTGCATCAAACAGGTCACCACTGTTCTGGGTAGCGTTTGTCACTCACTCCCTGAGGGTGAAGGGGTTCTAAAAATCGAATCCGGCCGCCCGAACAGCGAAATTTCGGCTGAGGCCGGCACCATAAAATTCAAAACCACCGGCACGATTATCGAATCGTCCGGCTGGCAGGTGTTGTATAAAAACGATGCGCCAAAGCAGCCCGATAAAGAATCAAAAATCCTGCCCAATTTCGTCCAAGGCGAAACCGGCCCGCACCAACCTTCGATAAATCAGGGCAAAACCACGCCGCCCAAGCCTTATAATGAAGCCAGCCTGCTGAGCATCATGGAATCGGCCGGTAAAACCTGCGACAACGAGCAACTCAAAGAGGCATTAAAGGAAAAGGGGTTGGGCACGCCGGCAACCAGAGCCTCGATTATTGAGGTATTAATCAAACGCAACTACATCCAGCGGCAAAAAAAGACCTTGCTCAGCACCGAATCGGGGCGGCATCTTATCTCCATCATCGCCGACGACAGATTAAAATCTGCGGCGATGACCGGCGAATGGGAAGCCAAGCTCAAAAAAATAGAGCACAACGACTACGACCCCGATCAGTTCATGGCCGAAATCATTCAATTTACCCAAAAAATTAAAGATCAATCGGACCGCCCGCTTTACGATCAAAGCCGTTTAGGCGACTGCCCGTTGTGCGGGCATCCCGTTATCGAAGGCAGAAAAGGCTACGGCTGCAGCGACTGGAAAGCCGGTTGCCGATTTGTGTTGTGGAAGCAAGTGTATGGCGTACCGGTTACTCAGGATATAGCCTGTCAATTATTACAAACCGGCCGAACCTTGCACAGTTACACCATCAAGCTAAACGATGAAGTGTTTAATGCCCTGCTGACGCTCAATAAACAGGGCGAAACAGGTTATATCAAAGCCGAGTCGGCGCAGCGGTCTGTGGTAAAAGAAGCTATTGCCGATTGCCCGTTATGCAACGGCAAAATCATTGAAACCGCAAAAGCCTACAGTTGTAGCGAATGGCGCAATGGCTGCAAAATGACCATCTGGAAAACCGTCGCGCATAAAAAAATCACCGCGGCTATGGCTAAAAAACTGCTCAGCAAAGGAGAAACGGGACTGTTAAAAGGCTTTAAATCGGCTAAAGGCACTGAGTTTGAAGTCAACCTAAAACTGGTCGATGGTAAAGTTGAAATGGATTTCGCGGGGCATAAGTAACATAAAACGAAGAGTATAGTGGGGTTATGTTAAATTGATTGCTTTTGATGTTGGCTTGCTATGTTAAGACATTGTTTTGAATAAAATACTCGGAGGAAAAGATGACTGATGATGAATTAAAGGCATTGGTTGCAAGCCTTGCCGTTGCGCAAAAGGCAACCGATGAGCAAATGAAGCGCAATGCCGTTGCGCAAAAGGCAACTGATGAGCAAATGAAGCGCAACGATAAGATGCTGACGGAAAAGCTGGAGCGTATGGGTATTATGCTGGGCAACATAGGGCAAAACCAAGGCGATGTTGCCGAAGAATTCTTTTTTCAAAGTCTGATAAAAGATAATCACTTGGGCAGTATTCACTTTGATGATGTGGTAAAAAACATGGAAAAGCATCGCGGTCAAATTCAGGA
>JAUGSS010000156.1:0-2062 GCA_044426515.1 Methylococcaceae bacterium | reverse complement strand
AATGGTATCTCGAAACGCAACATCAGTTTTGAATGACATGGTCGGCATAGAGAAAAGTTTACTTAGTCTTATTAAGTATACTACAGGAGAAAAGAAGAAATGTCGAACCTGTTTCAGTGTCAGTATGATGAAAATTCTCCCAGAAGCATCGTAACACAAGTCCAGATTGGGATCAGGTTGGGAATCAAAAAGTCGGAATACATCGTGAATATATCCTAACTTGACTATTCTTCTATTGAACAAGTGATATTCCCTTAGGCGCTGAATCCGGTCTCTCGTTGGGTAAAAAGATCGGGAAGCAATTCTCGAAGTCGCTGTTTATCTTTGGGAAGATTGACGATGACGACTCCTCCGAGATAGTTCATGATTTGCTCACGAAAATTGAGTGCACCCTCGCCGTAGGAGGTCGTCGCCTTGGGTTGTCCGGTAAAATCGACGAGTAATACGGGTTTACGTTCGACATTCTTGTCGAGGGCCTGAAGAAAAGCGCCAACGCTCTCCTCCGTCGTCGACCAATCATAGGAAACGACAGGGAAGTCGTTCGCTGCTAAGATTCCTTGTATCTGCGCAAGAAGGACGGTCGCCTCAGATGGTGAATCGACGGTATTGAACATGATAATTCGAGTTCCTGGTTCACTCCACTCGATGCGTATTTTGAATGTTTGAAGAAATGCAGCGAGACGCTCTTGAAAAGGTTCCGAAGAGGGGATTTGGGGAAGTGCTTCGGTCATAGAAGATGCGGGTATAGGAGAAAGATGAGGAAATGGTATCACGAAAACCGCGTCTCGTATCCTCATGTTACGCTGCGTTTTCTTGCTGTTTTCGATACTCAGCCTCGAGCGTGGTCTTCATGACCCAGAAGTTGGCGAGGAGATCATCTGGCTTGATGAAAGAAGAGAATTTCTCTGCTTGAGCAAGGTCACCACGATCGATGAATGCCGTCGTCAACGCGAGAGCAGTATTTCTCAATAATTCCTGAGGACCTTTGGAGGAGCGTCTTTGTGCGAGGCGGTTGAACAGTGCAAGGGCGAAGGTAAGGTGCTGATTGTTTTGAGGGCGGAGTTCCAGAGAACTTTCGATAGCAGTACCCATCGCATACTCATAATCCGAAGATCCTTCAGGAATGAGTGTAAGAAACCGCTCAACCTGTGTCGCATCGGCTCGTCTTCCGAGCTCAATCACTGCTTCGATCACGGGAACTTCGCCTTCACCGTCACCATCATTGGTTCCTGCTTGTTCAAATTCTAAGACGGAAAAATCCAGGTCAAGGAACGGGGTAGGATCTGTCCGAGTGGTATATGCGGCCTCAATGACTCGAAGGAGTGCGGTGTGGGCAGCATACCCAACTTCTTCTTTGAGTAATTCCTGAATGTGCGCAAAGACTGGCTGTGGGTCTTCTCCACGTGCATGAACGGAACACGCAACGCGGGCGAGATATTTTGCTTTTTGTATTGGTTCAATCTCAGCGTCAAGCACATCGCGAAAAACAGCTTGTGTATCTCCCCAACGTGCTTCGGCCTCGAGAAGCACTTCGGTGTAGTTTGTCTTGTCGTACCCGGTCGCCACTTCCGTGAGTTGTCTGAGCATCGGGAGGAGCCGAGAATCGAGCATGACGACATCGCGAACCATAAGAGGCTGTATGGCAGACATTTTCTTCACGACGTCCATGCCCTCACCTTCTTGATCCATCCAAGCCTGAACAAGATCCGTTCCACGAGAATCTCCTTCTTCAAGCATGCATTTTGCGAGGATAAACGTATCCCGTGTCTCTCGCAAAGGTCCGCCATGCTTGAGTTTATGAACAATTTCTACCGCTTCATTAAAACGTCCTGTCTCGCTGAGCAGTTCAACCCCATCATTGAGAATATTGACGTAGGTTGCCCGTTCGCTGCCATAGTCAGGAAATGGGCGATGAAGATGATCATTCACCCATTCTTGTGTGAATCCGTCCTTCTCTCCGGTTGTTTCTTGAAGTAACCCAAAAGCAAGACGTGTCGACTCGAGATACTGATCATATCCATGCTGCGTCGTGTCGCAATGTTTTTCGACGTTCTGAAGATAT
>JAUGSS010000009.1:0-81676 GCA_044426515.1 Methylococcaceae bacterium | reverse complement strand
CCGGTATAGTATTCAAGCATTTGTTCCAGAAACAGAATAACCGCATCAATTTCGTTTTTAATATCGTGGATGAAATTATGATGCTGGAAGTTTTCCGCCACATAAAAGGACAAGCCCATATAAATGGTATTGCAGCCCATTGCAATCATAATCAGTGCGGCAGACTTCAACATTAAGCCTCTAAAGTGGGCGCTCATTTTGCCGAATGCCACGCTGACGAACAGCATGGTGGGCAGGGTTCCTGCGCCAAAGGTCAGCATCAACAAACCGCCTTCCGTGATAGTCGTTGCCGATGTTGCTTTAACCGCCATCGCAAAGGTTAATGGGCAAGGCATCAGGCCGTTTAACAGCCCTGCAATCGTTGCGCCAAGGATAGGCCCTTGGCTTCTCGATTCAGCATAAGCCCGGCGTAATACAGTCATCGGCAATAGCCGTACTGAGCCCTGAAAAGGAATCCAGCCTAAAATGCCCAAAGCAAGAACAATGACTACAGCGCCGATAAACATTTGCAACAGACTTTGAACTTTACCCAACATTCCGCTGGAAACCAGAACGACGCCGAGTGCCGCGGCGGCAAATCCCACCAAGGTGTAAACGAATATTCTGGCAATCTGGTAAACGAAATACGGAAAATAACTTTTTGACATGCCGGGCTTCATAAAACAGCCTGAAACCAGCGCGCCGCACATGCCCACGCAGTGTCCGCTACCTAACACCCCGGCCATAAAAGCCAGACCGTAATCAAATCCGCCCGCCGCCGCAACGACATGCTGCATGCCGTGATCCATCGTTGAATGATCCATTGCGTTCCTATTTTTTACTTAATCTTAATGAATTAACAATAACCGAAACCGAACTTAAGGCCATTGCGGCCGATGCTATCATCGGGTTGAGATTGCCCATCGCCGCTACCGGTATCGCAATAACGTTATAACCGAACGCCCAGAACAGGTTTTGCTTGATGATCCTGATGGTATCGGTGCTTAACTGGATAGCCTCGGTCACTTTGGTAATATCCCCATGCACCAGCGTCATGTCAGCCGACTCAATCGCTATGTCAGTACCGGTGCCTATCGCAAAACCCACATCGGAAGCGGCTAATGCCGGTGCGTCATTGATACCGTCACCGATCATGCCGATCTTTTTGCCTTCATCTTGGAATTGGTGAATGACGGCTAATTTCTGTTCCGGCTTGGCATTGGCAATAACCGTTTCAATGCCCACTATGGCGGCAATATAATGGGCGGTTTTTTCGCTATCGCCGGTGACCATCAGCGTGTGTATGCCCAGTTTTTTCAGGTGTTGGATAGCCTGTACGGCTTGCGGTCTGGGCTTGTCGGCAATGCCGAATACAGCCGCCGCTTTACCGTTGACGGCCATGAATACCGGCGTTTTGCCCTGTTCGGAAAAATCGCCGGCGGCGGTCAACAAGCCGTCAACCGCAATGCCTTTATCCAACAGCCAGGCATTGTTGCCCAGCAACAGCTTTTTGCCGTCTACTTCGGCTTCAATGCCGCGACCGGTTTCACTGTAGAAATGCGTACATTCCTGTAACTCGATAGACTGTTCTTTAGCATAGGCAATGATCGCCTTGCCCAAAAAATGCTCCGAACTGTGTTCCGCCGAAGCCGCCAGCCTGATTATTTTTTCTTCGCTGATTCGAGACAGTTTAAGCAAATCGGTGACTTTAGGTTTGCCTTCGGTAATCGTGCCGGTTTTGTCGAAAACGACGACATTAAGCTTTGCCGCCGTTTCCAGGCTTTCCCCGTTGCGGATATAAATCCCCAGACTTGCCGCTTGTCCTGCTCCCACCATAATCGCCGCCGGTGTTGCCAAGCCCAGCGCGCAAGGGCAGGCAATCAGCAATACCGTGATGGCGTTACCGAAAGCAAAGCCAAAAGAGGCGCCCGCCAGCAGCCAACCGGCCAAGGTCAAACCCGACAGAACCATCACTGTAGGCACGAACACGGCGGAAATTTTATCCACCTGTTTTTGAATCGGCAGCTTGGTTGCCTGCGCCTGATCGACCATGTGCACTATGCCCGCCAGCACGGTGTCCATGCCTACCGCTGTGACGCGAATACGCAACGCGCCGCTGCCGTTAACACAACCGCCAATCACTTTATGCCCCGCGTTTTTAACCACGGGCAAGCTTTCTCCGGTCACCATGGCCTCATCGACCGTCGATACGCCCTGAATGACGATGCCGTCGGTCGGGATTTTTTCGCCGGGACGAACCAGCAATACATCGTCGATAACGCAATCGTCGACGGCAATGATTATTTCCTGCCCGTCACGGATCAGTGTCGCGGTTTGCGGCTGTAAATCGACCAATTTACGTATGGCTTCGCCGGCTTGGCCTTTGGCCCGCTCCTCCAAAAAACGCCCCAGTAACACAAAGCTGATAATGGCCGCGCCCGCTTCAAAATAGATATGCCCTCTACGCCTGAACAATCCGGGCAAACTATAGCCGTAAGCCGAACCTACCCCCAGTGCAATCAAGGTGTCCATATTCGCTGTCCGTTGCTTTGCCAAACGCCAGGCTTTGGCAAAAAAGGTCCACCCGGACCAGAACACCACCGGAGTGGTCAGCGCAAACTGCAACCAATGCAGCCAGCGCGATGTCGGCATGCTCATGCCGATAACGACAACGGGAAAACTCAAAATTCCGGACCAGATAAAACGGCGTTTAGCCATAGCAATCCGCTGCTGTTCCTTTTCAATCAGGTTTTTGCGTTGGGATAAGGTATCCATGGCATAGGTTTTATAGCCCAGCGTTGCAACCTTGGCGCTCACCTCCTCTTTGCTTAGCTGACCATGAACGGTCAGGGTTGAGGTACCGAAGTTGACACTGGCCTGTTTGATTCCGGGATCGCGCTTCAGCACCATTTCTATCAATAAAGCACAGGATGCGCAGGTCATACCCTCAACAGCCAGATCGATTTCCTGTACCGGACCGTCCAGGATTTTCTGTTGCCGAGCGTGCTGATCGGCCTGTTTCCGGGCAATATTACCCAGCACCGCATCGAGCAAAATAAGCAAATTCTTTTTGGGCAAACATGCCGGATCAAACTGAATAACCACAGAACCTAACGCATAAACCGATCTTATTCTTTTTATTTCCGGTCGTTTTTTTAACAGGATTTCGAAAATATAGCCGCGTTCTTGATCGTTTTTCAAGATCGGCGAGATAATTCTGATCCGCCGGGCTAATTGATGAACCAGTTGGAAATTTTTCGGGGTGGAAGAGTGTGTATCCATGTAACGACAGTTCTCAAAATATGCCGGAGGAATGCGACAGTCGGTAGCGGCCGATCAGGAAACCGCGCGGTTTCCTGATCGGCTCAGGTTGGCATCAGCGTAGCTATGAAATGCCCCGACTCATGAAAAGTTCTATTTTTGTTTGCGCGAACGAACCAGCAAAAAGAACATATAAAATAGCGCCATCCATTCATAGCGATGCTTGAGAGGCTTGACTAGCCAATGCTGAGTAATATTGTTCCAGTGCAGCCTGATAAGAAAAATCACCAGAATATCGTTTAAAAAATCAATGACGGCTTTTTCCGGATCTTTCATGAAAGCGTTGGGCTTTTTCATGCCCAATTTGGTAATAACTTTGGCCGCCTGCACCGTCTCTTTGGCATCGCCGAATTTTTCTTTGGCCCAGCGTGTGGCTTTAAAATCGTCTAATTTGGCTTTGGCTTTTTCCTTCCATAGCGCTGACTTTGCAACCGGCTTTGGTTTTAAGCCGCCGTTTTGTTCCAGATCGGCAAGCAAATTAAATAATTGCTCGGCTAATAATTTGAAATCGCAAACGGCTTCATCGAAACGAATAGATAATTTTTGCTGACCGCGGTAGAGATTAACGCGGTATACGCCGTCTATTGCACAAAGACCGTCCGTAACCGCTTTGGCTACATCAACATTGCAAATTTGGGCCGGTATTTGAAATCTTACATGCCCGTCCACACGATAACGCAGCACAAATTCTTTTTGGATAGACATAACTTAAATAAGCCCCTGGAAAAACAAAACGGGCGCCCTGCATTTATTCAGACAGGAAAGCACCCGTTAATAAAGTCACGCATTCGGCAAAATGAATCCGCTTTAAATAAAATCCGTTTGTTATTCCTTGCTTTCCGCGACTATATCTTCCAGATTTTCTTTTTGCTGCAACACAAAATCTTTACCGGCATCGACCGCTTTGCTTGTGCTGGAAATTATTTCTTTTCTGTATTTATAGACCAAATAACCGGCTACCACGCCTAAACCAAAAACCAGAACCGGATGTTTAGCAACATTACTCATCAGTCTACTCCCCGTATGTACTGTAGATGAAACAATTGAACCTTTAACGACTTCTTTAGCCACAGCATTATGTGCGAGCTTCATATTGATTTTTTCCTTAATAATTTAAATAATCGGCGAATGGTTAATCCTGATCGAACTCAGGCAATATCTGATCTTCATTTAGCAATTGATAAATACCCTTGCATCCTTCGCAGCAAAACGCTTTATCGCCTTCTTTAGTTTTCAATGTAAAACCCGGTGTTTCGACAACTAACCCGCAAAGATCGCACACTTTATTAGTATCATTCATTATGCTTAACTGTGTTATTTAGCTTATCCGATGTTAGCAAGATATGAATTGCCTGCAACGGCAAGGGACTTAAGTCTTGGCCGTTAAATTGGCGATGACATAAGTTCATGCCGTCCAGCCAAGGATGGGAGGCAGAACTCAAAGCCATTCTACGAAAATCCAACTGTTATTAGTACCTTTACCCACTATCTGCGTAAAAATATTAAGCCGCTTTGGAAACATCAGCCCTACCGCTAACCGCCCGGCTTGAGGCCTTCATCAAGGCAATTCTTAATGCTCCGGTCAAACTGGCTCCCAAGCCAAGCCTGACTGCCAAAGCAGGCACTAAAATCATTGAAGCAACAACTAAGCCGGTCCCTAATAACAAAGAGCCGTTATCGGTTTTTTTAATTTCAGTACGTGCTAATTGCTGAGTCATTTTTCACCTCTTCTATACGATTAAGTAATAAAAACAAACTTAAAGCATAATCGATGCCAAAATACAATAGATTGATTTTATTATATTTTAAATAGTACACCCTAGCATTCAGGTTATTAAACTATGTTATATAACACGGTTTAATAAATTAATGCGTCATATCCCCTATATCCCAAAAGCATCAATTCCCGCGCGCCTTTGGCCGGCAAAAATAAGTAATGGGTATAAGCTTTAGTTTGCTCTATGATTAGCCCCCCGCTTAATATCAATCGGCCACTACATGATTACAAATGACCCACGGCTTAAACTCGGCAAGCTGCTATTTTTACCGGCAACACATAAACTAAAATGACGCTCTTACCTAATTCAGGCCTATTACCAGCGGCCACGGAGCATCGCTGTGAACAAAGAGCCGAACAACTCAATAGCCAATGCCGCTGCGTATCACTCAACCGGGACGCAATGCGTGCGGAATTATGGCAACAGCAAGACGATGCAGGCCTGTACCGGATGATCGTTGAAGAACGGCCCTACCTTTTTGCCGAGTCTGCGGTCTTTGTTACCGATACCTGCATAAAAAAGCAGCGCAAAATCATTGTTGCGATAGAAAGCGTTATAGCTTTACCGGCTTATCAGGAACGCGTCCTTGCCTACGCTCCCGATTCCGCAAAATCGATACCTAAGGCGCACAGCGTTTTTTTCGGTTATGACTTCCATCTGAGCGCCGAAGGACCGCAATTAATTGAAATAAATACCAATGCCGGCGGCGCTTTACTCAATGCCATCGCGGCGCGTACGCAACAAGTCTGTTGTGATCTGGCCGCTGAAGAATTATTGGCGCACATAACCTGCGCAACGGGCGACAATAATCCGGAGCAGGCATTCATCAACATGTTTCTGGAAGAGTGGCAAGCCGAGCGAGGTCAGCAGCCTTTACGTTCGATCGCCATTGTCGATGAAAAGCCGGAAAACCAATATATGCTGCCGGAATTTATGTTGTTCAAAAACCTGTTTGAGCAACATCACATCACTGCCGTTATTTGCGATCCATCCGAACTTGTATTTCATGACCAAGCGCTTTGGCACCAAAATCAGCGCATCGATCTGGTCTACAATCGGCTGACCGATTTCGGCTTGGAGGCGGCGACACACCGGTCTTTACTTGAAGCCTACCTGGCGCAAGCGGTAGTGCTTACTCCTCATCCAAGGGCTCATGCACTTTACGCAAACAAAAGAAACTTGGCGTTACTGACTGACGAAGCCGCTTTGCTGGATATCGGCGTTGACGCACAAACCAGAGCCGTACTTCTTTCCGGCATCGCTCATACCGTTACGGTAAATCCTGACGCGGCCGAAACGCTGTGGGCATCTCGAAAGCATTTGTTTTTTAAACCGGCTAAAGGTTACGGCAGCAAAGCCGCCTATCGCGGCGACAAACTAACCCGGCGGGTTTTTGCGGAAATTTTGCACAATGACTATGTTGCCCAGACACTGGTGCAACCTAGCGAGCGGCAATTGGAAATAGAAAACAAAATTGTCGGCTTCAAACTTGATCTGCGTCATTACGTTTATAAAGGCCTGACGCAATTGATAAGCGCCCGTTTATATCAGGGGCAAACCACTAATTTTCGCAGTCCCGGCGGAGGCTTTGCCCAGGTTATGGTGATTCCGTGCCGAGATAGCGAATACGGCACGGGTTAAAACTTTTTATTGCTTGCATGCGATAGCTAACCTGACCGTACAGGTCGAAAAATATTTAATTGCAACAACTTATAAATTCCAGTTTATTAACTTCGTTGGCTTTAGCAGGCTTATAAAATGTGGTACAACATGATTTAGCTGATCCCACCCGCTTTGACGGCGGGGAACAGAGCGGCTATTGCATCGGCTTATGATTTGGACGATCATTGGAACAAACATAACTACTGGAAAATACTATGGCGATAAATACTAACAGACCCACGTCTCCGCATTTACAAGTCTACAAGCTGCCTTTAACAGGTATTATTTCCATCACTCACCGCATGACCGGCATCATGCTCACCGCCGGTTTAATCTTATTCGTTTATGTTATTTCGGCACTGGCAGGCGGCGCGGAGTCATACACTGCAATGCAGGCGGTCATGAGCCCATGGCTATTTAAATTAGTCTGCTGGGGCTTTATTTATGCGCTGTTTTTCCATCTGTGCCATGGTATTCGCCATTTAATTTGGGATGCGGGCAACAGCTTTGAACTCGATACGCTAAACCGGTACGCCATGATTGAACTGGCCGCTTCATTGGCGCTGACTTTGATGACTTTTGTGTGGGGGTATTATGCACTATAGAACGCCTTTATCCAGGGTTAAGGGCTTGGGTTCGGCAAAAAGCGGAACAGGTCACTGGTGGATGCAGCGTATCACCGCCGTAGCGCTGGTCCCGTTGTCTTTTTGGCTGATCAAATTTCTGGGTTTGAGCTTGACCGCTCCCTATCAACAAACCGTAGATTGGCTGGTATCGCCGATTAACAGCCTCTGCATCGTGGCCTGGATTATCGCCGTTTTCTACCACGCCGCGTTGGGCTTGCAGGTGGTGATTGAAGATTATATCGCCGCCGAAGGCCCCAAGATTACCTCAATCTGGACCGCCAATCTGGCTTTTTTGTTTTTGGCGATTGCAGCTTTGCTGGCTGTGTTTCGCATTATATCGATAGGGTGATTCATGGCCGCGGATTATAAAATTATTGAACATGCTTACGATGTAGTGGTCGTTGGCGCCGGTGGCGCGGGCTTGCGCGCGACCTTGGGCATGGCGGAAAAAGGCCTTAAAACCGCCTGCATCACTAAAGTCTTTCCAACCCGCAGTCATACCGTCGCGGCTCAAGGCGGCATTAGCGCAGCATTGGGCAATATGGGCGAAGACGACTGGCGCTTTCATATGTACGACACCGTCAAAGGCTCCGACTGGCTGGGCGATCAGGACGCGATCGAATACATGTGCCGCGAAGCCATCCCTGCGGTGATCGAGCTGGAGCATTACGGCGTACCGTTTTCACGTACCGCCGACGGCAAAATCTATCAACGTGCGTTCGGCGGCATGACCACGCATTTCGGCAAAGGCCAAGCCCAGCGCACTTGCGCGGCGGCCGACAAAACCGGCCATGCGATATTGCATACCTTGTACCAGCAGTCGTTAAAACATAAGGCCGAATTTTTCGTTGAATACATCGCACTGGATTTGATTATGGAAGACGGCGAATGCCGCGGCATCTTGGCTTGGTGTCTGGATGACGGCTCATTGCATTTATTCAAAGCCCAGATGACCGTATTGGCGACCGGCGGTTACGGGCGCACATTTTTCTCCTGCACTTCGGCGCATACCGTTACCGGCGACGGCAATGCGATGGTATTACGTGCCGGTTTACCGTTGCAGGATATGGAGTTCATTCAGTTTCATCCGACCGGCATTTACGGCGCAGGCTGTTTGATTACCGAGGGCGTCAGAGGCGAAGGCGGTTACCTGACCAACTCGGAAGGAGAACGCTTCATGGAACGTTACGCACCCTCCGCCAAAGACTTGGCTTCGCGCGATGTAGTCAGCCGCGCGATGACTATTGAAATTGAAGAAGGCCGCGGCGTAGGGCCGCTGAAAGATCACATTTACCTGCATATCGAACATCTCGATCCGGCCATTATTCACGAACGCTTGCCGGGTATTTCCGAAACCTCCAAAATTTTTGCCAATGTCGATGTGACTAAACAACCGATTCCGGTGCTGCCGACCGTGCATTACAACATGGGCGGCATCCCGACCAATTATAAAGCCGAAGTCGTCACCTTGAACGGCGGCGATCCCGATGCCGTGGTGCCGGGCCTGATGGCGATTGGGGAGGCGGCCTGCGTTTCCGTGCATGGCGCCAACCGCTTGGGCTCAAACTCGCTGCTCGATTTGGTGGTGTTCGGCCGCTCCGCCGCGATACGCTGCGCGGAACTGATCAAACCGGGATCAAGGCAGAAACCGCTGACGAGCAATGCTTGCGACAAAGCCATCGCCCGTTTCGATAAAATCCGTAATGCGGGCGGCAGCCGCTCGACCTCCGATATTCGCCTGGACATGCAAAAAATCATGCAGGCCAAAGCAGCGGTGTTCAGGACCGGCTCCACGCTGACCGAAGGCATCCATGCGATGGCCGAAGTCAGAAAAACCTTTGCCGATGTCAAAGTGAGCGATAAATCGTTGATCTGGAATACCGACTTGGTCGAAACCTTGGAGCTGGATAACCTGCTGAGCCAAGCCACCGTAGCGATCAACGCGGCAGGTAACCGCACCGAGAGCCGGGGCGGCCATGCACGGGAAGATTATCCGAACCGTGATGACCAAAACTGGATGAAGCATACCCTGACTTGGCTAAACGGCGATCAGGTTAAAATCGATTACAGGCCGGTGCATATGTACACCTTAACCGACGAAGTCGACGTAATTCCACCAAAAGAGAGGGTGTACTGATGGCTGAATTTACCCTGCCTAAAAACTCGGTTTTAATCGAAGGCAAAACCTTTAAAGCGCCTATTGGTGCAACCAACATTCGCCGCTTTGAAGTGTATCGCTGGGATCCCTCCTCCTCCGAAAACCCGCGCATCGATGCGTTTGAGCTGGACATGGACAGCTGCGGCCCGATGGTGCTGGACGCGATCCTGAAAATCAAGAATGAAATCGACAGCGGCTTAACCTTCCGGCGTTCCTGCCGCGAAGGCGTGTGCGGCTCCTGCGCGATGACCATCAACGGTAAAAACTCTTTGGCCTGCACCAAAGCCATCGATTCCTATCCCGGCACCATCAAAATTTACCCGTTACCGCACCTGCCGGTCGTTAAAGACCTGGTGCCGGATCTGACCCATTTTTATGCGCAATACACCTCGATCAAACCGTGGATAGAAACTCAAACCCCAGCGCCTGCCGATTCCGAGCGCCTGCAAAGCAAGGAAGACCGGGAAAAACTGGATGGTTTATACGACTGCGTGCTATGCGCCTGTTGCTCGACCAGTTGCCCCAGTTACTGGTGGAACAGCGAGCGTTACCTGGGGCCTGCGATCCTGTTGCAAGCCTACCGCTGGCTGGTCGACAGCCGCGACGAAAGCACCGGCGAACGGCTGGACGAATTGGAAGACCCGTTTAAATTGTACCGTTGCCATACGATTATGAACTGCACCGATACCTGTCCCAAGGGCTTGAATCCGGCTAAGGCGATTGCCGAAACCAAGAAGCTGTTAGTACAGAGAAAGTTGGGCTGATGGACGAGCTGGCTCGGCTAAAGTGGCAATGCCGGCGGGGGACTAAGGAGCTGGATTTTCTGTTGAATCGGTATTTGGAAACCGAGTATTTGATGGCTAACGAGGCGGAGAGGGATTTGTTTGTGAAGTTGCTGGGGATTGAGGATGATCAGTTGGTTGGGGTTTTGATGGGGGAGTTGGAAGTTGTGGGGATGGGGGTTTTGGTTGGGAAGATTAGGGCGTTTGCTGTCGACAGAGTTTAAGATATACTGAATTTTACATAACTTAAGCTTCCCTCAACTACAGAATAGAGCTTCTAAAATGAATCTTTCACAACTTGAATCTGAAATCTTTTCGCTATCCATTCAAGATAGAGCCGTTTTGGTGCAACGGCTGTTATTAAGCCTTGAAGAAATATCCGAGCTGGAATTTGACAGCTTGTGGGGTGAGGCATCCGCGCACCGTGCCGCTGAATTTGATGCAGGCAGGGTGCAGGCCATTTCCGGCGAGGAAGTGGCAAAGAAAGTACGTGCATTGCTACGGTGAATTATAGTTTTTTACCCGAGGCAGAAGCCGAATACATAGAAGCAGTTCGTTTTTATGAAGAGCAGCAAGCTAAACTCGGGGAATCGCTTATTCATGAGTTTGAACGGATTATCGCCTTAATTATTAAGAGACCGGAAGCTTGGCGGTTAGTTCATCCATCAGGAATCCGCTGTATTGGGTTATTGCGTTTCCCTTATTCAGTATTTTATCGGGTAATTTCTGGTGGATTACAGATTACGGCGTTTGCACATCATCGACGGCGTCCGGGATATTGGCTAACAAGGGTTAGCTAAGAATAAGAAACGAATATTTTAAAGAAATGCGCAATGCAAGACCTGGAACTTTTGAACCCGTAATTAAGCTTTGTAAAGAATTTTACATGGGAGACCCAGGCGGAACGGGGTTTGCAACCCCGTTCCTAACGTTTTTTATGATGTCCGAGCTAAGTGGCTACATTTAATAAACGCAAAACGTTTCGAATGGGGCAACATGCTCCGTCCGGCTGTCGCAGTTCAACGTGGTGGTGCATCATGTCAACCAAGCAATTCGGTAAGGAGTGGCGAAGCCGGGTTGGCCGATGACCAAAGCCAATGCTCAGAACGGACAACATAACCTTTTCGCACCGGATTTTCATGAATATAGTTAAGCTTTTGAAGATAGAAAGCAGGTTTTTCGATTTTCTTCGGGGCATTAGTTTCCATCCAAAACCGGTAACTTCCTTGTGCATCAACAAACAGCTTTAAAGCACTCGGCTCCGTGGTTTCGAGATTGGTCTTGAATTTAGCGGAAGTGAATCGTTTGAAGTCCCGTAAAAATCCCGCTACATCCTGCGAAGTAACTATCAGATGGATAGAGGGTTCAACATAAAAAACATAGCCATTCAATTCCAGGGAGCTAAGCTGCGCACGGCACGCCTTACGTTGCAGCAGACACTTGTGTATAAAAATGAGCGCTACGCCTAGGAACGCAAGTAGCTTGGGGTGGGGCTTTGTGGCGCTGATCTAATGGATACCCTTATTTTCCACAATCAATTTCTTCCTGTTCCGGATTTTCGGCTTTGAACAACTCGGAGATAAGCTCAATTTCAGCCGCAAATTGAGGTAGCGCAGGAATTTTCCAGGCTTTTCCCGCGATACGAGATAGTAAGTTATTCAACCAGACCCGGTTCGATTGCGCTTGTTGAATGGTTAATTTGTAGGATCCCTCATCGCTAACAACGGAAAAGTCTTCCAACCAAACTTCAATCGTTTCTGATTCACCGAGGAGCTGAATTTGAACGTATGCTTTTCGCGCTTCGAGGTCAAAATTAAAATCGACTAATTCTGCAATACCTTTAAGTATTATATTCGCCACCCATATAATCATCATGTTGGGCGTCCATTTTATTGCCATTTTTATTAAACCGGTTTTAAAGCTCATTTTTATCCTTTAGTCAGTTATCTGGTAAGTTCTTTAATCTAATCGTTGTTTGCTGTGGCCGCTAAGCACAACCTAAAAGATGTTATCAAACTCCCCTGCTTAATTCTATTTTGTCAGCAGGAAAGAAACACCGATAGAATATTCGCCTTCTCTATTCTATCTTTGACCCTTGCATGGCTCCTTTAAAAATAATGCAGTACGGTTAAGGTCATGCCGCCATCCTTAAATTGAACCGATGACTTGCTTATCCAAAGGTGGATCCATTCCATCCCCAGAAATCACCGGGGCAATTGCTAAACTCAATATAAACACGCTCCGCTGAAAGCTTTAAATTGCTTGCTAACAATTGGCTGATTGAAGCCGAAAGCGACTTGGCTTGCTGAGTGCTAAGGCCAATACTTTTGCACTCAACAAAAGCTAACGGTTCGTTGCTGCCCGCAAACAGCATGTCTTTGCTACCCGTTAGCTCAACCATAACATAACGTTCAGGTTTACCGGTTTCTTGGGCAAGCAGTTGTGAAAATTGGCTTAATAACTTTGGGGATTGTTCTTCACTAATCGCAATGTTCGTTGTTAATTTCAAATACGGCATAAAATCCTCTCTTCTATGTGGCTATAAGGAATAAACAAGTCGTTAAAGATCTCCATACTTATTCCGGAATTAATCTTTCCTGCTTCGGAACAGGCCGAAATAAGATCGACTCAGTGTAGCGCGTGGCGAGTAATTCCGGCAAATACGGACGACAATGCGAAATCCAGATCAAACCAAAGATTTAAAAACACGGTCTAAACAGAACAATAGACAAAAAAACCGGATGTGAAATAGACAAGCAGAAAAACAATATACGATAAATTAAGGCTGACCTCGTCGGCCGCCTTTATCGTTTTCAGCAAAAAGCATTAGAAGCATTAGTAATAGTAGGCCTTTACGTAAATAGTCTATTGCACAAAAGCGGGCAAATTATTTTCAAACCGCTGCGTTTAAAAAATATTCATTATAAATAGGTACATAACTGATATTTTTAAAATACTTACATTTTTTGTTCATTTTAGCCATTTTTACACTCAAAATATCTTGTGCTATGCTATCCGGCACACTTAAATATGACAACAGTCAGGAACAGCCGTTGTTTTAATCAGGATGGATTCTCCATATTGAGATGATCATGACAGAATCAGGCAACATGCAATCAACCGTGCAAGAAATAATCGCCGCGCTCAAAGACAAGCCGGGCGCACTTTTACCTATTCTGCATGACGTGCAAAACGCTCTGGGTTATATCCCGGTTGAAAGCGTTCCGGACATCGCAACAGCGCTTAACCTTTCCCGTGCCGAAGTCCACGGCGTCATCAGCTTTTACCATTATTTCAGGGACACGCCTCCGGGCAAACAAACCATTCATCTTTGCCGTGCGGAATCCTGCCAAGCCATGGGTGCAAGACAACTGGAAGAGCATGTTAAAAGCAAACTCGGCATCGATTTTCATGAAACCACCGCGGACGGCAAATTCTCCCTGGAGCCTGTTTACTGCTTGGGCAATTGCGCCTGTTCGCCGGCCATGCAAATCGGTAAGGAAATTTACGGCCGCGTTTCAGCGGACAGCTTTGATGCTGTCATTAATAATACAGAGGCATCAGCATGAGTATCACTATTTATGTTCCGTGCGATTCCAGCGCCGCTTCACTGGGCGCTAATCGCGTTGCTGCGGCTATCGCCCAGGAAGCCGCAAAACGCGGCCTCGATATTGAATTGGTCCGTAACGGCTCAAGAGGCATGTACTGGCTGGAGCCTCTGGTTGAAGTGGCAACAAGTAAAGGCCGCATAGCCTTTGGCCCTGTTCAAGCTAACGACGTACCCGGTTTGTTCGATGCGGGTTTTACAGAAGGCGGCGCACACGCGCTAAACTTAGGCCTGACCGAAGAGCTGGCTTACTTTAAGAAACAGCAACGCCTGACCTTTGCCCGCATTGGCAAAACCGATCCAGCCAGCTTGACTGACTATGTTGCAAATGACGGCTATCGCGGCTTAAAAAATGCACTGGCTATGAGTCAGGAGCAAATCGTCCAGGCGGTAACCGATTCCGGTTTACGCGGCCGCGGCGGCGCGGCCTTTCCGACCGGCATTAAGTGGAAGACGGTGCTCAACACCGCATCGCTGCAAAAATACATTATCTGCAATGCCGATGAAGGCGATTCCGGCACATTCTCCGACCGCATGGTCATGGAAGGCGACCCGTTCGTATTGATCGAAGGCATGACGATTGCAGGTGTTGCGGTCGACGCTACCCAAGGCTATATTTACCTACGTATAGAATATCCTCACGCTTTCGAAGTGCTCAATGCCGCCATTGCAACCGCTTACAAGGAAGGTTACCTGGGCGACAATATTCAGGGCAGCGGACTTACCTTTAATCTGGAAGTCAGGCTGGGCGCAGGCGCTTATGTCTGCGGCGAAGAAACTTCATTAATGGAAAGCTTGGAAGGCAAACGCGGTCTGGTACGCTTTAAACCCCCCTTACCTGCTATCAGCGGCTTGTTCGGTCAACCCACCGTCGTCAACAATGTTATATCGTTGGCGTCCGTACCGGTCATCCTGGATAAAGGCGGCGATTATTACCGCGATTTCGGCATGGGACGTTCACGCGGCACCTTGCCGGTGCAATTGGCCGGCAACATCAAGCGCCCCGGTTTGGTCGAATTGGGCTTTGGTTTAACTTTGCGCGAATTACTCTATGATTTCGGCGGCGGTTCCGCTTCCGGCAGACCGATTCGGGCGGTTCAGGTAGGCGGTCCGCTCGGCGCTTATCTGCCCGAATCGCAATTCGACACGCCTTTGGATTACGAAGCCTTTGCCGCCATCTGGGCGGTAGTCGGACATGGCGGCATTGTCGTTTTTGATGACACGGTCAATATGGCCGAAATGGCGCGCTACAGCATGGAATTTTGCAAAATTGAATCTTGCGGCAAATGCACACCTTGCCGCATTGGCTCCACCCGTGGCGTAGAAGTCATGGACGACATTATTAATGGTCGCAACCTCGATAAAAACATCCCCTTGTTACGTGATCTTTGCGACACCTTGCTCAACGGCTCCCTCTGTGCATTAGGCGGTATGACGCCCTACCCTGTACTGAGCGCTTTAAATCATTTCCCGGAAGATTTCGGGATCAATGCCAAAGCAACCGCCGCCTGATAATGATTTAGAGGATATTACAATGTCGATCAATAAAGAAAAAGATTTTGGCACACCCGCCAGCACCAGCAATAACTTAGTCACACTGGAAATTGATGGTTTTCAGGTAACGGCACCGGTAGGGACTTCAGTCATGCGTGCGGCTGCAAGCATCGGCATTGAAATCCCCAAATTATGCGCAACCGACAGCATCGAACCGTTCGGTTCCTGCCGGCTTTGCGTGGTGCAAATTGAAGGCGGCAGAGGTATGCCCGCGTCATGTACTACGCCGGTCGCGGAAGGTTTAAAAATTATCACCCAGAATAAAAAGCTGGCTGATGTGCGTCGCGGCATCATGGAACTGTATATTTCCGATCACCCGCTGGACTGTTTGACCTGTTCAGCCAATGGCGATTGCGAACTACAGGATATGGCAGGCGCGGTTGGTTTGCGCGAAGTCCGTTACAACCCAATTGAAACGCACCTGAACGCCGAAAAGGATCACAGTAACCCCTATTTTAGCTTCGACCCCAGCAAATGTATCGTTTGTTCGCGTTGCGTAAGGGCCTGTGAAGAAACCCAAGGCACCTTTGCGTTAACCATCGACGGCCGCGGCTTTGATTCCAAAGTATCGCCCAGCCAGAATCAGGATTTCATGGATTCGGAATGCGTATCTTGCGGCGCTTGCGTCCAAGCCTGTCCGACCGCGACGCTGATGGAAAAATCGGTGATCGACAACGGTCAGCCGGAACATGCGATTGTAACAACCTGCGCTTATTGCGGCGTCGGCTGCTCATTCAGGGCGGAAATGAAGGGCGAACAAGTCATCCGCATGGTGCCCGCCAAAGACGGCAAGGCCAATCACGGTCATTCCTGCGTGAAAGGGCGTTTTGCGTTCGGTTATGCCACGCACAAAGACCGCATTACCAAACCGATGATCCGCGCCAGCATTAAAGATGCATGGCAGGAAGTCAGCTGGGAGGAAGCCATTAATCATGCCGCGTCGGAGTTGAAACGCATCCAGGCTAAATACGGCAAAGACTCGATCGGAGGCATCACGTCTTCCCGTTGCACCAACGAAGAAGTCTACATCATGCAAAAGCTGATACGTGCAGGCTTCGGCAATAATAATGTCGACACCTGTGCGCGAGTTTGTCATTCGCCTACCGGTTACGGATTAAAACAAACTTTTGGCGAATCATCCGGCACCCAGGATTTTGACTCGGTCCTTAAAGCCGATGTCATTTTAGTGATGGGCGCGAATCCTACCGACGGACATCCCGTATTCGGCTCGCAAATGAAAAAGCGCCTGCGTCAGGGGGCAAAACTGATCGTGATTGATCCGCGCGAAATTGACCTGATCAAATCGCCGCATGTTAAAGCCAGCCATCATTTGAAATTACGCCCCAGCACCAATGTCGCCTTGATCAATGCGCTCGGGCATGTCGTTGTTACCGAAAACCTGCTTGACGAAGCCTTTGTTAATGAGCGTTGCGATGTAGCCTCCTTTGCCAAATGGAAAACCTTTGTTGCACAGGAACATAATTCACCGGAAGCTTCCGAGTCTATTACCGGCGTTCCAGCCGCTGAACTCAGGGCCGCCGCGCGGCTTTATGCCACCGCTAAAAACGCCGCGATTTATTACGGACTGGGCGTAACCGAGCACAGCCAAGGCTCCACCACCGTTATCGGCATTGCCAATCTGGCCATGGCGACCGGCAACTTAGGCCGTGACGGCGTCGGCGTCAATCCGTTACGCGGGCAAAATAACGTGCAGGGTTCTTGCGATATGGGTTCATTCCCGCATGAGTTCCCCGGTTATCGCCATGTCTCCGATCCGGTAACACACCAACTGTTTGAACACGCATGGCAGACTGAGCTCAGCGCTGAACCGGGCCTTCGTATTCCCAACATGTTCGAGGCGGCATTGGACGGCAGTTTTATGGGCCTGTACTGCGAGGGTGAGGACATTGCTCAATCCGACCCGGACATTAAACACGTTCATGCCGCATTACGGGCCATGGAATGCGTAATCGTTCAGGACATATTCCTGAACGAAACCGCTAAATTTGCCCACGTTTTCCTTCCGGGTTCATCCTTCCTGGAAAAAAACGGTACCTTTACCAATGCCGAACGCCGTATTTCACCGGTGCGCAAAGTTATGTCGCCGTTGGCCGGTTACCAGGATTGGGAAGTCACCCAAATGCTGGCCAATGCATTGGGTTACCCGATGAATTACAGCCATCCATCAGAAATCATGGCTGAAATCGCGCGGCTTACACCCAGCTTTACCGGCGTCAGTTATGAAAAGATTGACCGCCTCGGCAGTGTGCAATGGCCTTGCAATGATGAAACGCCGGAAGGCACGCCGATTATGCACACTGACCATTTCTTGCGCGATAACGGCAAAGGCTTGTTTATGCTGACCGAATTTGTCGCAACGACTGAGCGTATAACCGGCAAATACCCGCTAATCCTGACCACCGGGCGCATTTTGTCGCAATATAATGTCGGCGCACAAACACGCCGTACTGAAAATGTCGCCTGGCATGCAGAAGATCGCCTGGAAATTCATCCGCATGACGCCGAAGATCGCGGCGTGAACACCGGCGACTGGGTAGGCATTAAGAGCCGTGCAGGCGAAACGGTATTGCGCGCCTTGGTCAGTGATCGCGTACAACCTGGCGTTGTTTACACCACGTTCCATTTCCCTGAATCCGGCGCCAACGTCATCACCACCGACAACTCCGATTGGGCAACCAACTGCCCTGAATACAAAGTGACGGCCGTGCAAATCACCAAAGTCAGTCAGCCTTCGGAATGGCAGCAGGAGTACAGCGCGTTTTCAGAAAAGCAACTCGATCTGCTGGAGCAGGGAATGAGTCATGACTAACGGCAGTGCCGCTGCACTGCCGTTAGAATTAGGCTGGCCCAGCTATCAACAAAGCACCGTTGATCGCTGGCAAGGCGGGCAGCACGAACAACGGCAAGACTATATCGCCGAAGAAGTGCCTGTTTCCCTGGTTTACAACGGGGTGCCGCATGTCGTCATGCTGGCAACCCCGACCAATCTTGAAGAATTTGCCCTGGGTTTCAGTATTACCGAAGGTATTATTAAAAGCCCGCAAGAGTTATTATCGGCGCGGGTTTATAACCGCTCAAACGGCATTGAAGTTCAAGTAAAAATTCCGGAACAGCGTTTTCAAGGCTTGGCAGACAAAGGCCGTAATTTAACCGGCCGTACCGGTTGCGGCCTATGCGGTGCAAGCACCTTAAAACAAGCCATCCGCCACCCCGGGTCGGTTGACGGCGACTTAAGCCTGTCTGCCGCCGAGTTACGTTCCGCTTTAACGGACATCAAACAGCACCAAAAACTAAACCAACTGACCGGAGCCGTTCATGCCGCCGCTTGGGCGGTCCCCGGACAAGGCATTTTAGATATCAGGGAAGATGTAGGACGGCATAATGCGCTGGACAAATTGATCGGTTTTTTATTGCGCACCGGCAAAGATTTATCCGCCGGTTTTGTCATTGTTACCAGCCGCGCCAGTTTTGAAATGGTGCAAAAAACCGCATGGGTCGGCATTACGCTGCTTGCGGCCATTTCCGCACCGACCGGATTAGCCATACGCCTGGCTAATGAAGCCGGTCTCACCTTAATCGGTTTTGCCCGTGATGATCAGCATGTGATTTATACCCATCCGCAACGCTTAACCCATAGCAACTATCTGTGTGATTAATAATGAAAATAGAACGACTTGTTAAAATGGCCAACGATATAGGTAATTTCTTTAACTCGGAAACCGACAAAGAAATCGCAGCGGAAGGCATAAAAAATCACATCTTAAGATCATGGGACCCAAGAATGCGTAAAGCGATTATTGCCTATTGCCAAGAAGACGGCTCTGAATTGAGCGGCCTGGTTAAAGCAGCTATAACCAAGCTGGCTGCTTAAAATAATATCTTCATAAACATTAAATTAAAATATATCACCCCGAAGAGTACGAAGTTTTTTCCTTGACTTTCTTCGTGAACTTTGTGCCTTCGTGGTGAATTAATCAACATCCCCGTATTTATAACTACAGCACTGCTTACGGACGGCGTGCACAACTAAATCGATTCCCCCAATAACGATTTTTAAGGCTGGACACCAGCACCTTCCCTGTGCGCTCGCTGGGGGCATGAATAAAATCATCATTATTGATATAAATACCGACATGAGAAAACGGCTTGCCGTTGGTATTAAAGAAAACCAAGTCGCCGGAATGAAGATCGTTTCTAGGGACTTGAGTCAACGACTGTGCCATTCCCTGAGTTGTACGCGGTAGTGATATACCCTGATGCTGGTAAACATGTTTAACAAAACCGCTGCAATCAAAGCCTTCCTCGGGCGAGCTTTTACCGTATTGATAAGGCGTGCCCTGCAAGCTCAGCGCATAATTGACCGTTGGCGAGTAAGAAGCGGCGGGACTGATTTTAGGATCGCTGGAGCAGCCGAACAACAAAACGATCACCGTGAGCAAAACACCTCGGATCAAAAAACAGCGACAGTTTTCAGTGGCAAATATGTTCACAAACTCATACCCTCTTAATTGACATAGCAAAAAAGCCATCGCAAATTAAATGACGGCACCCCACCCGGCTTAAAGCAAGCGGAGCACATTCAAGGCTTGGTCCCGCATCAAAGCCGGTAGTCCTGAATTTAATCTCGCTCAAACAAATGATAGCCGACCTCGCCCGCGCTTTTACTTTTCAGTTGCCGCCAGTTTTCGGGCATTTCGGACAAATCGGCAGCAGGATTGCCGATTTGCATGACACTGCTGCGGGGCATGGATGCTCCACGTGAAAAATCAAAATGTCGTTCGGTTTCAACATAAATCTTGGCATGTTTAGCCAGCCAGCCGTAAGCTTCCAACTGCTTGCAGGTTTGAACAACCAGATTCAGGCCGAACGGCGGATCGAGAAACACCAGGTCAAAAGCTTGCGCATCTCCGGCCAGATAGCGAAATACATCGGTTTGCACAACTGTCATCCGGTCGGCGGCAGACAACACAAGCGCATTGTCTTTTAAACAACGGCAGGCTTGGCTATTATTTTCCACCTGGATGACCGACTTGGCGCCTCGGGAAGCGGCTTCAAAACCCAAAGCGCCGCTCCCTGCATACAAATCCAGGCACTGTTTGCCGACAATGTCATACTGCAACCAGTTGAACAAGGTTTCCCTGACTCTTGCAGGCGTGGGCCTTAAGCCCGGCGCATCGACAAAACTTAATTGCCGGCTGCGCCAGTCCCCGCCGATAATCCTGAGCTTATTTTTCACTCTTCTTAGCGCTCCCGCCTACGGTGATCGTTTGCATTAACTGCGGGTCAATACGGCGCTTAAAAGCATCTTTTATCGATGCGGCCGTTACCTTGTCGACGTAAGGCTGGAACGTATCCAGATAATCCAGCGGCATTTGATAAAATCCGATCATCGACACATAACTGGCCAGTTTTTTATTGGTATCGAACCGCATCGCAAAACCGCCGGTAATGTTTTTCTTGGCCGCAATCAGCTCGGCTTCCGTAGGGCCTTGAGCAATAAAATCGGCCAGGGTTTTATTAAGAACCTCCAGCGCTTGCCCGGTTTGGTCATTGCGGGTTTGTAAGCTTATCGCAAACGGCCCTTTCCTGAACATCGGTCCGAAAGAGCTGCTCGCACTATACGCCAGTCCGCGTTTTTCCCTGACTTCATCAAAAAGTTTGGACACTAACGCGCCGCCGCCCAGAATATGATTGCCGACATACAGCGTAAAGTAATCAGGATCTTTACGGTAGGTACCGGGCATGCCGACCAAAACATGAGTTTGCGAGGAAGGAAATTCAATATGCTGCATGCCGGCTTTCATTGGCATGACCACTTCCGGCAAGGGGGCCGGCTTTTGACCTGTCGGCAAACCTGAAACCAACTTCTCGGCGGTTTGCTCCGCCTGTTGCCTGGACAAGTCGCCCACTATCACCACCATCGCATTGGCGGCTACATAATATTTTTGATAAAAACCGCGTAAATCCGCAACTTCTAAACCGGAGACGGTGGCTGTCAAACCGGAACTCGGGTGCCCGTAAGGATGATCGCCGTATAAGGCTTTATAAAAAGCGATGCTGGCTAACTCGGCAGGCGATTCTTCCTGCTGTTTTAAACCGGCCAAGGTCCGGTTTTTTTCCCGTTGAAAATCGGCTTCATTAAAACTTGGCCGAGTCAAAATGACTTGCATCGTCTCCAACGCTTTATCGAATAAAGCTTTATCGGTTAAAGTGCGCAACGAAACCGATGCCATATCGCTGGAAATACTGGAGCCGAATTGCGCGCCGACGCTTTCAAAGCGTTGGGCAATTTCATCGGCATTCCACGGCCCTGCCCCGGTATCGAGCAACGCGGACGTCAATGCCGACAAGCCGAACCGGCTCCCGTCGCGCGCACTGCCCGCGTCGAAAGCAACCTGCATATCCACCATCGGCAGACCTTCGGTATGCACATAATAAACCCGGCTGCCCTGCGGAGTTTGCCAGTGTTCAATTTTTGCAGCGGCCTGCGTCAAGTTGCAAAAAGCCGCCAGCCAAGCTATCAACATAAACAAATGAATACGCATTATCTAACTCCTTTTTCGGTCTTGGTCTCGGTAATGTGTCCGGTGATAGGTAAAGGTTCCAAATAAGCCACGCTCAATTTATCTTCAATTAAATATTTACGCGCCACATCCCGCACTTGTTCTGCAGTAACCTGATTGACCTTATCAACATATTCATCGACTTTTTGCCAGCCCAGACCGACTGTCTCCAGCATACCTAACTGCATGGCCTGATAAAAACCGGAATCACGCTCGTAAACCGCTTTGGCTAAAACCTGCGCCTTAATACGCTGTAATTCATCTTTATCGACCAAGTTGATTTGCAGCTTGGTAATCTCATCCTTTAACGCGGACTCTATTTCCCATACATTTTTCCCTTCGGCCGGGGTAGCTTCCAGTGTAAACAATTCCGCCAACCTTGAAGTCAAGCCGTAACTTGCCCCGACAGAAACGGCTATTTGCTTGCCGCGCACCAATCCCGACTCCAACCTGGCACTGCTGCCTCCGTCCAGTACACCGGCCAGGACTTCCAGCGCATAGGCTTCCCATTCATGTTCCGCTGTCTTCAATACCGGTACTTTATAGCCCATAACCAAATAGGGTAGTTTTGCCGGTAATTTAACCGTCATCTTCCGAACGCCCAGCTGTTCAACTTCGGTTTGCGGCTTCAGCGGCTTAAGTTCGCTGGGCTTAAGAGCGGCAAAGTATTGTTCCGCCAACGCAAAAACCGCTTTGGGCTGCACATCGCCCACGACCACCAGCGTCGCATTGTTGGGCGCATACCAACGTTGATACCAGGCCTGAAGATCTTCAACCTTATAATTTTCGATATCCGAAGGCCAGCCGATCACAGGATTTTTATACGGGCTGTTGGTATAAGCCAGCGCATTAAAATGCTCCTGCATTTTTGCCTGCGGATTATCGTCGGTGCGCATCCTTCGCTCTTCGGTCACCACCTGCAGCTCCTTTTTCAACTCATCGGGCAATAGATGCAGATTGCGCATTCTATCGGCTTCCAGTTCAAAACTGACCGCCAGCCTGGAAGCCTCCATCGTTTGAAAATAAGCCGTGTAATCGGTGCCGGTAAAAGCATTCTCCTCGCCGCCGTTTTCGGCGATGATACGGGAAAACTCACCCGCCGCATGTTTGTCAGTGCCTTTAAACATCATGTGCTCAAGCATGTGGGAAACGCCGGTAATACCGCCGGGCTCATAACTTGAACCCACCTTGTACCAGACTTGAGACACCGCGACCGGCGACCGGTGATCCTCTTTGACCAGCACTTTTAAACCGTTCGCCAGCACATGCTCCGATACTTTAGTCGCGGCGCTGCTTGCAAAAACCGGTAACCCTAATAAGGCGGCACATAGTAATCGATTATTCATAACTCCCTCGTAGAAATATTAAGGAACATGCATAAATTAATTTAAGCAATTACCATGAAGAACATGAAGAGCATGAAGGATTTAAGTCTTCATGTCCCTCATGCTCTTCATGGTTTAAAATAAAACTTGCTCAAGTTATTTCATGCACGTTCCTAAGGTACTTTTAAAAAGACTATTAGCCGGAATCAAAGCCCTCTGCCGCAAATCTGTTTACAAAATAAAATGCCCCAAAGAAACGCCGGCCACTCCGGTTAGCAGAATTGAAAAATCCGCCTGAGCATCGGCATCGTTGTTGGCGTAGAGAATTTTCGCCGTCTGGTCGAAGTACAGACTGGCGACACCGGCAAAGCTGCCGCTGAAAGCTGCGCCCTGTTGCAAGCTGTTAAAGGCATTATTACCCGCAACACCGGTATTGGCGTCAATCGCACTAAAGTCGATTTTATCGCCTTCCGAGGCTTTGAAGTCGGTGATGGTGTCGCGGCCGGCGCTGTCGGGGCCGCTTTCACTAACGTTTAAAAACATAAAGCGATCGGCGCCGGAACCGCCGCTTAGGAGATCGGCGCCAACGCCGCCAGTCAGTTGGTCGGCATCGCCGCCGCCGACCAGTTGGTCGTTACCGGCGTTGCCGAGCAGAATATTCGCGGCACTGTTTCCAGTCAGGGTATTGTTGAGACTATTACCGGTACCGTTGATTGCCGCGCTACCCATTAGCGTGAGGTCTTCGACATTGCCGCCGTTACTGCCGTTGCCATCGGTATCGGCTAAGCTATAACTCATCGTTGACCGGATGATGTCGGTACCTTGCCCGGCCAGTTCCTTAACCCTGTCTGCCGTTACATTGATCATATAAGTGTCATTTCCCTGTCCCCCGGCCAGAGTGTCATTACCCAAGCCTCCATCCAATAAATTGTTGCCGGTGTTGCCGATCAGGCTGTCGTTGTAGCTGGAGCCGATCAGATTTTCTATATTGAGCAGGGTATCCGATCCTGAACCTCCAGTAGCTTGAGCGCTGGTAGAGACAAGACTGACCGTCACAGCGGCACCGGCTGATACATAGGAAACAGTGTCGATATGGGCGCCGCCGTTTAGAATATTATTCCCTGCTCCGGCGTAAAGCGTATTGTCGAGTCCGTTGCCGGTAAGATTAGCCGCGCCTGCGGCCAGAATGCCGCCGTTCTCAATGTTGGCGCCCAAAGTGTAGTTCCCCAGATAGCTGTTAACCAGATCAGTTCCGGCGGCGCTGGTTTCAGTCACTACGTCGCCTTTGTTATCGACATAGTAAATATCGGAACCGTCGCCGCCCAGCATCGTGTCGGCACCGGCTCCTCCATTGAGGATGTTGGCGACGGCATTGCCGATCAATCGATCATTACCCGTGCCGCCGATTGCATTTTCGATAATTGAACCAAAGGCGATAGCCAAGTTGTCCGTGCCATCGTAGATTCCTGAGTTGGGTTCGGTAGCTCCTTGTGGGAGCGCATCCGATGGAATGCTAATGCTCGAATAATGTCCATCCGTAAGATCGATCACACAATCCAAAGAGAAATTAGCCACGGAAATAGTGTCATTGCCTCCGGCATCATAAAGGGTTTTGATAAACGGACGGCTGGTATCGAACGTGTAGGTATCGTCAGCTGCATGAAAGCTTGTGTTGGCGCCATAGAGATATTGCAAAGCTTGAATATCCAACGGCATTAACGTTTCAGGCAGAATGACTTTGTAGCTCCAGGTATAACTGCCCGGAGTTGTTTCGGTAACGGTTCGGTAAAGGCCGTGGGGGTGCCTTGCGTAGGCCATTACGGTATATTGGGTGTTATTCAGACTTGCATCCAGAATATGGGCGTCACCGGTACTTGCCTCAAAAGGATGTTTCAGCCCTAAAGCATGCCCTATTTCATGAACCAGAGTGCCGTAACCCGACCCTCCTAATAAAAAATCATTTGCCGTCCACGATTTGCTGCCGTTAATCCAGATATCTCCAGCCAGGTTCGTCACATTAACGCTGGCAATCGTGTCGCCCAAGGCGGAGTAACCGAAGCTGGGAAAAAAACCGAATCCCGAAGAACCGGACTGAGTATTCAATCCGAACGACATACTGCCTGAAGTAGGCACTTCAGTAAAACTTAGCTGAATAACATCCGCATAAGAAGCCAACACATCACTGACAGCCTGTTTTTGCTGCGTAGAAAACGGCTTAAATCCAGCAGTGCTAAAACCGGAAGTGGAATAATACGAAGGAACGGCGGTCAAAAAACTGAAAGTTACCTCAGCGGCATTACCAATACCACCCGGGGACGAGACGGAAGTGCCGACCGCATCCGAAAAATTCCAACGCGCCGTAGAATAGCCGTCCCTGATTGCGAGTAGAGCGTCAAGTGGATTTGTTGTTGTCATGTCGATGCCTTTAAATACAGAATTATGAATAAGAAATTTATTGCTGCCGTCTTTGCAGTTCCCGCTGAATGTCTCCTCAGTGCTCCCCTATAGCATTTTGCCGTAGCATGGTAGCACACTTGCCTTGTCGCGTTTGTGCTGCCCGACATACTCTGTGAAAAGGCTATCAAGTTAATCATTTTAGCAAATCCGACTTAATTGTAGACGGATGATGTCATAATCTGCGTTTTTTAAATTTAAAAAGGATTGTTGTTTTATATGGCCAATTTTAATACCCATTTGTTCATCGCTTCAGCTGCCGGCAGTGGAGCCGCTCTAGTTGCCGCTAATGTCCATTTGATTACTTACAACGATATGCCATGGCTTATTTTTCTGGGTACATTAGGCGGGCTGTTGCCGGATATTGATGCGAGCAACTCAAGACCGGTAAAGCTGTTGTTTAACGTGCTGGCTTTTATGGGCATAGCGGCTGCACTGCATAAATTTAAAGACAGTTACGCGCCCTACCCGTTATTGCTGATTCTGGCAGGCACTTACCTGTTTATACGTTACGGGATGTTTGCGTTGTTTAACGCACTTACCGTTCACCGCGGCGTATTCCATTCAATATTGGCCGCGCTGTTTTTTGCCTTGTTAATGACTTGTATCAGTTTCCATTTCCTGCATTGGAATGCCTTACACGCCTGGTTAAACGGCATCTTCATTGGCTTGGGATTTATCGTTCATTTGCTGTTGGATGAACTCTATAGCGTTGATTTGTCCAATTCAAGAATGAAAAGTTCTTTTGGCACCGCCTTGAAATTATTTAACTACAGCAATATGACGGCCTCGGCGTTAATGACTCTTTGCACCATGACGCTGTACTGGATGGCGCCCTCACCGATACCATTAGTTAAAGTATGGGAGGGCGCTCAATGGAACAACTATTTAACGCCGGTAAGATTTTTGAAATGGCAACCCAGGGCTGGAAGTTCATAACAAACACTTGCCCGACAGCATGTCCGAAAGACCGGAAATCGGTCATGTTCAGCAAGGACTTGTAGCCCTGTAAGCCGTTCATGGCGTCTAAGCGGCGATTGGTGAGCTTACAGCTCTACGCCCACGCTCCGCTTTCATGACGAACGGCGAATAAAATAAAATCCGTGAATAAACCGGCGGTTATTTCCGGCTTTCCAAGTTTCGTTTTATCTGTCAGAATCTTGATGGTTTTAAGTCGACTGCAGGGACCTCTCAAGTCAATTTTAAAGATTGATACTTAATAAGCTTCAATCACTTACATTCGCAAAAAGCTATCAATTCGAGGTTCCCCGCAATCACTATGCTGTTCAATTCCAGTGTAGATGCTAATTCCGTTACCGGCGACCAGGCATCTGAAACATCTCTCATCGATATTTACCGCGCCCTTGTCGAGCATATGCTTAACGGTGTGGCCTATTGCAGGATGCTTTACCGGAACGGACAGCCCAGCGATTTCATCTACCTTTATACCAATCCCGCCTTTGAACACTTGACCGGCCTGAAGCAAGTCGTCGGCAAGCCTGTTTCCGAAGTAATACCCGGCATTCGTGAAACCGATCCGCAACTGTTCGATATTTATAGCCGGGTGGCGCTGGGCGGGGAACCGGTGAGGTTCGAAACCTTTGTCGAATCGCTGTCCATGTGGTTTTGGATATCAGTCTATAGCCCCCAGCCCGATCATTTTGTTGCTATTTTCGATGTCATCACCGAACGCAAGCAAACCGAATTGGCGCTGAGCGTTGCCAACAAAAGATGGTCCTTGGCGCAACGTGCTGCGGTTGCCGGTTGCTGGTATTGGGATATTGAAACAAACGCCCATTATTGGTCGGATGAGCTGTATGAGTTATTCGGACTGGAACCGCAAAAAACAGAGGCCGGTTTCGAAACATGGCGGGGGCTGCTGCACAGCCAGGACAGGCAGCAAGCCGAACGGGAAATTAATCAGGCCATAAGCGATCGTCTGCCGCTCGCCAGCGAATACCGAATCGTCACTTCGGCCGGCGAGATACGGTGGATTCGTGCGTTGGGCGATACGGACTACGATGAGCAGGGCTTGGCCCGGCGCATGACCGGGATATGCATCGACATGACCAAAACCAAGATAGCCGAAATAGCCTTGCAAGAAAGCGAAGAGCGTTTGCGGCTGGCGCAATCGGCGGCCGACATCGGTATCTGGGATTGGGATATTGTCCATAATCAAACCGCGTTTAACGCTCAATATTACAAACTACTAGGCCTTCCCGAAAACGCAGCTCACGGTTACGAAGACTTTCTGGCCATGCTGCACCCCGAAGATTGCCCTAGACTGGACGCAACGGTACAGCAGGCATTGGCCGAAGGCATGCAAGACTACAATATCGAATACCGGTTGATACGCAAAGACGATGGCGCTATGCGCTGGCTGGCTTCGAAAGGCCGGTTCATTGTTGAAAACGGCCGGCCATTACGGAGTTTTGGCGTCATAATCGATATCACCGAGCGCAAGCAAGCCGAGGACGCGCTACGCGAGAACGAAGCCCGATACCGTCAGATGTTCCAAGCTAATCCGCAGCCAATGTGGCTCTATGATCAGGAGACGCTACGTTTCCTGGCGGTAAACGACGCCGCGATCGCGCATTATGGTTACAACGAAGCGGAGTTCCTCGCCATGACCATCATCGACATTAGTTCTGTCGAAGACGCGCCGCGGCTGCTTGAGAAGATCAAGCAATTTAAAGTCGATGCGCTGCATAAGGCCGGCGTGTGGAGTCATCGAAAAAAAGACGGCACGCTGATCGATGTCGAAATCAGCTCGCACATACTCGAGTACGAGGGACGGCGCGCGAAGGTGGTGCTGGCGCACGACATTACCGAACGCAAACGCACCGAAGAACGCATTCACTATCTGGCAAATTTCGATCCACTCACCGGATTGCCGAATCGCAACCAATTGAATGATCATCTTAAATATGCCCTCAGTTTAGCGAAGCGCAGTAACGGGCACTTGGCGTTAATTTTCCTCGATCTCGACCACTTCAAGGACATCAACGACACGCTCGGCCATAGCGTTGGCGATGCCTTGTTGATTGAAGTGGCCAGACGTTTATGTCGGATGCTGCGCGAGGAAGACACCGTGACGCGATTGGGCGGGGACGAATTCATTTTGTTGTTGCCGGGCAGCGACGCGCTCGGAGCCGCGCATGTGGCGCAAAAGTTACTGGATGTCATTGCCGAACCTTATCTGATTGAACACTATGACCTGACCCTGACGGCATCAATCGGTATTGCACTCTATCCCGGAGACGGTATGGATCTGGAGGCACTGTCCAAAAGCGCCGATACCGCCATGTATCGCGCCAAACAGGAAGGACGCCAATGCTACCGTTTTTTTACCCCGGAAATGCAGGCACGTTCGACACGCAACCTGCAATTGGTCAATGCATTGCGTCACGCCTTGGAATACCGGCAGTTGCAAATACATTACCAGCCGCAAGTTTCCA
The DNA here is from genome assembly GCA_044426515.1 of Methylococcaceae bacterium. Classification (GTDB taxonomy): domain Bacteria; phylum Pseudomonadota; class Gammaproteobacteria; order Methylococcales; family Methylomonadaceae; genus Methylobacter_A. Next base: position 52,388 of record JAUGSS010000009.1, on the reverse strand, counting down.
TGCGGGATGGGCGTATTATCGGGGCTGAGGCCTTGCTGCGCTGGCAGCATCCTGAACTTGGCATGGTATCTCCGGCAGAATTTATTCCTGTCGCGGAAAGCAGCGGACTGATTCTGCCGATCGGCGAATGGGTATTAAGGTGTGCCGTGCGCCAGGCGAAAACCTGGATAGAACGCGGCTTCGGCCCGCTGATTATGGCGGTGAATCTGTCCGCCGTTCAGTTTCGTCATCCCGATCTGCCGGAGCTGATCACTCGCATCCTCAATGAAGAGAGCTTACCCCCCGAATATCTGGAGCTGGAGTTGACCGAAAGTGTAGCGATGCATAACCCGCCAGGCGCCATCGCCGTGATGAACAATCTACACGAGCGCGGCGTTCGTATGTCGATTGATGATTTCGGCACCGGTTATTCCTCACTGAGCTATCTGAAGAAATTTAAAGTCTACAAACTCAAAATCGATCAGTCCTTTGTACGCGATATCAGTACCGACCCGGAAGACAAGGCCATTGTCAGCGCCATCATCAACCTGGCGAAGAGTCTTGGCCTGCAAACCATTGCCGAAGGGGTGGAGACGGTAGGGCAGCAGGCATTTCTGCGCGAACAGGATTGTGATGAGATGCAAGGTTACCTGTTCAGCAGGCCGGTGCCGGTTGAGCAGTTTGAAGCCTTACTGATGCAGCGCCTTGTTCGATGAATTACGATTGATTAGCTCGTTAGCCGCAGTATTCGAGTCGTACCGGTAGAGCCTTACGAGACTTAGGAACGTGCATGAAATAACTTGAGCAAGTTTTATTTTTAAACCATGAAGAACATGAAGAGCATGAAGGATTTAAGTCTTCATGTCCTTCATGCTCTTCGTGGTAAGTGCTTAAATTAATTGATGCATGTTCCTTACCTCCTGATTCCAAGTATTTTTTAAATCCTCTCGCGCTCAAAAGCCCAAGTATCACGCCACCGCAAGCCGGTAATAGAGTTCGGCATTATCGATCAATTTAGCAACCACTTTTGCATCGAGACGGCCGGCGGCAACGCGCCCTTGTAAATCGTTGAGAATATACTCAAGACTCATGGTATGGCGATAAGGCCTTTCCTGCGCCAAGGCCTGAAAAATATCGGCAACGCTGATAATACGGCATTCCAGATCCAGCTCTTTCTTTTCGGTTCGAAAAGGATAACCGTCGCCGAGCAAAGTCTCATGATGGAATCCGGCCCATACCGGAATCTTTGAGTCGTCAAACACGCGTTGCAGGATGCGAAAAGTGTCATAGCTGTGGCGGTGCATAGTGGCCCGTTCCTCCGGCGTCAGGCTGCCCGGCTTGTCGATAATATCTTCGGATACCCGCAGTTTACCGATGTCGTGCAACAACCCGGCGATTTCAACTTGTTCCAACTCCTGACCGCCAATACCGAAATCAATAGCCAATTGCCTGGCGATATGCGCTACCCGTTGCGAATGATCATCGGTGTACGGGGATTTAGCATCCACCACTCGCGAGAACAACCGCGCCAGCTCTTTGAGTGCGGGAGTATTGAGCAGGGTTGTTGGAATATGGCTGCCGATGCGGAGTAAATCTTCATCCAGATATTCGGGCTCCATTGCCAGCCAAAAAGCCTCGACATCAGCAACTTCGGCAAAGGCATCCACCAGCTCCGGCGCGAACAATACGCCGGACAATATTTTGATTCGCGCGATAATGGCCGGATACTCGGTCAGGATGCGGCCGCTGTTCAGGAAATCCGTTTGCAGCACATCGATACGATCCGCCAGATACAGCAGGTTGGCACGCAAGCGAATACGATGATCGACAGACGACTCCAGCAATTTTTCCCAGCGAGTGTGATGATAGCGAATCTCGGTGGACAAATGCGCGACCGGCGAACAGGCCGCCAAATAATCGGCGCCGCGTATGCAATGTTCCTCGGCGCCGTCCCATTCCAGCGTTTCTGTGAGATGACGGTGTTCATGAATTCTGGAAACCCCGCAATCATGCAGCATGCCGGCGTAAAGGATGGACCGGCACTCAAGCTCCGGCCAGTCCAGATACAGCGCAATAGCTCTGGCCATGACCGCCACGCGCTTGCCGTGCCTGACTTCGTCAACCCCGACTAAATCCAGCGCGCAACTTAAGGCGGTAATGGCGTTATGTATATCAACGTGTTGCAGTTTCATGGCGTATAGACTCCGCTACTAGGTGGGGCGAATCGGTTAATGGAAATATTTTCGATTTTGACAGTCAAGCCGCTAATTGTCTTTAAAAATTGTGACGCGGTGAAGACGGTTCGCCGTTATGGCGAAGCTAAAAAATCAAGCGCTTGGCGGCGATGATAGGCAATAGTATCGTTGATCTTAGGAGTCTGGGTCCTGACAAAATTTAATCTCGTTGAGTTAGAGCAGCTAAAATTGATATTTAAGGTCGAACGTCCATTAGCAAGCAACTTATCAACATTGATCGAAGCGAACCCATTAACCTGCGAGGGTTGGCCGGATGAAAACAGTCCGGCTCGCTTGTCATAGAGATTATCGAACAACCGGACGCCAACGCGATAGAACAGGCCATCTACGAACTGATCCCCGTCCTGTTTAAACGGGCGGCACACATCCGGCCATGACAAATACTGCAGAATTGCTAAAATTAAAATGGGCTTGGAACGTTGAGACGCTTAACTTTAATAAATAAAATGTAGATTAGCTAACGGATTAAAAACAATAGCAATCTATAATCAAACGAAACAAAAAAGGTTAAGGAAGATAAAGAAATGCAGGCTTAATCGCTTGAGTCTAAACACCTACATAAAAGAACAGCTGTTTGATTTTAAAGATAGCCTGTTTGGCATCGGCACTTAAGCCCGGAATGTCATTCAATCTGTTAATACATAGCTTATAGTTTATACTGATCCTTAACCAGATTTTGGCACTAGGCCATTACCGTCATGGCTTACCGCTTAAACAAACCGCCAACGGAACACCGCAAAATCATGCATAACCAGCCGCCACATAGCTCAGGATTTACCCTAACTGAGTTGATGATCACTCTCGCTATCGCCGGGACGCTAATAGGCATCGCCATCCCCAGTTTTACCTCCATCATCAGCAGCAACCGATTGACAGCCGATGCCAATGAATTGGTAACGGCGTTAAGTTTGGCGCGTAGTGAAGCAATAAAACAAGGCCTGTCCGTAACGGTGCGTAAAGTTGATGATAATTCATCGACCAACAAAGGCGCTGGAGCAAACTGGGAAGATGGATGGGACGTCTTTACCGATGCCGACAGCGATGGCAATTTCGAAGCGGGGGATGTTCTTATCAGAACTTACGCTCCTCTAATGCTTTCCTATACGTTGCGGAGTAACAGTTTTTCAAATTTTATTCGCTTTACATCGTCCGGAGAAAGTAATGGTAACGGCCGCTTTGTTATTTGCGATAACAGCGACGGCAATGATATTCCGGAGGCAAACACATCGAAACTTATCCTTGTTAATTCAATCGGGCGCGTACGTATGGGTTTAGACAGCAATAATGACGGAATCCCCAACACAGATACTACGGCGTCATCCAATATTACCTCCTGTATTCCCTAATGCGCTGGAACATGAAAACGATCACAGGATTTACTCTAATCGAAGTCTTGATAGCCATGTTGGTGTTGGCGGTCGGTTTGCTGGGCTTGGCGGGCTTGCAGGCAACCAGCCTTAAAAATAACCAAAGTGCTTATAACCGCAGCCAGGCCACGCAACTGGCCTATGACTTGGCTGACAGAATGCGCGCCAATGCTGCTGGAATAGGCACATACACTGCCCTCCTTCCCAATGCGGCTACGGCAAAACCTAATTGCCTGATTACAACAGGTTGCAGTCTGGCAGACATGGCGGAAAACGATCTGTTTGAATGGAATAGTGCTATCAGCAACGTATTGCCCAGCGGCGTGAGCACCATAACCGTTGCCGACGGTGTTTATACCATAGCCATCACTTGGGATGACGACCGGGATGGCGATGACAGCAACAATCCCAATTTTCAAACGAGCTTTCAGCCATGAGTACTGAGCTTTTAACGCAAACCGCTACTCGGGAGGGCGTTCAATACGTCTGGTTAAGACAAAGTCTGAATGACTTTGAAATGGCCAAGATATTGCCTGCTTCAGGCAGATGGGATGGTGCTTGCTATCATCTGCAGCAAGCCGTTGAAAAGTTGTTAAAATATATTATCAGCGATGCCGGTCACCCTATCAGACACACTCATTCGGTTCATAAACTGGCCAAAGATTGCAACAAGCTACTTGAAACTAATATCTTTGATGATGAAATCGTCGATCTATACAAGGAGCTGAGTCAATACAACACGATCGCGCGCTCCCCTTCTTCTTGCGACGCACCGGTTGACATCATTACAAAAAAGCAGGCCCTAGCGGCGCTGGATACTTTTAACAAAACATTGATTATCCTCAGGCGCGTTTATGAACAAGACTAGCTTGATTCAGCAATTCAGAATAAAAAAGAAAGAACAAGTAGTAGCCTATCTCAAAAAGGCTTTTAAAGGTTTTGATCAGCCTGTGTATTTGTTCGGCTCCTACGCGACAGGACAGTTTCACGGGGCTTCGGACGTCGATATTCTGATCATTTCGCCCGATGCCTTATCGGCAGAAGTCCATCGCCAAGCTTGTGAGCAAATGACTGGGCTGGGCATGAACTACGATATTCTTGTATCTTCTTCGCTTGAGCGCTTGGATGGCAGCATTGTTAACTCGTTGCAAATCATCTCGGCAACTGCTCCCTGCGTTGCTCTACCTCCTGCATCCATGCAGTCGTCGGCAACTGCTCCCTGCGTTGCTCTACCTCCTGCATCCATGCAGTCGTCGGCAACCGCTCCCTGCGTTGCTCTCGATCGCCGTTCCGGACGCGATTCTACTTTCTCCACCTTTGGAGTCGAACTCTGTCGCCGTCAACGCGGCATGACCCTGATAGAAATCATGATTGCTTTACTGATCGGCGCATTTTTGATGGGTGGAGTGTTACAAATTTTTATATCCAGCAAACAAACCAACAGAATGCAGGAAGGCTTATCCCGATTACAGGAAAACGGCCGGTTTGCGGTCAATTTTATTAGCAAGGATATTCGCAGGGCCGGGTTTCAGGGATGTCCGTCTCTACGTAACGGTAACGTAATCCCTAACGTGATTGCCAGTGCTCCGGTTATTCCGGCGTTAACCGAAAACACTTTAATTTCAGGAGCAAATAACATTGATCCAAGTTGGGATGCAAATGCTTGCGGAGCCGGCGGCGTATGTATCGCAGGCACTGATGCTATCAGCGTGACTTATGGCGAAAGCTGCAGCGGCAATCTCAGCGCCGCGATGGCTGATGTTAATGCCACTGTTCAAATTCTAGCGGTCAATACGTGCGGCATTAGCGCAACTGACGCCGTGCTCATTTCCAATTGCAGCTCAGCAGATATTTTTCGCGCAACCAGTTCAGGTACAACGATTCAACATTCTGCCCTGAATACCGCTTATGGTATGGATGCCGAATTGTTTAACTATCACGCCTACTCTTATTTTATTCGGGAAAGCACCAGTGGCGCTCCCGAACGATCGCTTTGGCGGCTGGATAATACTAGGGCGACATCAGGTTCAAACCCGACTGAGCTGATTGAGGGTATAGAAGATATGCAGATTTTATACGGCGTAGATATTGATGATGATGACGATGGCAATACCGCCACTTCGGCGCCGGACGGTCCGGCGAACTATTATGTAAGCGCCGATAACATACCTGACATTGATGTCAATGGAGCGCCTGATTGGTTTAGAGTTATCAGTATCCGCATCAGCGTGTTGGCAGTCACCCTTGACGATAATTTGAGCGCACAGCCTGTGCCTTACTCCTACAATGGTGCGACGATCACACCCACCGACAGCAAAATCAGACGGGTTTTTAATACCACAATTGTCCTGCGTAATCGACTGCCGTAAAAACAGAGGCTTTTATAAATGAACAATCAACAAATAGTTCGGCTCCGCTCACTACGGGTGATCTCAAGCAAGGGCTCCAAGCCCCCGAAAGCGGCATGCCAGTCCGGCGTTGTCCTGATAATCAGTTTAGTGATGCTGTTGTTATTGACGCTGATAGGCACCACCAGCATGCAATCCACTTCGTTGGAAGAAAAAATGGTCGGCAATATGCGCGATCAAAATACCGCTTTCCAGAGAGCGGAGGCGGCTTTGCGCGCCGGCGAAGCGGCAACGGCCTCGTCTCCCGGATTTAGCTGCGCTGGAACCGGCGGTTATTATGACAGTACGACAACAACAGCATGCGCACAGCTTCCTTATTGGCAGACGATTGATTGGACCAACACGAACCAAACAATCGCTTATAGTGTGGATAATATGCGCTATTCTTATTACATTGAACAACTTGACCCTGTTGTTAATGACACTGACATTCTTGAAGCCGGCGTTTCACTGAATTCAGGTCTTGGCGCCCCACCCACATTGTGGTATCGAATCACTGCGCGCGGTACCGGCAATAGTAATAATACGGTGATCCTACTGCAGTCCACTTACACACGGTAAACGCTGTTTGCCACAACGTACCTGTATTTAGCATGTAGGCCAGAATAAGCCGGTTGTAGCGTTAGCGAAAACCGGTGTTTCAGGCAACCCCGTGCATCATTGTGCCGGAAACGCTTATTCTCGCTGACGCTCGAAAAGCCTTATTCCGGCTTAGGTCGAGATGTGTATAAAGATAAGCGCAGAGCGCGGGAACGATTAACGCGCTGTTTTTTTTGATATATATTCGGTATTCAGGAATGAGTTATGAACGCTAACAACACCTATAAAACGATAACCTTGCTCTGGTTCGGCATTCTGGCTAGCGCTGTATTGACACCGGCGCTGGCATTAACCATTACACCCGCACAAAAACCATTGTATATAGGCGTATCAAGGGCTTTACCCAATATCATGCTGATGGTGGATAATTCGGGTTCGATGAGTACTAATGTCACTACGGCCGCCCATACCCCTAACGATATGCCGGCATATTATAGCTACACTTGCAATTCGACTGTATTTGGCGGCGCTGCATCCGCAGTTGATGCAACAACGACCGTCAATATGATAGTCGACCCATCCGGCGCACCAAGATTTTGTACTAACAGCATTTGCAGCACCAGTTCGGCTTTTAGCCTGTTAAAGTGTTTCGACAATACAAAATACTATAAAGTTAAATATTATCGCGGTGACAGTAGCCTGAATACTGTTTATCTGGGCCTTAATCTGAATTGGTATTTCAAGAGCGGTATTTTTACCAGAGGCAGCCTGCTTTGGGGCGCTACAACAAAAACGCGTATGGTAATTGCCAAAGAAGCCGCTACCACGCTGGTAAACTCCCTGATACCGGATGAGGACAGCAATGCTACGATACGTTTGGGCTTGACAACCTTTAATGGGAATACCGGAGGCCAGATATTATCGGACATGGGTGAGCTTAGCGCTTCTTATGCAGAAGACATCAACGCCCAAATTGCGACATTGACGCCCACCGGTTTTACCCCTTTGGCGGAAGTTTTGGCAGATATCGGACGATATTTCAGTGACGGCGGCGACGGCTATACCGGCAATCTTACGCTGCACCCCGGCCAAAGTAATCAAACCTCAGCGACTCTAGATGCCATTTATAATAATCACAGTATTTTGAATAGCACGGATCACGGCACGCTAAGCGTAGCTGTTGAAAATTACTGCCAGAAAAACTTTGCCATTTTGGTAACCGATGGTTTGCCTAATAAAGATCGCGAGATCAGTGCGTCTTTGCGTGATTATTCCGGCGACTGCGCTAAAGGCCTTTGTGATGCAACGCCTTCGGCAGATTCCACCAGTGACATGCCTTCAGGTGTGATGAGCTCAACAGGCGCGACATGCAGTGTCGACAAATATTTTTTAGCTTGTAAAAACGGTGCCAGAGTAGGCCGTAAATACGAAAGCTACGGCACCGATTACCTTGATGATGTCGCTCAGGCATTATACGAGATGGATTTGCGGCCGAATTTAATAAAGCCGTCAGCAACAGCCAAAAACAATCTGGTGACTTATGCGATCGGTTTTGCCGATCCCAGTTTAACCGAAGATCTGAATGGCAATGGCGTCTTGGATCTGCTGCCGTTACCCAGTGAAGATGTTAACGGTAACGGCAAGCTGGATAATGATTCGGTGCTCAAGGATGCGGCAGTTCGAGGGGGAGGCAAGTTTTATTTTGCCAACAATCTCGGCGAACTCACCGATTCGTTCAATAGCATTTTGTCTGATATTTCCAGCAAAGTAGCCTCATCTTCTTCGGTAGCGGCGAATTCAACAAAACTGGGCAACGATACGGCTATTTATCAAGCTAAGTTTGACAGCAGCGATTGGACAGGAAGTTTTTCGGCATTACCGCTTAGTTCCAGCGAAGATATTAACAGCAATGGCCTTTTGGATACCGGCGAAGATACTAACAGTAACAGTAGACTGGATGCCGGTATCATTGGTACCAAGGTATGGGAAGCCGCTGAAAATATTCCGGTTTTCGGCTCGCGCAAAATTTTTACCTATAATCCCGGCAGCTCGCCCAAAGGCGTGACTTTTGAATGTGCTAATCTGACAAGCAACCAGAAAACGCTGCTGGGCATCAGTGATTGTTCAAGCTCCAGCGATGTCGGCGTATGGCGCTTGAACTATTTGCGCGGCGACTTCACTCATGAACAAAAAAATCCGTTGCGCAAATCGTCCGATCCGAATCCTGATCCCAGACCGGCAAGCGGCACGGTTTTTCGTAACCGCACCCGTTTTGACAACACCACTGGTTTTGCACTACAGCCGGACCCGTGGTTGTTAGGCGATATTATCAACTCCGACCCGGTTTATGTCAGCTCTGAAAACTATGGTTACGATAAATTACCGGCTACAGAACCCGAGAAAACTACTTATAAAACTTTTGTGAACCTTAATCAAAGCCGGCAAAAAATGGTTTATGTCGGCGCCAATGACGGCATGCTTCACGGTTACGATGCCAACCTGGTCAGTGCCAATGCCGGTAACGAACTTCTCGCCTACATACCTGATGCGGTCTACAGTCAATTGAACGCCTTTTCGTCGCCGAGTTATGTCCATCAATACTCGGTGGATGGTTCGCCCCGTGTGAGCGACGTCTACTTCAATGTCGACTGTAGCGATCCCGCCACTTCCCCTATTGATTGCTGGCACACGGTGTTAACCAGCACTACCGGCGCCGGGGGTAAAGCAGTATTCGCATTGGATATCACCGATCCCGATAATTTCTCAGGTAATGACGTGTTATGGGAAATCAGCGATACCACCAGCCCTGATGATCCGACTTGCATTACAGCTAACTCGGATTGTTTTACCGATACCCCGGCATTGCGCGGTTTTCAAAAAAACATGGGTTATGCCTTGCCGCAACCTTCCATTGCCAAACTGCATGATGGTTCGTATGCGGCTATTGTCGCAAACGGTTACGGCAGTACCAACAATTTGGCGGTGCTATACCTCATTGACGTGAAAACAGGGCGGATTATCAAAGCCTTCGATACGGCCGCCGGCAATGCGGATCATCCTAACGGTCTATCTTCACCGATCGCCGTTGATACTAATAGCGATAGAGTTGTGGATGCCATTTATGCGGGTGATTTATTGGGCAATCTATGGAAATTCGATGTCAGTTCTACATCGGTAAACGCCTGGACAATAGCTTACGGCGGCTCCCCGTTATTCGTCGCCTGCAGCAATGCGCTGTCATGCGATACCACCAGACAGCCGATTACCGCTAAACCGCAAGTGGGAAAAACAGGGAATGATCAACAAGCCAAAGCCGATAGTGAAAAACAACCCAAGCTAGGCATCATGGTCTATTTCGGCACCGGAAAATATTTTGAGGATTCGGATATTAACCTGACGGATGCGCAAACCCAGACTCTCTATGGTATTTGGGACAATAACGCTACGGTTACGCGTAGCGATTTACAACAACAAAGTATCGACCTGGAATTAACGGCGGGCGTATTCAAGTCGCGAATTACCAGTATTAATACCGTAGCTTATTCCGTCAAAAAAGGTTGGTATATGGATTTGCTTAAGCCATCGTCAACCAGCAGCGATGGCGAGCGATCTGTCAGTACGCCGCTCATGCGTGGCGACAATATTGTTTTCACCACCTTGGTTCCTACGCCGCCGAAAGGCTCCGATACCTGCGGTTCGGGTTCCGATGGCGTCAGCTGGCTGATGGAAATGAATGCAATAACGGGTAGCCGTGTTTCCGATACCGGATCAGGATCCGGGTCTGGAACTGGAAATAGTGGGCCTTTCGATCTGAACAATGACGGCAGGATTGATAACAATGACTTAGCGGATACCGATGGCGATGGCCTAGGCGATACCACAGTAAGCGGAATACAACCGGAGTACGGTATTTTCGACTCTCCGACCGTAGTTTCCGTTAATAAAAACGTAGAGCTCAAAATTGTCAACGGCACTAATCAGGCTAATGGCCCAGGGACAATTCTTGAAACGCCGCCTACGGATTCAACAACAGGAAACGTCGGTAGACAATCCTGGCAGCAATTGAATTTAAATTGATGTGCGTATTCTCACAAGGGCGTGCCGTGCGCGCCCTAGTTGCTTGCCGCATAATCAAGGAGTGCAAGTTTTGCTTGATGTGTCGTAGAGACGCGCAGGCCGCGTCTCTATAAAAATAGACTGCTTAGGAACATGCATAAATTAATTTAAGCAATTACCACGAAGAGCATGAAGGACATGAAGATTTAAATCCTTCATGCTCTTCATGTTCTTCATGTTCTTCATGGTTTAAAATAAAACTTGCTCAAGTTATTTCATGCACGTTCCTTAGATAAAGGTATCTGTCGTTAGAGAGGTAGCGACAATTGAACCCAGTAAAATAATAAGATCATCAGTCGCTAAACCCGATTGATTAAAATGATCATCGCCGTTCATATCGACAACGAGATATTTCGCGCTGGAAGTATCGTTAAAAACCGTAGCAGTAACCGTTCCAGCCGCTGTGGTATCAAATCCTGCTCCCGGTACAGACAAAAAACTGTCCAGGCTTGAAACAAAATGTGTCCAGTCAACGGTTCCTGAAACGGAGGCGCCAATATTAGCGACTGTAACAGGCAAGTCAATCTTGTCTGCTAAAGCGCCATTAAGTACTAAATCGCTACAAACGTCATAGCCGTTACCTGCCACATCGGCAATATCCGCAGTTGCAATCACCAAGGTATCGTTACCGGTCCCAGTCGTTATCGTATCTTTGCCGACACCGCCGGTAATCGTATCGTTACCGCTTCCTCCATCAATGGTGTCATTACCCGCCAAACCTAATATAAAGTCATTACCGGCTAACCCTGAAAGTGAATTAGCGCCCGATGTTCCGGTAATTAGGTCATTACCCGCCGAAGATGCAGTACTTACTGCAACCTTGGTATTGACCAGCAACTGCACCAAATTAGTCGTGCTGTCATACACATCATAACTATTGCTGCCGTTGGTCACGGTAATTCCCGGCGCTGTCCAGGTACTTGATACGGTGGTGATCAAATCTCCCCCATCCCCGTCTATGACTAATTGATGGCGGCCGACGCTAGCGCCCGCTCCGGTCCAGCCGTTGCCGTCGTTAAACTGGTTCATGCCGCTCATATCCAGCACATCGGCCGCGGCAAGCGTCAGGCTGTTATTGCCGGTGCCGGTGAGATCGATACGCTCAATGCTCTCGATTCGGCTACCGCTCATCTGGTTGGCAATCGCAGCTAGGTTTAAGGTAACGCCTGAGCCGGTCAGCGCCAAGGTATCCAAGCCGCTGCCGCCGTCAATACGCGCCAAATTGCCGTTGGTTACGCTTAAAGCAAGTTTGGCAATATTGTCGGCAGAAAGTTGGAATATGTCATCGCCGCTCCCGCCGTAAAGCACATCCGCTCCGTCATTGCCGATCAGGGTATCGTTGCCGCCTTTAGCGATTATGGTTTCACTCGCGGTTGTACCGGTGACTGTATCGGCGCTAGAAGTCCCAACCTGATCTACCGCATTTTGACCGAAAGTGCTGCTGTTATTGCCAAAGATGACATAGCTGCACCCCGCATCGGTTAACACTGCGTCATTTTGGGGAGCGCCGACAATCAGATCGGCGAAACCGTCGCCATTAACATCACCGGCAGCAGCGACAGAAACGCCGCTGGCATCCTCTTTACTATCGCCGTTGACGACAAAACCGCCGGTCCCGTTCTCAACGTCGGAGAGATTAACAGCCGTAGTCGTGGTTTTGCCGAATACCAGATAAGTACGTCCCGCATAGGTGCGCGTTGATGATGGCGAGGCCCCGCTCGCCCCGATCAAAAAATCGGCCAGACCGTCACCGTTAAAATCGCCCGCTGAAGCAACAGAAATGCCGCTGCCGTCATTTGCCGTTTTCCCGTTGATGACAAAACCGCCGGTACCCGCTGCAACCGAAGAAAGATCAACCGCCGCCGTACCGGCCTTGCCGAATACGACATAGCTGCGGCCTGCATCGGCAGTGCCGGATAAAGGATCGCTTTGATAAGCGCCGACAATGACATCGGCCAAACCATCCCCGTTGACATCTCCTGCCGAAGCGACAGAGTAGCCGCTCCGATCACCCGCCGCTTGCCCGTTAATGACAAAACCGCCGCTACCCGCTACAACCGAAGAAAGATCAACTGCCGTCGTGCCGGCCTTGCCGAATACGACATAGCTGCGCCCGGCATCGGTACCGGCTGTAGGGTCGCTTTGAAACGCCCCGACAATGACATCGGCCAAACCGTCGCCATTCACATCTCCGGCCGAGGCAACCGATATACCGCTCGAGTCGTCTGCTGCCTGTCCGTTGATGACAAAGCCACCGGTGCCTGCGGCAATTGAAGAAAGATTAACTACCGCAGTATCCGCTTTAGCAAAGACGACATAGCTGGTCCCTGCCCCTAGCCCTGAGGCAGGAGAGCTTCCAAACGCGCCGACAATGAAATCGGGCAAGCCGTCGCCATTGACATCCCCGGCCGAAGCAACGGAAATACCGCTTTGGTCACCGGCGGCTTGTCCGTTAATAACAAAACCACCGGTACCCGCTGCAACAGTAGAAAGATTAACCGCGGCCGTATCAGTCTTGCCGAATATCACATAACTATGACCGCCGGTATCCTGATCGGTATAGACGCCTCCGGTATCGCCTACGATCAGGTCGGCCAGTCCGTCAGCATTGACATCCCCGGTTGAAGCGACGGAAATGCCTCCCAGGTTATGCGTCACCTCGCCATTGATAACAAAGCCTCCGCTGCCTGCGCTAATGTCCGAGAGATTAACGGCTGTGGTGCCGGTTTTACCAAAAACCACATAACTACGGCTGGCCCAGTCGCCTGCTGACGGATTGCTGTTAAAGCCCCCCACAATCAGGTCGTCCAAACCATCGCCATTGACATCGCCGGCGGAAGCAACCGAAACACCGCTTAAACCCTCTTGCGACTCGCCGTTAATGATAAAGCTGGTATTGCCAAGATCGGTAATTTCGATAGCGGGCGTATTTATCGTCACCGAATTACTGGATGCCAAAGATACGTTGCCCGCTTTATCAGCGGTATAGACTTTGTAGCTACCGTTAACCAGCCTTGTTGCGGCGAGTAAGGTATTCGCATTTGCGGTTTTAATGGCAACACTGTTCCATAAACTGCCGTCAGCTCCTGTAATGGATGCCAGATCGGTAACGGTAATAGTGTTGTTTACCAAATAAGCCGTACCCAGTTCAGTACTCTGAACAGTCGCTTTGGCGGTATTTTGGATGGTTGCGGCAGTGACCGTTGCGGTTGGCGCGGTGTTATCGACGGTCACCGAATTGATTGATGCGATAGACAGGTTACCTAGCGCATCGACGCCATAGACTTTATAGATACCGTCAGCCAATCCTGTTGCGGCAAGCAAGGTGCTGGTATTAGGGGAGGCAATCACGACACTGTTCCATAAGCTAGTGTCTTTGCTAGTGATTGATGCCAGATTGCTAACAGTACCCGTCACCAAATATGCCGTGCCGATTTCCGAACTTTGCACCGAGGCGCTGGCGGTGCTCTGGATTGTCGAGCTAATGACGCTGGCTACAGGCCCGGTAGTATCGGCTACAGCCACCGAGTCAGTTGATGCCGAAGACAGGTTGCCTGCGACATCAACGGTATAAAGTTTATAAGTTCCGCCCTGCAAACCGGCTGCCGCCAGCGACGTATTGGTATTTGCCGCGGCAATCGCGCCGCTGTTCCATAAACTGGTGTCTTTGCCGGTAATTGATGTCACGGTGGTAACACTAACGGAGCTGTTCACCAGGTAAGCGGTACCTATCTCAGAACTTTTAACTGTCGCATTGGCAGTGTCATTAATGGTTGTGTTGCTAACCAGTGTTGCGGTAGGGGCTGTGGTGTCCACTGTGACCGAATTGCTTGAGGCCGTAGACAAACTGCCTTGTGCATCGACAGCATAGACCTTATAGGTGCCGTCAACCAACCCTGTTGCTGCCAGCGCGGTATTGGTATTGATAGCTGCAATCGCAACACTGTTCCAGGAACTGTCAGCCGCACCGGTAATAGAGGCCGCAGTAGTGACATTAACAGTGCTGTTCACCAGATAAGCGGTGCCGACTCTGCTGCTTTGCACGGTGGCATTGGCGATATTCTGAATCGTCGCCGTGGTAACGCTGGTCGTAAAATTGGACGCCACTGTCACGGAGTTGCTGGATGCTAAAGATAAATTACCGGCTACATCAACGGTATAGACTTTATAAGTGCCGCTGGACAAACCCACTGCGGCAAGCGAAGTACTGGTATTGGCTACGCCAATCGCGATACTGTTCCATAAATTATCTGCCGCACCGGTAATCGAGGTTAAATTAGTCACAGTAAGCGAACTGTTCACCAAATAAGCCGTGCCTGTTTCGGAACTTTTAACCGAAGCGCTGCCGGTATCCTGAATCGTGCCGGTTGTGACGCAGGTTGCCGAAGGCACCGCCGTATCGACAGACACCGATAAGCCGTTGGAAGCCGCACTGGTATTACCGGCAACATCGGTTGTTTTGGCAGTCAGTGTGTGTGTAATGCCGCTGCTTAATACCGACGTTGTAATACTGTAATTACCGCCGGTAGCCGTGCCTGTGCCGAGTACCGTGGTGCCGTTGGTATCGTAAATCGTTACCGTGCTGTCCGTTTCCGCGGTGCCGGTAAGAGTTGCTGTGGTGTCGTTGGTGATGTTGTCGGTACTTGAGGCGCCGGTATCCGAAGCCGCTGCCAAGTCAGGTTTGCTGGGTGCCGACACAGCCGTGTCAATTGTTACCGCTAACCCGCTGGAGACCGTACTGATATTGCCGGCAGTATCAGCCGCTTTTGCGCTGAGGGAATGTACGCCGCCGGATAGTGACGATGTGGTGATGCTGTAGTTGCCTCCGGTAGCTGTGCCTGTGCCGAGCACCGTGGTGCCGTTGGTATCGTAAATCGTTACCGTACTGTCCGTTTCCGCCGTACCGGTAAGAGTCACTGTAGTGTCGTTGGTGAGGTTATCCGTATTCGAGGAACCGGTATCCGAAGCCGCTGCCAAAACAGGGGTGGTGGCTGCGTTTGGCGCAACAGTAT
Organism: Methylococcaceae bacterium; assembly: GCA_044426515.1. Lineage (GTDB taxonomy): Bacteria > Pseudomonadota > Gammaproteobacteria > Methylococcales > Methylomonadaceae > Methylobacter_A. The sequence continues at coordinate 36,711 of JAUGSS010000009.1, read as the reverse complement.
CAACAGCCAGCGTATTGGTAGGATTGGCTACGGCGTTGGTGATATCGGCATCGTCACCGACAACATTTCTGATTGTTGCAGAATTCAGATTAAACGCCGTGATTGTTAAGTCGGCAGTACTTTGCGTAGCGCTCGGCGTATATGTGAAAGTGAGCGAACTTGTACCGGAACCGCTTAGGTAAGTCGCAGTTCCTCCTGAGTTTAAGCTTAGCGTTGGTGTACCGCCGACCACATTGACTGCTTCAGTGAAATTAACGAGCAGCGTGACTGTTTCGCCGTTTGCCAATGCGCCGTCGTTAGCGCCGTAAGCGACTGATGATACGGCGAGAGGAACGCCGCCAAAAGATAGGCTTAATTGGTTGCTGGCCGCAGAAAACCCGGTCACTGCCGCATCATTAGTCAAGTCAACCAGTACAGCGTTAGCCAAAGTGTTGCTTTGTCTATACACATAGCTGTGATTCGTTCCGGAAATAATCGCTGTGAATGCTACTGCTTTTTGAGTCGTAATGCTGGAACTATTGATTTGCAAATACTGCACAACTGCGGCGACATCCGCAATGGAAGTGAGGTTAACGGCGGAGCCGAACGTATTCGCATCATCAAAAGTAATCATTCCGCTTGTGATACTGTGCGACTTCACCGCAACGCCGGTATTTAACAGTAGTGTTGAATCACTGCCATTCACCGTTGCATTTGCCGACGCGGTAGTAGCATAGGTATAGCCTAGTTTTTCACCTGCTTCCATATCGGTAATGACATCATACCCGGAAAGAGTGCCGTCCGTTCCCGATCCACCGATAGTAAGAACGGAATCGCCCGGTGCGAAGCTAAAACTATCGGTATCGGTGCCGCCAGTCAATGTGTCTGCACCCAAGCCCCCAGTGAATGTGTCTATGCCGGCATTGCCGGTCAATACATTATTAGCGCTGTCGCCAGTGATCGAATCGGCCCCCGTTCCCCCGGTGAAATTCTCGATATTTGTGAGCGTGTCGTTTGAACTTCCTGATCCGGTTATAGTTGCGCTAGTACTTGTATTAAGCGTAACGGTTAAATCTGCTGTATAGCTCGAATAATCGGCTGTATCAGTGTCTAAACCGCCATCAATATTGTCAATTCGATCATCAATAGTCGCGATATAAATATCATTACCGCCTGTAAACGTAATAGTTTCTTTGCTGAAAGCGCTACCGGTGATCGTATCATTGCCGGTCGTATCATTAACGATAAGCGAATCGCTCCAAGAGCTGAATGTCCAATTAGCCGCAGAAAAGATATTGGCATTATTAATTGTAATGATTTGACTATCACCGCTATGACCTGTAACGGCAAGCGTGTCCGAAATTAGCCCGGCGCCGAATTGAACGGCGTTAAAGGTGGCGGTTTGCGCTCCGGTAAAGGCCAAGTTTTCGATACCGGCGATTTGACTCGCAGCAGTGAAATTAGTGCTGCTATTAAGGCTGACGGTATCGATTCCACTCGCCCCGGTGTCGTTAATTATTTCACCGGCTGCAACATCGGAGGCATCGAAGAGATAAATATCGCTATCGTTACCACCCTCTAAAGTGTCGGCACCCGCACTGCCATCAAGAGTGTCATTACCGTCATTAGCGGTCAAACTATTAGCAGCGCTGTCGCCGGTGATCGAATCGCCCCCCGAACCGCCGGTGAAATTTTCGATATTCCTAATAGTGTCGTCGTTTGAACTTCCCGAGACGTCTACAGTTACGTAATTGCTTGTATTGAGCGTAACTATTAAATCATTTGCATAGCTTGAGTAATCAATCGTGTCATTACCAGAACCGCCATCAATGGTGTCGCTGCTGCTGCCGCCATCAATAGTGTCATTTCCGCTACTGCCATTAATACTGTCACTGCCGCCGCCGCCTTCGATAATGTCATTACCGCTACCGCCATTAATCGTGTCATTACCGTTCTTGCCGGTCAAACTATTATCCGCAGTATCGCCCGTGATCGAATCGGCGCCCGCCCCGCCGATGAAGTTCTCGACATTCTTGATGGTATCGTTTGAACTTCCTGAGCCGCTTACCGTTGCATTGGTGCTTGTATTGAGGGTGACGGTTAAAGCCGTTGTATAAATTGAGTAATCCGCAGTATCGGTACCCGAACCGCCGTTAATGCTGTCAACCAAATCATCAATAGTCGCGATATAACTGTCATTACCGGAGGCAAAGGTAATGGTTTCCTTACAGGAAGCACTGCCGGTGATCGTGTCATCGCCAGTCGTATCATTGATGCTAAGCGAATCGCTCGTTGTGCTCCATGTGCCGAACGCCCAAGCCTCTGCTGAAAAGTCATTAGCATTATTAATGATAATGGTTTGAGTAGAGCTACTTTTACCGGTGACTGTCAGCGTGTTTGAAATTAGACCGCTGCCAAATTGGTTGGCGTTAAAGGTGGCAGTTTGTGAACCTGTAAAGGTCAAGCCTTCGATGCCGGCGATTTGAGCCGCAGCGCTAAAGTCAACGCTGCTGTTGAGTTTGACGGTATCGGTCCCGCTCGATCCGCTGTCATTGATTATTTCGCCGCTTGCTACATCAGAGCTATCAAAGAGATAAATATCGCTTCCGTTAGCACCGTTAAGACTATCTGCACCGCTGCCGCCATCAATAGTGTCATTGCCGCTTCCGGCAACCACAGTGTCGCTCCCGCTTTGAGCATCAAAGCTGTCGCCTGTCGCATCAGTTAAGTCGGCCGTTACTCCTCCTGTAAATCCGGTTATTGTAATAGTCGTTGCGTTTGCCGTATTGTTGCTGCTTGTCCCCGTAAAAGTCGTCATTATTCCGTTATAACGCACTATGGCTCCCGGCGTCAGCGGCACTCGCGCCGCTACAGCCCCCACCTGTCTATCAAGCTCCCAACACCCGCCAAGTACGGCCGCACCAATCAGATCAGTTGCTGCCGCAACCGCTGCTCCCAGCCTCTGCGCTAACGCGGTAATAAACGATGCACCGCGCTCATCAGCTCCGGTATGGCAGCTCCACAACAGTAAATCAGCGTCCTTAGCCAATGCTTGTCCAATTTCGGCAAAAGCTGTGCTGTAATCATCCAGCGTTGCAAGCGAAAGCCCTCCTGCAGCGAAACTGATTTCACCCGCACGACCATGGGCGATAATGTGGATGGCGGCGATGTCTTCACAACCTTGAACAGCGCGGGCAACTTGCACAATGGCGGGTTCTGCATCGGTAAGCAGCACCGTATCAACACCTTGGCGTATTCCGGCAAGCAGGTTATCCGGATCAGTGACATTGCAATCTATAAAAACGATTTCTTTTGAGGTAAACATGGTCTGTACTCCGGGGACTAAGGGATGTTACTTGTATGGGGTCATGGCGTATTCTCTCAAAACTGGAATTTGATAAGCTTAACTTAGTCACAATTCGGATTTTTAATTTATGCTTCCAGGGAGAACTATTAATTAATATGGCAGTGACGAAGACCTACCGGAATTGCTAAAAATACATTGTTTATTTCATGCTGAATGTTTTACGATTTAAAACACAATACCCTCATAAACATTAGCGACTGGCAAAGTTAAATCAACTGACTGAAAACAAAAACGCTCACCCGCTTTAAAAAGCTCAAAATCCCACTCGCCCGCTCGTCTATAGCACTCAATGCGCTGTGTATCCTGTGCGACTAAGACATATTCCTGCAAACTATCCAGCTTACGGTAATAATGAAACTTATCCGCACGGTCATAACGTTCCGTTGAATCAGACAGAATTTCAATGATGAGTTTAGGCTCGCAATTAAACAACGGCTCAACATCCGCTGCTGAACAGGTGACCTGCAAATCAGGATAAAAAAAACATATCGCGTTTGCTGTTTGTATGCGCACTTTCATATCACTCGAATGCACACGGCAAGGTGTGCCGCGTAAATGAGCATGCAAGAAAGCAATCAGATTAGTCGCAATCGTATCATGTGTTCTTTTGGCTCCCGCCATCGCGAATACCGCGCCATTAATATAGTTATGCTTAATCTCACTCTGCAATTCACCTTGCAGATAATCGTCCACAGTAATATCGAGTTGCTCGGCTAAAGCCATATTTATCTCCTTGCCAGGTAATGAGGTCGTGTGGAAGATGTGTTCCGCTCGTTGCTGTGCCTGCTTGGCAACGAGCGGTTTCATAAATTTAATTTGATGAATCATATTCATCTGCGTTCCATTGTATTTGATAGCACTGAGTAGTTAGGTTTATTCGTAACTACTCAGGGCTAATTTTATAATGGAACACGGATGGCACTGATTGGACGGATTTAAGCGGATTTTAAGGGCGTCAATGGATTAGACTCATTCATTGGTTTTATCCGTGTTTATCAGCCTAATCCGTGTCGCCTAAAGCGCCTACTGTTGGCATCCGTGCTCCATTTTTCCAGCTGCTGAGTAGTTAGGTTTATTCATCTATAGTATAGTTATAAATCATGTCCTGATTGCTGACATTTTACCGCTGTCGTGCTCCGTGCCCGCGGGTTATTGGTCGGGACGAGCGGCGCTGCCCGGCTTTTTGTCGTTACCGGCGATCATCGAACTTTTAGGAAATAGGCTTTATGAAGCAAACAGATCAAGGTTTTACACTGATAGAACTCATGATAACGGTGGCGATCGTCGGCATTTTAGCGGCAGTAGCTTACCCCGGTTATCAAAACAGCGTTACCAAATCACACAGAGCGGATGCAAAAAGCGCTTTGCTGGAGCTGGCAAATTATATGGAACGCCACGCTACCGAAGCCGGTTGCTATCTGGATTCAGGCGCAGATAACCAATGCGGTACGTCGGATGACACTATCCCTATTCTACCGTTTACGACTACGCCTAAAACAGGTACGGCTTATTACGATTTGGTGCTTTTTCCTGTTGATGCGACTTCATTTACACTGGCAGCCAACCCAATAGTCGGGTCGTCGCAGGCAAATGACGATTGCGGCTCATTAACGCTGACCAATACCGGGGTCAAGGATGTTATCCCTCTTACAGCCGGCATCACTGCGGCAGATTGCTGGTAAAGGCCGGCAAATACGAGAAATATAAAAATAAGCCAAAATTTTAATAAGGAACTTCTTTTGAACACCAACAGCTTCTGCCTTTGCGGTTCGGTCATCGAATACAGTCAATGTTGCGGCCCGTTTCATGCCGGCGCAAAAAAGCCTGCGACTGCCGTAGCCTTAATGCGTTCGCGCTTTACCGCTTATGCTTTGCATAATGCCAATTATTTGGTGGACACCTGGGACGCTACTGTGCGGCCTGAGCTAATCGATTTTTCCAAGGAAACCGTCGTGTGGCAACGCTTGGAAATCGGTAAAACTAAAAAAGGCGGGACCAAGGATGCTAAAGGCGTGGTGGAATTTAAGGCGTATTATTTGCAGGATGGCGAAGAGTACGTTATGACTGAGATCAGTCAGTTTACTCAACGTGCAGGCGGTTGGTTTTATCTGGATGGGCTGGTGAAGTCGATAGCCAAGGTGGGTCTACAGACTAATCTAGGCAAGAATGCCCCATGTTCATGCGGCAGCGGCAAGAAGTTTAAGCGGTGTTGCGGGAGCGAGTAACGAAGCTTGTGGGCGCGAATACCCTATAGGGCACAAGTAAACTCGCACCCGCAATAAGCTAAATCCTTAATTTATTTATTTTTCATCTTTGGTGGGTTCTTCCGATTCCCCGATCAGAGCGGACAGACAGTCCATCTGGCTTTCGGTATAGTTAGCATGAGCTTCTGCGAGATCTTTTGCCGAGCCAAAATCAGTGCGTAATTCTTCCAGAGTCTTTTTAGGATCTTTAGACGAGGACAGCGTCAACATTTTTGTATAGCTGCGATAAGTCATCAAGCGTTTGGGATCGAGGTCAAAAACGCCGGGCATGTTCTTTGAAGTCGTATCAACGACGCATTTAGCCATGCGCTCGGGGGATAATTTATAGTCCTTAATATCTTTTTCCAACTGCATTTGCTCCAATACAGTTTGTTCGTATTCATTTTTATCTGCGCAAGCAGGGAGTAATAATGCAGATAGGGAAATGAGCAGTAGTTTTTTCATGTGTGTTTTACCGTTATTAGTGAAAATGGCGCTGTGCGGCATTATACGTCAGCTGTAAGTTAAAAGGTGAAAGCCTGAGAACCTTTCGCCTTGTAGCTTAAATTAATCCATCTCCTTCATTGCCTGTGTTATCCAAGCCTCGGCTTCGGCATTAATGTCGGCGGCTTTACGACCTTTGGTTTCTATGACCGGACCGATTTTCAGCTTGATCACGCCGGGATATTTTAAAAAACTATAGCGCGGCCAAAAATCACCGGCATTATGTGCGGCCGGAATAACCGGAAAGCCGGTTTTATGCGCCAGCATCGCGCCGCCGATATTAAATTTCAACACCTCCCTGGCTCCGGCCCGAGTGCCTTCCGGAAAAATCAGCACCCATAGGCCCTGGTTTAAATATTTAGTTCCTTGTTCAAGCAAAGAACGTAACGAAGCGCGCTGGTTTTTCCGGTTGATGACGATGGATTTCAGCGTGAGCAGCGACCAGCCCCAAATCGGCAGATAAAGCAATTCACGTTTGATGACCACCGAATGAGGCGGCAGAATATATCTTAACGCCAGTGTTTCCCATGCCGATTGATGATTGCTCAAGATAATCGCAGGTTGCTGCGGATTGATGTGTTCCAGGCCTTCCACTTCGTAGGTGAGGCCGCAAAAAACCTTGGTCATCCAGCCGATAATGGCGCACCAGGCATGACCGATTCTCCAGCGTATTTTGAAGGTCGTCAGCATGCCTAGAATAAGTAATATTCCGACGATGGTAGCGGTAGAGAAAATGCCCGCAAATAACAGCGCCGAGCCGATATAGTTTTTAGGTCTAGGGTCTTGATGTGATGTATTTTGCTGCGTCATATAAGTTCTCAAATACAGGAATGTTGAGATTGGGATTATTGTGTAAGGTTTGCAGGCCCTTACCGGTTTTGACCAGTATCGGGCTGGCGCCGACGGCTTGCGCTGATTGGAGGTCGCGGAGCGAATCGCCGATAACGGTCATGCCGGTCAAGCTGACGTTGTTATCGGCGGCAAATGCTTCAAGCAAGCCTGGTTTGGGTTTGCGGCAATTGCAGTTGTCGTCCGGTCCGTGCGGGCAAAAATAGATGGCGTCAATTTTGCCGCCTTTTTCTTCGGTCATGCGGCGCATTTTTGCATGGATTTTTTCCAGCATCGCAGCATCGAATAAACCGCGGGCCAGGCCGGACTGATTGGTGATCACCACGACTTTATAGCCCTGTGCATTGAGCAAGGCGATAGCTTCCAGGCTGCCTGCAATCGGCAGCCATTGTTCCGGGGATTTTATGAAGTCGTCTGCGTCTTGGTTAATGACGCCGTCACGATCCAGTAACACGTAGCGGTTTTCGGGCATGATTTATAGAGCGTTCCCACAGCGCTGGAGCGATAAAAACTGCGTTCCCACGCCGGAGCGCTCATCGTTATACACAAGTCTGTTCAAGACCTGATGTAGGCCGGAATAAGCCCGCCCAGCGACAGCCAGGGTGGGTGTTTCCGGCATTTCGGAACCTCGGAGCCGGAAACGCCACCTCGCGCTACGCGCTTGGATGGCCTTATTCCGGCCTACTTCGAGATGTGTATAAAGACGAGCGCTGGAGCGTGGGAACGATGATCTACGAAATGCCTTCATTTACGATTGCAATTTGGAAATGTCGGCGCAAGTCAAAAACTGCTCGGACAACAGATTGAGCAAAGCCAACCGGTTGGCGCGCAAGTCAAGATCGTCGGTCATTACCATCACATGATCGAAAAACGCATCGACGTCATTGCGCAAACCGGCTAGACGGTTAAGCGTTGCTTGGTAATTGCGTTGCGCCAATAACGGCTGAATATCGCTTTCGGACAACAGGGCGGCTTGCAACAACTGTTTTTCTTGAACCTCAAGCAATGCGCCGACACTGGCTGCCGGTTCGGTATCCGATTTTTTCAGGATATTGCGGATACGTTTATTTGCCGCCGCCAGGCTTTCGGCTTCGGGCAGCTGCCTGAAGGCTTTAACCGCCTGCAAACGCTGCATAAAATCCTGCGGTTCGGCAGGCGTTACGGCGATGACTGCATCGAATTCATCGGCGGTGTAGCCGTGATCCAGGCAATAGCCTCTCAGACGGTCGAAAATGAAATCGATAACCCGGTCGGCTGTTTCGGATTGATCCGCAGTTGGCCCGGAAACGGTTTTAATCTGGGCGCCGGCAAATTCCGTTAACTCAATGATATTGATGTTGAGATCATTCTCTATAATGGTTCGGAGGATGCCTAGTGCTGCGCGGCGCAACGCATAAGGGTCTTTGTCGCCGGTAGGGATCAAACCCACTGCAAAAATACCGACCAGCGTGTCTATTTTTTCCGCAATAGCAAGAATTTGCCCGGTGGTACTGCCTGCGGTCGGACTGCCGGATTGTTTGGGGAAATACTGTTCTTCAAGCGCCAGGGCGACCGATTTCGGTTCGTGTTCCGCCAGCGCATAGTAGCGCCCCATAATACCTTGCAGGTTACCGAATTCGCCGACCATTTCGGTCATCAGGTCGGTTTTGGCCAATAACGCGGCGCGTTCGGCCAATTCGACATCGGCGCCCAAGTGTCCGGCAATAAATTTCGCCAGATTTTTAACCCGTATGGTTTTGTCGTAAACCGTGCCCAAACTCTCCTGGAAAATAACATTGGACAGGCTTTCCAGGCGATCTTCCAGCGTTTTTTTGCGATCCTGGTTCCAGAAAAATTCCGCATCGGAAAGACGCGGCGTCACTACGCGCTCATTGCCCTGTTGTATGGATTTTGGATTGGTGCTTTCGATATTGCTGAAAGTAATGAAGTTAGCCAGCAAGCCACCGTCGGCATTTTTAACCGGAAAATATTTCTGGTTGGTTTGCATCGTGGTAATCAATACTTCAGGTGGCAATTCCAAAAAGCGCGGATCGAAAGTTCCGGTAATCGGCACCGGCCATTCGTTCAAGGCGGCGATTTCTTCGAGTAAATCGTCTTCGATATGGGCAATACCGTTCACTGCGGCGGCGGCTTTTTGTGCTGCGTCGCGGATGATGGTTTTTCTTTGTTCAATATCGGCAATGACTCGGCCTTGCCGGTACAGGGCATCGGCGTAATCTTCCGGCTTGGCTAGCGTGATTTTTTGCGGCGCATGGAAACGGTGGCCTTGCGTTGTTGCACCGGTTTGCAGCCCCAAAATTTCCGTGTCGATGACGTTGTCGCCATACAGCAAAACAGCCCAGTGTACCGGTCTGACAAACTCGGTCGTGAAGCTGCCCCAGCGCATACGCTTGGCAATCGGCAATCCGGCGATGCTTTGGCGAATGATGTCGGGGACCAGGTTTTCAGTCGCCTGCCCTTTGACGGCTTGAGTAAAGCTGAGCCATTCGCCTTTGTCGGTAAGCAAGCGTTCCAATTGGTCGAAGGTGGTGCCGCAGCTGACTGCAAAACCCATCGCCGCTTTGCTGGGTGTGCCGTCCGGGGCAAAAGCGGCCTGTATTGCCGGGCCGCGTTTTTCGACGGTTTTATCGGGCTGGGCAGTGGACAGGTTTTCGATGAAAACGGCCAAGCGGCGTGGAGTGGCGTAAGCCTTGCTGCCGGTAAAGGTTAACTCGGCGGCGTTAAGTCCTTGGATGATGTTATTCAATAAGGCATTGCTTAGCTTAAGCAATGTTTTTGGCGGCAGTTCTTCCGAACCTAATTCAAAAAGTAAATTCTGTTTTTCTATCACTGTAGTTCCTTTAATAAAAGGTCTTTTAAATCTTTAATGATGTACGAGTCGTTATTCATTTGCTTTAACAATTCAATTTGAAATTCGCTTTTATTGAAGTTGCATTTGAATTCTCTACAAATAAAGTCAATAAGGCTGGTTAAGGCTTCTTTGCCTCTAAAATAATTTTTAGCGAAGTCCAGCGGCAGGCTATCAGGCTGATTGATCAAATTGTGCCAATTAAACTCGCTTTTAATTTCTTCATAGAGCGTATTTCTTGTTGGTTGTACGCTGATTTTTGTGCTTTCAACATAAGTTAAGAACCAAATTCCTATTGTTTCGATGGTATCTGTATCAAAAGTATTTGGTTTTGGAATAGAAAAAGATGAATAGTCTATCTTAGGATTAAGATTGAATTTTAAGCATTCAAAAAATTCTTCTTTGATAGATTCGATAAAATAGTTGGTTAAATGATTGTCCAAAGCATTCTTGGTCACTTTGATGTCTGAATTTTTTGAAAAGCCATTTGATTTTTTTGATTGTTTTGGAAATTGATTAACAAAATCCGCAATCAATTGAGTTTCTTCTAATAAATAATTTTCCCATTCATGCCGATGCCAATACAAAACTTTAGCCTTTTTAGCGCTAATTATTTCATTGTTCTCTATAGATAATTTATCTTGGCTAACTCTATAATCGCTATCAGCAATCGCTAAAACGGGTATTTTCGTATGCGCTTTAGAATGTTTATAAAAAGTTTTAGCTAAACTGGAATTAAATAAAACAGAGCTGCCGCCAATTTCAAAAACTTCCGGTACATAAGCGATGTCGTTATCTTTAAAAATTTTGCTTATGCTGTTTTGTAAAAAGGGTAATTCAGGGCTTGCCGGCTCTCCTTCAACCAATATATACAATAGTTCTCCACTCATTCCCCTAAATCTCCCAGATCTATAATTTCATCCTCATAAAAAAGTTGTTTTATAAATGGGGAGTGAGTAGTAAAAATATATTGGTTATTGCTTTGGCTATCTTCGCGCAAAACTTGAATTAATTTCGTTTGCCAAGCAGGATGTAAATGTAATTCCACTTCATCAATAAGCACCACCGAATTTTTCGCTCGCTCAGAAACCAGACCGACTAAAATCCTTAAAATCTGATGTTCGCCGGAACTCATTTGCGGCAAATCGTATTCCACACCATTTTTACTAAGAATTAATGTATCGATATCTTCATTGGATTCCAAGCCAATCAATTTTGTCGGATAACAGACTTTATTGAACAATCGTTCGGTTCTAGCCCAATAAGACTCGCCGCTTTTATCCTGATTCCAAGTCTGGTGCTTGAGATAGAATTCCCTCAACCATGACAAAACATCGTTGTAGAGTAAGTTGTCTTCTTTTGCAGTTGAGAAGTTTTTTACCAACATCAAAGAGCGTCTTTGATCTAAATAACAGATTCCGCCTATACGCTCAAACATACTTCTTGATACTTTGTTTTGGCTAATCGCTTGTTTTAATTGTCCTCGCGATCCCAATACTCTTGCGGATTCGTTGGGCCTAACAGAAATAGAAAAAGGTTTTTTTTCTCGTGAATTGGAAGGTGGGTACTGCCAAATAGCGGTTGATGATTCGGTAACAGGCGGTATTTTTTTATCCGCAAAAGGAAGAGGCAAACTTAAAGCCCGAAAAATCTCATTAATAGCAGAGGCCTCATCTTCTTCAATCGAGTATTCCAATTCGATTTTGGCATGATGATTAACACGACTGTTACCGTGAACTAATTGTTGCACAGAGAAATCCAGTCCCTCTCTTAATTCCGGATGCTGGGGATTTTCCAAACTTTTAACTACAACTTGAATGGCGTCTAAAATAGAAGTTTTGCCACTCCCATTCGGACCGACTATCAAGGTAACGGCTCTGGGTTTAGATAAATTGTCAGTAAAATCTAATTTATCTAAATTTTTAATAGCTCGAAAGTTTTGTATTTTCAAAGAATGTAATTTCATGATTTCATTAATTACACATTGGAAATCCCAGCGATTCCCTACGTTGGTAATACACTTCAGCTACCGATTTGGCCAAATTCCTGACCCGTAACAAATAGCGTTGACGCTCGGTAACCGAAATAGCATGGCGCGCGTCCAACAAATTAAACGCATGCGAGGCTTTCAGCACCATCTCATAGGCCGGTAACGGTAAATTCAAGTCGATCAGCTTGGTGCATTCGCGCTCGTAAGTCTCGAAACACTGGAACATGAACTCGACGTTGGCGTGTTCGAAGTTATAAGCCGACATTTCCACTTCGTTTTGATGAAACACGTCTCCGTAGGTGACGGTGCCGAACGGGCCTTTGGTCCAGACCAGGTCGTAAACGCTTTTAACGCCCTGCAAGTACATCGCGATGCGCTCCAGACCGTAGGTGATTTCGCCGGTGATCGGCCTGCATTCAAGACCGCCGACTTGCTGGAAATAAGTGAACTGGGTCACCTCCATGCCGTTTAGCCAGACTTCCCAGCCCAAACCCCATGCGCCCAAGGTCGGCGATTCCCAATTGTCTTCGACAAAGCGCACATCGTGCTCGAGCAAATCCAGGCCCAAATGGCGTAACGAGCCCAAATACAGTTCCTGGATATTGTCCGGCGACGGTTTTAACACCACCTGATATTGGTAGTAATGCTGCAAGCGGTTGGGATTTTCGCCGAAACGGCCGTCGGTCGGTCTGCGCGACGGTTGTACATAGGCCGCGTTCCAAGGTTCCGGGCCTATGGCGCGTAAAAAGGTGGCGGGATGAAAAGTCCCTGCGCCCACTTCCTGATCCAACGGTTGCAATAAAATACAGCCTTGGTCTGACCAGTATTTCTGTAAGGCCAGGATGAGTCCCTGAAAAGTAGATAAGTCGTTGTTTATGCTGGACACGGTTTAATGCTCTTGGGCAATAAAAAGTCGGGGATTATAACTGATAAACCGGTATGAGGCATATCGTTAGATTGGATCAGTACGAATTTATAGTTGCACAGGTCCGGCAAGAATTTATCCAACTAACATTGCTGATTTGCATGATTCATTGTCTATCCAAAACGGAATTGTTTATACTCGAACTTCATCAAAGTCAGGAGCGGTGCTGTACATCATTATCAGGATTTTGATGACTATCCGGACAAAGGTTTACTTAACGTTAAGTGGCGCATTTTACAAAAGGAGAATCGACATGAACGATCAAGAAAAACAACGGGCTGTAGAAATTCTTAACCTTATCATGGAGCTTGAATTGGCGGGGGTTGTCCGCTATACGCATTACTCTCTTATGGTTTATGGCTATAACCGTATTCCTATTGTTTCCTGGCTTAAGGGCAACGCTGATGAAAGTCTCGCTCATGCGCACAAAGCCGGTGAGCTGGTGACCTTACTAGGCGGGCATCCTTCCCTTAAAATCGGCCCTTTATTGGAAACGGCTAAACATGATATCGGCGATATTCTAAGAGAAAGCCTGGAACATGAGAAAACCGCGATAGCCGCTTATTTTGAATTGCTGAAAGTTTCGGAGGGCGTTTCAGTGCTGTTGGAAGAATACGCGCGAGAAATGATTGCCGGAGAAGAGCTGCATCTTGATGAAGTGAATAAAATGCTGCGAAAACCGGGCGATGTACAGCCGTTTAGTTCGTAAGGCTGATCGTAAAAAGAATTCACCACGAAGGCACGAAGAACACGAAGTTTTATAAGCTTCGTGCTCTCGGCAACTGCTCCATGCGTTGCTCTACCTCCTGTATCCATACAAGTCGTTCGTGTCTTCGTGGTGAAGCTTTTAATAAATGCGTCGATTGTCGGGAATCAATCAAGCCCCTGATCCTGCAACAGCTTAACAAACGCGTCCGCCGGCACCGGCGGGCTTTTGATATAGCCTTGATAGGTGTCGCATCTTTTTTCCCGCAAGAACGCCAGTTGTTCCGGCGTTTCCACGCCTTCGGCCAGCACTTTAAAGCCCAGAATATGCCCCATAGCGATAATCGTCGCGGCAATTTCCATATCGTCCCGCAAGTGAGGAATGTCATCGATAAAGCTTTTGTCGATTTTCAGCACATCCAACGGAAAGTGCTTTAGATAAGCCAATGACGAAAAACCGGTGCCGAAGTCGTCAATGGCTAGACGAATGCCCTGCGCACGCAGTTTGTTCAAAAGTTCCATGACATGATCCTGGTTTTCCATCAGTCCGCTTTCGGTCATTTCCAGTTCCAGATACTCGGCCGGAAATCCGGTTTCGTGCAGCACGGTAGCCACTAAGCTGCTGATATCGCCGCGGCGGAATTGCTGAGGGGAGACGTTGACCGCCAAGGTGAGCGGCATTAGCCCTGCATCCAACCAACGACGGCCTTGTCGACAGGTTTCCCGCAAGACCCATTCGCCGATTTCCAAAATCAGCCCGGTTTCTTCCGCGATCGGGATAAAGCGGAGTGGCGGAATCAAGCCTTCCTGCGGATCTTGCCAGCGTACCAAAGCCTCGGCGCCAACGATGCGGCCGTCGGCAATATCCACCTGCGGCTGGTAGAACACCCGTAGTTCGCCTTGCTCAATCGCCCGCCGCAGCCGCGTTTCCAAGGCGATGCGCTCGCGGGCTGCGATGGTTTGGTCTTCGGAAAAATAAGCATAGCAGCCGCGTCCTTGATCTTTGGCCTGATACAAAGCGGCATCGGCGTGATCCATCAGCATTTCATAGCTGGCCCCGTGTTCGGGATACAGGCTGATGCCGATGCTGGCGCCGATTTGGACATCGTTGCTTTGACTGAGCTGAAAAGGTTTGCTTAACACCAGAATAATGTCTTCAGCCACCCGTGCGGCATCTTCAGGATGGGCAATATCTTCCAGCAAGACCACAAATTCATCGCCGCCCAGACGCGCGACCATGTCGACGTCGCGCAGCCTTGCCAGAATGCGGGCCGCGACTTGTTGCAGCAATTCGTCGCCGGCGGCATGGCCCAAACTGTCGTTGACCGCTTTAAAGCGATCCAGGTCAAGCATCAGTAATGCCAGTCGATTGCCTTCACGGCGTTCCACTTCGATGCTGTGTTTCAAGCGCTCCAACAACAAACGGCGGTTGGGCAACTTGGTCAGCGGATCATAAAAGGCCAATTGCTTGATTTCTTCCTCGGCGGCTTTGCGGGAAGTGATGTCGGAGAAGGACGCTACATAGTGATTGACTTGTTCGTTCGGATCGTCGGATTCTTTCACTGCGGTGATAATCAGCCATTCCGGATAAATCTCGCCGTTCTTGCGCCGGTTCCATATTTCACCTTGCCAGGCGTTGTGGCTATTGATGCTCTCCCACATGGCGCTGTAAAAAGATTTGTCGTGTAGCCCGGAACTGAGCAAATTAGGGGTTTTACCGATGACTTCCTGAGCGCTGTAACCGGTGATTCGGGTAAAGGCCCGGTTGACTTTGAGGATGACATTATCGGCATCGGTGACCAGCATGGCGTCCTGCAACTCAAAGGCGGTGGCGGCGATATGCAGGTCTACTTCATCCTGCTTTTGCTTGGTGATGTCGGTGATAAAGCCGTGCCAAAGCACCGAACCGTCGGCCTGCCGCTGCGGCAGCGCATTGCCGAACAGCCAACACACCGGAGCATCGTCGAACTTTAAGCGATATTCCTGCCGCCAGGGCGTTAAGTGTTGCGCCGAGACTTTAAAGGACGTTTTGAACCGTTCCAGGTCATCCGGGTGCAAGGCCGCGAGTACTTTGCCGGCGTCTTCGCTGACTTCTTCCGGACTGACTCGGTAGATAGTTTGAATGGCTTCATTAGCGTAAGGGATGCGCGAACTGCCGTCGGGAAACAATTGAAACTGGAACACCAGCCCCGGCACTTGACTGGCGATTTTCTGAAGCCGATCCAGGGCCTCCTGGCTGGACTGCTCGGCTTTTTGGCGTTCAATGACTTCTTTTGCCAGTTGCATCGTGCGTGAAGACAAGGCGTCGAACATCGACAGCATGGTTTCGATCAGCACCTTCATCGCGCCGCTCATCTCCTGATCGGCTTGTTCCTTTGCTTCGACTAACGGGATGCCGGATTGCACCGCCAGCACGACCTTGGCCATGCGCATATCGGTATCCAGAATATGAAAGGCCAACCACTGGGTTAGAAAGGTGAGAATTTCTTCAATGACTTGATCCAAGGGCCTGAGGGTTTTTCCCCCCATAATCCTGTTTACAGTGGTCAAAAATCGCCGATGATCGTTTTTATGTTTAGTTTCCCAAGTATCTTCCGGAAAGTACGCATGCCAAATAGCTTCTTCTTCCTGAAAATGGTAAATAGCGTATTCCGCCAAGTCGTTGAAAACATTATTCAAGGTGGGTACGTCGGACTGATAGGCCAAATGACCGGCCAGTACATTTAACAACTCAACCAAGCGCTGATGCTGTACATCAATTTGAGGCACTCCGGTCTCGAAATTTTTATTCCAAGGAAAAACTTCAACTGAATACATAATGCTCTCGCCCAACCTAGAGGCTTGGTTGGATTTTAGGGGGAAATTAAGATGACACGATTATATAGGTTTTAACGGATGCGGTTTTATAAAAGCTGATTTTTGCCGCGGCCCTTTAAACTAAAGGCGCATGTGCATTGCCGTTATCGCTTTGTTTTCTGATGCGTTTGCGTTTAGTGATAAAATGCACAAACCAAAACGTAATCTTACTTTTTTAGCCGAACATTATTCCTTGTCACTTAACAGCAGAAATTCACAATCATGAGTACCTCTCCACTCGATGTAGCGCCTTCTGAGGACATCTTTTCTTCGACCTTTTTAATGGGCAATGTCGGCGCGCCGTTTGTTATCGGCTTGGCGGTCGGTTATTTCGCCAAAAAAATGTTGCGCACAGCCTTGTTTCTGGGGGGAGCGGCGATCACCCTGCTGTTTGTTGCGGAATATTACGACATTATCGATATCACCGATGAAAAGCTGCAACACGCCGCCACGGCCGCTACCGAAGCCGCAAAAAGCTCCGGCGGGTTTTTGGTGGATCGCTTGACCGGCATTACCAGCAAAGGCGCCAGCGGCGTCGGCGGTTTTTTTGTCGGCTTTAAACTAGGCTAGTTTCAACGGCTACACTTCTATTTATCAACATGATCACACCCACCACCCTGTTTAAATGTTTGTCCGATGAAACCCGTTTGCGTTGCGTGGTTTTGCTGCATAAACAAGGCAAACTCTGCGTTTGCGAATTAACCCATGCGCTGGATTTATTACAACCCAAAATATCGCGCCACCTTGCGCAACTGCGCCATAGCAAGCTGCTGCTGGACAGCCGCGAAGGGCAATGGGTGTATTACCAAATTAATCCCGAGTTACCGGCGTGGGTTTTTGACATTTTAGACGTTGCCGCCGACCAGTTCGCGACCCATGCCAAACAGCAAAATGACACGAGCCGTTTGCAGACCATGGGCGACCGTCCCGACATGAACAAGCCTTGCGGCTGAATTTTTTTGCCCTATAATATTCGTTTATTCGAATATATAAATGTAAGGGGCAAACCATGTTAAACGTTTTGATTTTATGTACCGGGAATTCTTGCCGCAGTGTGTTGGGCGAGGCGCTGATTAATCATCTGGGCGGCGACCGGTTTCGGGCTTTTTCGGCCGGCAGTCATCCGACCGGCACAGTAAACGCCAACGCGTTGGCGACATTAGCCCGTCACGGCCTCTCAACCGAGGGTTTTTCCAGTCAATCCTGGGATGAATTCGACGACAAAAACATCGATATTGCGATTACCGTTTGCGACAGCGCGGCCGGGGAAGTCTGCCCGGTTTACTTGAATAATACGGTTCGGGCGCATTGGGGCTTGCCCGACCCGGCGCATGTCGACGGTAGCGCCGAAGTGATTGAAGCGGCTTTCGAAGCCACTTACGCGGCTCTGGAAAAACGCATACGGCAATTGTTGGCGCTGCCGGTTGAGACGATGTCCAAGCCTGAATTGACTGAGGCGCTGAATAAAATCGGCGCGGAAACGTTATAAGGTAGCCGACATGACAAACCAAACTAACACCGTTAAACATTTGGGATTTGTAGAACGCTTCCTGACCCTATGGATATTTATCAGCATGGCGGGCGGTATCGCACTGGGCTATTTTATTCCCGGCGTCACCCAATGGCTGACCCGCTTTCAGGTCGGCACCACCTCCATGCCCATTGCCGTCGGTTTGATTCTGATGATGTACCCGCCGCTGGCTAAGGTTCGCTACGAGGAATTACCCGGGGTTTTTAAAAACACCAAGATTTTGCTGCTGTCTCTGGTCCAAAATTGGATCATCGGCCCGGTGTTGATGTTCGCGCTGGCTGTTATCTTTCTGCGGGATTACCCGGAGTATATGGTGGGTCTGATTATCATCGGCTTGGCGCGCTGTATCGCTATGGTGCTGGTCTGGAACGAACTGGCCGACGGCGATAGCGAATATTGCGCGGGTCTGGTGGCTTTCAATTCGATCTTTCAAATGCTGTTTTTTTCGGTTTACGCCTATGTTTTCGTCACCGTTCTGCCCGCGTGGCTGGGTATCGCTTCCGGCCTTGAAGTTCAGGTGACTATGCTTCAAGTGGCTAAAAGTGTGCTGATTTACTTAGGCATTCCTTTTTTCGGCGGCATGTTCACGCGCTTTTTTTTGGTGCGGCGCAAAGGTGTGCAGTGGTATGAACAAGTCTTCGTGCCCAAAATCAGCCCGATCACCCTGATTGCATTGCTGTTCACCATTTTGGTGATGTTTTCCCTGAAAGGCGAATACATCGTGCAATTGCCGATGGATGTGGTGCGTATCGCGGTACCGCTGGTGATCTACTTTCTGCTGATGTTCCTGGTTACCTTTTATATGTCGGCCAAAGCCGGGGCGGGCTATCGGGTTAGCGCCACCTTGTCGTTTACCGCGGCCGGCAATAATTTCGAATTGGCTATTGCGGTAGCCGTCGCGGTTTTCGGATTGCAATCGGGACAGGCTTTTGCCGCCGTCATCGGCCCGCTGGTCGAAGTTCCGGTACTGATCGGCTTGGTGAAGGTGGCTTTTTATTTCAGGGAAAAATACTGGCGCGAGTAGTGCGGGAATCCCGGCATAGCGCAGTTATCAAACCGATTTGTCAAAAACCGGCAGGCAAAAAAAATGCGGCCGGTTAGGCCGCATTATAGAGAAGGATATAAAACTCTGAATCCCGAGGAAGGAATTTGCATCTCAAGAGTTGCAGCTATATTAACGATAAACGGTAAACAAAGGAATGTGACATATTGTCGCGCGTCAGAGTGTCGCAACGCCGGAACTCAGTAATGTTACTTAAACGGTAAAGCCTTGGCGTTGTTACCACGTTTTAGCTTTAAATTTTAAATCGTTACGCAGCACTAATTGATCTCCGGTTTGGCCTATCACATATAAGCCCTGCCGATAGGCATATTGAGCGACATTGTCAGGAATAACCATGCCTGTTACGGCTCCCATAACGCGTTTGTTACTGTAGGCGGGCAATAAACGTTTCAGCTTTTCCAGGCGCTGCAAATGCTCGTTGATATCGTCAATGCTGAGTGTGCTTTTGCATTCGATAGCGATTATATCGGTGTCATTAACCACCAATAAGTCCACTTCAATGCCTTCGCCATGGCGCCTGGAGCTGACGTTCCGGTGTACCTCGTGGACGTCGATTCCGCGCTCTTGAAACAAGCGCACGGCGGCCGGATACACCATTTCCTCAATAAAGTCGCCGAGTTTATTGCTCAATCGGCCGATGTTTTCGGTCACTTGCTTGATTTTTCTGTCGGTTTCCTGAAATTTCTTGTCGGTTGCTTGAAACTTCTTATCGGTTTCCTGAAACCTTCTATCCGTTTCCTGGAATTTTCTATCGGTCTCCTGAAAGAGTTTCCAAATATCTTCTAAGGTCGGTTGTGCGAGGCTCATGGCGTTCTCCAAAGTGTTGGCGCTATTTTAAAACAAACGCCGGGCTTTTGAGGGATAAAATCCTTATTTCTTTAGCGAGGCATCGGCGGTTTGTCGGCTGAATTCGGCATTATCACCGCGCGACCGGATCGGTCTCCGCTATTGTTAAGCGTTACTTTACTTCATAATTTTTTGCAGACAATTGGCCGTGCGCCTGTCAAAATTCAATAATGTTTTCATCCACCGACTCGTCCCTAGCCGATCCCTACCTGCCATGAAACTGCAACACGTCGATCTACATAACGCTATTACCGCATTAAGTTGCGCGCTGGATTTAGTCGGCGTCGACGAAGTCAGGCACGGTAAACGGGTAGCCGTCATGGCTCGGACTATTGCGCTGCACCTGAACTGGCCGGAACTTGAGTGCCGCTCCATCCTTTACTCCGGCATGTTGCACGATTGCGGGGTGTCCAGAATTCATGAACACCGCCAACTCACCGAAACGCTGGAATGGGACGGCGCCGAAGAGCACTGTATACGCGGCGCCGATTATTTGTCAGCCTGTTCGCCGGTTGCGCATTTAGCCCTCGAAGTTCGCTATCACCATAGTCGTTGGGAAAAATTGCCGGCGTTGCCGATAGATCATCGCGTTCGCTTGCGCGCCAATCTGCTGTTTCTGGCGGACCGAATCGACGTGCTGCAAGCGCCTTTCCTGAACAATGGCTTGATCCTTATCGAGTATCCGGCAATCATCAATCGCATCAAAACGCTGTCAGGCACATTGTTCGCCCCGGAACTGGTCGATGCTTTTACCGAAGTCGCCAATGTCGAAGCTTTTTGGCTGGCGATGGAGCCCGAATACCTGGATGAAGATTTACATCTGATCGGTAGCCATATTCCGGCGGTTCTGCTCGATATTGCTGCGCTCAAAGAATTGGCGCGGCTGTTTTCGCGCGTGGTGGACGCCAAATCCCCGTATACCGACGAGCATTCGCAACGGGTCGCGCATATCGCCCGGCAATTGGCCGTCGATTTCGGTGTTGAAGGTCATGAACTGGAGCAGGTTGAAATCGCCGGGCTATTGCACGACATCGGCAAATTGCGGGTATCCGAGGATATTATCGACAAGCCGGGTAGTCTGACGCCGGAGGAACGGGCCACGATGCACCGCCACAGTTACGATACCTTCCGCATTCTGCAACGGGTGTTTGACGATTCAAAGATTCCGGTATGGGCCGGGTTCCATCATGAGACCTTGCTCGGCGACGGTTATCCTTTTAGAACCGAAAAAAAAGAACTGGACCTGGAATGCCGTATCATCAGCGTTGCCGATATTTTTCAGGCTTTAGCCCAAGAAAGGCCTTATCGTCATACCATGAGTCTTGAGTATATTCTCAACGACTTAAAAGCTCGCGTTGCCAGCGGGAGGCTCGATGCGGAAGTGGTGGCTAAGTTGATCGATAACGCCGAAGTGTATTACCGGCTTGCGGTCGCGTAATTTATCGAAAAATAAAAGCCGGACCGCTTATATTACGAACGCAGCCGAGAGTGTGAAAGAATTAGTCAAATCAGTTTAAAAGCCTACATTTTCACTCCGCAAACGTGCCATTGCTTGGCGCTTCGGGAGCGGGCGCGGCCAGTCAGCAGACTATCGGTGCTGTACGTGATGACACAAAGGCCGGCGGCTTGAGTGGCGGGATGGGTTGGTTAAGTAAGAACGGTGCGGTTCGTTCCTCGCCGCATCTACAGTCCTTCTACAGGCTTTAAATTAAGCACGCGGCCTTTGTCGTCGAAGTCGGCAATCATTTTAGAATCGCGCTGTTTTAAATAGTCTTCAATTTTAGATTTGATCAGGGTTTGATCCTTAAAACTCCAGGTCTTATTAACCAAACCTTCCATAATCATGCCGTAAACACAGGCTTCTATGGCTTCCATGACCGCCATTTGCGGCGGTTCGTTACTGGTAATGCCGGCCTCGGCTTCCAGTAAGCGCATAAAAGAAACGAAGCGGTACAACCCGGAATCCAACTGCATCGAAAAAATCGTTTTTCTGGCATCGACATGATTGATAACCGAGCCGTTTTTTACCGACACCGCTCTTAGCATACTGGTTACCGTATCTCGCCTGAATTCCGTGGAGCCTCCCAGTCCGAAATAGCGCGCGCCCAGACCGCCTGTTAATAAATTAGTCTCGTAGGCAATAATTCCACCTTCCAGCAACACCGGGGCATACAGCAGCGGCGGCAGATTGGGGCCGTGGGCTTCGCTTTTACTGTGGTCGTTGGCGTACATCTCACGGGTTTGCGCGATGATTTTGCGTTCGTTCATTAAATCGGTCAGTCCTTCTCTTTCCAGCACGGTAAACCATCTGCCGTTACCGGCTTCCATTAAAGCGCGAATCAGCATGGATGTTGCGCCTTGGGTGACCGCGGTGGAATATTGCACTTGCGCTTCGCTGCTTTTGTATTGGCCGGTCTGGTCGCGAAATTTATACACCGCAACCACAATCGGTTCTACCGGAGGCGGCAAGGAGCGGAGTAAGTCGGAAATGCCGGAGCGATAATCGGTGGTCGCCTTACCGGAGCTGATCGGCTGGAATACGCTGGAACAAGCACTTAGGGTCAACGCGGCCGCAACACCGCACAGCAATCTGCGAGAAAATTTAGTCATGGTGGTGTGATAGTGGTTAGGTTAGCGCGGCGCAATACGACATAACGCTATGCGGAAATTATTGTTTATGGCGTAGTGGTAATCGGGACATAAGGAACGGTCAGCGTGGTATCGGTAATGCCGTCGGTAATGTTGATGGAGATATTGCCGTTGACCGGTTCGGAACTCACCTGCACGGAAAAAGTATTACTGCCGTCTCCGCTCAGGTCGAAATTAAGGGTAGAACCCAGTTTAATGTTACCGTTGCTATCGAATAGATTGAGTGTCGAAGAGCGTGACACCTGGCTGAGAATGGCGCTTTGCAAGCTGCTTTTGAAACGGTCGATCGGGGTTTGTTGGGTAGCCGAAGTGCGGGCCGCGGCCGGATCTTTTTGCGTATTTTGAGCGTTAGCCTGATTTAGCAAAGTTGAGCCGTTCAATGGATTGCCGCCAAAGCTGGGGTTTTCAAAATGATGCACTAATTCAGTGGCCGTCGCCGGCGCGGAAAATAGGGCCAGTAATCCGAGATAAATCGATAATAGATGCATGTTAATAAACCTCTAAACCGTGCAAAGCATCCTTGTTCCGCTGAATATATGATTCCAGTAAGGCGCGCGCCGCCTGGGCTTTTTCTTCGATACCGCTGGGACGGGTTCCCACACGATCCTGAAACACGATATCGTCGTTGATTTCTATCCAGATAATGTTGCCCGCGAAAATATCGGGACGTTCGTTTACGCTAATGGTGACGTTTGGGTCCGGCGGTTCCCAGCCGCTAATCAAGTCTTGATAAAACAAATGGCCGACGCGGGAGACGGTTTGATCGACGATCAGCCCGCCTATTTCAATATTCGGTTGGGCGCTTGCCGTTAACCACAGCGCCGGCAACAAAATACCAAGACCATAGCGTTTCACAACAGCTTGCCTTGGCGAATGACCACGCGGTTGCCGCCGCCGTTTTGCTTAACCGTCGCTTGATTATTGCCGCCCGATTGAGTCACTTCGTTGCTGTTGCAACGGCCGCGCTGGCTGATGTCCGCACGGTTGGCGCGGCCGAGTTGTCGGAGCGTCAGGGCATTGTCGCGGCCCGATTGTTCAATGAATTTTTCATTGTAGGGATCGGCTTGGACGATAGTTTGTTGGTTACCGTTCGGGTCTTTCATGGTATTCGCCTCGGTTGCGGCAGAGCTTGCGCAGTTTTCTTGTTCCGCGGCGCCGCTGGCTAGCGTATGCAGGCACATCAGCATCGCTAATAAAGTGTTGTCCGTTTTCATAGTGTTTTCCCTCATCAAAGTAAAGATAGGGTCTCAGCGAACTGCCTGCTTTACGGCAGAGTTAGAGCTGTTTGTAGGATAGAGAGTTCAGTTTTTTAATCAATAAGTGCCATTACTTATCGATTGAAACCTCTATTAAGCTCAATATCTCACTAAAGCTCGGATATTTTTTAACTCCAAGACTTCTACGATGGTTAAGAGACCGATTCCGGCATAAAAGCCGGAATGACGGTCGCTTGTTAGCGGAAATATTTTCGGATTAAAGGCAGAGTAGCGCCCGGCAATCCAGAATGGCGGGCAGAGATAAATCCCTGCCTATCTTCTTCATTGCCGGGAATAACGCCGTTTAGCCAAATTAATTTTGGTTCACTGTAGCGACATTCAAAGCGCCGACCTGATCAACTTCGGAACTGTGTAAATTTCCTGTTTGAGTCACGGTTGCCGAATTATTAACCCCCAATTGATCGACATCGGAAATAGTGTTGTTACCGTTTTGGGCTACGAGGGCATAGTTCCAGTCGCCTGAACCATCCCATCCGGCAAAGTTGCCGTGTTGAGCGACTGTCGATTTGTTGTAATTACCGGTTTGAGCGACCGAAGCAGAATTGTTGTCGCCATTCTGACCGATGGTCGACTCATTGGAATTACCGGTTTGAACGGCTACGGCGACATTGTCCGAGCCGCCTTCATTCGGACCTATCGGACCGTTATGCCCGGTATAAAGGCCATTGCCGGTTTGGGGGGCAATAGTGGACTTATTGCTATCGCCTGTTTGCGTGCTGGCGGCGCTATTACCGCTGCCGTATTGATAGTGGGTGGCTTCATTGTCGCTACCGACTTGGCTTACGTCGGAATCGTTTTGCGCCAATCCTTGGCTGATTTGCTCTATCGTGGCCTTATTGCCGCTGCCGATTTGGTCTACGTCGGATGCGTTCGTGCCTGTTTGGTTGATAGTCGCTTCATCCGATGCGCCGATTTGAGTTACAGTACTGGTGTTAGCGGCGAAAGCGCTGGAAGACATGATAATGCTGATGGCGATAGCCAAACTGGTTTTTTGAATGTTCATAGGTCTGTACTCCAAATTAAGGTTTTTGATTGTAAATTGAACGATGGAACCTAGGGTGCCTAACGCTTTATTTACAGGTTAATGGGGCGTTATAGCCCAGGGCTCCTGCCGCCGTGTCCGTTATCGTGAGTTCCTTATTATGTTCCTTTTACCGCGTGCATCCTGCTGAGGCTTCCTTGCCTCAACTTCCATTTTGGGTAACACCGATACTGCTGTTGTTACCGTTAAGCTCCAAGCTGTAATTTAATGCGTTGCCGACTTGTAACGCGGTCACGCTGTTATGATTGCCGGCGATCTGAATGTTGGAAGTGTTGCTGTCGCCGTTTTGCGTCAGGTAAAGCCCGTTGTTGTTACCGTCAACCGCCATCGCCGCGCTGTTGTAGTCACCCTGTTGCGTTACCGCCACGTTGTTGCCGTTACCGTCCGCATTGACCAGCACATCTTGGCCCAAGCCGTTTTGCTCAATGCGGACTTGATTGTTGTCACCGTCCACATTAGCTAAAGCCGTGTTGTCGCTTTGCCATTGCTGAACGGTCATAGCGTTCAGCTTGCCGAAGTCATTGATTTCAGCGGTGTGCCGACTCCCCGATTGATCGATTTCAGCGCTACCGTTAACAGCCGTTAAATCCTCATCAAGCTCGGTACGCGTTGCGACTTGACGAATATGCGCGATATTGCCGTCGCCCGATTGGCTGATTACGGCTTGGTAGGCATTGCCGACCTGTTCAATAGCAGCCGTATTGCCAAAATCCGTATCGGCGTAAGCAAGCGGTACCACCCAAAAAATACCGGATAAAATCCGGGTCGCTCTGCTTTTTGTAAGAGGACTTTTAATCATTACATCTCCATTTAAGTGAGCGGTTTTTGTAAAAAAAACGGTGCTTTAAGAAGCCCTGCATCACCCGTTTTTTTGTCCGGTTTGTCTGTAACGTTGGGTTATAGTCTAGCGATAATGTTATGTTGCAACAATGGCACAATAATGCATTTCCGGGGTTTGTTTCGAACTTAGATTTTCTTATAAGTTATTGAAAATAAATTTTAAAATAAAGATACTGAGGGATTTTTGAGTTGCCATATTTAAAAATAGAAAATGCCCGGATTTTTTACTGCCGCAGCATCGATTTCTTTTACGGTTGGCTTGTCGTTTTTGCCGAATGAACGGAATTTCAGGGATAGGTTTTGTTAGTCCGGTCAGTGCAAAACCGGACCGGAGAGGTGCGTCTTAAACGACTCAATCAGGAATCTACACGATAAATGCTGTGTTTCATTGGAAGGCTTTTTGTGCGGGCGTTTTATCGCCGCTTCCCAATTTTTAGAGTCTGTGAAAGTATTATCAAAATCAATTTAAAAACCTATTCACCACGAAGACACGAAGTTCACGAAGAAAAATAATTGATTAAACTCAACGTATTAAAAACTTCGTGTCCTCGGCAACTGCTCCTGCGTTGCTCTACCTCCTGCATCCGTACAGTCGTTCGTGTCTTCGTGGTGAAGGCTTTTGCTTTTGTTCTAAAACGAATACTTTCACAGTCTCTTTAGCTTGGGAATCGGTCATAAAGTTTTGGGAGGCTTTACATGAGCTAGCCGGTATGGATAGAGCTAAGGCATGAGTATGAAATAAAGTGGGCAACTGTATGCAGCCGGAGTGCAAGCTTTGCTTGCGTTTGCAGGCCGAGCCCGCACTCCGGCCATGAGCAACTTGACTAAGTTATTCCATGCTCCTTTCTAAGGGGATATGAGAGTTCGGTTAAAGATAAATAACTCTGGCTTTTTTCTTGTAGCTTAAGCCGATAAGATTTCTATCGACCGCTTTGGCAATGGTCTGGGTTCGATTATTGGCATTCAAGGCAGTGGAAGCTAAATCCAAGTGCTTATTGACTGTCGAAGTGGCAATATTAAGAATTAAAGCAATTTCTTCGGTCGTTTTGCCGTCAGCGGCCCAGGACAAACAGGTACGCTGTCTATTGGTCAGTACCGGGCACACTATCAGCGACCGGCAAATCA
Source organism: Methylococcaceae bacterium (assembly GCA_044426515.1). Taxonomy (GTDB): domain Bacteria; phylum Pseudomonadota; class Gammaproteobacteria; order Methylococcales; family Methylomonadaceae; genus Methylobacter_A. Next base: position 10,072 of record JAUGSS010000009.1, on the reverse strand, counting down.
ATTTATGCTGAGTGTCTACGATGCGCTGCGCCAAATACACTAAAAACGGCTGGATATATTTCAGCCAGCTGTCGATTTTTTTTCTTTGAGGGTCATAGGTGAAATGGAGTACGCCGAAAAAACGATGCGGTCCATGCACCGGAACGGTCATGCCGTCAAACGCCTCGCGCATAATATCGTTGGCAATAAAACTCGAAAGATTGTCGATTTCACTCCAGCGAAAAGGAATAGTCTGATTGCGGGCAATAATGACGCGGGTATCGATTTTCCAATAGTCATTTTGAGTATAAATTTGTTTCCATGTTTCAGGTTCGTCCGAAGCTAAATGATAACTTTCACTCTGGAAATTATTCTGCATGACAACGCCGTAACAGATGCTGTAAAGCCCGAAATATTTTTTGATGGTCATGGCAATATCAAACAGTTCTTGCTGATCTTGTACCGCATCCAAAGCCCGCTCCATGCTATTAAACCATTTCGTTGGAATGCGGTTATTGTTAAACCTGGTGTCGTTCATAGGTATTCCTTGTCAGTTCTACAAGCATTTGAGAAATTTTTATAAAATTCATTACTAAATGTCCCTCGGTAACTACCGGTTATGCGTTGAGCAAACGCAACAAATAATAAAGCAGCTGAAAATTGAAAAGGGCTTGTTTGCATCGTGCCTAGCGTCAAAACCCATCCGTGCAGGAGCCTGTTCAAGATTATCTATAATGAATCGAGTGGCCCATGCTTCCGTGTCAATTAAAACAAGCTCAAAAGATAATTAAAGCAGGGTTAAAATATCAATATTCAGGCTAAAAACAACTCGCATAAACACTTATAAGGACGGGGCTTTGCCGTGCCGGCGACCGTTCGATGCCCGGCCGATACGGCTTATGCGTACTTGACGGCATGATTAAACAAGATATGCGCGGCGGCTGCTGTGCTTCATAATGAATGCTTACCCGCACCGAGGAGCTTCGCTTTGAAAACTTTTTTAGCTTTGATGTTAATACACCTGCTGAGCAGCACTGCTTTTGCCGCGGATACTGTGCTTGAAGTCATTCCGTTAACCAACCGACCGGCCTCGGAGATAGTGCCGTCGCTTGCGTTATTGCTTGGCGACAGCGCCCAGCTTGTCGATAACGGTTTTAATCTGCTGGTCAAGGCCCGCCCTGAACAGCTGGCTGAAATTAGGGCCATCGTCAAAAAACTGGATGTGCGCCAAAGCAATCTGCTGATTACCGTTGTCCAGAGCAAACAAACGAGCGCCGATGAACTTAATGCGGCGGCCGGGGGGCAACTGGATGCTCCCGGCGGCAGAATCATCGGCCATTTGTATCAAACCCAAGGCAAAAGCGCCGATGAAAATACTCAGTCTATCCGGACCCTGGAAGGCGTAACCGCCCATATTAAAACGGGCAACAGTTATCCAAGACAACATTTTTCAGCCTTTGGTTATCCTTCGACGACCGAGTTTACCGAAGCAAGCACCGGTTTTGCGGTGACGCCCCGCTTGGCCGGGCGGCAAGTCACTCTCAGCGTGGCGCCTTGGTCGGATAAAATGAACGGCCGGGGACAGCTTGATAGCCAAGATGCGCTTTCGACCATCCGGATTAATCTGGGTGAATGGGTGGAACTGGGAGGCAGCGGTGGAAACAGTAACCGCAGCAGCGACAGTATGTTCGCTAATACGCACCAAATCGACAAAGACCGGATACATATTTTGGTTAAAGTTGAGCGGGTGGATTAGGGGGAATGAACGTTTGAGTCAAATTATAGGTCGGCTCTCGCTCCCCTCTGCGCATAAATATCTACATGGATTTTATTATAAATACAATGAGTTATAAGTCGACATGGCTCCCTCTCCTGCTGGAGAGGGTTGGGGTGAGGAGCATAAAATCAACTACTTACACTTTACTTATCTTAACCTTTTTTCTCAAAGTAGAGGGGACCGGCACTTTCCAACTTTCAACGACTTAGCTCTTAAGTTGGCGCATATGCGGCTCGCTCCCCCAATCGTTCACCCATCCTTAATATTTCGGATAATCGGTATAACCTGTCTGATCGCCGCCATAAAAAGTGGCCTGATCAGGCGTATTCAACGGCAGGTTTTTTGCGAATCGCGTCGGCAGATCCGGGTTAGCGATAAATAACTTACCGAACGCCACCATGTCGGCATCGCCCCGTTCAATGACGCTATTGCCGCTTTCCAAATCATAACCGTTATTCGCGATGTAACAGCCGGAAAAACAATGTCTTAAGGCCGCGTAATCGACCTGCCGTTCGCCGCTTTGCATGTCGCCTTCCAGCACATGCAGATAAGCCAACGGATATTCGGATAATTTTTCGGCGACGGCGCTAAACGTGCGTTGCGGCCGACTGTCTCTAATATCGTTAAAACTGTTTTCCGGCGATAGCCTTACACCGACCCGATGGCCTCCCCACACTGCAACGGTTGTTTCTACAACCTCCATTAACAAACGCATCCGGTTGATAACGTTACCGCCGTAATTGTCTTCACGTTGGTTGGTGCCGTCCCTTAAAAACTGATCCAGCAGATAACCGTTGGCGGCGTGAATCTCCACACCGTCAAAACCGGCTGTTTTCGCATTTTGTGCGGCGCTTGCGTAGTCGGCGACAATGCCGGGCAGTTCATCGCTGTTTAACGCGCGCGGTGTTTCGAAATCCTGAAAGCCCTGAAAGGTTACGGCTTGACCTGCGGCTTTTAATGCGGAGGGCGCAACCGGTAATATACCGTTAGGTTGCAGCGATGAATGGGATATTCTGCCGGTATGCCAAAGCTGGATAAAAATTCGGCCGCCTTGCTCATGAACGGCATCGGTGACCCGCTTCCAACCGTCAATCTGGGCTTTTGAATGAATGCCCGGCGTTCCCGGATAACCGATGCCGGTCGCCGAGATTTGACTGCCTTCGCTGATGATCAGCCCTGCTTCGGCCCGTTGCCGGTAATAGTCCACATTCATATCCTGAGGCACATTGCCTTTACCCGCTCGGTTGCGCGTTAACGGCGCCATGATTATCCGGTTGGCTAAGGCCAAATCGCCTAACAGGATGGGCGAGAACAAGTTGGTTTTATTGTTTGGTACTGAGGTCATGAGCTACTCCTAATGAGAATAAAGGGGGATTTTAAAGCTTAATGATCATCGCCGTCGCGTTGTCTATAACGATGGGGGAGAAAAATAGAATGCAGATTTTGATAGCCGAGTTATCCTGACCGTAAAATAGAATGTCGATTACCGCGGCTAAACTTTACCATTAATTTAGAGACTGTGTTACGCGGCGGGTGTTGGTATCATGACCGCCCTTACATTTTACTCAAAAGGAATCATTAATGACCTCTCCATTAGAACCCGCCACCTTCGAACAGAATGATCCGGGTATGCCGAAAGAACAGGATCTCGAAAAGCTCAAGGACATTTCACGAGATATTCTTGAGCCCAAAAATACCTTAGTGGATTTGATTCCGCGTATTGTCGAGTTAAAGGACTTGCTTGAGAAATACACTTTGTTAAAGATGACCCCGGAGGTCAGTTTGACCGAAGGGCGAACTTTGCTCGATAGCGGTATGGCGGTTTCGCCGTTGGTTGCCGCGATATGCGCACGCGAAGTTTTTCGTAGCGCCGCTTTCATCAAAGGGGTAGGGGCTGCGGTGCAGGATGCGGCGCATAATGATCGACCGGTGCGCGTGCTGTATGCCGGTTGCGGTCCTTTTGCGTTATTGGTATTGCCTTTGATGGCGCTGTTTTCTCCGCAGCAGGTGGTGTTTACCTTGATCGATATTCATCCTGAGTCCTTACGTTGCGTGCGGCATTTGATTGACGACTTCGGCTTTTCCGGCCATGTCGTCGAATATGTCTGCGCGGATGCAAGCCGTTATGAAATCCCGCCGGATTCGATTCCCGATGTGATTGTCAGTGAAACCATGAATGTTTGTTTGGGCAAGGAGCCGCAAGTATCGATTGCGCGCCGCTTGCTGGCGCAGGCCCCGAATGCGCGGATGGTGCCGGAAGCCGTTAGCGTCGAGGTTTGTTTGCTGGACCCATTGAAGGAATTTGCGCCGATTGATCCGGCGCAAGAAGGACAGTTTATAGAACCGGTACGGGATCGGATTTATCTGGGCAAGGTTTTCGAATTGGACGCACAAAACGTCAAACGTTGGGCCGATATAACAGAGGATAGCTTGCCTGCCGCAAGCATCACTGTCCCGGATTCGGTATTGCAACGTTATCAGATGCGGCTGTTGACCCGAATCGTCGTCTACGGCCAAATCCGTTTGGATGATTACGACAGCAGCCTGAATTTGCCGCAACGTTTGCCGGGAAAACCAACCTTTGCCGGCGGCGAAATTTTACAATTTCATTATAAGCTGGGGGCGTATCCGGGGCTGGATTTTGAGGTGGTGAATTAAAATACAGGGCTGGTTTAAAAAGCACTATCACCACGAAGACACGAAGGACACGGAGAAATAAAAACTTTACTATCGTTCCCACGCTCCGGCGTGGGAATGTCGAATACCGCTCCAGCGGTACGGGACGCTGGAGCGTAATACTGTTGATGGACGAGGGATTCAAATAAGCTTTTTTCCTTAGTCTTTTGAACGTGAAAATCAGGTGGACTTGGCCCGCTTATTTAACTGGGGCTGGCCGGCGTTACCTTCTGTTTGACATTTTCTATAATAGTACGATTACTTGTCTGCGATTCCGAGTTAGGCGTATTAGATACCGCCGTAGGAGGCTGAATATTTACCGCTGACGGCAGCGGCGTTGCATTCGGCTTCGTATTATCCGCGGGCTTGTTCGGGTCTGCCGGTGGCGTACTGTTGGTGTTATTGGCCGGTTCTTTGTTGTTGCCGGCCGTTGATGAATAGACGGTCAGATCGCTGTTCGGTTTTATAGTGCCGGTATCGCCTGGGTTTATTACGGTGGCGTTTTGGCCGTTTTTAGAGACGACTTTACCGTCTCCGGAAATCATTTTAACCACCGTAACGACCGGTGCGGCCGTGACTACAAACAGCGCTTTGGTGGCGGCCGGATCCGGAATCAGTGACGGGCCTTTAGGTTGTACAGCGTCCGGCGGTGTTGGCTTTACCACCGGCGGCTTCGCTATTACAGCCGTCGGCGCGGCACCGCCTGCGGGTGCGGGGCCGGTAGGCGCCGGAGTGCCGGTCATTTGTAAGGTTGATCCCGCGGGTACTACGGCCTCGCTGGATTTCCCGTCAGCGTCAGTATATCGAGCAACGGAAACGCCTTGTAAGGTCCTATGATTAATATCGACTAAAGACGAAGAAGAGGGAGCTTTAGTTATTACGGTAAAAGTTTCCGTGCCTCTTATACCGATAGTGGCGACCGGCGTTTCCAAACTAAAGGCGTCATGGTCGTTTTTGCCGATATTGCCGGATAGCGCTCTGAGTCCGCCCATCGCCAAGCGCAATAAAACCTGGTCTTTTTTACCGTTAACTTGATAATTATATTGCTTAATATCCATTTCACTGTCGGGTTGCAGGGTGACTTTTTCACCATCGGGAAACACTAACAACGCCCAACTGTCTTTTTTACTATGGATCGAGTCGGCGTTATACACGGGGGTGCCAAGCGCCAAGGCGCGTTCTTTGGCGTCTTTATTGGCTCGATTGACAGCACTGACCTCGCCTTTAATCTCAACCACACGAGCCACTAAATTTTGCTCAAGTTTTACTACTTGTTGATTCCCTGTTGCTGTTGCTGCCGCTACCGCCGCTTCTTGATTCTTGTCGCAATTCTTTTCACAAATATCGACCGAAAACTCCGCTTTTTTGGATTCGGGTCTAACCGTGCCTGTCGGTGTCGTTATTTGGAAGTTTTCAGGATTTTCCTTGGCTATTTCACCGGTACTGGTGTTGATTTCGCCTTTATTCAACACTAATTGCGCCGTTTTTTTGGCGGATTGATCGTCGTAATGATCAATGCTGAAATCACTGTTCGGCCGCACAGTCACTTTGGCGCCGTCGGTAAACTCAATAATCACAAAACCGCTTTCAATGGTTTTAATGGTGTCGCCCTGAAAAATCTCCGTATTTTTGTCGAGAGTTCGAGGCGCGGATCCTGATAGTTGGGCAACGTTGTTGCCTTTGGCGAAACTGATATGGCCGACGACTGGAGGCCCCGCATAGACAGGCAAGGCGATAATGAGTAAGCCCAACAGTAAGCCGTAATGTTTAACAATTTGAGTGATTTCAGTAAGCATGGGTTTTTACTATAAAAATGGATAAGACATTGTTTATTGAGAAGTTAATGTTGTACCAACAAGCACACTAAGAATTTAGTCAAGTCCGAAATTGTCTCAACCTTAGCATGAAAATCGGAATCCGTCACAGGAGTTTTTCGCATGAGTTTAAACTCAAAACAAGCACTTAAAAATAGGTGCTCAGATTTTAATGTAAGGATCTCAAGGCAATATGCTTTCTTGTATTGGCAGAGGAGAGCTTGTATCGCGCGCCTATCATCAATATCGCGCTTTTATGCCGGATATTTTGGGCTTTACCGACTCAGACCGTCGCACTGACTGTGCCGCGCCCATAAAAAAGCGAGCAAAATTTTCCAGGGTTCTGAGAAAAAGAGCGTTGAAAAGTTTCCACCCCAGATTGTTTAATGTCCGTTTTTTTGCCGGAGACTCCTGGAGTGTTAGAGCATGTTTTAAAAGTCCGTTAATCAAGCCGCTTCAGCATCGGTGTCATTCCAGTCGTCCGATTTTAGCGCCGGCTGTCTCTAGGTGCTGTTTCAGTGCGCCCATACACGGTTCAAATCGGCGGCTAAACCCGCTTGCACCCATAACCCGACCTAAAAACTTACGCGCCAAAGCTTCTGCGTGACGCCAAATTTCGTTAGGTACACTGCTGTGAATCGCCGCTTCGGATAAGGCATCAGGAAGCCCGCCGCCACTGCGGGGAGCGAAAGCCATTGGGGTCATATCATAAGCGGGCGCAATGCTATAGGGCCGACCCTGTTCGGATATAAATGATAAGTTTCCGTTGTGCATATCCGAATTGCCGATTAGCGTACCAAATGCCCATAGGATATTAGCGCTGTCCGCTGCTTCCTGATGAATTTGGCGATCATCGGCAAGGATGCGAGTAATAACCGGCCAACCACCTGTCCCTAACCCTGCAAACTCAGCATCAAGCGCGGACAAAGAATGCAACGCACGCCGTCCAAGGCTGCCGATACGGTCAAACCGCTCGACCTCAAGAAAGCGCTGGCCACCGTGGTCTATTATTTGCGTTTTGGCAGCAAGAATGCCTTCTTCGCGCAATGTCTCAAGCGCAAGGTTTTCGGCCAGCAGTAGATCACGCCAACGCTCGCTTACCGGGCCGTCTTCCAGTTCGCTAAATTTCACAATAACATGGCGCTCTCCATCCGGGGTCGTGGCATAAGCGGTAAATTTTGGTTGTTCGCCACCGGCTAATGATCCCGGCGTCTCACCGCGCGCCGCTTCAAGCGCCAATCGGGCATATTCCTCAGTCTTCCGACTCAACGAAATCGGCTCAGGCATAGGGGTAGCGAGAAACCGATCCCTTGCATTTTCGCCGAGTAGTATATTTCCGACTATGTCATGCCCATGCATCAGCAGTGCCCGCAAAGCGTGGGTATCTGTCCAATCTTTAAGCCGATCCGGTAACCCCAGTTCAGCGCCATGCCGAGCAACATACGCCCTCCCCAAATATCCTTGTGGGCGCATGTCGAACAACCACCACGGAAGTCCGTCGCTGTGAAGGGTCGTACCCTCCTCTTGCCGCATGACAAACCCATCCGGCCGAACTGGAATCAGCGTACCTAATTGCCGAATAACCCCTTTTGTATTAACCCGATAGACCGGGATATCCGGTAATCTGCGAGTGTTGTCCCGTAATGTGTAGTGAATGGATCGCGCAGCGCCAAACCGTACTATTTCACCACCCAGCTCAGCCAACGCGCGGGACATTGTCGGCTGACTAATACTTAGCTTTTCACGCAGTTGCGCCGACGATCTCGGCCCTCCAGATAGTTGCATACGGATGTAATCAGCGTGAAGTGTCATTGAGCGAATAAATTAATGAATAAATTAATGAATAGATATTATAGGTATTTTGGGGTTTATTTGGAAAAATTTCAGAGCCGGCTGTCTGTGGTCGAATCTAGGTGTATACGTATCGGGTTTGGGTCGATTAACCCAAAATAGGTTGCATTGATTTGCTTTTTTACTTCATGAGTCCCCCACGGAACTACCAATCCACCGGCCTTTAAGCCATTCAGATCGTCGGCCCAGGATCATCATACGCCGACGCTCATCAAGATATTGTACCCGGTTGTAGGCGGCTCTAACCTTATGAGCGATTGAAGCCGGCCAATCAGGCGCTATAGGCTCAAAGCTCATGATGGCAAGCCTAAATCAAGGCGCTTTTCGTTTTCAGCCGTTAGTTTTCGCTCTATCTTTCTGTCATTTCTGATAGCGCTGGAGTCAATGCCATTGGCAACATTGACACGGGCCTCCTGTGCTTTGCGTCTGGCGTCGGCTAAGCCGGTAGCAGGATAGACCCCCACTGATAAGGTTTTGCGTTTACCTTTGACGGTGTAATCAAAACGCCGCCATTTAGCGCCATTGGAGTTGTTTCATAGCGCCCCTTTTTCGTTTGCCCTTGAGAAATAACCGCATCAGCCGGACAAGGTTTTCCGGTTTTCGGGATCGGCCCAGACGCGACAAAATTAATCAATCGTCACATTGACGACTGGATTTTTTGATACTTCTTAAAATTTTCCGCCTCGTCGAATCTATTTACCGCTGTCAGGGGGATAAGGCAAAGGCCGCTGTCCCAGCTCTACGAGAAATTGGTTATGCTTACCAGTACCGGCGCCAATTTTATTCTCCAAATCAACTAACACGGCATTGACCGCCTGCAAATCAATTTGCACTTCTGTTTTGGCAGTGCTGACATAACGCGAAATATTTAAATTAAAATCGTTTTTCGCAATTTCTTCCATTGAAACGCGGCGGGAATAGCGATTTTCTTCCTTGCGGTATTGATACGTTTCGACAATCTTGTCGATATGTTCCGGCAGTAAACGGTTTTGGCGTTTGCCTTTTTCAAAATATTCACTGGCATTGATAAACAGCACGTCATCGGGCTTTTTGCATTTTTTCAATACCAGAATACAAACCGGGATGCCGGTCGAAAAAAACAGATTGGCAGGCAAGCCGATGACAGTATCAATATGCCCGTCTTTTAACAGCTTGGTGCGGATACGTTCCTCCGCACCGCCACGGAATAAAACCCCGTGCGGCAAAATAATCGCCATCGTGCCCTGCTCGCTTAGAAAATGAAAACCGTGCAGCAAAAAGGCAAAATCGGCGGCGGATTTCGGCGCAAGACCATAGCTTTTAAAACGGAAGTCTTCGGCTAAAGCCTCGCCGGGTTCCCAGCGGTAACTAAACGGCGGATTGGCGACCACCGCGTCGCATTGCAGCTTTTTGGCGGGGTTCATTTCTTTGAGAATATCCCAATCGTTGAGCAATGAATCGCCGTGGTGAATTTCAAATTCGGAATCCTTCACGCCATGCAGCAGCATATTCATCCGGGCTAAGTTGTAAGTGGTGATATTGGATTCCTGGCCGTAAATTTTACCGATGCCATGCGGACCAAGCTGCTTGCGCACGTTCAAAAGTAACGAACCGGAACCGCAAGCGAAATCCAGCACCTTATCGAGCTTCTTCTTTTTACCGGTGGCGGGTTCCTGGCTGTCGAGGGTGACGATTTCGGAAAGAATCGTGGAGATTTGTTGCGGCGTGTAGAACTCACCGGCTTTTTTGCCCGAGCCTGAGGCAAACTGGCCGATCAGATATTCGTAGGCATCGCCCAACATATCGGTATTGCTTGAGAATCCGGCAATGCCTGCGGCGATTTTGCTGATGATGTTGCACAGTTTGGCGTTGCGCTCGGTGTAGTTTTTGCCCAGTTTTTCGGAATTGAGGTTAATTTCCGAAAACAGCCCTTGAAAGGTGCTTTCAAAACTTTGGTTTTCGATGTATTTAAAACCTTGTTCCAAGATGTGCAGCA
>JAUGSS010000105.1:0-47655 GCA_044426515.1 Methylococcaceae bacterium | reverse complement strand
TAGCGCGCCTGCTTTGGGAGCAGGATGTCGGGAGTTCGAATCTCTCTACCCCGACCAATTTAGCGCTTGTAGCTCAACCGGATAGAGCACCGGCCTTCTAAGCCGGGGGTCGCAGGTTCGAGTCCTGCCAAGCGCACCATTTGCAGAACATCCCATATTATGGTGAGCGTAGCTCAGTTGGTAGAGTCCCGGATTGTGATTCCGGTTGTCGCGGGTTCGAGCCCCGTCGTTCACCCCATTAAATCGAGCAGTTACAAATATTTGCTGCTTTCGTCTTTTGTATTATCCCTCAAATGCAAGCATTTTGTAACCGCATTTACTCAATGGCACAGCGTAAGCTTCCAGCATTTAGCCAACCCAAAACGTCCTCAATACTTACCCGCAATTGATGCCATTCCAATGGCCGAAAGTCAGTCATGCTTATCATCAGGCATTAATTACTCAGTCCGTAGCAGTAGGTATTAAAAAGCCGCTGTTGGCCTGTCTTTGGTTTTGTTATGCAGTGGGTGCCGCCGCTATAGCGGGTGAATTTATTCCGGCAGGCAATGACTCAAGACTAAGCACATTGCCCGGCCTAGAGGCTAATACCGTGGTAAACAAGCATTCAATTAAGGTTCTACGCAGGATATTCATCGCGCAAGCACCACATCCACCCGCCGGAATTGGCCGAGGCGTAGCGCTTTAGCGACTTGGCCCTCCAGATGTTCGCCTTCCACAGTCTGTATGATGCCGTCCCGACCATACAACTGGTAGCGGCAGGGCCTTACGGCAGCATCGCCGAAAGTGTCTTGGCGCTCGGGGTTGACGTAGACCAGCAAGGTTGTCCCCAATAAAGCGCAGGCCGCGCTGCCCGCCGACAAGGTTTCTTCAAAACCGAAGGGATTAGCGCATTGCTCGTTCGTTGAGAAAAATGTCTTCGACAAAACGGGCGCAGGCCTAAACAGCAACCGCCCTTCCTCGAACATAAAGGGAGTAGCTCCTAGGAAAAGATGAGTCCAAAGGTGCAAGAATTCTACCGTGGAGCCCGAAAGACGGGCGACGCAACCTCTTCCGTGTTGCCGAGGATCGATAGCGAAACCGCTGCTGACCAGGAAGCTGGAGTTTTCGACCGGGTTGCGCCCATATTCCATCGGATCGCGAAAAGCCACCAGCAGCTGTTCAATTTGGCCGTAAAACTCTTCGATTAGCCCGGCCCGAACCATTTCCAGCACGAACTTGTAATGCATGTGCAGGAAGATGGAGCCATTCTCCAGCCAGCCGTAATTGAAAACCCCGATCCGTCCCAGTTCCAGCGCATTTTCGCCCAGCGGCTCATTGACGCGGTACATGCCCAACTTACGATCGAACAGTTCGGAGTTACGCGCGGCGTCGTATAAGCGCCGGACTTCCGCCGGCTCGGCGATACGCAGGGCATGGACGAAACCCTCCAGAAACAGCGGTATCGGTTTTTGCTTGAAGCGAGTCACAGTTGCCTTACCGTCTGCGGTTTCCTGGTACTGCTCGGCCTCATAGGAGAAGTAGGTGACGATGCCTTCCGGCGTCCTGGCTTTGTCGATCGCAGCATCCAGATAGCCCGAAACCGTCGTCAGGAAATTTTGCGCTGTTGTAACAGAGAGGACTTGTTCGGCACCGTCAAAGCCCATGAACACCTTTTCCCGATAGGCTTCCTTTTGGGCTCCGCTTTCCCGCCAGAATAACTCGGACATCAGGTTAGGGTGATTTAACAGCGCTTCCAGGCCAAACAAAAAATCCGCCAGCTCCGCCGACAGGGAAAATTCTCCCTCAACATCGGCCAGCGCTTTCAAGGTAAAATCCACCAAGCGCTTGAGTTCAATGGTTTCATTGACCGAAGAACCGAAAATGCCGGGCAGACCGTTCAACGCATCGCACCAGCCTGGGCGGTCCGCTTCCATTTCTATGCCTACGCCGAACGGATCCAGGGTGGTCAGCTTGTTGGCAACCAGGGTCAGAATTTTGCCGAGTAGCGTGGTGTAAACGATCTCGCCGTGACCGCCTTGCGAGCGGGCTTGATGACGTCGCCGGGTACGGGAGTTTATCAGGGATTCTTTCTCAGGACTGCCCTGCACCGCGCCGAATTGGCGAACGCCGTTGGGCGTGACCATGTACTTTTGGGAACGAGGGACGACAAAATGGGTGGAATCGAAGAAGGTGTAGGTCTTTTCCTGAAACAAGCCGGGCAATCGATCCGGAAAAATGGCCGCGTAGCTAATCAGCAAATCCACCAAATACGTCCAGTGATCCGACCAATAGCCGCGGTCGAATTCGGCATCCTCCACTTCCTGAGCGTGCGCCAGAATTTCCTTGATGATCGGCTCCGGGTTTTCCGCGCCTTGAAGCTCCTGCCATAATTCCGCGTATTTAAACTCACGTGACAGCAGTTGTTCCAGCCCGGCAAACCGGGTGAAATGATGCGCAAGAGTTTGAGGCGTATCCACGACAAAACGCGAGTTCCGCAACGAACAGGGATTGCAGCCGTCCGGCTGAATCAGGTTGAAGAAATAGCGGATGTTTTTGGCATCCAGCGCAGGCTCGAAGAACAGGTCCATCCGGCGATTTTGCAGCACGTCGCGGAAATCGCCGTTGCCTTCGGAAAACGGCGTATCCTGCAACAGAAAGTCGTTGTAATCCCTTTCCAGATCGCCATGCTTGCGGCCGAACAAATAAAGTTGTGCGCCTCCCGGCACTTCCCTCGGAAAGCCGCCGCGCAAACCGTTGTCCAGATAACATTGCCGGGCATGAGCATCGAAAAGAGGTTTGGCTGTCGCGGTAAATATCCGTTGCGTGATGCCTTCTATCAAGCGGCGGTTTATCTCTCGTTTGACCTCGAAGTAATCTTGTTGGTCAGCTTCTGCGATGAATTGCTCAAACACTTGCTGAGATTCTGCATGCCCGTAAAAACCATAAAAGACTTGGCTTTGTCCCGGCTGGAGTTCGAAGGTCAAGGCCTGGAAAGCCGACGGCGTTTGGTTGCCGGCTACCTGATTAGCGAAATCCAGCTGATCGTTGGCAAAAAACCGTTCCGGTCTGGAAAAATCCCCGGCCAAACCGAAAATCCTTTCCGCATCCACCAGCACACGGGTGCGGCCGCCGTTTAAAAAACCGGCGAAGAAATTGCAGGCCATCACCGGTTCCACTTGCGGAGAGTCAGTAGGCCATACTTTCAGCCGATAAAAAGGCAGATTTTCCTCGACACCTTCGACACGCATGAAGGCTTCCGAAGTTCGGCTCATGAATTTCAGAATCCATTGGTTCATGCCAAAGGGCAGCACTTGCGGCAGACCGTCGACGATCTCTATCTTTCTGGCCTGCCCGGAGGTATTGACGACCTCGACCCGGCGCAGCAAACCGGCCACGGGCGCCTCCGGCAAGGTGAACATATCGGCCCGAATGCTAAAGCCCAATTGCGGATTGATCTCTTCCACGCCGACTTCATGGGGAGTCACGTAAAGGCGTTGCTTGACCTCCGGCCCCGCCCCGCGCTGAAAAGGCTCGAGGGCCAGGATTCGGTCGCCGTCGGTAATCTTGAGAAACGTCCGAAAACCCCGTGACGGCGTCAGTTGATAAGCTTTATCGGCAGGAAAAAATTCCAAAAAGGCCCCGTCCTTGTTGCGCACCCCAAAACTCGCTACAGCTTGCCCCCGGTTGACATAAAAAGCCCAGGCTGGGCGACCTAGGGTACCGGCGATGCCTGGCAAAAAGCCGGCGAAAGGAGCAAGATCGTTGTACTGCTCAATGACAAAGCAATTATCGGCATCTAAGGCATAGCGGGGTTGGTTCATGGGTTTGCACCAGTTAAGTTGGATATTGAATCGGCGGTTTTGAGTATAAAGCAAGGCCTATAATTAAGTTCAAATTTCAGAGGGTTCATTTGCTTGGGTTAGACTTGATCAGGTCATATTTCCTAGCCCGACAAATAAACACTCCATTTCATTCCGCCCAACGCTTCGCTTTTTTTGCCTTCCAATACTCCGCCCAGCAGTCCGACTAATTCAGAAACAACAGCCATGCCGATGCCGTGCCCATGAATATTTTCATCGGCACGAACCCCTCTTTTTAAAATATCGGCCAGTTTTCCGGCCGGGATTCCCGGTCCGTCGTCTTCAATTTCCAGCAACACGGCGAAATTCCGCCTGCCTTTACACTCATTCAGCGAAATACTGATTTTCACCGTGTGCCGGCACCACTTGCAGGCGTTATCCATCAGGTTTCCGGCTATTTCATACAGGTCGCCCTCTTCATAATAAATCAGGCTTTGTTCCGGTATCGCCATAGCGAAAGTGATATTTTTATCGATATAAACTTTATTCAATGAGGCGCTTATTTTTTTTATAACCGTCGACAAATCGACGGTTCCGGTGGTTTTATGCTCGCCTTTTGCCGCCGCCCGCTGTAATTGATACTCGACGATTTCATCCATCCGAAAAATCTGTTCTTTTACCAACTCCTTATTAACGCTGAAAGATTCAGTACAACCGCGTAATATCGATAACGGTGTTTTCAAACTGTGCGCCAAATCCGCCAAGGCATTGCGGTAACGTTCAAGATGAGCCCGTTCACTGTTGATGAAGGTGTTAAGATTACCGGCAAGACCTTCCAGTTCCGTCGCATAATCCCCGTCTAAATGAGTTTTGCGCCCTTTTTCTATTGCCTCAAGATCTTTTACGACCATCCGCAAAGGCTTCAAACTCCAGCGCAACAAGACCAGCTGAATAAATATCAAAACCAGGCCTAAAGCCAGCAACCAGACGCTTAAAGTATCTCTAAACCGCGCCACCTGATTGCTGACAAACTGGGCATCTTCAGTCACAGTAAAAATATATTCACGCTCTACGCCGGTTACATTTCTCCAAATAACATCGTAATGCAGGGCGTAACGGCCCTGTTCGGTTAACACAAACAGCATGGTGCCCGCGTTTAATTCCGGTGGCGGCGTCACATTAAGACCGATAGCCGATGGCGAACGCCATACCACATTTTTTTTTGCCAAATATATAAAGCCATAAAGACCGGATCCTGGAGTTGCAAATCGCGGCTCCGGGAGATTGGACGGCATGCTTAAATCGCCGGAGTTTTTAAGTTCGGCCGCCGATAACAACGAGTACACATGAACTTGCAACTTTTCCTTTAAAGCCTGTTCGGCGCTCTCCCGAAAGCCTTGTTCAAGCACGACCGAAACCAGCGCAAAAAATGCCGCCAGCACTAGACCGGCAGAAACCAGCAACCGGAAGCTTAATGATTTAACTTGCATTTTGGACCTTTGGGGATAATCGGGGGATCATATGTTTCTTAGTGGGTGTCTGAACGACAAAAACAGATAGTTTATTCTCTCCCTGGATAAGCTTACAGCTTTCAAACATAAGTGTCAGACATTCGTCCAAACGCCGCAGCCGTTCAATGTCGCATCTAATCACGCCAAGTTTGGCCAGGTACTGGTGTAAATGCTTATGCCTTAAGTGGGAGGCCTCAAATTGTAAGCAAATAACACCTCGCATGTAAGTAAATAACACTTCTCGTGTAAGTATTTTTACTATATTCTTTTAAAATTTAATTTATTTGTTGGAAATGGACATTCGTCAACAGGTACAACATTAAACTCGCTATCTTCATGGCAACTGTTTTGATTGGGACTACGATACAGACGGATAATAGCGTAACGCTTGAGCATACAATGGTCGAAAGCATTGCTCCGCCCGGTAATGGCCTGATAAATCCGCAGGACGGGCCGCACTCGCGCAGTGCAATCTCCACGCAGCTATCAAGCAAAAAAACACCCTGAATAATGCCTATCCGGCCATGGATTTGCTGCCGGAGGAACAACACACAGCAATGACGCTACCGGCTTATTGAGTGGCGAAAAGTACTATCGCCAGCAAAGTTGCGTTGAAGCTCAGGCTAGGTGTATGGAATTTGGTCGCAAACCGGCTGACATTCCAGGATAGTAAAGACTTTATATCAGGCAGACCTTGTGCCAAACAAATGAATATGGGGCTCTCGTTGTGTATAAAATACCGAAAGAACTTCCAAATGACGCCTAAATTTCGTTAGCATACGTTTTCGTTCCATTGGATTTCAGCCTCATTTTTTCCGGAATCAAAAAACTTGAGCATTGTGAGGCACAAAATGCACTTATTTACACCTAAGTCACAAACCACCCATCAACGCACACTATCAAAAACAAGAGACATAAAAAAATCGCCCGAGAAAGTCCGATCGGGGGGCAGCCTAAAGGCGAATCCTCCTTACGGCTTTATCGAATTTTTTGTGCTTATTATACTGTTGAGCTGGATCGGCAACGCCCACAGCAAGGATCAAATCGTCAATCTCGACGAAGCGGCACTACTGAAACTTTTTGATGCCAAAGACTTGGTCAGCATCGCCAGCGGTTATAAACAACCTCTGACCAAAGCGCCATCGGTAACCACGGTGATTACCGCCGAGGACATCAAGGCCATAGGCGCCACGGATTTGGACGAGGTACTGGAAACCGTTCCCGGTTTACACGTAGACAGAAGACAGCAGGGTTATAACCCGATTTATACCATTCGCGGCGTTTATGCCCCCGCTAATCCGCAGGTGCTGGTACTCATTAATGGCGTTTCCATTTCTAATTTATATCAAGGAAGCCGAAACAACATCGGGGGCGGCATGCCGATACAAGCCATCTCACGCGTCGAAGTGATACGCGGACCGGGTTCCGCCCTATACGGAGCGGACGCCTTTGCCGGGGTGATCAATATCATCACCAAAACCAGGCGGGATATTAACGGCACCCAAGTAGGCGGACGTGTCGGCAGCTTTGATACTTATGACGGCTGGGCCCTACATGGCGGCACTTGGGCCGGTTTTGACCTGGCCGCGATGCTGGAATACCATGATACCGAAGGCCAAAAAGGCATTATTGATGCCGATGCCCAAACGGCCTTGGACCGGCGTTACGGAACACACGCCTCACTAGCACCGGGGCCTGTTAACTTGCAGACTCAGAATATTGATGCGCGTCTGGATCTTTCCCGTGACAATTGGCGACTCCATGCCGGACTGCAAAAACGGGGAAATGTTGGTAATGCCGCAGGTTTCAACCACGCATTGGATCCCACCAATCGATACGGGAGCGAGCGTTGGAATGCCGACCTGAACTACGACAATACTGATTTTGCCAAAGACTGGGGCGTGAAAGCACAGTTGAGCTATCTCGACACCTCGCAAGAGGTAGAAAGTAACGTAGTCTATTATCCGCCGGGCGCCCGACTCCCCATAGACATCGCCACAGGCCAAATCGGTGCAGGCCCGCTGGTGACCTTTCCGCAAGGCTACATCGGTAATCCTGCCGTTTTCGAACGTCACGCCTCAATAAACACCTCTGCATTTTATACCGGCTTTGACCGGCACACGCTACGTATGGGAGCGGGTTTTAATTATGGAACGCTGTATAAGGCCGAAGCCACCGAGAATTTTGGTATTAATCCATTAACAGGAAGCGCAAATCCGCTGCTGCCGAACTTTTCCCTGATCGATGTGACCGGCACGTCCGCCAGTTTTATCCGCACCGCAGATCGCAAGAATTTTTTTGCTTTTTTGCAAGATGAATGGAAATTAGCCAAGGATTGGGCATTGATCGCCGGTGTCCGCTACGACAATTACTCGGACTTCGGCAATACGGTTAATCCGCGGGTGGCTCTAGTATGGGAGCCTCACCATGATTTCACGACAAAACTGCTCTATGGTAGAGCTTTCCGCGCACCGTCTTTTACAAATTTGTATCTCACCAACAATCCTGTCGTCAATGGTAACCCTAACCAAAAGCCGGAAACCATGGACACCATTGAACTGGCTTTTAATTACCTACCGACTGATAAACTGCGCTTGGGATTGAATCTATTCAACTATTGGTGGAAAGACCTTATCCGCATTACCTCTACTAACAAATCTCCCATTACGCAAACCGGCTACGGCACGGAGCTGGAGACGGAATGGAAGGCCAACGACACACTGAAGTTTTCGGCTAATTACGCTTATCAAAAATCCGAAGACGAATCGCTCAACCATGATGCAGGCTATGCGCCGCACCATCAGGTTTATTTACGCGCCACTTGGGAGTTTATGCCTAACTGGCAGATGACTCCCCAGGCCAAGTGGATTCTTGACCGCAGTCGAACAGCCAATGATAATCGTCCTGCGGTTGCCGATTACACCTGGGTGGATATGACGCTACGCCGCCAACACATTGCCAAGCACTGGGAAGTGGCGTTTTCGGTGCGCAACTTGTTAGACGTCGATGCCCGAGCTCCTGCGGCGCTAATCCCTAACGATTTACCCCTCGCGGGCCGGAATTTCTTTGGCGAAATCCGGGTTAATTTTTAAGTAACACCATGACAATAAATAGCTGGGAACATATGCCGGAAGTGAGAAAAAAATAATATTTATGTGCTTATGCCCACTTTTTGATAAGCGCTACAGCAACCCATTAAAGCTTCACGCAATACTGCTCAGCGTGTTCCTTTTTGTCGGCTTAAGCGCTGCTTACGCCGGAGAAAACGGTGACTTTACCGATAAGATCAAAGTGGCTTTTACTTATAAAATCATCCAATTTATTGAATTACCGGATGATACCGGAAGCAAAAGCAGCGGCTTCGTTACTATTTGCGTAATAGCCGATAAGCAACTTGATCGGCTTTTCGCCGATCTTGAGGGAAAAGAGATTAATGGCGATGAGGTCAAGGTTTTATTTTTGAAGCAATCGCCAAAATCTTCTGACCAATGCGGCATCCTCTACATTGGCAATTCAGAACAGGTCCGTTTGCCGCAAATTTTGCAACAGATCGCGTCGCTGAACAAAATGCTGACAGTTAGCGATATCGATCAGTTTGCCAGACGGGGCGGCATGGTGGAACTCAAGATAGACGAGAAGGCTGTGAAAATGGAGATCAATGTATCCAACGTCACCCATGTCGGTATACGGATCAGTTCGAAACTCCTGGAAGTTGCCAATATCGTGCAGCGAGACTGATTATGCCAAAATTACCCAGCCAACGACCCTCTGTTTTTAGCAAAATACCCATCAAGGGCAAACTGATGATCATGATTATGACCACCGTTTTGTTCGCCTTGCTGCTTGCTGTTACGGCTATCCTCTATTATGACAGGGTACGCAACCTGGACTATTTGGTGCGGGACATCTCCTCATCCGCCCAACTGGTGGCCGATCGCAGCACTGCCGCGCTGTTGTTTGACGATAAAAAAGTGGCAAAAGAAAATCTTACTGCGCTACAGGCGAAACGGGCTGTTATTCAGGCGTGTATTTTTTCTGACGCCAATATCCTCATTGCTGAATATCAAGCTGTCAGTACCGAACCGAATTTTGCTTGCCAAAACGGCCCTGATCAGCAGGACGGGTATCGCTTTCAGGGCGCGATACTGGAGGTTTTTCATCCGATAATATCGGATGACGAGGTTATCGGCACCATTTTGATTCGTACCAGTTTGGTCGAATTAGACAACCATTGGCTGAAGTTTATTTTTTGGTGCGCCGCTATCTTCTCTTTGGTCAGTATGGCAGCCTTTCTTCTCGCAGACACACTCCGCAAAACCGTCACCAAACCGCTGAACACACTCACTTTGACGGCGCTACATATTATCGAAGAAAAAGACTTTTCCGTTCGAGCCCCTCATCATGGTAACGATGAGTTTGGAATATTAACCGATACTTTCAACATAATGCTGGAAACCTTGGAAAGGCAAAACCGCTTGTTATTGGAAGCCAACGCCGGTCTGGATGAAAAAGTTCGGGAGCGCACCCGGCAATTGGAACAGGCAAAGCTGGAGGCGGAGGCCGCTAACCGGATTAAATCAGCATTTTTAGCCAACATGAGCCACGAAATCCGTACCCCCATGAACGCTATCATCGGCATGACCTATTTGGCTTTGCAAACCGATGTAACGGCAAAACAGCGCAATTATCTGGATAAAATCGACATCTCTGCCAAATGGCTGTTGCGCATACTTAACGACATTTTAGACTTCTCCAAACTCGAAGCCGGTAAACTCAAGCTGGAACACACAGAATTCATGCTTGAAACGGTTATGCAGCATCTGGCTGACGTAACGCTGCCGCTGCTAAACGGCAAACAATTGACACTGAGCTTTGAGATTGATCCTGATGTGCCGAACGCATTGATTGGCGATCCGCTACGGCTGGGACAGGTGTTGCTCAATCTGTTGACCAATGCCATCAAGTTTACCGAGCAGGGAGCCGTGACTCTAAAAGTACAGGTGCAGGCTTCTAGTGCTAAAGAGGTGTGTTTGTGCTTTAGTGTTATCGATACCGGCATCGGTTTAAGTGAAGAACAACAAAGCCACGTGTTCAGTGCGTTCAATCAAGCCGATAACTCAACCACCCGCCTATATGGAGGCACCGGACTGGGGCTGTCGATCAGCAGGGATCTGGCCCAAGCTATGGGCGGCACTATCGATATTGAAAGCCGCTTGGGACTTGGCAGTACTTTTTATTTTACTGTTACTCTGAGTGTGCAGGAGATGAACAAGCCCAGTCCGCCACCTCAGCAAACCATTACACCGGACAAGTACCCGGTGTTAAACGGCGCGTACCTACTGTTGGTGGAAGATAATCTCGCTCTTCAGGAGATGATGCAGGAAATACTGAGTAATAGAGGTATCAGAGTAGATCTCGCCAATAACGGCGCCGAAGCTGTGACCATGATTAACAGAAACGACTACTCAGCGGTGCTAATGGACTGTCAGATGCCGATAATGGACGGTTTTGAAGCCAGTCGCATCATTCGCACCGACTCGCGTTTTGCTGATCTGCCGATTATAGCCATGACGGCCAACGTAATGCCTGAAGAACGACAACGCTGTCTTGCCTGCGGCATGAACGATCATATTGGCAAGCCCATTGAATGGAACCTGTTTTTTCAGACTTTGGCGCGCTGGGTCAAACCCATTGATTATCAACTCATCTCGTCTGTTCCCGCCATCGTTATTGACAATCTGTCCGGTGCGGAAAAACAGTTGTATACCCCCAAGGAAACCGCCGGCAATTTAAACACCAAGCAGGGGCTTACCGTACTGGAAGTCCAGTTGGTAAATGGGAAGTATGATGCCGCGGTACTGGGTAACTGGGTAGAGACATTCGACAAAAACATGGCCAGTCTGGCCGTCATACAGGCTCAACCATCATCCATAGTATCCCCAGGCGATATTCCATTCACTCGGCTCAAAACGCTTTTTCCGGATGACAAACAAACGGCATTCAAAATCTTAACCCAATATAGCCCCGCTTGCTCTAATATGAGTTCATGCAAACCCAGAGAACAAGACAAGGAACATCCGGCTGAATACTTCAATACCAACCGCCTTGACTTGATGAATGAAATTGTTTTAAACATTGCTCATGAGGTCAGCCAACCTCTGTCTGCGATTTCCTGCTGTACGCAAACCTGTTTAAACCTTATTAACAACGAAAATCCTGATCCGGTAAAGCTCGCCGAGACCCTATACAAAATGCAGCAGCAGTGCTTAAGAGCGGGACAGATAATTCATCGCATGAAGGCGCTTGTTAAGTCACATTCAAAACATCAGTAGATATAGAGCCCGGAATTAGTAAAGCGACATTTGAAATGCCCTTACCCTGGCCCTCTCCCGCAGGAAGAGGGAGCTTTGCCGCTTTACCAACTGCGGACTCTATAAGTTCCCAAGGTACGCGCAGCGACCCTACAAGATTTGGTAATTCACTTGAAGAATCGAAATAAAATTTCCTGCACGATCCAGTGGTTCTAACCATGACGACCGGCCTATTCTGAGCAAAGACAATCATCATTGTGTGCGAGCGAAGACGACTGTTCCGGTTTACTCAAAGTAAAGGGCACCGGCCTTATTACAGCAACTTAAAGATATAAACTAGCGGCATTGGATCTGCTGGGGATGTGCTGTTAAGCACTACTGGCATCAACAGCGAGATGCATACTCGGCAGTATAGCATACACTCTAGGTCGTTTGGAGCGACGTATCAAGATATTACTACGTCCGCTACAGATGCCGAAAGCGACACCGCAAGCAGTGCTTAAATCCGCATGGACGCACAAGCAATAATTAGTGCTTAGAATAAGCCGCCATAAATGAAAAAATCAGCCAACCGAAAGGATGAGCAATAATTTCTATTATGATCTTACAGTCAGTACCGATTAGGAAGGCAAATATTGAGCGACAAAGAACAACGATTAATCACTCTTTTGCTTAAGGAGCAGGTCGCCTCTCAAGAAAAAACGTTTAATATTCTCTTGGAAAAAAGCGAAAAAACCATAATTGCAATGCGAAGAACTGGCTATAAACTAATCCGTCTGTTTCCGGAATTTCACTTTTTGAGTATCAAGCTCAAGTGTAAAATAACAACTTCACAATAAAATCTTCTAAAAATAACCATATGGTTAGCTATATTTTCAAGATCTTATGAGAACGAATACATATGGGATTGACCCAAAAGTCAGCCACTTTTTGGGTCAACACAATGAATTTATTATGCTGGGGTTACATTTTCAGCTTGCGGGCCTTTTTGACCTTGAGTTACTTCCATAGTAACTTTCTGCCCTTCCCTTAAGGTTTTGCGGCCAGCGCCGTTAATTGCACTGTGGTGAACAAAAACATCTTTGCCACCTTCTTGTTCAATAAATCCAAAACCCTTTTCATCATTGAACCATTTAACGGTACCTACAACTTGCTCTGACATATCACACTCTTACTTAAAAAATTCGCCAATTCTTATCGGCGTTACAAATCCCAGTCTTACAATAAAACTGGCTCAAACCACATAATTTAGAAAAATGATAACACTAAGATGTAGCCAGAGCAAAACATTTTAACGCGCATACCAAGCCGAAAACTAACAGTGTTGACTTCACACCTCAAGGGCTTGTCAATATAAATTGTAACTTCTCATTATCCTCAGTCTAAACCCAATTAGATAACGGTCAATGTTACTTGATCCTGCCCCTATATTCGCTCTTAAAACTTATCCTCACAGCTTCGCAAAAAATGCCGCCAAGAGCGGGACACTCTAAAAAGCGCAATTCGTGACCGTTTGCAGTTATAACCAGCCGTTCCTCCGGCAAGTAGCCTAGATCATGTAAAGAACGGCACAACGGGACGGTGCTGAATGTAACGCAAGAGATCCGGAACACTAGCGAAGAAGCGGCTTATTCGCCAAAGAAAGAAATCCTGCCTTGACGTTTCGTCTTGAGTAACCGGGCTAGCAAAAAGTGGCTTCATTTGAAGCCTAGAGCGTGTTTTAAACGCCTTATTGAATGCGGCGTACCTTGTGGGGCGAATAAAACGCAACAAGCTCATAGCAGTCACAGATGACAGCGACTCCAAGCAAACTTTTACAACACACTCTCAGACAGAGCCGCGGATTAACACCTTCGTCCCGATTCGGCGCACTATTCGTCTTCGTGTTCACCACCGTGGACATATTACCTGATCATAAACATGCCTTGACTACCGGAATGCCGCGATCATGGAATTTCGCCGGTACACTATTCTTGCATGACCCGCAGGCTATTGAGTATTTTTCTCCAGCGCCTTTAGCGTCTCTTCTGCTTCAGCTAAGCCATTAAAATCCACTTTTTTATTAATCGCTTTTTGCAAATAGTCCTTCGCCGCAATCTTATCGCCCTGTTTGAAATAAACCATGCCCAAGTGATAATAACTCACAGCAATATCCTGATTTAATTCAATAACTCTCAGCAAATATTTCAGGGCCTTATCGTAGTTACCCTGTTTATAATCAATCCAGGCCAGCGTATCCAGCATCAAAGGGTTGTTGGTTTCAGCAAGCGGCTCAGCCAGTTTTGCCGCGCGGGACAATGCTTCGGCACTGTTCCCATAATCGGCTAAATAACGGGCAAGATTATTTAATTCATTCAATGAACCCGGATTCTTCGTGTACCTTTCTTCATACAAAGCGATGACTTTTTGATGCTCCCCGTCCTGATGATACAGCGCCGCTAAATCCGCCACCAATTCCATAGGCTCACTGACGTTATTAATGCCTTTTGTTAAAATATCGACAGCACTATTTTTGTGTTTTTGCATGATATTGATCAGTGCAATATTGCGATAAGGAATAGTCCATGCGGGCTTGATGTCGATGGCCTGCTGATAGGCATTGACAGCATCAGGGTATTTATTACTGTATCGATAAACATCGCCTATCAAATTGTACGCAAAAAAATTCCGGGGCTGGTCTTTAAGCACTTCATGCAATTTAGTTAAAGCCTTATCGGGTTGTTTTGCGCTCAGGTAATTTTTCACCAATTGGGCCAGCGGCTCCGCTGCCTGCGGTTGTTTATGCAGAGCCTGCTCAAAGCGTGCCGTGCTCTGCTCAAGCTTGCCTGACCCCTGATAAGCCAAGCCGGATAGATAATAACCTGTCGCATCATCGGCATAGGCCTGTTCAAACTGCGTTGCTATTTGTAACGCCTGGTCCCATTGCTTTTGTGCCGAATAAATCTTGAATAGCGCATCCAAACCGTTCTTGCTGTTTGGATTAAGCTTGAATAATGCGTTGAGCTGTTGCGTAGCCTGTTCTTTATTCCCGGTTTGCAACAGCAGGTTGACCAAATCCAGCCGGGCCGATTCATCGCCAGGCGCTAATTCCACAACTTTTTCGATGTTCTCGCGCGCCAAAACCTGGTCTTTATTAACCAGGTGTGCGGCGCTCAACAATTTAAGCAACGGGATATTATTGGGCTGTTCGGCAAGAACAGTGCGAAAATCGGCGATAGCCTCAATCACACGATTTTCCGCCAATGCCATTTCGCCACGTAACGCCAGTGTTGCCAAATCATCGGGATTGGCGGCAAGCAGTTCATTAACCAAAGCTTTGGCTTGGGCAACGCGTCCGCTAGCCATATATAAGCGCGCCAGCTGGTTATGCGCTTTGACCGACTGCAAGCCCTGCTTATCAAGCTCAATAATCTCTTTTAAGGTTTCTTCCGCTTTATCCGTCTGTTTTTGAGCCCATTGCAATTGGGCCAATTTAAATCGCAATTCATAATTACCGGTATTTTGTTCCACCATCGGAATTAATTCGGCAATAGCGGCTTCCGGCGTTCTTTGCGTTGCCAGAAACTCAACCAACATCAATTTTGCCTGTTCATCGTCGGGCAATTCGGTAACAGCCGTACGCAAAACCGTTTCCGCCTTATCGAGCCGCTTATTGTTAATTAAGAAAACAGCCCATCGTTTGCGATGCTCGACAACCTTAGGCTCTACCTTGACGATGGCTTCGAGCATCGCTTCCGCTTTTTCCAAATCCTGCTTCCGGGCATATAGATTAGCCAGCATCAAGCGCATAGCAACATCATCCTTATGTTTTTCAATAGCGTTTAATAACAAAGCAATCGCTTTATCCGGTTTGCCGGTCTTGGCATTTAACGAGGCCAGCAATAACGCCGCGCCGACATCATCGGGCTTTTTCTGTAGCGCCGCTTCGGCTTTGACAAACGCCGCATCCGTGTTATTTTGCGCGGCCAAAACGCCGCCCAGCAAAACCTGAGCATCAATATAAGCGCCATCAATGGCGAGTGCTTCGGTAGCCATTTTTTCCGCGTCATTTAGTTTCGCTGCCAACAGATAGATTTGCCCCAACTTGACTCGCGCCATCAAATGTCCGGCGTCCTGATTGACCACTGCTTGATAGTATTTAACCGCATCCTGCAAATCACCCAGTTTGCCTAACTGTTCCGCCAGTTCGTAACGATCCTGAACATTTTTTGGATCAACAGCTAGGGCATCATCAAATGCGCGCCGGGCTTTTTTATAATCACCCGCTTTATATAAACGCTTGCCTTCTTCTATATATTCGATTTTTTGCTGATCGGCTCGATCACAAGCGGCAAGGCTGCCGACCAAGCATAACAGCGGCAAACATCTCGAACCATACGGGAATGACAGCATAACAAAAGACCTCTATTAACTTTAAACAAATGATTAATGCATCGTTCCCCTACTCCGGCACTCATTTTTATACACAAATATCTGCGAAATGCCGGAATCCAGGTACATGCCTGTCCTGAGCGTAGCCGAAAGGGATGTAAAACTTCGCATGGATCAAGCAACTGGGGTAGAGTTGTGTGCAATGATGAGCGCGGGGCGTGGGAACGAAAAAAATTTCCGGCTTGAGAAGCTCGAAGACGAAATGCTAGCAAAAGGTGCGAGCCACGTACAAGACTTTTTTCACCACGAAGGACGTGAGGTTTATTTCTTTGTGTCGTTCGCGATGAAAAACAGAACTTGATTGCAGGATAAATACTTAAGCCGGCATCGCCTTAGACAACTCACAACACGATAATGGAACGCAGGTGACGCCGATAGTCCTGATTAACGCAGATTTCCATGAATTATCGGTGTTTATCATAATCATCTGCGTTCCATTGTATTTGGAATTTATTTTTTGCGGGTTACCTTATTCTTTAACTTCACCCGCTTGAGAAGAAGATACGGCAGTTTCCGGTTTAGAGACGGGATTTAACGATACGGCACTCGCATTGCCCTGGTATTTTTGCTTATTCAGCTTGTCTTCGTATTCCTGAATGATGGTTTCGAATTCAACATTCTTAATCTGCAAAAAAGGCTCCGATTCAATTAAGGTATCGACAATGCCTTTATTTTGACAGTTATGATAACCGTCAATAACCTCCTTGGCGCCCTCATACATTTTAATGTTTTTGCTTTCGCACATTTTCAATTCAGCAGCGGTAAATTGCTGGTTATTTTGCAGATTCGTATGCTCAACCGCCAATTCGTTTTTGGCTTTGTTCAACGCGTTGTATTTATCAATAACTTCGCGCAGTTTGTCGGTAGTATTATCCAGACGACCGCGAATCTCATCACTGCTTGCCTTTTGCGAACTGAGTTCGGTGTTTAATTTTTCTTCCAATAATACTGCCGCTTCTTTTTCCTGCTTCACCTGGCCTTTCAGCGTTTCAAGTTCTGCTGCAATTTTGGCGTTCTCGGTTTTAAGAAGATCACGTTCCGTGGTGATTTCATTCACCATCGCCTGCAATTTACTGACAATTTTAGCGTTACCGCCGTTATCCCTTGGCGCTGCGAGAACCGCATCCAATGATACCGAACAGATTATCAGCGCCAAAAAAACCGATGATTTCATGAGCCTGTTGTTGGTAACCATTAGAATCTCGTATTCAAGTCTAACTGCAGGACATCGTTGCCGTATTTAGGCCCGGTGATTACATCGGTGCTTAACCAGCGGCCTGTCGCCCAGACGTTTTTCATCAAACCATAGTTCGCGCCGATGACCCAGCCTTTGGCATTGGTCCCGCCCAAGTGGAAATCGGAATCGCTGTAGGCATCAAACACAGAATCCCGTTCGACATGTTTATACAAGGTAAACACATTCCACTGACCGCCGTGATCCACTTTAGGCCAACCAAAATCAGCCCTTACCTGCCATGCATTGGTTTGATCACCCACTGGAGCTCCAGCCAGTTTCTGAACCGATGCAGCATCAAAACCTATGTTTTTCGCATAATCAATGCCGACAATAAGATGATGAGGCGCAAACCTTGCAACATCGTAAGAAGCCGACGCATTGAAAATATTGTAGTCGGATGCTAAACCGTATTGACCGGGAAAGACGTTGTTATTATCGTAACAAACAATAGCCACCGTATTGCCGAATTGCATAAATTGAGGTACGGAAAGGTTATTACCAGGACTGTTGGTATTACAAGTTGCGGGGGTATTCTGATTAGGCTTTGCCTCAATATTTTCGTAATCGAAATAAGCAACAGCCATTTTAAACGCATCTTGATTTGCAAATCCCCAATCCAGGCCTACTTGCGAACCGAACAGCCATTTGTCTTTTGAACTAAGGGCTGATTCCTGCAACGGGAAAGCACCTACTGTAGCAAACACGGAGTGTTTATCATCATTCGCACCCTGTAGGCTGTCCGAACCGGATAAGCTGTGACGAACTGTCGCGGCGAAACCTTCGAACGATAAATCCGTATCCCAAACCATTTCGCTTCCGCCGGTAAACTCGCCGCCTCCGACATACCAAGGGTTGGCAATCCGCCCGCCGGAAAGCGTCAACCATTTGAAGCCTCGATCATTAACGGCGTCATATTTCAGATAAGCGCGATCTATATTGAAATCAAATTGACTGCCGGTATTACCCAAGGTCTGGTTGGTCGAAACCGGATCCGGTATGTTGCTGGTTGCCAAGCGGACACCTGCCTTCAAACCTTCTACAATTTTTGCATCAATACCCAAACGCAAGCGTTCGCGAAAACGATGCCGGTCATGATCGGTATTCAGAAATCCATCCAACCCGGCTGCCGTTACCCCGCCAGCCCGATTAATGGTTTGAAAGTCAGAATAAAATAACTTTGCATTATCGGCAGCCATAAAATCATTCTGCGAACGCAATCTCAAGTCACCCGATAATTTAAAGCGGCTGATCCATTCCGGCAACGCATCCGGCACGCCCCATTTTTGCGTTTTAGCTTCCTGCATCACATCATGCACCACATCTGCGCGCAACTCCGTGCGCACTTGCTGACGAATTTCATCTTTAACAAATTCAGGAACATAAGGCACGCGTATTTCACCCTGTTCCGGCGCATCGGCCGGCTTTTGAGCGACTTGCTGTGCAGCCTGGGTTTCGGCGTCCGCTTCCGCTTTTTTGATCATATCGTCAGCGACTTTGGCGGTTAAAATGCCTTGCTTAACCAACTCTTTAATCAGATTAGTTGTGGTATTACGCAGCTTCAGCAACTCTTCTTTTTCTCCTGCCTGAACCGCGCCGACCAAACCACAAAGCGCCAAGGCTATCAGCTGCTTTTTATTATCCATTTGTTTACCTGTTAATGTGTTTAGATTCTTGATGTAATTTTCAGCTTGATGGGTAATTCCATCCCTGGTGGAAGCGGTTCATTAACTTTCCTGTATTTACTAAGCAATCGATTCAGCAATTCGTCGATTTCTGCGTCGTTACTGCCTCTTGCCAGTTCAAACCGTTTGACTGAGCCATCAAGCTCAACCCACACTTTAACCACAGCGGTATAGCCTTTACGGCGCAGCTCTTCTTTTTCCGAAAGGATGTCCAAAATATCATTTTTGATAATCCCGCCATACCAGGCGTAAGGATCACCGCCACCGCCGCCACCCAGTAAGCCTTTTCCGCCTTTATGCGCGGCCAAACCGAATCCGTCCGAACCGGCCGAACCTTCGGCATCCAAGCCTAAATCGCCCGGCGGCGGCTCTTCGGCGACATCCGGTATTTCTTCCGGTTCCTGTTCTACCTTTTCCTGGAGTTTTTCAACTTCAGGTTCCGGCGGTTTTTCAACCTTTGGCGGGGGTGGCGGAGGCGGCGGGGGTTTCATTAAGGAAATCACCTGGATTTTCTTTTCTTTCTTGGCCGGTTTTTCTTCCATGTTGCCGATGAGATGGACGATAACGCCAACCGCTACCAGCAAAAGGATTGCGCCGATAATCATCGGCAGATAAACACGAAAATGTTTTTTATGCGTCGTCATTACAGGGACTCTTATTTGACCAGGTTTTGCGTAACCAAGCCAATCTGGGTAATATCGAGCTCTCCTAACAATGCCAGCACATTGACGATATTGACATACTGAACCGCCGCATCGCCTTTAATAACAACGGGCAATGCCGGATTGACCGCTTTGTATTGTTGCAAGGTGGATTTCAGCTGGTCCATGGTGACCGGATAGGTGTCCAGAAAAATAGTGCCATCAGCCGTTATCGTAATGGCTTTGGTTTGGGGTTTGGCAAGACTGGGGGTATCGCTGGCTTTAGGCAGGTTAACGGTGATGCCCTGCACCGAAGCGGTCGTCATCAAGATAAATACAACCAGCAACACATAAGCTAAATCCAGCATCGGCGTGACGTTGATTTCGTCATACGCCGCATTATCTTCTTGTACTTTCATGATTTAAAAACCCTTTTATATAACTCTATTGGAGACGGTCACGGTTTGCGCTTTTTAGAAAATCCGGTAGACCTGATAAGATCATCTGCGGTAGGGCGCGCCTTGGGAGCTAAGGCGCGCACGGCATGCCCTACGTATGCGGGACAAAAGTCAATCCATACCCGCGCGGATATAGTGCAGATTGGTCCGACTCAGGTATGTTCTTCAGCCAGTTTTGCGACAAATTCATCGACGAATACATGCATATCCGCAGAAATGACTTTGATGCGGCTACCTAAATAGTTGTATCCGAACAAAGCAGGAATCGCCACGGCAAGACCGGCGATAGTCGCGGTCAACGCAGCGGCAATACCCGGCGCAATCGCATTAACGTTGACCTCGCCGCTAACGGCAATCGCGGCGAAAGTGATCATAACCCCGACCACAGTGCCCAATAAGCCCAGAAAAGGGCCGCCACTGATAGCAATGGTCAGCAACACCATTTGCGAATTCAGTTTTTGCAACTCCCTGACCAGAACCGCATCCATTGACGCTCTAACGGCCGCCATGGCGCTTGCCGATAAAGTTTGCTGCACATCCAGGCTTACGCTTTTTGCTAAACGCTTATTCATCTCTTCAACGCCGACATGATAGATGCGGTAAATCGATGAACCGGTAAAAGCGCCGTGCTTGGAGGTTAATGAAAGCAACAGCGGAGACTCTTCAAAATCCGCGTCATCCTCGGTTTCTTCACTGTTTAACTTTGAAATATCCTGTGCGCCAAGCCGGCTGAAGACCTGTTCGAATTTTTTGTTTTCGCCATGGATGCGGTTAATGACTATCGTCTTGACGATCATCACCATCCAACTGATCACAAACATGACGCCCAGTATGCCGATAATAATCCAGCCATCGATGGTCACACTGTCCAGCGTAGCCATAATGTAAGATTCGCCGCCTTCCGCATCCGGCGTAGCGTCTTCGCCATAGCTTAACAACGCTGAACCGGCCCCTTGCATCCGCACATCGAATTTTATTGCATTGATGTCGAGAGCCGTTTTGAATACAGAAAATTGATCTATCGCGCCGGAAAAACCTCTAGCCCCTGCTGCATCTGCACCGATAGTCATATCGCCGGTTAACTCCGCCAATGCGACCGGAAAGCTGCCAGCGATGGTGCCGTCAATGTAGATAGTAAAATTATCGGCGCCGGCAACGAGAGCAAGATGATGCCAAGCGTCTGCCGCTACAGTAAACTGAGCTGAAAATTCCTGCTTAACTCCTGCTGCATTAGTGATTTCGAGATAAGGCGTTTGTTCTTTTATCGCCAGCGTTACGGAACTGTTTGCACCCGATCTTTGAAACAATACGCTGTTTTGTTGGTGAGCTTGATCGCATTTTAACCACGTTGTCACCGTCCACCCCGTTGCCGGCGACATTTGCAAAGAGGGCGTCGCAGGCACGCGGATAATTTGGCCGCCTTGAAAGGATGCCGCATCGGCAATCAGGCCGCCTTCCGTGCTTGCCGTGATTTCAGACGGGTTATTGGCGTTGGCCGTTAAATCCTTAACGCCGCTGGAGTCGAATTGATAGTTAAGAACTTGGCTGACATCATAAGAACCTGCCGCATCCTGCCCATCGGCAGCGGTAGCGTTACCGTAATATAACCAAATACCGGGCTCAGCAGATTTAGCCATATCTTTAGGTAATTTAACCCAGATAAAAGCCATTTCGTTAACAGGGTCGAGTTTTTCAATATAAAACTTTAAAGGCGTTTTTTCATCATCCGCGAGAACCCGAATATCTTTACCTTTTTCGGCCAGATCCGTAAAAAAGGTAAAATTACCGGTATGCAAGCGAATTAATGCAAACGCATCTTCCGGAATACTGACACCGTCTTGTTGAAGTTTTTTCGCATCAAGGGTTATTTTTTTCTTGTATCCCCAGTCATCGCTCCACCAAGCCGATGCTACCGAAGGGATCAGGGTTAAAAGAACCAATAAAAGACCAAACCGTTTCATTTTTTTTCTCACTCAAGTTAGTGCGAGAATTATTACAAAGATTCATTACAGAATTATGACGCCACACACAATAGCGCAGTCTCAAGCAACGGCGGTTAATGAATCAGCCGGTATATTTGGTAACGGATGTCATGAATACCTACACCCTAAGCTTTAATACAGCTATCCGAACATGTTTTGTCCCACACTGAATAAATTGGCCGGGAAATCATACACACAACAGCCATGCAGCGTTTGATTGATGGGCAAAACAAGCACCTACTCAAGCAAAAACAAAACAGCGAAAGATTACAAATTCAAGTTAAAATAGGCCGTTAAGATTATTGAACCGGTTACAGGAAAATTCAGGTTTTTAGGCGGCCCCGATATAATCATGCAGTGCTCCATTGCTTAACCATCGGCAATGACTGCATTCCATTTAGTTATTTCAATAAACCAACCACAAAAGAGAACACATGTTAGTTATTGTCGGATATTTGGTCCTCTCTATAGCAATCATGGGCGGATTTATAGGGGGCGGCGGGCACCCCGGCGTTCTTTTTCAGCCCTTTGAATTTATTATCATTATTGGCGCTGCTGTGGGTGCTTTTATTTGCGGAAACTCCATGTCCGTTATCAAGGCCGCCATCAGCCAGGCTACCGGCACCTTAAAGGGCACTCCGTACAATAAAGAATATTATCTTGAACTGCTGTTGTGTTTTTACGGCATTACTACCAAAACCCGCAAAGAAGGCTTATTGTCGCTGGAAAGTATTATCGACGATCCGAAAAGCAGCCCGGTGTTTACGCCTAGAATTCTCGGCGATCACCATTTGCTGGAGTTTATCTGTGACAACCTGCGCTTGATCGTTACCGGAGTTGAGGTCTATGCACTGGAAGAGCTGATGGATCAAGAACTCGAAACCCATCATGAAGAAGCCCACGCCCCGGTTAAAGCCATACAGAATATCGCTGACGGTTTGCCGGCCTTTGGGATTGTCGCTGCGGTATTGGGCGTTGTACATACCATGGAGTCAGTGGGTATTCCACCCTCGGAGTTGGGCAAATTGATTGCAGCGGCCCTGGTCGGGACATTTTTGGGTATTCTGCTGGCCTATGGTTATATCGGCCCTGTCTCCGCGGTAATGGCAGAACGCGTTGAAGCGGCCGGCAACGTCTACAAATGCGCGCAAAAAGGTTTGTTATGTTGCGCTAAAGGCGTATCACCGGCCATGACGGCTGAATATATGCGTACCATGATTGCCTCCGCGATGCGTCCCGGCTTCATGGAATTAGAAGCACAGTTGCGAGCCAATAAGGGGTAGTTAAAAATGGCCGACCAACAACCGATCATCATAAAAAAAATAAAAAAAGGCGGCCATGCTCATCATGGAGGCGCCTGGAAACTGGCTTACGCCGATTTCGTGACCGCCATGATGGCGTTTTTTTTACTGATGTGGCTGTTAGGGACGACCAGTGATCCTGAACGCAAAGGCATTGCCGAATATTTTCAAGATCCTTTTAAGGCATCCTATGAGGGAGGCGCGGACACCGGCGACCGAACCAGTATTATTCAAGCGGGCGGCTCTGATCTTACGTCACAAGATCTGGGCCAAGTCGATAAAGGCATGACGCCTGAAGTTAAAGAGATGACGACGGAGGAGATTGAAAAAAAAGCGGAAGAAATCGAAAAGGAAAAACTCGAAAATTTAAAACAAAAAATTCTGGACAAGATAGATTCATCCCCGGAATTAACCGAATTCAAGGATCAGATTAAACTGGAAATAACCTCTGAAGGCTTACGAGTTCTGATCGTCGACGCCCAGAACAGACCTATGTATAAACTGGCCAGCGCAGAAACCGAGCCGCAAATTAAATTGATTTTAAGGGCATTGGCTCCGGTTATTAACGAATTACCCAATAGAGTCAGCCTTAATGGCCATACCGATGCACGGCCTTTCCCGCCCAACCAAAAAAAATATACTAACTGGGAACTGTCCAGTGATCGAGCCAATGCCGCTCGATACGAATTGATTCAAGGCGGGCTTGCCGAAGAAAAAGTTTTAAGGGTTATCGGGTTATCGTCCAGCGTTCCCTACAGTGCAGCTACCGAACCGCTGGACCCGATTAACCGACGGATTTCCATTATCGTGATGAATAAAAAAACCGAACAAGAGATTTTGCAAAGCGTCGGCGATGAAACGAGTACGGAAACTGCACCACCGCCTCAGGAATAGGTTTCATACTTGAGATTAACGACTCAACAGCTGGACCATGAAATATATATAATCACCATTAAAATCAATATGTTGCATTAAAAAGACCATAGGGCGCGCCGTGCGCGCCAAAGGGCCTAAATACGAAGCAAGTGTATTTTAAGCCTGATAGAAGGCACGCCCGGCTGTCCTGTCCCGCCTAAAAATCGATTTATTCTAATCGTCCAGGTCGGAATGATTTAAGCCATTGACTTAAATCCGCCAAATCCGTGCCCCTCCCATGCCCCATTACAAACACTGCTGAGTGGTTATCGGAAATTTCCGGCACCACAGGGTTCCCCTAACGCTACCGCAACCGGCAAATACCCCGCTACGCCATCCCGTAAAAATCTTTATACCATTCAACAAAATTTCTAATGCCGTCTTCCAGCAACGTGGCCGGTTTATATCCCAAATCATTGACCAAATCTGAAACATCCGCGTAGGTATCAGGCACATCTCCGGGTTGCAAAGGTAACAAATTCTTTATCGCCTCTTTACCCAAACATTTTTCCAAGGTTTCAATAAAGGTTAATAAATGCACCGGCTTATTGTTGCCTATGTTATATAAGCGATAAGGGGCAAAACTGGTCGCAGGATCGGGACTTTCACTAAGCCAGTCAGCATTAGCTTGCGCCGGTTTATCGATAACCCTGATAACACCTTCGACTATATCATCTATATATGTGAAATCACGGCGGTGGTTGCCGTAATTAAACACATCGATCGGCTTTCCTTCAATGATATTACGGGCGAACAAAAACGGCGACATATCGGGTCGCCCCCATGGCCCGTAAACAGTAAAAAACCTCAAACCGGTGGTCGGCAGCTGATAAAGATGACTATAAGTATGGGCCATTAATTCATTGGCTTTTTTGCTGGCCGCATAAAGAGAAACCGGATGATCGACATTGTCATGAATAGAAAACGGCATTTTAGTATTGGCCCCGTAAACCGAACTGGATGAAGCATAGGCTAAATGCTCGACGGCATTGTACCTGCACCCTTCCAGTATGTTGATGAAGCCAACTATATTTGAATCGATATAAGCATGAGGATGGCTTATCGAATAGCGTACGCCGGCTTGCGCCGCCAAATGCATGACTCGTTGAAACCGCTCTCGGGCAAAAAGCCCCTCTACGGCTTCTTTGTCGGCAATTTCAAGCTTAATAAATTTAAAACGATCATAACCCCGCAACCGCTCTAATCTTGCCAACTT
The DNA here is from genome assembly GCA_044426515.1 of Methylococcaceae bacterium. GTDB lineage: Bacteria > Pseudomonadota > Gammaproteobacteria > Methylococcales > Methylomonadaceae > Methylobacter_A. Next base: position 22,191 of record JAUGSS010000105.1, on the reverse strand, counting down.
CAAATTGACATCGTAATAATCGTTAAGATTGTCTATGCCGACAACCTCGTCGCCCCGCTCCAGCAATTTCAGGCTAAGGCTTGAACCTATGAACCCGGCAGCTCCTGTTACCAATATCTTCAAATTCTTTCTCCCTTGTTATTACGATTAACAAATCATTTACGGTTCAAACCTATACACTTACCTCGCTGACGACTGCAATACCTGCCCAAGCCGTTTTAGGGATAAGTAACATCAGCATTATCCCGTTCGAGGACGGCCTTGAATAGTAGCGACAATACGCCTGCTGCCGCCCCGGTTGCGATGTTCGCACAGATAAATGCCTTGCCAAATCCCCAGATTAAGCGCGCCTCTGGTAATGGGAATGCTGCAACTGGAGCCCAGAAGACAATTTTTTATATGAGCCGGCATGTCGTCGTTACCTTCATAGCTATGCCGATAGTAAGGCGCATCTTCCGGCACAAATCTATTAAAGTGGCTTTCCAGATCCTGCCTTACCGTGGGGTCGGCATTCTCATTAATCGTCAACGATGCCGAAGTATGCTTAATAAAAAGGTGTAACAACCCGCATTCTACGTCAGCCAACTCCGGTATGGCATTCAGGACTTCGCTGGTGATCAAGTGAAACCCTCTATTCTTTCCTGATAATGAAAATTCTTTTTGTATCCACATTAACAAAACCTGCCATATGGCTAAGATACCGCGGCAAACGGCATATTGGAGAAGAAAGTTCTTGTATTGCTCTACACAGAACACAAATGGCACGGATTCGAGTATTGGAGATTACTCAGTTTAAAAGCTATTTACGCGCGCCATCTGCGCTCTATTATAAAGTCAGCATCTGCTGAGTGGTTACAAGTTCTTTTGACATTTTATTTAGTAACGTGCATGAAATAACTTGAGCAAGTTTTATTTTTAAACCATGAAGAACATGAAGAGCATGAAGAGCATGAAGGATTTAAGTCTTCATGTCCTTCATGCTCTTCGTGGTAATTGCTTAAATTAATTGATGCATGTTCCTTAGGATCTGAAACATTATTTCAACTCACTGCAAAAAAGCCCTGATCGCCGCTATCCCTTGGCCTCCACTTTGCTGTGCTGTAATCAGACTGGATTCGGTCATGCCTCCGAGCGCGTAAACCGGCATGTTCACCTTGCCAACCAGCTCGGTGAATTGCTCCCAACCCAGCGATGCGGCGCCCGGATGGGTTTGGGTTGCCAACACCGGAGCCAGAACGGCAAAATCCACGCCTATGTTTTGCGCATGTTGCAGTTGTTCAAGGTTGTGGCATGACGCGGCCAGCCATTTACCGTTTTCAGGGCGCTGGGTCAAAGCCATTAAGTGATGACTGGTCAGGTGTATGCCATCTACTTCGGCTGAATAGTCAACGGCGGAATTCATTAACAGCAAGGCTTGTTGCTGTTTGCATAATGGATAAGCCTGTTCAATAAACTTTGCCGCATCTACGGAAGACAAGGTTTTCAATCGGGCTTGAATCAGCTTGATACCTTTGTTCAATATTTTTTGCAGCTTAGCCGGTAACAAATCCTCATCCGTATCATCCAAAATCGCATAATAAGACGGCAATCTGGCAGCGGTAATAATCGGCTGATTGGCGGCCGGAAAGGCATAATGGTCCAGCTCGGCCGGAGCTACCCATTTAAACGGCTGGCCTTCGCAGCTTTTAGCTTCGCCTGAAAACTGTTCGACTAAAAAAACCTTTAGCTGGACGCTTAGGTCAGGATACTGATGGTTGACGGTAATCAGCGGGGTCGCCGCTGTCACCGTGATATTGAGTTCCTCTTTGAGTTCACGGGCCAAGGCGAATTCCGCTGTTTCCGATGCTTCAATCTTACCGCCGGGAAACTCCCATAAACCGCCTTGGTGCAAAGCGGCATGACGCCGGGAAATCAGGATTTTTCCTTGCGGGTTTTTGACTACGCCCACGGCGACTTGGAGAGGTTTCATTTGTTAGTGGACGCAGGAGCGTCCAAGACTGCATTCCCCCGCCGGAGCGTGGGAACGATAATCTTGGGCTTTTCGCCTGTTTTAAGTCCTGTATTCCGCATTGATCTTCACATACTCATAAGACAAATCGCAGGTTAAAACTTCCTGTACTGCGTCGCCTCGGCCCAGTTTGACGGTCACGGTGATCTCTTCCTGATTCATCACCCGTTGTCCGGCTTCCTCGGTGTAATCGTCTGCCCTGCCGCCGTTCCTGACGATGCAGACATCATCCAGATACAGTTGCACGTTTTCCAGCACCATGTTTTCAACTCCGGCTCGGCCTACTGCGGCCAATATCCGTCCCCAGTTCGGATCGCTGGCAAAAAACGCGGTTTTCACTAACGGCGAATGAGCAATGGTTTTACCGACGCGTACCGCTTCTTCATCGGTCAAGGCTTGCTCGACCACGATGCGCATTAACTTGGTTGCGCCCTCCCCGTCCCTGACGATGGCTTCCGCCAGTTGTTTGCAAACGGTCATCACGGCATCGGCAAAAATATTATAGTTTTCGCTGTCCGGTTTGATTTTCGGAGCCAGTGAGCAAGCGCTGGCCATTAATACGCAAGCGTCATTGGTGGAGGTGTCGCCATCGACGGTGATGCGGTTGAACGATTGCTCAACCGCCAACGCCAAACAGTTCTGCAACAGGGCTTGGTCGATGTTCGCATCGGTCGCGATAAAACCCAGCATGGTCGCCATATTCGGCTGAATCATGCCCGCGCCTTTGGAAATACCATTGATGGTAATCGATTGGCCTTCAATTTCGATGACTTTGGATACGCCTTTGGCGAAGGTATCGGTAGTCATAATCGCCTGAGCCGCCTTGACCCAGTTGTTGGTATTCAGCTTGCTTACGGCTTCCGGTAAAGCTGCTTTGATTTTATCGACCGCCAGCGGTTGGCCGATAACGCCGGTAGAAAAAGGCAGTACCTGCGTCGCAAGCCCCCCGACAACTTCGGCAAGGCCGGTACAGGTCGCCAAGGCATCCTGCATGCCTTGCTCGCCGGTGCCGGCATTGGCGTTGCCGGAATTAATCAGCAACCAGCGCGGCGCATGAGCCAGATTTGCTTTCGCCACATGCACGGGCGCGGCGCAAAAGGCGTTTTGGGTAAAAACCGCCGCACAGCTTGAATGCTCGGCCATTTGAATCACCAGGATGTCATCCCTGACGGTTTGCTTGATGCCTGCGTTCGCTGTACCCAGCGTTATTCCTGGTACTTCGTGCATGATCGGAAAACTGCACTGCCCTACTGCCATAAGTTAAGCCTCGTTAAGTTGAACGGGTATATCACACTTGGCTTTTATCGTTAAATAAATGCCTTCAATCACTTCTTTTTTTGCATAAATTAAATTAATACTATTAGCCATTTCAATGGCGTCATCCTCATATTCATGAGCCGGATGATTTCTTATATTTCTCAAATCAAGCCATTCATTGACAATATCCATCTCCATGTATTTTTCCATTTTTTTAATAACATCCAAAAACGATAACTTATCGGTATTTTCTTCAAACCTAGCCACGACTAGCCTAAAAAGCTTTTCTCCCATACTGTCTTGAAGCTTTGCAAATCTAAATAAATACTGATCTATTGCCTGCACATCGTCTTTGGCTAAATTTTCATATTGAGTCGAAGTAAGCGGCATAAAGACCGACATATCGCTATGAGCTTCATTGATTCTTTGCAGATGTTTCGTACATTCATTGAGAATCTTTTCGAGTTTTAAGTTATTTAAATTCAACTCTATTCCTGTTTCAAGCGCTTGTTTTTCTATGGGTCTGGTTTGGTCTTTGGCGATAACCACATCTATTTTTTGTTCACCTAAAGCACTATTTAATGCGCTTAAAAACTTAATTTTTTTCTCGAAAAAATTATCTTTATTTTCAGGTATGACATATAAATCGATATCCCCGCCTTTTTTATTATCATCAACCCTGCTGCCGAAAAGATAAACCTTTACCCTGTCGCCAAATATGTTTTTGGCGCTCTGTTGTATGGTTGTTATTTCGAACATCGTTAAGCGCATTCTCATTCCCCATACTGAAAATAGAACACGGATCAAACTTTAAAAAACACAAACACATTATCGATTTTTTTGACTTCCACCCGCATCAGCTTGCATTGTTTTTTTACTTTTTCCAGCTGTTCCGGCTGTTCACTGATCGCAAAAGGCAAAATCACTTCCACTTCAATCTGGCCGTCCAGATAATGGATTCTGAAATCTTCGATAGCCACTTTAACGTCGACCAGATAACGATCCAATAGCTGCTGAACATCCCCGCGAGACAGCGGCCTGGAATAATCCCGCGAGCTTTCGTCATCTTCAGGATCGACATGCACCAGCACATCCATTACGTCATCGAAACGCCTGATCAAGTCATACCTGACGATATCGCTAATCATGTGGCCCTCCGAAACGGTAATGCGGGGATCGACGACGATATGCGCATCAATTAAAGCATCCTCGCCCATTTGCCGGGTACGCAACAGATGGATACCTTCGACACCGTCAATGGCGTGAATCGCGGTCCTGATCTCGGCCACCAAGGCAGGCGGCAATGAGGTATCGACCAGTTCCTTAATACTTTCGAACACCAGATTCAAACCGATTTTAGCCACCATTAATGCGACCACGATGGCGGCAACCCCGTCGGCTAACGGATAGCCCAGCATCACCGCGCCGATGCCGAACAAAACCACCAGCGACGAAATCGCATCGCTACGCTGATGCCAGGCATTAGCCAGCAGCAATTTGGAGCGGGTGGTTTTGGCGATGCGCTTGGTGTATTGATATAGCCATTCGTTAATCAGAATTGACAAAGTCGCCACGCCCAGCGAAAGCACGTTAGGCACAGGCAGATGTTCGGGATCCGCCATACGTTCCATGACCGACCAAGCGATAGCGCCGCCGATAGCGATTAAACTGGCCCCCAAAATGACCGTTGCTATGGTTTCAAATCGGCGATGACCGTAAGGATGATCAAGATCGGCCTCGCGGCTGCCTAATTTAACCGCAATAATTACCAAAAGATCGCTGAGCAGATCCGAGAGCGAATGAATACCGTCGGCGATCAGGGCCGCCGACTGTCCGAGGATACCGAAACCGATTTTGATCAGCGTCTGCAAAACATTAATCGCCGCACCCACATAACTGGCCCTGGCTTTTAATTTGTCCATTTTTACACTATCCCAAACCTCAGTCACTAATCACCGACTTCCAGAATAATAGTGTACTCATGATCACCCGAAATGGTTTCCAGTACCTTATGCCCATTAATTCGGCACCAAGCCGGGATGTCCTGCATGACACCCGGATCGGTACAAATCACTTCCAACTGATCGCCCGCTTTAAGCTGTTTGACTTTATCCTGGGTGCGAATAACCGGCAACGGACACAGCAAGCGGCGGGCATTGAGTATTTCTCTGTTCATATATACCATTGTTGTGGAATTTCATCGCTGCCGAACGGTTTGACCTGAATAATCCGCTCGGAACCGTCTTTATCGGCAATGTTCACATCGACTTGTTCGGCAGTGCGTCCCTGTCCGTAGCGGGCGGTAATCCGTGCCGCCAGGAACAAATCTTCAGCGGAAGGCGAGCCGTCCACCAACACCAACGGACCGGCATGGCTGGCGCAATACATCGTAATAAATTCTTTTTTATAACCCAGCATAAAACGGCCTTCGCCTTCTTCCCGGGCTACAATCACTTTAAAGTTTTGCCCCGGCCGGATATGCCTTCCGACTTTCAGCAACATGACATCATCCAGGTCGTATTGCTTATCGCCATCGCGCGCCTGCCATAGATCGACCAGTTTGGACGAATAGCTGGCGTCAGTTAGGAAACAACAACCGCCTGCCGGCTGGGCGTAATCATCAAAGCCGAATTGCGCGGCCATCGCCATCTGCGGTTTACGCGAGCGTCCGGTAAAATCGTGCAGCTTATCCCGCTCGACCCAGCCTTCCCGTTCCGGCAGCGTCGCGGGCAGATTCTTCGCACACAAAGGCCGCAGTAACAGATCATCGGCGCCTGATTCTCTGGATATGACCGGCATCGTATCTTTGCGTTGCGACATCGGCCGTTGCCCTATCACTTCGCCGGTGATGATGAAATCGAAATCGTTTTCCTTGATCCATTGTTTGGCCTTGCTGACCATAAAAATCTTGCAGTCCAGACAAGGATTCATGTGCGCGCCGTAGCCGTGTTTAGGGTTGATCAGCACATCTTTATATTCTTCGATCACATCGACGATATGCAGCTTCATGCCTAACTGTTCGGCAACCCATAACGAGTTATTGCGTTTAGGCTTGGCTTTATCATTAGCCCTGATCGCATGGGTGTGGCCTTCCACGCAAAAACCGGTAAAGAAGTTAATGCCTTCGACATGAACGCCTTGCTCCATGATGGTTTTCGCCGCCAGCATGGAATCCAGTCCGCCGGAAATTAACGCCACTGCTTTTCTTTGTTTATTCATATCACTCAAAAATTGCGACCTATACGATTAGCTTTAAAAAAGGCGACTTATCCACGAAAGACATGAGATAAATCGGCATGTTGTATTGAACAGGCCGTGGCGTACCGCGCGCCTTCTCCAGAGTAAAATACACCTATTTTTTATTTAAACTCTTTGGCGCGCACGGCACGCCTACGGCCCCGCCTAAAAATGAAAGCCCTGTTTTATACCTCTTCGAATATAAGCGTGTTTTTTGTGCCGCTTAGAGGCGCCTACTTTTGGTTTTCGCGGACTAATCGATTCATTAATCGTACAGGCCGAAAACTTGGAAAAAGCCGAATGCTTCTATAAAGCATGAATGAGGTGGATTTATTTTTCAACCAGAACTATCGCCTGTACCGCAATACCTTCTTTCCGCCCTTCAAAACCCAGTTTTTCAGTAGTGGTGGCCTTGACGTTGATGCAATCGACATCCGCCTGCAAATCATCGGCGATATTGCGGCACATCGCGGCCGTATGCGGCGACATAAGCGGCGCTTGGGCAATGATGGTAATATCGGCATTCACCAGCTTATAGCCCTTTTCTTGGACAATCCCGTAAACATGGCGCAACAAAACCCGGCTGTCGGCGCCTTTAAATTCGGGATCGGTATCGGGGAAATGCTTGCCTATATCGCCCAAAGCGACTGCACCCAATAGCGCATCGCATAAGGCATGCAAAACCACATCGCCGTCGGAATGCGCTTCCAGGCCTCGTTCGTAATCTATTTTTACGCCGCCTAGTATTACCTCGCCGCCGTCTTTGAAGCGGTGTACATCGTAACCTTGACCCACTCTAATCATTTTGTTGCTCCATATAAAATTGTGCTAATGCCAGGTCTTCCGGGCGGGTGATTTTGATGTTATCGGGACGGCCTTCGACGATTTTCGGCTGCAAGCCTTTTAATTCCAAGGCGCTGGCATCGTCAGTGATGGCCGGATTGCCTTGCGACTGTTCCAGTGCGGTTTTTAACATGCCGTAACGGAACATCTGCGGCGTCAGTGCCCGCCAGATATGACTTCTATCCAACGTTCCGGTAATGCAGTGGCCTTGTACCTGTTTTAAGGTGTCGGGCGAAGCTAAGGCCAGAATCCCGCCCACATCATCGTTGATTAAAGAATCAATAAGATGATGAATATCGGCCGCTGTAATGCAGGGTCTGGCCGCATCATGCACCAACACCCAGTCGTCATCGGATGCTTGCTCCCTGATCGTCTTTAACCCGGACAGCACCGAATCCGCCCGCTCTTTCCCACCGGGAGCGGTGATAACATTTTTATGCTGCGATATAGCCAAATCAGGCCAGTAAGGATCTTCTTCGGAAACGGCAACGGCAATCGCGGTAAAAACGCCAGCCTGCAACAAGCGCAATAGGGTATGTTCGATTACGGTTTTCCCGGCAAGTTCCAGATATTGTTTAGGCCGGTCAGCCTGCATACGTTTGCCGACGCCGGCGGCTGGAACGATAGCCCAGAATTTTATTGAATGGGTCATTGGTAAAAAAAGCTAAAGACAAAAGGCAAAAGGTATGTACGTTTTCACCTTTTGCCTTTCGCCCTTCGTCTAATCAAGCACATGAAAAAATGTTTCATCCTCTTTAATCATCCCTAATTCATCCCGAGCCCGCTCCTCAATCGCTTCCTGGCCTTTCCGCAAATCCAGCACTTCAGCATAAAGCGCTTCATTGCGTTCTCTTTTTTCCTCTACCTGTTTTTTCAGGTCATCAAGACGATGTTGATAGGCATCAATCTGCGCAATACTGCCGTCTCCAATCCATATCCGGTATTGGAAATGAATAATTAAAGGGACGATAATTGCAATGAGAATTTTCATGGGAGAGGCAAAAGGCTAAGGGCAAAAGGCTAAGGGCGCAAGACTCATGGTTTCCACCTTTTGCCTTGCGCCCTTCACCTGCTTTTTACAGCATTTTAAACGCGCTACGGCCTGCGTAAACCGCTAAGTCGCCTAATTCTTCTTCAATCTTCATCAGGCGGTTGTATTTGGCAACGCGGTCAGAACGGCTTAAAGAACCGGTTTTGATTTGTCCTGTGCCCGTTGCCACTGCCAAATCCGCAATCGTAGTGTCTTCAGTCTCGCCTGAACGATGCGACACAACGGCTGTGTAGCCCGCCGCGTGAGCTGTGTTAATCGCGTCCAAAGTTTCGCTTAAAGTACCGATTTGGTTTACTTTAATCAGGATTGAATTAGCAATGCCTTTCTCAATACCTTCTTTTAAAGTAGCCGGATTAGTGACGAATAAGTCATCGCCGACCAATTGGATTTTGCTGCCCAATTTTTCGGTTTGATCTTTCCAGCCGGTCCAGTCGTTTTGATCCAGGCCGTCTTCGATAGAAATGATCGGGTATTTATTGACCCATTCAACAAAGAAGTCATTCATTCCGACCGAATCAAAACTTCTGCCCTCGGCTGATAGCTCATAACGGCCGTCTTTGTAGTATTCGGAGCTGGCGGCGTCCATACCCAAGAAAATATCGACGCCGGCTTTGTAACCTGCTTTTTCAATCGCTTCTAAAATGACTTCAATGGCTTCTTCATTAGAAGACAAATTGGGCGCAAAACCGCCTTCATCACCGACTGTAGTTGCCAAACCTTTGGCTTTTAAAACTTTGCTCAGGTTATGGAAAACTTCCGCACCGTAACGAATCGCTTCGCGGAAAGTCGGCGCACCGACCGGCAGGATCATGAACTCTTGCAGGTCAACGCTGTTGTCGGCATGCGAACCGCCGTTGATGATGTTCATCATCGGTACCGGCATGATGAATTTACCGCTGGTGTTCAAGTGACGGTATAAAGGCACGCCTGCATCTTTAGCCGACGCATGAGCCGCCGCCATCGATACCGCTAAAATCGCATTAGCGCCTAAACGGCCTTTGTTTTCAGTGCCGTCCAATGCGATCATTTTTTTGTCGATACCGGCTTGGTCATCGGCATCCATACCGACAATCGCTTCGCGAATTTCGGTATTCACATTATTGACGGCGGTTAAAACACCTTTACCCAAATAACGGCCTTTATCATTATCACGCAGTTCTATCGCTTCGCGCTCGCCGGTCGATGCGCCGGAAGGCACCATGGCGCTGCCGACCACGCCGGACGCCAAAAACACATCCGCTTCCAAGGTCGGGTTACCGCGTGAATCTAAAATTTCTCTTGCTTTAATATCAACTATTCGAGTCATGGTGGTTTCTTTTTCTACTGGTTAAAAATAAAAGCGTAAAGCTTTTGGTTTAATGCAATTACTGCACATCTTTAAATAGCGTGGATAAATCAATTGTTAAGTCGGGAAATAAATACGGGATCGCTACATCGTCACCGGCATAACTATTATGCAAATGATACTGCCCGGTTTCATCATTTAACACAAATTGATGAATAACTTCTTCATACGGATAAATTAACCAATATTCAGTTACGCCGCTTTCAGCATAAAGCGCATGTTTAATTTTGACGTCTTTTTTGGAGTTACCTTTGGATAATATTTCAATAATCCAATCCGGCGCGCCGTTACAACCTTGCTCGTCCAATTTTTCTTTAGCGCAAATCACGCAAATATCGGGTTGCACGACGGTGCTGATATCTTTATTGGCTACTAACGATTTGCTGCGGTCATATAAGCGCACATCAAACGGAGCATCGAATACTTGACAGTTTTTATTTTCAAAATAAAAAAATAAATGACTGCTCAAATAAATAGAAATGCGTTGATGTTTAACATTTGGCGCAGGAGACATTAACTGAATCCTGCCTTTAATCAATTCCACAGCTTCATTTAAATGCCACGTTAAATAATCCGCATAACTATAGTTAGCGCTTAAGTCGAGCTGTGATAGCCGAGTAATCTGAGCCATAACCTTATAAAGTCATTTCGATAAACGGCTGACGTTTGACGGCGTTATCTAAAATCACCAAGGTTTCCAACAATTCCCGCATTCTATGCAAAGGCCAGGAGTTGGGGCCGTCGCTTTTCGCTTCCGCGGGATTCGGATGAGTTTCCATAAACAATCCCGCTATGCCTACCGCAACCGCAGCTCTGGCCAACACCGGTACAAACTCGCGTTGTCCGCCCGATACCGTGCCCTGCCCGCCGGGCAATTGCACCGAATGCGTCGCATCGAAAACCACGGGACAATCGGTATCGCGCATGACCGCCAAAGAACGCATGTCGGAAACCAGGTTGTTATAACCGAAAGATACGCCGCGCTCGCAGACCATAATTTGCCGGTTTCCGGTTGCCTTGGCTTTATTGGCGACATGCACCATATCCCAAGGCGCCAGAAACTGGCCTTTTTTAATATTCACCGGAATGCCTTGAGCGGCGACTTGCTGAATAAAATTGGTTTGCCGGCATAAAAATGCAGGCGTCTGCATCACATCAACGACGGCTGCAACTTCGGCTAAGGGCGTATCTTCATGGACATCGGTCAGCACCGGCACGCCGATTTGCTGCTTAACCGTTTCCAGTATTTTAAGCCCCTGCTCCACGCCGGGACCGCGATAACTTTCGTGCGATGAACGGTTGGCTTTATCGAACGACGATTTATAGATAAAAGGGATATTTAATGCTGCGGTTAATTCTTTTAAGCTACCCGCAGTATCCAGCGCCATTTGCTCGCTTTCAATCACGCAGGGACCTGCGATCAAAAAAAACGGCTGATCTAAACCCGCTTCAAAACCACATAATTTCATTACGCTACACCTTTTTTATGTTCAACTGCCGCGACCACAAAACCTGAAAACAACGGATGGCCTTTCCGAGGTGTTGAGGTAAATTCCGGGTGAAATTGACAAGCCAGGAACCACGGATGATCGGGTATTTCTATCACTTCGACCAGACGCCCATCGATAGACTTACCGGAAAAACGCATGCCGGCCTGCTCCAGTCTTTCCAAATACTGGCTGTTAAATTCATAACGGTGACGATGACGTTCGGTAATCACATCTTTTTGATACAACTCAAACGCTAAAGAATTCTGTTGCAAACGGCATTGCTGCCCGCCCAAACGCATCGAGCCGCCTAAATCGGATTCTTCATTGCGGATTTCCAGCTGACCGCTTTCAGCCATCCATTCGGTAATCAAACCAATAACAGGATGCGGCGACTTGGGTAAAAATTCGGTGCTGTGCGCGCCTTCCAAACCGGCGCCATCGCGGGCAAACTCGATAACGGCAACCTGCATGCCCAAACAAATGCCCAAATAAGGGATTTTATTTTCCCGCGCATACCTGACCGTGGCGATTTTGCCCTCCACGCCGCGTTCGCCAAAACCGCCCGGCACCAAAATGGCATCGACGCCTTTGAGTCTGGCGATGCCTTCATCCTCTATCATTTCCGAATCGATATAGACGATGTTGACCTTGGTGCGGGTACGGATACCGGCATGGATTAAGGCCTCATTCAGCGATTTATAAGCATCGGAATGGTCGACATATTTACCGACAATGGCGATGGTCGCTTCATTGACAGAATGCTCCAAGGCATCGACAACCGCTTCCCATTCGGCTAAATTCGCAGGTGGCACATCCAGGCGCAACTTGTTAACGACTATATCGTCCAGGCCTTGATCATGAAGCAACAACGGAATCTTATAAATCGAAGCGGCGTCGACCGCAGAAATAACCGCTTTTTCTTCGACATTGGTAAATAACGCAATTTTACGGCGTTCGCTGGGCGGTATGGGTTGTTCGGAACGGCAAATTAAAATATCCGGCTGGATGCCGATACTGCGTAACTCTTTTACCGAATGCTGGGTCGGTTTGGTTTTTATTTCACCGGCTGAGCGAATATACGGCACCAGCGTCAGATGAATAAATAATGACCGATCGGAACCCAGTTCAAAACGCATCTGCCGGATAGCCTCCAAAAAAGGCAAGGACTCAATATCGCCTACCGTGCCGCCGACTTCAATCAAGGCGACATCGACCGCTCCCTGGGTTACCCTACCTCCTGCATCGATACAGTCGTCGGCGCTTTCATAAACGCGTCGCTTAATTTCATCGGTAATGTGCGGAATGACTTGAACCGTCGCGCCTAAATATTCGCCTTTACGCTCTTTGCGCAAAACGCTTTCGTAGACCTGTCCGGTTGAGAAACTGTTCTTTTTGGTCATCGTGGTTTTAAGAAACCGCTCGTAATGACCTAAATCGAGATCGGTTTCGGTGCCGTCTTCAGTAACAAATACCTCGCCATGCTGAAAAGGACTCATCGTGCCCGGATCAACATTGATGTAAGGATCGAGCTTGGTCATGGTGACTTTAAGACCGCGAGACTCAAGAATAGCGGCAAGTGAAGATGCAGCAATGCCTTTGCCAAGAGACGAAACAACGCCACCGGTAATGAAAATGTATTTTGTCATGTAGGATTTTTAGACGTAAGGCGGGCGGTGTTTTTTGCCCCCCATTTGCAGATTTAAAAGGTAGGCAAAAAACTCGCCCGCCGTACCGAACTTGTGCATTTTAATCGACAATGCGCCTGTCGTCATTGTCTTTTGGCTTTAATTCTTAACTTTGCAGATGAAAACTGATGCAGCCGTATGATTTTTCACTATAAAATCTCGCGCTGATCCAAAGATCAGCCACAGCGGCGAGCGTATCGTTCAAGTAAATCAAGGGTGTTGCATCCCTTTCCCAAGGCGGGATAGCCGCTTCCTGAAACAGGTTTTTCAGCGAATGGTGGCCTTGACGCCCCGGCAAACAGATTTTTTCACCGCCCCGGCGAAATCTGACCTCGATCTTGGCACATTCCCAATGCTCACGAAGTATTCCCTTTGAACAAAGCTCCCAAGATAACGCTCGGCCACGGCCGATTTTTATCGACGCTTGCCCGGCGGGCCAAACACGGTCTTGCCGCGCTTTTTTTTCCAAACCTGTTTCAGGCGAATTTGTCAGGCAATACAGCTTATCCCGATAACGGCGAATACTGTAACCCTGTCCCGATAATACCGGATCGCGATGCCCGGCGGCTGCAACCACTTCCGTTAGAATCCTTCCGACCAAAGCCTGCGCGGGCATTTTTAGCCCCCTATGCCGGAACCAATGCCTGATGATCAGTTGTTGCGGATGGAGTTGATGTTCGGCCAACCGACCGATAGACAATGTGTTATCGGCCGGATTAAATACCGTAGTAAATAACTCGTCTGCAACGTCCTCAACCAGCAATTGAGCATCCGCGCAATGTTTGGCCGAACGCGCCACGGTTTTATCGATTGCCGGCCAGCGTTGTTTTAGTAACGGCGCCACCGCATTACGCAGGAAATTGCGATCATAGTCATTGCTCTGATTGCTGGGATCTTCAACCCAGCTTAATTGATGCGCTTGGGCATATTCGCTGATCGCCTGCTTGGTCGTATTCAACAAAGGCCGGAGCATAACACCGGCCCCGAAAACCGTACGCTCCGGCATCCCGGACAATCCCTTCAAACCGCTACCGCGAAACAGTTGCAACAGCACCGTTTCCAGCTGGTCTTCCTGATGCTGGGCCAGCAACAATACATCATTACTATGGATTAACGATTTTAAAGCTGCATACCGGGCGTTCCTGGCGGCTTCTTCAGGACTTTCGCCCGGCGCCGCCTTGGCATTAACCCGTAGCGTTAAAAACTCAAGCCCCAGATCTTTAGCTGTTTTTTCGCAGTGTTCGGCCCAAGATTCAGCCGCCGCCTGCAAGCCGTGATGCACATAAACCGCAGTAAGCTTGCCTTTGAGTTGGCTTATTGATGCGCAACAATGCAACAAAACATGTGAATCTACGCCGCCGCTATAGGCCACATAAAATCTTTGTCGTTCATCGCCAATATCCAGGTTAAGAATGCTGTCCACGCAAGCGCGCAAACCTTTCACCTTGACCCTGATTCTTACTTCCCCACATCTTCAAAGACCCCAAATTCCATAATCCGCTGATAGCGTCTTTCGAGTACTTTATCGATTGGCTGCCGCATCAAGTCATTCATGTGGCGAAGCAAAGTTTCCTTTAAGTTCGAGGCAATAGCTTTAAAATTCCTATGGCCGCCGCCTAAAGGTTCCCTGACGACTTCGTCCAAAAAGCCCTGTTCACGAATACGATCCGAAGTAATGCCCATCGCCTCAGCCGCCAATTGCGATTTATCCGCGCTTTTCCACAGAATGGATGCGCAGCCTTCCGGAGAAATAACCGAATAAGTACTGTATTCAAGCATGATTAAGCGGTCGCCGACACCGATAGCCAACGCGCCGCCGGAACCGCCTTCGCCGATAATGGTGCAGATAATCGGTGTTTTCAGCTTGCTCATTTCAAACAGGTTTCTGGCGATAGCTTCGCTCTGGCCGCGTTCTTCCGCGCCGATGCCCGGATAGGCTCCCGGCGTGTCGATCAGGCAAATAATCGGCATTTTAAAACGCTCCGCCATTTTCATCATGCGCAAAGCTTTACGGTAACCTTCCGGACGGGGCATGCCGAAATTGCGATAAATCTTTTCCTTGGTATCGCGCCCCTTCTGATGGCCGATCACCATAACCGGCTGCCCGTCAAGGCGCGCCAATCCGCAAACAATTGCCGGATCATCGGCATAAGCCCGGTCGCCGTGCAACTCATGAAAATCGGTAAAAATATGCTCCACATAATCCAGTGTATAAGGACGGCCCGGATGCCGGGATAACTGGGAAATCTGCCAGTCGGAAAGATTGGTGAAAATCGACTCGGTTAAGGCTTGGCTTCGTTCTTCCAGCTGTTTAATCGCGTCGGAGATATTAATATTGTTGTCAAACTCCACATTGCGGAGTTCTTCAATTTTCGCTTCTAATTCAGCGATGGGTTGTTCGAAATCGAGAAATTTTAAGTCCATGTAGAGTTGATCTGAAGAATTGTTACAGTAACCGGCAATTTTATAGAAATTTGGTAATTTTTTCTAAAATAAATTCCGGATTAGCCCCTGAGCACCACAACACGAGGTCAGATAAAGTTGACAGGGCATCTGCCATGCCATTAATGAAGTCAACGTACCAACATTCTCAACATAGGCATCACCTTTTGCCTATAGTTAGAATCGACTTACACATACTTGGGGAATAAAACATGCGGGCCATTGAATTTCAAGCCACAGCGCACCAACACCTGTTGCGCCTTCCAGACACAATACCTGACGGTGTCCCATTGCGGGTATTACTCCTGCCAGATGAAGATGTGCTTTCGGCAAACCAGCAAGTTCGGCGCAAACCATCGCCAAAGTTGGCAGGAACGGTGACTATGCAAGATGATTTAATAGCGCCAGCCATACCCGCCGATGATTGGGATGCCTTGCAGTGATTCTACTCGATACCTACGTTTGGGTTCGTTGGCTTGATCCTCAGCAAAAACCATTAGCGCCGAATCTGGCTGATGTTATCGAAACAGCGGATCAAGTCGCAGTCAGCGCATAATGCCTTGCAGGGCTCTGATGTAATTTGTATTCCGATTGATAGAAACATAGCGAGATTGCCGCTAACCTTCCTGAGCATCATCGTGATCCGGCTGATCGGTTGATTATTGCGGCGACCATCCAACTCAATGCGCAACTACTCAGCCTGGATAGTAGTTTTCCGGCGTATTCAGAGTTGGCTGGTAAATTAGTCCAAATGTGCGTTTGACCCCAGTTATTACCCGGTTTTTTCTTTGGTTATAGTAGAGGATGTCCACGAAGATAAAGTGTATCTGGAGAAAGATCAATTTCATCGTTCCACACGACGGTTCCATATGCGGCGTGGGCTTTCATGAAAAGATTTTGCTCCGTCAATGCCGAAAACGCCGGATAGGAAAGTAATGGCTTCATATCAAACAAGCGGCGTTCCCCATTTTCAAAAACCGCCTCCAGGCAATAATCGGATAGCGCTTTGACTTGTACCACGTCAGGAGTCATAGACAATTCCTCAGCGCAAAGGATCGATTTTGAACGGGGTCTCACCATTCGAGGCAAGAAACCAGTCAGCCATCAAATCATCCTGGTGTAATTCTATCCAGGCCTGGACAAACTTCATTTGTCGTATTGGTAGATTCCCTTCGAGCACATCACCACTTGGGATAGCAATGGACGCTTTGAATTCATTATAACGAACATGAATATGTGGCAAATGGTGCTTGTCAGAATCAAGAACGTACATTGATACAAGAATACCGTAAAACATGCTGATAGTTGGCATGATAGCCCCTTGCAAATAAGATGGGCAATTATAGCTCAAATCAGTGAGTCGTATAACTCAGACATCGCAGAAACGTTAAAAAACTTACAGCGGGTGAATTGTTGGTTGAGCTCACATGAATAGGAGGAGAGCTGTTGTTACAGAAGCAGTCTTGCTCCAGAACAGGGTTAGACAAATCGACTTGAATAACTGGTGTCAGAGAAAAGTCAATCTAAATCTAAGTTTACCGATAGCCGGACGGGGCATGTTGCCCCGTCCGAAACGTTTTGTATTGGTTAAAACTCAAGCATCGCAAAAACGTTAGGGACGGGGTTACAAACCCCGTCCCGCGTAGAGTTTTCCGGCGTATTCAGAGTTGACCGGTAAATTAGTCCAAATGTGAGTTTGATCTGCCTCCTTCCTGCAATCATTTGATGTTCAAAGGTACGCGTAGCGTACCCTACTGGGCTGATGTTATCATGTGGAACAGGTAGTTAAAAAACAATAAGAAAAATGAAGAATGCAACTCTCTCGCCCTTCCAAAACATCTGATCCATTAGGATGTTATTACACTAAACCAGCAGTGGGAGCATTGTTGGTTACTGCTATGGGAATAGAATGTCCCAGCACAGTTGTGGACATCTGTGTTGGTGACGGGGCCCTTATAAGAGAAGCAGCTAAGCAATGGGAAGGTACTCGCTTCATTACTGTCGATATTGAGGAAAAAGGAAAAGGCACACTCCTTCAGACACTGAATGAACGAGTAATTACTCATCATGTTAGAGATTCTCTGGATTTAGATTTAGCCAAACACCTTGGCTTACGGTGGGGCGAGGCTGACATGGCGCTCTGCAATCCTCCATATATCCGTCCAAAATGGAAAAAACAGTTTTTGGAAATTCTTGAAGATGCTGGGCTAAGCCATGTTTTGCCACGAATGCGTGAGATTCCTGCTGACCTGCTTTTCATTGCACAAAATCTTCGGTTATTGCGTCAAGGCGGACGATTAGGTTTGATTTTGCCAGATGGAATTGTTGCCGGAGAAAAATACTCTGTCTTTCGTAAAACCTTGCTTACGAATCATCAAGTTGAACGTGTAATTGAATTGCCTCGTAGAATATTTAGAAACACAGATGCTAAAGCTCACATTGTCATAGTTTCGAAGCATTCTAATAGATCAGAATTAATTTCAATTCAGCGTCTTGAGCAAAATGGCAAGTTATCCCCGCAACTACAGGTAACACCAGACAATGCAGCGAAAAGGCTTGATTATTCTTACTTTTCGTCAACTTATAAAAATATTTCTCACGGACAGCAAAAAATAGCTGAAGTAGTTATGGAGGTGTTTCGAGGCTCATATTCGTCAGTAGACAGAAGGTTCGCTGACTTTCCAGTGTTTCATACAAGTGACTTCTCACCTGACAGTGCATTTGTACCTGAAAAATATCAACTGACTTCTGATGCAAAAAATGTGGTTGGAAAATCAGCTTTACCAGGAGATATTTTAGTTGCTAGGGTAGGTAGAAATCTGAGTCAAAAAGTTTGTATGGTACAAACAGGAAAAGTTGCAATCTCAGACTGCATATTACTGCTTAGAGTTTTACCTGAATACAGACAGGCAGTTTTTTCTTATTTAAGCAGCAAGTCAGGTCGTCTAGCACTTGAAGCCGGAAGCCATGGCGTTGGTGCAAAATTTTTAACGGTTCGATCATTAACGGAACTCGAATTTTGAAACCCAATCAAATTGACCTTATAGAATTAACGCACTATTTAGTTACAAATTAAAAACAACTTTTTGCTTTGATATACTGAGAATTTATTAAAATGCATTTATCAATTGAACCAAGTAAAGACGATGTAAATCTGAAAAAAATAATTAAGTTACTTTGTACTACAAAAATTCGTCAGCCATTGAGTTTTGAACAAACTAAAGCATGGCTTAAACAATTTGATAAAGGCCCAGAATTAACGTTAGCTCTTTTGATTTTAAGGTTTTTAATTTATAGAACCTCAGATCAATTGGCTTCGTCGTTAAAACAGGCTCTCAAATATGCTGTCAAAAATTTTATATATCAGGACCAATTACTAGAAAACTATGATTGGAGAGAAGTTATAAATGGCACTATTGGAGAATTAGATTTTTATTTTGGGCCAATTAAACATGAGTATACAACGCCGGGGAAAAGCGGGGAAATTATCACTAGATTATTAAAATCTTGCATCAGTACGCATTCATCAGGCTTTGACTTTTACCCAGATGGAATGGCGGAACTTAAGCCAAAAGAAAGATATTTATTAGTAGATGATGGCATTTATACGGGACATCAGTTAAATAATTTTATAGGGCAGAATAGTCTTTTTAATAAATTTTATTCGCAAACGGGTGTTTTAGTTGCCTTGGCTCATGAAAGCGGAATTACTTATTTACAGGAGAACCAGCCAAATATTTCTGTATTTTATGGGGAAAAAATAACCCATAAAAATTGTTTCAAAGCCATATCAGAAGAATGGATTGAAGACAAAGTCTGGCCATACAATAGCATAACGCCATTAGAGCAATATTTAGAAATTGCAACAAATAAAGCAAGATTCAAAGAAGATCAGCCTTTAGGTTATGGGAATCTTGGTTGTTTAATTGCTTATGATCACGGCATACCAGATGATTCACTACAATTACTTTGGGATAAATCAGAAAATTGGAACCCACTTATTGCGAGATAATATATGACGATTTCAGAAACCAATATACTGGCAAAAACAAGAGCTGAAGAGCATGATGCCGATATTTGGGATGAGTTTTATATCCCTCCTTATTTTAATCGCCTTTCTTTAAAGACAGCGACAAAATCAACTTATATTATTGGCAAGCGTGGTTGTGGTAAAACTATGCTTTTAAAATATTTGGACTATCACACCGCATTTTCAAAAAGACGAAATGATATACCAAATGATGAAATATCTCATATTGGCATTTATTGGAGGGTGGATACACAGTTTTGCAACTCGCTAAATTATAGAGACTTGAATGAATACGAGTGGATTTCAATTTTTGAATCTTACTTTGCCCTTGTTATAGCCATTGAGATTACTCGATCATTAAAGGTCATTGCAGAGAGTTCGTTCAAAAATTTCAATTCTGAAGTATTCGATACTTCACGGCTTTTTTCTCTTCCAGATTTTCATCCAGATTATCCTGAACAATTAAGTCAACTCGAATATTTTTTAGAATCCAGTAGGCGTAAATTTTC
Source organism: Methylococcaceae bacterium (assembly GCA_044426515.1). GTDB lineage: Bacteria > Pseudomonadota > Gammaproteobacteria > Methylococcales > Methylomonadaceae > Methylobacter_A. The sequence goes on along the minus strand of JAUGSS010000105.1, from coordinate 2,294 downwards.
ATCGTGGGTATCCAACGTTTCAACTTGTCAAAAACCATTTCTCCCCCCAGGAAAAACATTTTTGGAGGAAATGATTAAAGATATTAGAAAAATAGCAGGATTGGAAAACGCATCATTCTATATTTATATTGATGAAGTTGAAAACTTAGTTCCATACCAATGCAGAGTACTTAACTCTCTTTTAAAGCATAGTCAAAAGCCCTTGATTGTTAGCTTTGCTTCAAAGGAATTATCAAAAGAAACTGCAACTACTGGAGCTGAGTCAATAAATGCAACCCATGATTTCAGACGCGTTCCTTTAGATGAGTTATTAAATGATAGTGAGAGAGTTTTATTTTTCGCAGAAGTTTTTTTAGCTAATTTGGACTTAGCCAAGAATAAATGCGACAGCGATCTTCTTAAAATGCTCAGAGATCCTAACTCGCTTGAAAATAGAACTGAACAATCATACAAGAAAAAAATAATCAACGAAGTTAAAAAACTATTACCATGTAAAACATATAAGGAGCTTGCTGATAATGCTATAAATGAATTAAGGACTATGAATATTCTCAAAGAGCATATTTCAAAAGGAATTTTGAATCATAAAACTAAAGTTTCAATAGAAAATTTCTTAGAATATAAAAATATCCCTATGGCTTTGCTTTTAGTACCTGCACTTCTGAATCGTCCCAAACAAACACCAGAAGAAATTTTGTTACAGCTAGCAAATTATGTAATCAAAAAAGATAGTACCTTCAATAAAAATTTGATCCAAAATTACTTAGTAGGTGCTTTGCTTGAATTATACCGACCATATAGAGGACTTTGTCCAATTTACAGTGGCTTTGATACATTTTGTACTATGGCAAACAATAACCTACGTCATTTCTTAATTCTTTGTTATAAAGCCTTAGAAGTTGCTGACTTAAGAGATGAAAATAAAAGTGAAATATCAGTGGAAACACAAGCCCGAGCAGCTTATGAAGCCGCTGATCAGCTTATTCGTGAGATAAAAACTTTTGGGGCTTTGGGTGAACGATTGCGGATGTTTGTTTTAAGGCTAGGCAATGTATTTAGAGCATTGCAATCGATTCCATCTATGAGCGAACCGGAGCAAAATCAATTTACGATAAATTCAGGTAAAAGAGAATTAAGCAATGATGAAAGGAGTTTTATTTCTGAAGCCATCAAGTACGCTATTATTACGGAGCAATTAGAAACAAAAACTAAAGGTACAATAGGTAGTGACACTGTTGATTATCAATTAAACCCAATATACTCACCTTATTTTCAAATTAGTTATCGACGAAAAAGAAAAATAGAAATTTCTGTTGAAGACTTTCATACTCTTGCATTTGGTACAGAGGATCACTATACAGCGCTTTCCAATAAATTATCTAAGAACACTAAGCTTTCTAAAAATGAAAATAACCAATTAGATATTTTTTTACCATGAAGTCGTCAGTGATTTTTTCAAATAGTTCTCATGATAATTCAAATGAGATAACTATTCACACAGAAAGTGTACTTTTTCATGGCGATATAGTTGACGACAGAGGAAAGTCAGCAATCAATTTTGATAATGATTTAATTACTGAGCGCGTACTTGTAAGCTATGATTACGAGCAAATGGTAATAACAGTTGGCGATAGGATTTTAACTGCGGATCGAGCAGTAGAACTATTTACTCCATATATGGCGAACAAAAATATTGTATTAGAAGCAACCACTCTTGGAGTTCCAGAGCTTTTTTTTGCAATTAAATCGTTAATCGATTCAAAAATAGATAATTTTTTAATTATTTATGTCGAGCCAAAAAATTACAGTCGCACTACACCCGCAGCTGATTCATTTGCATTAACCGAGGTAAACGCTGGATATAAACCAATACCTAATGCTGTAGTAGATTTATCAGGAGAGGATGTAGAAGCTGGTGTCTTTTTCCTAGGCTTTGAATCTGATCGCTTGGAACGAGCTTTTGAAGAGTATCAAATGATTTCATCAAAAGATTTAAAAGTAGTTTTTGGTATTCCTGCATTTCAACCAGGCTGGGAATTAAACTCTATCATTCCGCATTTAGAAGTAATAGATAATTGTAGCATTTCATATTGCGCTGCTAATGATCCGAGCTCTGCTTATGATTCTTTAGAAGAAACACGTTTATCTTTAAGAGTGCGTATTCTGATTAATTTGAACAGTGATTCTGGCCGAACTTGAACACCTAAAACCTAACGCATCGGTGGAAGTGAATTTTTACTCTAAGTGTTCAACTTGGGTCAAGGAATTCATTTTTTTTCGCATAGATTCTCCTT
>JAUGSS010000163.1:0-14479 GCA_044426515.1 Methylococcaceae bacterium | reverse complement strand
ATCGTGGATAAATACGGAGCGACAGGAACATCAGTTCCAGTATAAAAAAATGGGACAGCGCCATTCAGCTGGAGTGTGAACGGGGCTCTATCTTAAATTAAGATATTATTTGTCTGGACAATGGGGTCCACTTTAACTGGCTTTAAATTGAAACAGGGTTTTATCAGAGAATCTTACGTTTCTTTGAAATGGATCATTATTGAAAAGCTTCTTTACTTCTTCACAAAATAAAAATGGGGGCTCTTCTTCAATACGCAAAATCCAATCTTCTTTCGATTCAAATGACGCAATATTCTTTCCAGCCCCAATAATCTTGAACTCAAATGATGAATCCAAATACTTTCCAGCCCAATATAAACTATTTGTTCCTGCACAAGCTCTAATATCTATGCCCAAGCTTTCAGAGCAGTACTTCAAGAACTGTCGTTCAAATTTGTCCGCAACAATACCAGTATATTTAGGTCTGTCAACAACGGCCCCCTCACTCCATGAGGTATTACCACCACCCCATGTCAGCGCAAAATCTCCATCGATACCAAAATCATTTTTTTGAAAATGTTTTTGGTCGTATGTTTCACTATTTGACATATTTAGACTCACGAAGGATTAGTGCTTCAGGTTTGCTAACGTTAAGTAGACACCTTTTTAGGTGTATATCAAATTTAAATTACTAGGGTAAACGGTGTATAACACCACCCCGCCAATCCGTTAGACAAGATACTATAAATATCGGATTATTAATAGCCACCTTTTTAAGCAAACCCAAAGTACACCTCTAAAATTCTTTGATCCGGCCTATAAACCAAACTGGGTTTAATCGAGTTATCGCTCAGGAATATTCATAACCCCTTCCGCCACCATAACCGCCGCGCCGCCAACCCGAATAGTCAAAGTATTTTCCCCCTTATGATCCATTTCCAGATTCAACACACTACGCCGGTTGCTCTGCTCACCACGATCCACGGTAAAGGTATAAGTCCCTTTCTGCATAAAATCGAATGAACACAAATACGAGGCAAACGCAGGCATCGCGCTACCGACCGGCGGATCGTCATGAATACCGATTCTTGGCCCCAGCAGACGGGCATTAAAATCGGCATCCGCAAACGGCGTTTTCGGGGAAAACAGCAGGATTTCCTGGGCGGCGGTTTGCGGGGCGATCGATTGACTCCAGGCCGCGTAATTGAATTTTGCATTTCTTACGCTTTCGTAACGCCAAACCGGAACGATCAGGTATGGAACGCCGCAAGACACCAGACGCATCGCATATTTTTTATGGTCGAGTTCCGACGGTTGTATGGTCAGAAAACTCGCCAATTCGTCATCGCTGGGGGTGAAGTAATCAATGACCGAAGTCACTTTACGGGTGAATTGCACAAAGCTGGGTTTGCCGTCTTCAGCGGAAATATTGACGTTAACCGGGCCGGTATTTTGCTCGAAAACCATCGGCGTAATCGCGGCATTCAACTGAATGTCGCCGCAACTTGCCAACACAAAGGCGGTGGCGATAATCGGGTGCCCGGCAAAATCGATTTCGCTTAGCGGCGAAAAAATCCGCATCACGCGGTTGGTGGTTTGTTTATCGGGATGAAATACAAACACCGTTTCCGATAGGTTCAACTCCCTGGCGACCAACTGCATTTGCTGTTGGCTTAAGCCTTCCGCATTCGGGAAAACGGCTATTTGCGCGCCGCTGAAAATCTGTTTGGTAAATACATCGGCGATGTAATAGTTGTATTTCATAACGCTTGTGCTCCGTCATGCGGCAATGATGAAAGGTTGACTTGAACGCTGCCGTTTTCGATGCGAATCGCATAAACGGGTATTTTCACGGTTTCATCTTCCAAACAAGCGCCGGTTTGCAGGTTGAAATGTTGTTTATATAACGGCGAAGCGACCACCGGCTGTCCGCCAATGTCGCCGATTAATCCGCGCGACAAGACATTGGCATTGCCGAACGGGTCGTAATTGCCGACAGCATAAACCTTTGCGTCGGGTTCCGGCATCCAAAAAATCGCCACCTGCTCGCCATCAAGCAATGCGCAAACGCCGGAGTCAGGCTGCAAATCATCAACACTGCAAGCATCTATCCACTTAGCCATTTATGCTATCTCCATCAGTTTAAAATGTTTGCGCTCGTTTTCATCGGCAGGACGAATCTGACCGCGTTCTTCAACAAATACCACATTGTCATCAGGCTGGTCGCTGTTGATGAAATGCCTAAAGCGTTTGAGCTTGGCTTCATCTTCAATCGCCGCTTTCCATTCGCATTGATAGGTGTCGATCACATACTGCATTTGTTGCTCCAATTGATCGCACAGCCCTAACTTGTCGTCAATGATCACCGATTTTAAGTAATCCAGCCCGCCTTCCATGTTTTCCATCCAGACCGAGGTGCGTTGCAAACGGTCGGCGGTGCGCACATAAAAGCTCAAAAAGCGGTCGACGTATTTGATCAAGGTTTCCTTATCCAAACCGGTGGCGAATAAATCCGCATGACGCGGTTTCATGCCGCCGTTACCGCAGACATACAAGTTCCAGCCGTTTTCGGTGGCGATAATGCCGACATCTTTGCCCTGGGCTTCTGCGCATTCACGAGTGCAACCGGACACCGCAAACTTGATTTTATGCGGGGAACGCAAACCCTTGTAACGGTTTTCCAGTTCTATCGCCAAGCCCACGCTGTCATCGACGCCGTAACGGCACCAAGTGCTGCCGACGCAGGATTTAACCGTGCGTAGCGATTTACCGTAAGCGTGGCCCGATTCAAAACCGGCATCGATCAACTCCTTCCAGATATGCGGCAATTGATCGACCCGCGCACCGAATAAATCCACGCGCTGGCCGCCGGTGATTTTGGTATAGAGTTTATATTTTTTGCCGACCTGACCCAACGCGATCAGCATGTCGGGACTGATTTCGCCGCCGGTGATGCGCGGCACCACCGAATAAGTGCCGTCTTTCTGCATATTGGCTAAAAAGGTATCGTTGGTGTCCTGCAACCCCAAATGATCCTTTTCCAGAATATGCTCATTCCATTGCGATGCCAGGATATTGCCGACCGCAGGCCTGCAAATCTCACAACCTTTACCCTTGCCGTGTGTCTGCAGCAAGTCGGCAAAGGTAAGGATTTGTTCAACCTGGATCAGGTTAAATAAATCCTGCCGGGTATAGGCAAAATGTTCGCAAATATCGGTATTGACTTCAAAACCCTGTTTCGACAGTTCCGAATCCAACACCGACTTAAGCAACGCCGAACAGCCGCCGCAACCGGTTGCGGCTTTGGTTTCGGCTTTTAAAGCGGCCATCGTCATGCAGCCGCCTTCAATAGCCGAACAGATCGTACCCTTGGTCACGTCATAACAAGAGCAAATTTGCGCCGAAGCGGGCAAAGCATCGGGGCCTAAACCGACCGAGGCATCGGAACGGTGCGGTAAAATCAAGGCATCGGGATTCTCCGGCAGTTCAATACCGTTCAGACAATATTGCAATAAAGTACCGTAACCCGAGGCATCGCCGACCAGCACCGCACCCAGCAGTTGCTTTTTATCCTGGCTGACCACCAAGCGTTTATATACTTCGCTGGCGCCATTTTGGTAGGTATAAACCATCGCGCCTTGGGTTTTGGCATGAGCATCGCCGATGCTGGCGACATCAACGCCCATCAGTTTTAATTTGGTGCTCATGTCCGCGCCGGTAAAGCTTGCTGAATCGCCCGCCAAATCGGCCACCACGGTGCGCGCCATGGTATAACCCGGAGCGACCAAGCCGTAAATCATGCCATTCCACAATGCGCACTCGCCTATCGCGTAAATGTTTTCGTCGGACGTGCGGCACTGGTTATCGATGACGATGCCGCCACGCTGACCGACTTCCAAACCGGAAGCCCTGGCCAGATCGTCACGCGGACGAATGCCGGCCGAAAACAACACGATGTCGGTTTCCAGCTCTTCGCCGTCGGCAAAACACATTTTGTTGATGCACCGTTCGCCGTCGGTAATGATGCTGGTGTTTTTGCCGGTATGCACGGTCACGCCCAAATTCTCGATCTTGAGCCGCAACATCGCACCGCCTGCGTCATCCAGCTGCACCGCCATCAAGCGCGGAGCAAATTCAACCACATGGGTTTCCAAACCTAAATCCATTAACGCTTTGGCCGCTTCAAGCCCCAATAAACCGCCGCCGACGACAGTGCCAACCTTGCCGGTTTTGGCTGCGGCAGCAATGGCTTCAAGATCCTCAATAGTACGGTAAACCAGGCATTGCGCGCGATCGTGGCCGGGAACGGGCGGTACGAACGGGTAAGAACCTGTCGCCAATACCAGCTTGTCGTAAGCTATGGTCAGGCCTTTTGCCGAGGTTACGGTTTTATCGGCTCTATTAATAGTGGCGGCTTTATCGCCCAGATGAATGGTAATGCCATGCCGCTCAAAAAAGCCGTCTTCGACTAAAGACAATTCCTGTGCCGTTGTGCCGGTAAAAAATGCCGACAAATGCACCCGGTCATAGGCGGCTCTTGGTTCTTCGCAAAAAGTAATGATTTCATATTGTTCTTTAATGGTGCTTTCGACCAGACTCGCCAAAAAATGCTGTCCGACCATGCCATTACCAATAACGACTAATGTTTGTTTTACGCTCATATACAACCCCGGTAACGATATTATGTTGTTCGAGGTTATAGAGCAACGCTCGTGCCATAATTAACAAACGCGTGATTTTAATGACTTGCTCAATCCTTAAACTGAAAATCAAACATGCTAATGAGCCAATATGGTGCGCACTCGAAAATAATGCTCGTTATGTGTGCACCATGAATTGCCGTTGAATCTTGCCTCCCGCCGATACCTATTCGCATTATCCGGCTCAGCTGTAGAAACTCATGGAACTTCATTTATGGCTTAGACTTAGACGGTTTAATTTAATCCCCCTTCGTAAATGGCGTGGTTTGTGCTAACTTTTTTAGAATGAACGCCTTAAATATATTACTTATTGAAGATGAAACTACCGATCAGTTATTGGCAAAAATACTGGTCACTCAGGGCTATTCGGTCACAAGCACTGCGAAGTCTAAAACAAACATTCAATCTTTAGTGACGAACGACAGCATCGACATTATTATTTTTAATATCGACAGCCCAAAAAAATATTTCCAGGACATCCATTACCTTAACCAAAACCAGGCGCTCCCCATCATCATTTTTGCCGCGGACGATACCACCGACACCATCAATCAAATCGTTAAGGCCGGCGTCAGCGCTTATGTCGTCAACGGCCTGGAAACCAGCCGCATTAACAGCATTATCACTATCGCCGTGGCAAGATTTAAGGAACAGCAACGGCTTAAATCCGAATTGGAAAAAACAAAATCCAAGCTTGAAGAACGAAAACTGATAGACCGGGCAAAAGGTATTTTGATCAAAACCCGCGGCTTTACCGAAGACGACGCTTATCACACCCTGAGAAAACTGGCGATGGATCGCAATATTGCGATCGGCGAAATGGCGAAAAACGTTATCGCCATGGCTGAACTTCTTAAATAAAGCGATCCCAAATCAATTAAACACAGAATACGGCTAAACGGCGTTTAAACACCCGATCCGGAATCTGCCGGCAACTGCCTTAATATAAAACAAATTAAGCGAGTAAATGCACCAAATTGGTGCTGTTTTTCCAAAAACCATATGCTTTATCATAAAAAAACACAATTCATAACATTTTGTATTTATTGATTTATATCTTAAAAAAATCATATACCTAAAGTGGCGCAATGTTTGCTTTAAGCCTTACAGAAACTCCACTGGAGGAGTGCTAAAAAAATTTTGGCTTCAACAGCCAGCCGTAGTGACCAAGCGTCTAACCCGTCTGAATGCATCGAGGCTTTCCGCCTAAAGACGCTTTTTTTTGCCCGACTTAAAATTTGACCATGAATTAAGTCGAATTTGAAAAACGGCTAAATTAAATTTTTCCACTCCTTTAAAACCGGCGATGAACCGAAATAGCAACATGTTATCTCCATAACGAACTCATTAAATAAACACCTAAATATGAATCCGGTAAAAAAACTATTCCCCTATGTTCAGACTATTGCCGGAGCTGCCAACCGCACTACCGTCGGTTATGAAGTATTAACTTGGCAACACGAGCATATGCAATCAGAAAAGCAACTATTTCCTTACTTTCAACCTATTGTCGGCGCTGCCAGCGGTACTATCATTGGTTATGAGGCATTGGCCCGGCAATACGATGCGACGGGACGGGTTATATCGGCAGGCGCGTTATTTTCTTCTGCCGATATTGCTGCCGAACAATTGATCGCCTGGGATCGCATAGTTCGCCGCTTAGCGCTGAAACAATTCAGCCAATCAAACTACAACGGTTATTTAACCATCAATATCTCCGCGGCCTGGATCGACCAGCTCGCCGACTTCAATTCATTACCGACCCTGCTGATGCTGGATGAGTTTAATATTGACCGAAGCCGCATCATTATTGAAATAACCGAATCAAAAGGCGATTTGGACAAACTCGTTGAAATTGCCGACATCTATCGCCGGCACGGCTTAAAAATAGCGATTGATGATTTCGGCGCCGGCTTTTCCCAGTTGGAACGCGTCATGTCGATACAACCCGACATCATCAAACTGGACATGCAGTTATTCCAGAATGCGGCCAAAGGCGGCATTGCCAGCGATATAGTGCATTTGCTGTCGCGGCTGGCAAAACGCACCGGTTGCCGTATCGTTTGCGAGGGCGTGGAGACGGTTGAAGACTTCCATTTCGGTTTAAGCTGCGGCGCTCAGTATATGCAAGGCTACCTGTTTTCGCCGGCCACAGCGGATTTTAAGGACCCCAAGTACTATCAGCAACAAATCAGTTCGCTAAGAAAAACCTTCCTGGCCAAGACCTTAGTTAAAGAAGCCCATAAGATACAGTTTATCGCCAACATCAAGGGTTTGATCGAACTGCTGAAAAAAGCCCTGGAAACCGACTTCGACCTCAGCACCTTATCGACGCATCCGTTTGAACAAAGCGGCGTGCTGCGCTTTTATTTATGCAATAACGAAGGCGAGCAAATCTCATCCAATTTTAATTTTACCGAGGGTGAATGGCTTGAGGATGCGGCTCAGCTCGGCTTTAACTGGGCCTGGCGGCCTTATTTTTATCAATTGCTGTCGCTTGAATCGGCACAAGACAGCTACCGTATTGTAACCTCGGAGCGTTACCGGGATTTTAATACCGAGAGGCTTTGTAAAACCCTGTCGCTTAGACTGGACGACGAACGTATTTTATTAATCGATATTGCCGCCGAGTGGAGATGAATTCAGCAGCTTATTTAAAAAGCTCATGACACGCCATGACAGCTGCCTAACCGAAGCGGTTATGCGTAACAGTCAATCCCCAAGTAAGACAAAAAGGAAAATATATTATGCTAAATAACTTGAAGCATTCCGGCCTCTTCACTATCAAAATGCGTTTCACGGTCATTGTGAGCACTTTAATCATCGGTTTTTCGGTGTTCGGGTTGGCGACATTCAAAGTCATGAACACGGTTAATGTTAACGGCCCTATTTACCAGCGTATTGTCCAGGGTAAAGATATTATTGCCGATGTTCTGCCCCCGCCTGAATATATCATCGAATCCTATCTGGTGGCGCTGCAATTAACCCAAGCCACCGGCCCCACTGAAATCAGCGCCTTAGCGGCACGCTTTCAAACGCTAAAAACGGAATACGAATCCCGTCATAATTTTTGGTTGGCTCAGTCTTTGGGGCAGGAACTCCATGTTTCCTTACTTGAACGCTCTTATCAAGCTGCGCAAAGCTTTTACCATGAAGCCGAACAGCACTTTCTGCCCGGCATCCAGGCCGGCGACCGCGACGCTTCAATGGCCAGTCTTGTGCAAATGCGCCATGCTTATGAACAACACCGCGCAGCTATTGATGAGGTAGTCAAGTTTACCAATACCCGCAACCTGGAAAACGAGACTCAGGCGCAAGGCACCATACACGGGTACGAAATCCTCTTGCTCGGCATCTTCGCATTCAGCGTTGCAATGGCAGTCGTATTGACCGTTCTGATCAGCCGCGGCGTTTTACGCTCGCTCAAAACCGTCCAACAGGTAGCCGGGGCTATTGCGGTGGGTGATCTGAACTCCAGCATCGATATTGATCAAAAAGATGAAATCGGGGATTTGTTGCGTTCGATGAAAACCATGCAGAATGCGATTAACGCCTTCGTTAACGGCCTGGACTTTATGGCGCAAAAACATGCAGAAGGCTGGGTTAACGAACAGCTCGATGTTGCACAATTCTCCGGCACCTATGCCAAGATGGCTCATGAAGTTAATGAATTGATTCAATCGCGCATCGCGATCAATAGAAAACTGCTCGGCATCGTCACTCAATACGCCAAAGGCGACTTTTCCATTGACATGGATATTCTGCCGGGCGAGACCATTGTCATTACCGAGGTTATGAGCAACGCCAAAAAGACCTTCCTCGATGTGAACAACGAAATCAAAATGCTCGCGGAAGCAGGCGCTAAAGGCGACTTCTCCAAACGCAGCGATACCGATAGATTCGAGTTCATGTTCAAGGGCATTTTGACTAATTTCAATCACCTGATGGAAACCTGCGATGTCGGTTTCAACGACGTATTACGCGTCGCCAATGCATTGGCCCAAGGCGACCTGAGCCAAACCATCGACAAAAACTATCCCGGCACTTTCGGCGAAGTAATAGTCGGCATGAACAATATTGTAGAAAATCTCAAAGGCCTGATAGGAGACATCAAAAACTCCACTGACAGCATCAATACAGCGGCTCAAGAAATCGCCGCAGGCAACAATGATTTATCGCATCGCACCGAGCAGCAAGCCGCCAGCCTTGAGCAAACCGCCGCCAGCATGGAAGAACTGATCTCTACCGTGAAGCAAAATACCGAAAACGCCCAACATGCCAACCGGCTTGCCGTCGACGCCTCCGACATAGCGGGCAAAGGTGTCGCTGTGGTCGGTCAAGTGGTAACCACCATGGATGACATCAACCTATCCGCTCATAAAATAGTAGACATTATCTCGGTCATAGACGACATTGCCTTCCAGACCAACATACTTGCCCTCAACGCCGCAGTAGAAGCGGCTCGTGCAGGCGAACAGGGCCGAGGTTTTGCTGTGGTGGCCGTGGAAGTACGCAATCTTGCCCAACGGGCCGCCGACGCCGCTGGAGAAATCAAAGGCCTGATTGACGATTCCGTAGAAAAAGTGGGAGACGGCGCCAAGCTGGTCGCCCAAGCCGGCTTAACCATGAAAGAAATTCTCAGCTCCATCCGTGGCGTGACCGCGATCATGTCCGAAATCAGCGCTGCCTCCATGGAGCAAAAGTCCGGTATCGAACAAGTCAATCAAGCCATCGCTCAAATGGACGAAGTCACTCAACAGAACGCAGCGCTGGTAGAACAAGCAGCCGCTTCGGCGGAGTCGCTGGAAGAACAGGCGCGAAACCTGTCGGTCACGGTAGGCAGTTTTAAAGTAGGCGACAACTCGCGTAATTTCTTGGGGGCTTTGGGGGGCATCATTGAAACACAGATAACCCGCAGCACGGCAGCGGCAAAAAATAGGCATACCCCGGAACATAATGCGGTTTCAAGAGCGGTCAAACCGCAGCTACAATTTTGCGGTGAAGAGTGGGAGGAGTTTTAGTGACCGCAATAGAACAACTTGAAAGCGAATTAAACAAAAGCTTCGACCTTGTACGATTAGAGTAAATCAATTGGTCCAGGCAAAGCATAACTATTCCAGGTTTTAGTCGGAGCCGTAAATACCGTGCCGTGCGCGCCTTCTCCATACGCCTGCTTCGTATTTAAACCCTTTGGCGCGCACGGCAGGCCCGGCCTGTTTAATACAACAGGCTGATTTATCTGGTATCTTTCGCGCATGAGAATATCGGGTATAAACAACACGCTCAACCTACCGGACTATCCTATCGACCGCTATGGACATCACCATTACCACCCCTGCCCTATTATTTCCCGCCATTTCCGTTTTATTTTTGGCTTATTCCAACCGCTTTCTGGCGATTGCCAGCCGGATCAGGGAACAACATAACCTGTTTAACAAAACCCAAAGTCCGGTGGCCAAAAAACAGATCGACAGTTTGAGATACCGCATCCGCTTTATTGTGGCTATGCAGCTACTGGCGGTGATCGGCATTATTTGCTGCATACTGGCGATGGGGCTGATTTTCTACGGGCTGCAATATTACGGCAACCTTACTTTCGGCTTCAGTATGGCTTTTATCGTTTTATCGTTGTTGGCATCGGTCAGCGAGTTATTGCTTTCGACCAAAGCGCTCAATATCGAACTTGAAGATATGGAAGACCACTACCATTAAAGTGGCTACTGGGCAGTAACAATTAAAATAAAAAAGTAACCACCGCTTTCAGCTTTCCGCCGTCTATAACGGGCATTGCCAGCATCGAATTCAAGCGGCCTTCTACAACAGCACTACCCGAATTATTCCTGATAGCCGGAACTCCGGTCAACCACACTCTGCCCAATATGCCCTCGCCTTTGCGCACCGAGATGGTTTCGAATATTTCGGCCAGCTCATCATTTTGTTTGCTGTATCCCGACTGGCAGACCAAGCACTGGCCTGTTTCATCGAGTCCCCATATCTGTATCCGTTGGGCAATCGGCGTCGCTTTAGCCGACAGAAAGGTCATGATATAAACCTGATTGGCAACCATCGAGATCGGAATGCCCAAAGCCGTGGTTATCCCGGCTTTTCCGGCATCCGCGCTTCTGATAAAAGCAGGCGCCAGCCCCAAGTCTTCTATCAGCACAGGCATACCGGTGTCCCATACCTGTCCGGGTAAACCGGAACCTTTGCTGAATTTTATTTTTCTCGAGGTGCGGCCAAAATCATCCAGCGTACCGTAATACCCGTCAATGACAGCCAGCTCAGTGCCGTTCTCTAAACTGTTAGTCCATAGTTCTATGGCGCCGGCATGATGCTGATCGTCTCCGCACAAAAAAACCACCACAGCCATGATAAATTCGCCCGAGAAAACAGGTATCGCAATACCGCAGGTTAAACCGGCCTTTTTAGCCGATTTTGTCCGTTTAAAATAAGAATGATCGAATTCGGTTAATACGACAGGGTGGCCTGTAGCCCATGCTTTGCCCGGCAAACCTTCATCATAGGCGAAAGATTCCTTTTCGCTGGCAACGCGAAACTCATTCAAGGAGCCATACAGACCGGCGCTAAACTCCAACCGGGTACGGTCTTTTGTAGGCACCCATATTTCCGTTACTTTAATAAATGTTTTCATATCAAGCCGTTTTCTTTATAGCAAAATGCAGACGCTGAAGAGCTGGTCGTATTGCCGACAAACCAGGAGGTTTCAATGAGGATATTTTTGTTTTACCTTAAATATAACCGGAATACCCGAGAGTTAATCAAAACTAACCCATAATTAAGCAGGTTTTATGCCGGGTTATGAAAACCTGCTTTTAGCGCTCTATCATAGCGCTCGCGCCCCGCTACATCCTATAGACGCCACAAATAGCGCATTAAGCAAAATTGCGCCGTTTCCGCATTAAGCTACCGTGAAGAACAGCAAACAAACTTTCCGTTGCCTTATTAAATAAAGCCGGCTTTGAACTCCGAAATAACATGACAGGCTTGTCGCCCACTGCGATTAGCGTTATTTCCTTGCCTATCGACAGAACTCAATTGGTGCAAGTTAACGAATGACCGCACAAAAAACATGCGTTTGTTTCAGGAATACCGCTAACGATTTTTTACATTTATCAAACAAGACCAATAAAAAATTCCATCGCAGCTTTGACAAGCTACCCCAACCGAAAGAATAAATCATTTAAGATCATTCATATAAAACATCCAGCCAATTGAATTAATTCACATACAATTTACAAGCTATTGATTTAATGTAAATATCCGGTTATTTTGGCACAAGGCTTGCTTTTAACACTAGAGAAGCTCCAATGGCGGAGCATTAAAAAAAATACCGGTTCAACGGCGAACCTTATAGACAACGGCGTCTACCAGGCTGAATGCATAGCCATTCGGTTCGGAGACGCTTTTTTTTTGATCTTTAAAACCTAACATTAATCCGAACTTGATAAAACAGGTGTCCGCCATGATGCAAACTCAGAACAATTTAAGTTACTATCTTTAAGAATTGGAGCTATTTTGACAGTTAGAACACCGATGACACTGATAAATGCCCTTCGTACAGCCTCATCCATGTTCTACCAAGCCGACATCTGCTGAGCCATTACAAAAAACATTAACGACTGACAAACCCAATCATAAAATCAAAACAGGTGTACATCATGCTAAATAAGATGAAAAATTTAGGCCGGTTAACAATCAAAATGCGCTTTACGATAATCTTAAGCACTTTGATCATGGGTTTTTCGCTGTTCGGTTTCGCCACCTTCAAAGCCATGAATACCGTTAACCTTGACAGCTCAATTTATCAACGGATTATTCAAAGCAAAGATATTATTGCCGATGTCCTGCCGCCCCCCGAATATATCATCGAATCCTATCTGGTGGCGCTGCAATTGATCCAATCCGCCGACCCCGCCGAAATCAGCGCTTTAGTAGCGCGTTTTCAAGTACTGAAAACGGAGTACGAGACCCGTCATCGTTATTGGTCGGCTCAGTCCTTGGAACAGGGGCTCGATGTTTCTTTGCTTGATCGCTCTTACCGGGCGGCGCAAACTTTTTACACTGAAGCCAACCAGCAGTTTCTGCCGAGCATCCAGGCAGGCGACCGCGACGGCTCACTGTCTGCTCTTAGGCAAATGCGTAACGCTTATGAACAGCACCGGGCCGCCATTAATGAGGTAGTAACGCTTGCAACAGCGCGTACCGTAGAAGATGAGGTTCAGGCGCGGAGTACAAGAGACGGGTACAAAATCGTCTTGATCGGCATTTTCGTATTCAGCATTTTGCTCGCCATAGCGCTGACTGCACTGATCAGCCGCAGTATTTTACGCTCGCTCAAAGCCGTTCAGCAGGTGGCGGGCGCCATTGCCGAGGGCGATCTAAGCTCCAACATCGATATTGATCAAAAAGATGAAATCGGGGATTTGTTGCGTTCGATGAAAACCATGCAGGATGCGATCAACGCTTTCGTTACCGGTCTCGACCTTATGGCGCAAAAACACGCTGAAGGCTGGGTCAAAGAGCAGCTCGATGCGACAAAATTCTCCGGTATCTACGGCAAGATGGCGCATGAAGTTAATGAACTGATTCAATCGCGCATCGCTATCAATAGAAAGCTGATCGGTATCGTCAACCAATACGCCAAAGGCGACTTTTCGATGGACATGGATATTCTGCCGGGCGAGACAATTGCCATTACCAAAATCATGGACGATGCTAAAAAGACCTTCCTCGATGTTAACAATGAAATCAAAATGCTCGTAGAATCGGGTGCTAAAGGCGATTTTTCCAAGCGTAGCGATGCGGATAGGTTTGAGTTTATGTTCAAAGGAATTTTGACTAACCTCAACAACCTGATGGAAACCTGCGATGTCGGCTTCAACGACGTATTGCGCGTCGCCAATGCCTTGGCTCAAGGCAACCTGACCCAGACCATCGACAAAAACTATCCCGGCACTTTCGGCGAAGTGACGGCAGGGATGAATAGCATTGTCGAAAACCTCAAAAACTTGGTAGGAAACATCAAGAACGCCACCGACAGCATTAACACAGCGGCTACGGAAATCTCCGCAGGCAACAATGAATTGTCCCATCGCACTGAAGAACAAGCCGCCAGCCTGGAACAAACCGCCGCCAGCATGGAACAACTGACCTCCGCCGTGCAAAATAATGCCGCCAACGCCCAACATGCCAACCAACTTGCGGTTGACGCCTCCAATACTGCGGGCAAAGGCGTTGAAGTCGTCGGACAAGTCGTCGTGACCATGAATGACATCAACGAATCCTCACGCAAAATCGGCGACATTATTTCCGTGATCGACGACATTGCCTTCCAGACCAACATTCTTGCCCTCAATGCCGCCGTAGAAGCCGCCCGCGCCGGCGAACAAGGCCGAGGCTTTGCCGTTGTCGCCGTCGAAGTGCGCAATCTTGCGCAACGCGCCGCGACGGCTGCCGGAGAAATTAAAAACCTGATTAACGATTCGGTAGACAAAGTATCGGGAGGCAGCAAACTGGTGGTTCAGGCCGGGTTGACGATGGAAGAAATTGTCGCCTCCATCCGTGGCGTTACCGTCAAAATGGCCGAAATCACCGCCGCTTCATCCGAACAAAGTTCCGGCATCGAGCAAGTCAATCAAGCTATCGGACAAATGGATAACGTGACCCAACAAAACGCCGCTTTAGTGGAACAAGCCGCAGCGGCAGCGGAATCGTTGGAAGAACAGGCGCAAAACCTGTCGGTTGCGGTAGGCGGTTTTAAAGTGGACGCTAAGTCGCCT
>JAUGSS010000124.1:0-43555 GCA_044426515.1 Methylococcaceae bacterium | reverse complement strand
ACCTGCTCTATGCATCCGTTTATCCGCCTAATCCGTGCCTTTTTCAAGCCGTTGCGCGGTCGCGAAGACCTTACTGATAACAGCCCGGCTTTTAAGCTGTCTGCCCTGTAAATAAACGTCGATAACCGACCTCATCAGCATTTTAGCTTCGCTTAATACCTGCGGATCGGTCAGCTCCCCGGCATTAAGCGCCAGTAAAGTCTTGCCTGCAAACGCTCCGTTTATGCTTTCAATCGCTCCATGGCCTACTTGAAAATCGTACTTTGCTGACGGTTTAATGGCCTTACCGGTCTCATCCAGCGCCAACGACAAGCCATAACCCACATTTTCCATCAGGTTCAGCTCAAATCGGCGCAATGCCGCTTCCCTGCCGGCGCTGTCAGCTAAAGCGAATAAACACTCGCGGTAATGATCGAACAGTTCGGGGTGAGGATCGTATTTATGTAAAAAGCAAGTCACCAACTCATTGATATAAAAACCGCAGTAAAGCGCCAGTCCTTGTAGCTCGCTATACGCTCGAATTTTTTCGCCGGAACCGACGCGGAGCTCGACAGCGCTCAGCGTTTTTAATTCCGCCTTGCCGACATAGGACATGCTTAACGGGATAAACGGTTGCAGTAGTCCGGCGGTTTTGGATTTGATTTTTCTGACGCCTTTAGCCAACACGGAAACCCGGCCGAAGTCACGGGTTAGCGCATCGATAATTAAGCTGGTTTCCCGGTATTTGCGCTGTTGCAGGATAAAAGCGGGTTGCAAATAAACGGCGGATTCAGTCATTAAAGCCCAGGCTTTGTAAGGCGCGCTCGCTATCCGACCAGCCTTTTTTGACTTTAACCCAAAGCTGCAAATAAACTTTCCGCCCGATCAGCTTTTCTATGTCCAGCCGGGCATCGGTTCCGACTTTTTTCAGCATGTCGCCGTCCTTGCCGATCACAATGTTTTTTTGAGTCAAACGCTCGACCCAGATAACCGCATAGATTTTAGTGATATAGGGCTTTTCCTCGTAGCGTTCAATCTCAACCGTCAGCTCATAGGGCAATTCGTCGCCCAAGCGCCGGGTCAATTTTTCCCGGACTATTTCGGCGGCCAAAAATCGCTCGGAGCGGTCGGTCACTTGATCTTCGGGATAAATCAAATCCCGCTCAGGCAACAACTCCATAATCAAGCTTTCCAACTGATCGAGATTGGTCATCTTTAACGCCGAAATAGGCACCAAATGCTTGAACGGGAATCGATGTTGGGCTTCGTTAAAGAAGGTTAAAATGGCTTCTTTATCGGCCACCTTATCGACCTTGTTCACGGCGAGAATCACCGGCAATCCGGCCTGTTCCAGTTTCTTGAAAATAGCTTCGTCATACTCATGCCAGGATAAACCGTCGATCAGCCAGACGATCACATCGACGCCCAGCAAAGTGGTGTCGGCGGTCCGGTTTAAATAGCGGTTCAAGGCCCGCTTCTCGCTGTTGTGCATACCCGGCGTGTCCATGTACACGGCCTGCCCCGCGTCAGTGGTATTAATGCCGAGAATGCGATGCCGGGTTGTTTGCGGCTTGCGTGAGGTGATGCTGATTTTTTGCTTCAACAGATGATTCATCAACGTGGATTTACCAACGTTGGGACGCCCGATCAGAGCGACGAAACCACAATTCATTTAGTGTCCTTATTTAATAATTCGAGCATAAGCTCTGCCGCCGACTGCTCGGCTTTTTTTCTGGAATTTCCGGTGCCGATACAAAACTCCGCTGTTAACGGCGTTGTGCATTTAACTTTGAAAGTTTGTTCATGGGCAAGTCCGGACATGGTCATTAAAGTATAATCCGGCAGTTCCATTTTTTTGGACTGCATTAACTCCTGTAATTGCGTTTTAGGATCTTTCTGCCAGTTATCCAGCGACAGACTTTTCAGCTTTTCCGCAAATAGCTGCAAGATCCATTGCTGACAAGCATCCATACCCTGATCACTGTACAACGCACCGATAATGGCTTCCAGCGCATCGGACAAAATAGAATCGCGGCGAAAGCCGCCGCTTTTCAACTCCCCCGAACCCAGCAGCAAATAATCGCCTAACTGATGTTTTCTGGCCAGTTCCGCCAACGAACTCTGATTAACCAGACTTGCTCTTAGCCGGCTTAACACGCCTTCACTGGCAGCGGGAAATAGTTCATATAACTTTTGGGCGATAACAAAGCCCAAAATTGAATCGCCTAAAAACTCCAACCGCTCATTATTGTTTGAACTTGCGCTTCGATGTGTTAACGCTGTGGTAAAAAATGGGGGGTTATTAAAGACCAAGCCCAGTTTTTTACACAATTCTTCGGGATTTTTTATCACTCCTGACCGACCTCGAAAGAGTCATGAAACTCAGCTAATACACTCAGGTTAGCAACCAACTTCACAACCGTCTCATACTCGATGTCCACTTTCAGATATTCGCCATGCTTGACGATTTTAATTTCATCCGGAGTAACGTCGTAGACATAATTAATGTTAAAACGCTTGGTTAAACTCTCCCTGATTTCAGCTTCGCTTTTCATCTGAATATCAGGAGACTCCTTTAACGCAGCCAGAGCGCTCTTTACCTTGCCGTGATCCAGATAAATCGGAACTATTTTAAGCGTCAATAAAACAAAAAATCCGATCAGCCCCAGAAGTAAAACAAGCGAAATCAAAGTCAAACCTTGCTGGCGTTTAGGCGATAAATTCATTTTCTTCTCCGGATGATTTATAAAGAATTAAGGTATCTACTCGGTAGGGCTAATTTCTAACCGCTGAGCAGCTACGGATTAAGTATAGTGTAGTTTATTTCAACACCGTACCGATACGCTCAAGCCCCACACCTTTATGCTGCCAATCCCAGCTCATCCAGATAAAAAAAGCTTTTCCGACCAAGTTTTCTTCAGGGACCGTGCCCCAGTAACGGCTATCGTTGCTGTTATCGCGGTTATCGCCCATGACAAAATAACTCCCTTGCGGCACCACATAAACGCCTTCGGCTGAAAGCGCGGCATTCCTGATCAGAATGCTGTGTTCAACGCCGGTCAAGTCCTCTAACAGGTGCTCATTGCCGGTCATATCTTCGCCTTGGCCTACGCCCTGATAGCGCCCCAAAGACACCTGATTGACGGCTACGCCATTAATATGCAGTTTCTTATCGTAATAAGCGACCCTGTCGCCCGGCAAGCCGATAACGCGCTTGATATAATCGACACTCGGATCTTTCGGGTAACGAAAAACGACGATATCGCCGCGCTTGGGCTCATCCAGCTCAATAATTTTTTTATTGATAACCGGCAGCCGTATGCCGTAGGCGAATTTATTAACCAGAATAAAATCGCCTATCAATAAAGTGGGCATCATCGATGCTGAAGGTATGCGAAAGGGCTCGGCTATGAATGAGCGCAGCAACAGCACAATCAACACAACCGGAAAAAAAGACCGTGCATACTCTACCAATAAAGGTTCATTTTCTTCATCAAAAACCTCCCCTCTTGATTTGAGCACCAGCAAATATCCGCCCCAAATTACACCGGTAATCAGCGTGGCGGCGGCAAGAAAAAAGGAAAAATCGTAGTCCATGGTTATATAGTCAAATGAAAGATTAAAAACTGTAAGATTATTCATAACTGCCCAGAGCCACCAAACACAATGGAACGCAGATGACGCTGATGAATATGATCAACACAGATAATTCAAGAAAAATCTTATTTCATCATAAACATCAGCGTCATCTGCGTTCTCGGCAACTGCTCCTGCGTTGCTCTACCTCCTGCATAAGCCACAGGGATGTGGGGAATGCAGATATTGCAGGAGCAAATATCTGTCCATGCAAGTCGTATTTTTTTAACTGCTGAATAGTTACGATTATTCCTTGTTAAGCTGCAAAACAGCCAGAAACGCCTCTTGAGGGATCTCAATATTACCGACCTGTTTCATACGTTTTTTACCGGCTTTTTGCTTTTCCAACAACTTTTTCTTACGGCTAATATCGCCGCCGTAACATTTGGCAATCACATTTTTCCGCATCGCTTTAACCGTGGATCGGGCAATAATCTTGGAACCGATGGCTGCCTGTATCGCAACCTCATACATTTGCCGCGGAATCAGGTCCTTCATCTTTTCAACCAGATCCCGACCCCGATTATGGCTTAGATCGCGATGCACGATGATAGACAAGGCATCCACTTTCTCAGCATTAATCAACACATCCAGCTTGACCAGCTCGGCCGGTTGGAAACGCAAGAACTCGTAGTCGAACGATGCAAAGCCGCGGCTCACCGACTTCAATCGATCAAAGAAATCCAGCACCACTTCGCTGAGCGGCATTTCATAATGCAGCGATACTTGCCTGCCGACGTACTGCATGTCTTTTTGTACGCCGCGCTTTTCTATACATAGCGTGATTACGCCGCCCAGATAAGCCTGCGGCACCAGAATATTGGCCCGGATAATAGGCTCCCTGATTTCCCTGATGGTGCCGATATCCGGCAACTTGGCCGGATTATCAATCATCAGAACCTGCTCGTTATGGGTAATGACTTCATAGATAACGGTAGGCGCCGTCGTAATCAGATCGACATCGTATTCCCTTTCCAAACGTTCCTGCACAATCTCCATGTGCAACATGCCGAGAAAGCCGCAACGAAAACCGAAGCCTAAAGCCTGCGATGTTTCCGGCTCAAAGTGCAAGGATGCGTCATTGAGATTTAACTTATTAAGCGCCTCGCGCAAATCTTCATAATGATCCGAACTGACCGGATACAGCCCGGCAAAAACGCGCGCCTGTACTCTTTGAAATCCGGTAAGCTGTTCGGCAGCCGGGTTATCCGTCCAAGTGATGGTATCGCCGACCGGAGCACCGAAAATATCTTTAATGCCGGCCACGACATAGCCGACTTCACCGGTATTTAAAATGTCTTTTTCCAGCCGTTTGGGGGTAAAAACTCCGACCTTCTCGGCGATAAAGGACTTGCCGGTAGACATAATAGTGATCTTTTGCTTTCTGCGGATACTGCCGTGCATAATCCTGACCAGCGACACCACGCCCAGATAACTGTCAAACCAGGAATCGATAATCAAGGCCTGTAACGGGCCCGCGATGTCGCCTTGCGGCGGCGGGACTTTAAGCACCAGTTGCTCCAACACATCCTCAACGCCCAAGCCGGTTTTAGCGCTGATCATCAGCGCCTCGTCGGCCGGAATGCCGATCACCTCTTCAATCTCTGCCTGCACCCGCTCCGGCTCGGCAGAGGGCAAATCGATTTTATTCAGTACCGGCACCACTTCCAGTCCCTGCTCTATCGCCGTATAGCAGTTGGCTACGCTTTGCGCCTCGACACCCTGAGCCGCATCGACAACCAGCAGCGCACCTTCGCAAGCTGCTAAAGATCTGGAAACTTCATAAGAAAAATCCACATGTCCCGGCGTATCGATGAAATTAAGCTGGTAAGTCTCGCCGTCTTTCGCCTTGAAATCCAGCGTGACGCTCTGCGCTTTAATGGTAATGCCGCGCTCTTTCTCAATATCCATAGAATCAAGCACTTGTGCGGACATTTCTCTGGCGCTTAAACCGCCGCAAATTTGAATAAAACGATCCGCAAGCGTCGATTTACCATGATCGATATGCGCGATAATGGAAAAATTTCTTATATGTTTTAAATCCACTTGTATTTCAACTTGTTATGATAGTGTTAATGCAGGGTGCCGGACATTGCCAAGACTTATTAGAGTATTTGCGCACCTGTGTTAGCTGGGCATTGTAACAGATTTAGCCCTACTCAAAGCCTACTTTCACTATCAACCCCAAGGATCCGGTCCGTCGCCGCCACAGGCGGAATTCATGCATTTAATCCGGAACTGTCAGCAGATTAATCGATGCCTCTACGCAAAAATTGTAACGCCTCATTAACCACGGGCAGTATTCTGAAAATTTTTTGCCTGCCTACTTGCCTCCTGTATCCATGCAAGTCGTTCGTGTCTTCGTGGTGAAAATGCTTTAATTTGAGGCGCATGACGATTAGCATCAAAAAATCATTGGCCTGCTGAAGCCGTTCCTACAATGACTCCCAACCAGCTGTATATACGCTTAACAAGCAAGCCTTCGTCATGCAGATAAGCATGGCCTTCGTCATCGATTTTAATCTGCCGGTAACCGGTATTTTCTTTTGCCGCCAAGCGTCTATCCCTGGCGCTTCCCGTAACATCCGACACATCTAACGCAGCATAAACATCCAGTATCGGAATCTTGATTTTCTTGATAAATTCCAAGGTTTGAGCAACTTTGTTGTCGGTTGCCGGAACCGGCAAACTAATGGCCGCCAGCGCTTTAATATCCGCCGCCTGCTCAGTCAAGGCATAAAGCCCCATCAACCCACCCAAACCATAACCTACCACCACGATACTTTCCGCACCGTTGTTCTTTGCATAGCTGATTCCGGCCTGAATCCGGGCCGCCGCCTCAGGAAACAACGCATAATAATCCTCCTTGCCAACACCGGCTTCCCGAAGCGGCATTTGCAGTGCAAGCGTCGCCCATTTATGCTCGGGTAAAAAGACCCTCAAATCGTAAATCAATTGCTGCTGATTGGGATGCCCGCCGATATCGTGGAGAAGAATAACAACACCGTATCCGATGACTTTTTCTGCTTCCGTATAAATACTGAGAAACTTTTTTCCTTCAGCCTCCAGCCAGACCACCTTGCCCATAGCCAGCGTCTTGCTAATACTGTCGGCAAAATCGGCTTCCCGCTTTTGATCGCCGGCCAAGCAAGCAGCACCCAACAAATGTATCAGGCACACTATAAGAACTAAAAACCTGAGCCTCATTGCCGTTCGTAAAAGTCGCTGTACCGATACAAATCATGCACATGCCGTAACAGCACCATAATAACCGAAGCAAGCGGCAGTGCCAGCAGGATGCCCAAAAAACCGAACAGTTGCCCGCCGGCCAGTACCGAAAACATGACCGCAACCGGATGCAAGCCGATTTTATCACCCACCAACATCGGCGTTAACACCATGCCTTCCAAGGATTGCCCGACAATAAAAACAATGGCCACCGGCACCAGCTGCACTAACTCGTGAAATTGCACCAAGGCCGCGACACAGGCCATAACAATACCGACGATTGACCCCAGATAAGGCACAAAACTGACCAACCCGGCCAACATACCTATCAACAAAGCCAAATCGAGACCGGTCAGCCACAGCCCAATACTGTAAATACACCCCAAAGCCAGCATGACATAGAACTGCCCACGCACAAAAGCAGCCAGTACCACATCAACTTCGCGTGCGAGTTTAGCTGCGGTAGGCGCTACACGCCGAGGCAATAAATCATGGACTTTGACAATCAGACCGTCCCAATCGCGCAATAAATAGAAGGTAACCACGGGAATTAACAGCAAATTCATCAGCCATTCGGCCAGCACCCCGCCGGAATGCGAAACCGAGCTCATCAGCGCCGCAGCAATGCCGCCTGCTTGCTCCCAGTGGCCTTTAACAAGATTAATGATCTGATTGAGGTTAACCGGCCTGATGCCCAAATGAAATCGCCGCTGCGCCCAAGGAATCACGGTCTCATTCAGCCACGCAACATAGGCGGGCAGGTTGCTGACAAAATGCTCGACCTGATACTCCAAAAGAGGGACAAGCAACAGTAAAACCAGCACAAAAATCAGCGTCATGGCGGAAAAAACCACCAGCACCGCGCGGGTTCTTGATAACCGATAGGTTTCCAGCTTATCGGTTAGCGGGTCGCCTAAATAAGCCAGCATTATCGCAAATGCAAACGGCATTAATACCGGCGCCAATAAATAAACCAGCCCGGCTGATCCCAGAATAAAAGCCAAGATCAGCCATTTTTGCGAATCGGTCATTACAAATCCTTCATGCATTTATGCAGTGCCTGAACATTAATCTGATATTGATTATAAAACGTACATGTTGACTCTTAAATAGAGCACGGATGCCCAAAGTAGGCGCCGTGTTCTATTTTTATAGCTGCCGAGCAGCTACCCTAACTTAATTTAGGAACACACACCAAATAACTTCAACAATTTGCTCCCTCTCTCCGAAAAAGGGTTGGGCGAAGGGATAAGACGCTCAAGTTATTTCATGCATGTTCCTTAGCGTGCCCGTCATTGCCGCCGCCTCTTGACGATTAAAATTGCATAGCTGTTCAACTGATTCAAGCACTTTGTTTTGTGCGTTCGCAAAGTCAGTTAACAACTCAGGCTCATATTTCGATTGTTGCTTAAGCGTCTGCTCCAGCGCTTCTATGCATGCTTTCAATTCCGACATCGCAAGATTGGCTGCCACGCCTTTCATGGTATGAAGTAATTTCAAAGCCGACTCGATATCGCCTACTTGTAAAAAAGCATCCAACCGGGCTTGAGCATCGCTAAAACTCTCCTGAAATTTCACTAACAAGTTACAAAGCAGTTGCACATTCCCAACCACGTTTTTTAGACTCTGCTGCATATCAATGCCGGGCAGAAATTCCGGCAGCAATGTTTCTTTTTGTTTGCTTACCTTGTTCAAACCAAATCCCGGCGTTTTCTGCAATTCAGGATTGATGACATCAATCAGGCTTGCCAATAATTCATCCACATCGATAGGCTTGGTCACATAGCCATTCATGCCTATTTGCAAACACCTTTCCCTAACGTCATTCATCGCATGAGCCGTCATCGCAATAATCGGCAAACCATCAAATCTCGATTCGGAGCGTATGATTCGGGTTGCCTCATAACCATCCATGATCGGCATTTGCAGATCCATTAATACCGCATCGAAATGACTTGCGCGTATTTTTTGCACGGCATCCTGTCCATCGGCGGCAACAGTAACCTCAAAGCCCTCCTGCTCCAGAATTTCTTTCGCAACCTGCTGATTAATATGATTGTCTTCCACCAACAGCAGTTTGGTATTCTTAATTTTATGCAGTCTTTCGTTTTGGGTCTTGGCGCGACTGTCTTGCAAAACAGCGTATCCGTCAAAGTAATTCTGGCCGAATGCCTCAACAACGGCATTGAACAGCGCCGACGGATGCACCGGTTTAATAAGAAAACCATCCAGATTGAGATCCTGTGACCGCTGCACAATATCTTCCCTGCTATGTGCGGTTATCATAATAATATGAGGGACACGGATAACTTTAAGATTTTCTTTAATGTGACGCGCAACCGAAATACCGTCCATTTTGGCTAAATTCCACTCCATCAGTACCAGCTGAAAAGGATTTTCAACAGCGTTTTCCAACAACTGTATAGCTTGCTCGCCTGTACCGGCTTGAGTCACCTGAAAAAAAAAGGTTTCCAAATATAAGCATAAAATATTCCGCGATACCTCATTACCATCTACCACTAATGCTTTTACGCCGCGGAATGCATCGCGCGATGTTTCCCGTTTTTGAGCCTCTCCCTGCGGTTGACCGAAAACAGCGGTAAAGGTAAAAGTACTGCCCTTTCCTATCTCACTGTTTACCTTGATGTCGCCACTCATCATATCCACTATCCGTTTGCAGATTACCAAACCCAAGCCTGTTCCGCCGTATTTACGCGTGGTAGATTTATCGGCTTGACTAAAGGATTGAAATAAATTACCTCTTTGTTCTGTTGTCAGGCCTATGCCGCTATCTTTAACAGAAAACTCAAGCCTAATTTGATCGGCTCTTTTTGCCGACTCGCCACCCTCCGCCAATGCAATTTTGATAATGATGTCCCCGTGGCTGGTAAATTTTACTGCGTTACTGACTAAATTAAGCAGTATCTGGCCCAGTCTTAACGGATCGCCCATCAAATACGTAGGCACATCCTCGGCAATAATAAAGTGTATCAGCAGGCCTTTTTCTTCCGCTTTGTCGGTTATTAAGCTGGAAAGATCGCTCAGCACATCATCCAAACTAAATACGATAGTTTCCAGCTCCAGCCTTCCGGCTTCGATTTTGGAAAAATCCAAAATATCGTTAATGATGCCCAGCAAGGCCTTTGAAGAAATTTGGACTTTAGTTAAATAATCCTGTTGTTTTGCCGTCAGATCGGTCTGCAAAGCTAAGCGGGTCATACCGATGATCGCATTCATCGGCGTCCGAATTTCATGGCTCATCATTGAAAGAAACTCTGACTTGCTTTTATCGGCGGCAATCGCCTGATCTCGCGCTTCGGCCAACTCGGAGGTGCGATGTAATACTTTTTGTTCTAATGTCCGGCTATATTCTTGAAGCTTATCGTAAGAAATCTTCAGGTTTCTGGCCATTTGCGTAAACGCTTTAGTTAGCGCGCCAATTTCGCCATCGGGCCGAATCTTTTCAACATTGTCACTCACCGAAAAATCGCCTTGAGCCAACGCATCCGCCAATTGAGTTAAGTGCATCAGCGGCCTGGACAGACGTTCAGATACAATCAATACGATAAAAGCCCCAACCAGGATAAAAATGGCTGTGGTTACTAATAACCGCGTTATCATTTCGCGGATTTGACGGTTACTATCCTCTCGGGAACTAACAATTTCCTGATTAAGGATCGCCAAAGAAAACCCCAGGCGAAGCACCCCCCAAGGTTTCGAGCTGACCTGAATCGGCATGATAAATTCCATAATGGATTTACCTTCACTTAGAAACTCATTAACCGTTACGGTCTTTTGAGACGCCGCAAACAAATCTTCTTTTTCGCTTAAAACCTCCATCTCTAACTTCGGTTTTAGCGTATGAATATAGGCTCTCCCTGAGTTTTGCATCAATATGATGTAATCAAGCTCCTTATTTTCCTTCACTGCATTTTTTAGTTGATCACCGACTTGGGAGAGGTTAGCGGACGCGATACCATTCTTGACTTGATCCGATAAGTTATCAGATAAAATATGGCCGCCGTCGATTAACCTTCCTTTCATCAGCACAATACGTTTATCCAATTCCTTTTCAAACACATCTTTTTGAAACTCAATTTGAATAAAGGTCAACATCGTCAACAAAGCGATAATTAAGCCCACCATCGTAACGAGCAGCTTTCTAAAAATACTTCGTTTAACCATTTTGTTTAAACTCAAGAGTGTATTGAGGGATGAATTCCAGCTTCTGGCGGCATTATAATGTCTAACTTTAAAAGCACTGATGAATTAATTTCGCTTATTCTGTTGTAATCATTTTCATCAATTAGCAAAATAATGAAGTATAGCCATGCAGGAATCAGATAATAATTTGATCAACCCCAAAGAACTCGATCGTTGGCGGGTGTCAGCCAACAATCGCTATGGTGCCGAAGGGGTTTCTTCTCATCTTCGGCCGTCAAAAGCAGTGAACGAATTCACGGCCAAGTTCAATTGCTCACCTGACAGCGCATTATCAAAAACAAAGTACAGCTTCGACTGGTTTGAAACGAATAGCCCAGCCTGTAAACAAGAATGACCAAGCCACTTTTATTCAGTTTTGAACCCATTGCAGATTGGAATGCAAAGATATTGATTCTGGGCAGCATGCCGGGACAGGAGTCTTTAGCGGCAGGTCAATACTACGCAAATCGCCGCAATGCTTTTTGGAAAATCATGGCTGAATTGCTCGGGTTTGATCCGGATTCTTCATACGAGACCCGGCTACACGAACTGAAGCCCGCCCGCATCGCATTATGGGATGTCTTGCAATCCTGCACCCGAGTCGGCAGCTTGGACGCAAGAATCGACGCTGACTCCATTACTGTAAATGACTTTTCCGGTTTTTTCGGCACATATGACAAGATTCGTGCGGTTTTCTTTAACGGAGCCAAGGCGGAGTCGGCGTACCGGCAGTATGTGTTGCCGACTGTCAGTGCCGTTCCGCTCAGCTACATGCGCCTCCCGTCGACCAGTCCGGCGCATGCCTCACTTTCCTATGAACAAAAGCTTCAGGCATGGCGGACAGCATTGAACGCTGTAGACCGGAATAAGCCTGTTTGAGCGCCGGCGAAAACTGGCGTTTCCGGCAAATACGACCCTGATTCATCGGAAAGACTACGCTTGAGTGATTTTATTCCGGCCTAAGAGCTATTTCTTTTTGAAATAAAAAATCTGCCTATCGGCTTCTTTTATTAATTGAATGATTTGATGCCCGGTTTGGTCCGCATAAACGCCGAAATCCAAATGCGCGGCAGGATCGGTTGCGATCACTTTGACCACATCGCCGCTGGACATCCCTATCAAGGCTTTTTTCAAACGCAGCAAGGGTAATGGGCAGTTCAAACCGCTGGCGTCTAATTCCAAGTTAAATTCAATCATGGGTTTATTTTTTAAGTTTTCTCAACTAAGTTTGGTGCGCTTATAATACCATCCTCTTTTAAATCCAAGAATCATCGTAACTCAATGGATTATTTCCCTGTATTTTTAAAGCTTAAAGACCAGGCCTGTCTGGTTGTCGGTGCAGGCGAAATCGCCGCCCGAAAAATTGAATTGTTGGCGAGAGCCGGTGCAAAAATCACCGTCATCGCCGAAAAAATAAGCCCTGCGGTATTAAGCCTGCAGGCGACTCATAACTTAACACTGCTGCAAAAATCCTTCGCTCCTGCCGATCTTGGCATATTCAGGCTAGTGGTATCGGCGACTGATAATGCTGAAACCAATCGCTTGGTCGCCAAAACGGCGGCGGAACAAAACATCCCCGTTAATGTGGTCGATAATCCCGAGCTTTGCAGCTTTATTTTCCCGGCCATCATTGATCGCTCACCGATTATCGCGGCGGTATCCTCGGGCGGAGCGGCACCGGTGCTGACCCGATTACTCAGGGCTAAAATGGAAACTGTCATTCCTCCGGCCTACGGTCGCCTTGCCGAGCTGGCCGATAGATTCAGGGATAAGGTCAAGCAGCATATCGGCAACCCTGCACAACGCAGAATTTTCTGGGAAAACATATTGCAGGGATCGGTCGCCGAGCTGGTCTTCTCCGGCAACGAACCAGCAGCCGAGCAGCAATTGCAGCAAATCTTGCTCAAGCAAACGGAAAATACTAAGCTCGGCGAGGTCTATCTGGTTGGCGCCGGCCCAGGAGCGCCGGACTTGTTAACTTTTCGTGCACTACGATTGATGCAACAGGCCGATGTGGTTGTTTATGACCGGCTGGTTTCGCCGGAGATTCTCGATTTGGCACGCCGCGATGCTGAGAAGATTTATGTCGGCAAACAACGGCAATATCATGCGTTGCCGCAGGAGTCCATCAACACCCTACTGGCTGATTTAGCTAAAGCCGGAAAGCGGGTGGTACGTTTAAAAGGCGGCGATCCGTTCATATTCGGCCGCGGCGGCGAAGAAATTGAAACCTTGATGCAACAGGGCATTAATTTTCAGGTAGTTCCCGGCATTACCGCGGCTTCCGGCTGCGCAACCTACGCCGGCATTCCGCTAACCCATCGCGATCATGCGCAATCCTGCACCTTCGTTACCGGGCATTTAAAGGATAATTCCGTCAACTTAAACTGGACGCAACTTGCCGCCCCCAACCAGACCATTGTCATCTATATGGGACTGGCCGGCCTGGAGCAAATCTGCCGCTCCTTAATTGAGCACGGTAGTCCCAAGGACTTACCCATCGCCATTGTGCAGCAAGGCACTACGTCCAACCAGCGGGTCATTACCGGCACCTTGGAAACATTACCTGACAAGATCGCCAATCAGGATATCAAGCCCCCCACCTTGACCATAATCGGCACCGTAGTAACCTTGCATGACAAACTGAGCTGGTTTCAGACTCGCTATTAATTTCTTATTATTCACAGGTCTTCAGAATCGAATCGACTCAGCATGGAATACTGGTGAACAGGGCTTTTAAGCCCGGTTTCTTGTGGATTTACCTGTTATTAATGAGAAATTACGAGAAAATAAATAAAACAATTGAATTTTACCGGCAAATTCCCTATCCTTTCCCGGTTTAACTTTTAATTGAACTGTTATTTTCTTCAAAAAATAAACAACAGTTCTTTTTACTACCCAGAGGAGAGATCAACATGAAAAAAACATTAGGCACATTAGCAGGTATTGCTTTACTCGCTTTAAGCGGACAAGTATTTGCCGACGAAGCTACCGATATCGGCAAGAAAATTTATGAGCGCGCTTTCGGTCGCGGCTGCGGCACTTGCCACGATATCGCGTCAAATCCACAATTGGCTACTTTAATTAAAGGCGGTCAACTGGACAGAGCGAAATTCGAAAACGTTCTTAAAGAAGGCAAAGGCGGTATGCCGAAAGCTATCGCTGAGATCATGAAAAATCCAGCCGTTGTTAAAGCTGCATATGGAGAAGATCAAGCTGTTGACGCTTTGTACAAATATCTGGGCGGCAATTAATCCCCGATCGGCAAACACAAAAAAAGCCGCCCCACTTTTATATTGGGGCGGCTTTTTTTTGCATTCAAAAACTGATAATCGAAAAATTAATCCTTAGCCAAATAACTGATTTTGGTTTTTTGATAAGGCAAGCGGTTGCGATTTTTAATCCAGATCCCCGCAACTGCGGCCAGCATCAACCCGCAAGAAGCAATAGTCAGATAGATCAAACGTTTTAATTGAGACATTTCCTGCATTAACTGCTCATTAGAAACGGCCGTCTGTCCTTTTTTGGCAGACTCTGAATAAGAGCGGAGTACTTTAAGGTCATTTTTCAAGTCTTCTATAGTGCCTATAGAACTGGATACCGAACCTACCCGGATACTCTCTTCCAACGCGTTTAACTTACTTTCAATTGAACCGCTGACCAAACCGACTAGCTGGCCTTTCAGGGCGTTAACTTCCGATGACAAAGCCGGGTTCATCTCAGCTGCATAAATCTCGGTAACTGTGGCCTTTTTATAATTATTTATAAAGCCATCGCTTGGGAACAATAAAAAACCCGCTATAAAAACGACGGCCATTAAGGCGCAGACTATAGTCAGCAACAGCCTGTTAACCTTCATTAATGCATGATGTGAAGGTATGTCTCGCAGAACCGCAGGAACATTGCCGGTCAACGCCCCCACTACTGAATTTATCTTATCTATATCGCTCATTAGTTACTTCCCCTCGAACCAGGAACCCATGGCAACCAGCCATCCTGACCGAATAATTATTATTTTTCGTAACAAACCCTGTCGGTAGCCGCGCTACCTAACTCGCGATTATACAAGTTTAATGCTCAAGTCCCGCATTTTATTTAAATACATCCCTGTATAAATCAGGCAAGATTCAGCAGGATATGCATTGCCTACCCTGCTGCAGCATTAACCTAATCGCTTGGCTGCGGCTATTCTCATTCTCAACGCATTTAACTTGATAAAACCCTCGGCATCTTTTTGATTATAAGCACCGCCGTCATCTTCAAAGGTCGCGATACTTTCATCGAACAGACTGTCAGTATCGGAAGCGCGTCCGACCACGATAACATTGCCCTTATAAAGCTTGAGCCTGACTTTACCGTTAACGTTCGCTTGAGACGCATCAATCATGGTTTGCATCATTTTTCGCTCAGGACTCCACCAGTAACCGTTATAGATTAAAGAGGCATAGCGCGGCATTAATTCATCCTTTAAATGCGCCACTTCCCGGTCCAGCGTTAACGATTCAATCGCACGATGCGCCTTGAGCATCACCGTGCCGGCCGGTGTTTCATAACAGCCGCGCGATTTCATGCCGACATAACGGTTTTCTACTATATCCAAGCGGCCGATACCGTTAGCGCCGGCAATCTTGTTCAATTGCTCCATCACTGTCGCAGGCGAGCAAGGCAGGTCATCGATGGCGACAATATCGCCCTGACGGTAAGTCAGCTCAATATAGGTCGCTTGATCGGGTGCGGCTTCAGGAGAAACCGTCCAACGCCACATGTCTTCTTCGGGCTCCGCCCAAGGATCTTCCAGAACTCGGCCTTCATAAGAAATATGCAATAAATTGGCGTCCATTGAATAAGGCGACGCTTTGCCTTTTTTCATTTCCACCGGAATATTATGCTTTTCAGCATAAGCCAGCAGCGTTTGACGGGAGGTTAAATCCCATTCCCGCCAAGGTGCAATAATCTGTATATCAGGACGCAATGCATAAGCGCCCAACTCAAAGCGCACTTGGTCGTTACCCTTGCCTGTTGCGCCGTGAGAAATGGCATTCGCACCGGTTTCATTGGCGATGTCGATGAGCCGCTTGGCGATTAAAGGGCGGGCAATCGAGGTACCCAGCAAATACTCGCCTTCGTAAATCGTATTGGCGCGGAACATCGGAAAAACATAATCTCGCGCAAAATCTTCGCGCAAGTCTTCGATGTAAATATCCTTAATGCCCATCGCTTGCGCTTTGGCCCGCGCCGGCTCCACTTCTTCGCCCTGCCCCAAATCAGCCGTAAAGGTAACGACTTCACAGGCGTAAACATCCTGCAACCACTTAAGAATAACGGAAGTATCCAAACCTCCGGAATAAGCCAAGACCACTTTATTGATTTCCGACATAACGCCTATACCCTACCCTGAGTTAAAAATGAGGCAAATTATACCGGAAAATACCAGTTTCGACAGCAACGAAGTCCGTAGGCCGGGCTAAAGCCATCGTTCGTGATTGATGCGCCTCACTGCGTTCCTCATATCCTGCAGGATAAAGCCAAATGGGGGGCAAAATAAGACAGCCCACGCGGCGGCTGTCAATCAAGCCAATATGTATTGACAAAGTTAATACAGTAAATTAATCTTCATTACATGGATATTCACTTTGAGAAAAATGGCGTTAGCTTTGTTTGGAATCCGCGCAAAGCTGCGGTTAACCCAGGCAAACATGACGGCATTACTTTTGAACAAGCCACGGAAGCTTTCTTTGACCCTTTCTTCAAGCTGGTTGATGCTGGACGACAACAGGAAGCGCGTGACGCAGTGATTGGCTATGACGAATCGGGGCGCTTGCTGTTTGTGGTGCATATCGAGGTTGAAGGTGAATTTATCCGGCTTATTTCGGCCCGCAAAGCCACTGTTATGGAGCGCAATAGCTATGATTTCTGAGACTCTTAAAACCCGTTTAAACAAAGACCGCCCAATGACTTCGATCACGTTACGCATTCCGGTTGATGTGGTGGAAGCCATGAAGACAATAGCGCCCTGCAAAGGTTTTTCCGGTTATCAGGCGTTATTGAAGTCATACATTAGCGACGGCTTGCGCCGCGATGAAGCGCAGTTTGCGATTAGCAAGGAAGCCAAATTGATTGCGGCGTTAAAAAAACTTGGCGTACCGGATAGTGTGATTGAAGAGGCGGCGCGAGAAGTCGCGTAAAGTTGTACGTCACTCTACATGGCTGAATGTGTGATTTTAAGACCTGCCCCCAGACAATGCATATCCGGGTTATTTTAAAACACTCCAACGGACAAGCCGAAATGGGGCGCGATGCGTTTCCGGCGAATTTGGGGGGATATTTGCCGGAAACGCCAATTCTCGCTACCGCTCGAACCGGCTTATTCCGGCCTACAGGGCTTAGGGATGCCGCAGCCCTAAAAATCCCATCATAATGGCATTTTTGCGAAACAGATCAGTCCAGCATCTCGAAAAAACAGGGTATTTTGAAAAACGCATCATCCCTTAGTATTTTTTGCCTTCAATAGTTATCGTTACTTTATCGCCACTATTAATACTTAACCCAGCATTTTCGCAGTCCCAAGCTGAGGCCTTAGTTTTAGGAATTGTCACTGTTGTATTTTGAGTGATATTTTGGCAAGTAACTGTATGTGAAGTTATCCAGGGAGCGGTACCTTTAATGATTGGAGGATTAATTTGATAGTAAAGAGCCTTAACCTCGGCGGCGGTGAGGGCGCGATTATATATACGTGGCTCATCAATAGAGCCGCTAAAGTATCTATTCCAAGTATTAACCGCACCGATCAAAAGAGGTTTAGTCGTTTTCGGATAGTCGCTATATGTTTTTTTGGATACCAAGCGGCCATTCATATAGTTTGAAACAATATTACCTTGTTTTGTAATGACTAAGTGGCTCCATTTATTGATTGGAGTGGTAAAGTTTTGATCTTGATTGGTTGCACATACACTAGAATTACAGTAAGCAAAATTAAACTGTAAGCTGCTTCCCATACTCGCTTTTTGCAATACCCATCCGCCTATGTCTCCATTTAAAGAGTGGCTTTTATCAATGATACCGGCATAATCAAGTTGGGCTTCATTAGGGTTTATCCAAACAGAAACTGTCAAGTCCGGCGGTGTAAAATCTCCGTTGCTGTCCTGTACCTCCACAAAATCATTCTGCCCGTTAAAGCTAAGTGCCTTACCTTGCACACCATCTACACACTGTGGCGCACCTTGAATAGCACCATTATGCCCATTTCCGCTGGCATCGGTTGCAGAACAATCATCGAAACTCCACTGTGCAACTAAACCCGTATTCAAATCCGCCGACGCCGCACCGCTAATCATCATCGCACCAAGTAATGCTATTGCTTTAATTTTTTGCATAGCTGTTATCCTCTTGTTGATTCATTGGCAGATGTGGATGAAGCGACAACCGACAAATCGACTGCGTCGTTAATAAACTTCCCGTTTTTCATAAAAAACTCGATAATAATTAAAAATAGAATTTAAAAAACAACCTGAATCCGTGGCTTCGCGAAATAAAATAAGGCCCAAGTATTTGAAGCCCATTTCGTCTAACAAAGATAAAAAGTATCTTAATATCAAAATCTTGTAGGCTGGATCGCGGATTCAGGAACAATTGAAACAAACGCTTCAAAAACCGGATTACCAACAATAAGTTGGTAATGAGTTCGCGTGCTATGCTAAATTGTTCCAAGGTGCTTAACCACCAACCCATAATGATTATTTCCCTGTATTTCCAATTATTTATCTGTAGGAGTGTGTCATGCTTGTTCGTGAGAAAATTAAGTTATTGCGTCACGCGCGCAAATGGTCTCAAGAATATATCGCTGAAAAGATAGGCATGTCACCGAATGGGTACGGTGCGCTTGAACGCGGCGACAGTAGCATCACACTTGAAAAACTAGAGAAAATCGCTCAACTGCTTGAAGTGCCGTTAAGCGAGTTATGTGATGACGGCGGGAACATTTTTAATTTGGTGGGTACAAATAATCACAACACAACAACACATTTTCAATGCACTGTCTATTCACCGGAATGCTCAGAAATAAAACACGAACTTGGTAAGCAACTATTGATTAACGAGCTAAAAGATAAAGAAATAAGCATGAAAAACGAAGAAATAGCGGGCTTAAAGAAAATTATCGCGTTATTAGAAGACAAACGGGAATGAAGACGAAGGAAACTAAACCTTGTGCGAACAACCAGCCCAACGTTGGGCTACCAACATAAGCCGGGACAGTTTGGTAGGTCGGGTTAGCGTAGCGTAACCCGACATTTTGCGTGGTGTAAGTCGGGTTACGGCTAGCGCCTAACCCGACCTACCAGACTGAAGTAAGTATTATTCCCGCAACAACCCAACAAACTCGTCAGCCGGCAGCGCTTTACTTTTAAAATAGCCCTGGTAGATGTCGCAGCCTTTGTCCTGCAAGAACGCCAATTGCTCAGCCGTCTCTACGCCTTCCGCCAGCACCTTAAAGCCCAGCATATGTCCCATCGCAATAATGGTAGCGGCAATTTCCATATCGTCTTGTTGATGGGGAATATCATCGATAAAGCTCTTGTCTATTTTCAACAAATCCAGGGGAAAATGTTTGAGATAAGCCAATGACGAATAACCGGTGCCGAAGTCATCAATAGCGAAACGTACTCCTTGCGCCCGTAAATCATTCAACAGCCCCATGACCTTACCCTGATTTTCCATCAGCCCGCTTTCGGTCATTTCCAACTCCAGATGTTCCGCCGGAAAACCGGTTTCACTGAGCACTGTAGTCACCAGCGCACTTACATCGGAACGGCGGAATTGGTGAGCGGAGACATTGACCGCCAACGTTAACGGCGGCAACCCAGCATCCAGCCACTGCTTGCCTTGACGGCAAGTTTCCCGCAATACCCAGGCGCCAATCTCCAAAATCAGGCCGGTTTCTTCGGCAAGAGGAATAAAGTGGGGAGGCGCAATCAAGCCCTCAAGCGGATCTTGCCAGCGCACCAACGCTTCCGCACCGATGATGCGGCCGCTGACAATATCGACCTGCGGTTGATAGAAAACCCGCAACTCCTGTAACTCAATGGCTTTACGCAACCGAGCTTCGACGGCGATGCGCTCGCGGGCGGCAAGAGTCAGCTCTTCCGAATAATAGGCAAAACAACTGCGCCCATCATCTTTAGCTTTATGCAGCGCCACATCGGCATAATTGATCAATGCTTCAGGATTGTCTCCGTGTTGAGGATACAGGCTTATGCCGATACTGGCGGTAATGCGTATCTCATTGCCTTGGCTTAAATAGAAAGGTTTGCTTAAAATAGCAATAATCTGTTCAGCCACCCGTGCGGCATCTTCGGCGTGGGTAATGTCTTCCAGCAGCATGATAAATTCATCGCCGCCCAGCCGAGCAAGCAAGTCCACTTTACGCAACCTGGCCACTATATCCACTTTACGCAACCGGGTCGCTATTCTAGTAGCGACTTGCTGCAGTAACTCGTCACCGGCCAAATAGCCCAGACTGTCATTAATCATTTTAAAACGATCCAAATCCAGCATCATCAGCGCCAGTTGTTTACCGTCACGCCGTTCCACTTCGATGCTGTGCTTTAATCGTTCCACTAGCAAACGGCGGTTGGGCAGTTTGGTCAGCGAGTCATAAAAAACCAGGTCGTGAATGGTTTCCTCGGCTTTTTTGTGTTGAGAGATGTCGTCAAAAGTCGCCACATAATTGACTACGTTGCCTTCAGCATCGTTCACGGCGGTAATGGTAATCCGTTCGGGATAGACATCGCCGGTTTTGCGTCGATTCCAGATTTCCGACTGCCAATATCCGTCACGCGCTAAATCTTCCCACATGGCTTGGTAAAACTGCGCATCCTGATGGCCGGACTTGAGTAATGCAGGAGTCTGACCGATAGCCTCCTCGGCACTGTAGCCGGTAACGCGGGTAAACGCCTGATTGACTCTGAGAATAACCTGATTGGCATCGGTAATAATCATGGCGTCCTGGGTTTCAAAGGCGATAGCGGCGATACGAAGGTCGGCTTCGGCCTGTTTGTGCGCACTAATGTCGCGGATGATGGCGGTGACAAACCAGCCTTCGGCAGTCTCCCACTTTGCCAGCGAAAGTTCCAGCGGAAATTCGCTGCCGTCCTTACGCAATCCGGCTAATTCGACTGTTTTGCCGTTAATATCCGACACTCCGCCGGATAACACCCGGTGCATGCCGATAAGATGCTGGTCGCGGTATCGATCCGGCATCAGCATGGTCAGCGGCCGGCCGTTAACCTCGGCTTCCGCATAGCCGAAGATGGTCTCGGCGCCCCGGTTCCAACCGGCAATGTTGCCGGTATGATCGGTAGTAATAATCGCATCACCCGCGGAATAAGTGACCGCCCGATAACGCGCCTCGCGCTCCAGCAATTTCTGTTCGGTTTTCTTACGCTCATTGATGTCATACAAAGCAACCAAATGAACCCTTCCCAATGACTGCTCAATGGACGAGGCATTCGCCAGCACGGTTTTAGTCGACCCGCTGTGGCAGCGTATATTCAACTCTACAGGGCTAAGTTGACTATCGGCAGGCATTGTTTGCCAAGTAGCCGCCATCCACTCTCGGTATTTCTGATCCAGGCTTGCCTTTGTCCACCAATCGGCCAAAGTTGGAATATCTGCCAAGGTGTAACCGAAAGTTTGAATAAATGCGGGGTTCAGGAAGGTAATATTGTGTTGATCATCGTTCAGCACCATCGGAACCGGCGAAGCGTCAATAATTGAGCGCAGCCTGGTTTCGCTGGCTTTGTCTTCAAGACGGGCATCAAGCAGCGCGGTAAAACCATCGGCCATTTCATTGAAGCTGTCGCCGATCTGGCAAAGCTCGTCGCAGGTGCCCAGGTTAATGCGTCCGCGCATATCGCCGCCGGCAAATACCCGCGCTGAACGGGCAAGCGACTGAATACTGCCGATCATCGCGTAATAAATGCCTATCAGGAAATAATGCACCACCAGTAATAGCAGGAAAGCAATGCCGACGCTAACATATAGCTCATTCCGGGTATGTTGAATACGCGCCGTAATCAGCGCTTCGGTCTTGGGCAATAAGGTCTGATCCATCTGCCGGTAACCTTTATCGATAGCGGCAGTAACCCTATTAAAGAAATCTTCAGGAGTCGTGGCAAAACGCTCGGTAACAATGTCCGACTGCACCAGCTTGGCAACCTGGTGCGCCGAGTCGACTATATCGTTGTTCGCGGCCCGCAACGAATTCTGTATTTCAGGATTGAATTGACCGGACTTTTCAAGATTGAGGCTAACAAACTTAAGCGCATGACGGAGTTCGGTAATCAGGGCAATCATCTCGGCTTTTTGATACTCCAAAATCTGCTTGTGGGCCAAAATGCCGACGCCCAAAGCACGTATCTGCCCGAGCCGCTCAAGTGCCAGCGGCAGTTTATTGATGGCGGTATCGATCAGGTAAAATGCATCGCTATCCGAATTAAAAGTCAGTGCGCAGTCATCGGCGACATGCGCCTCAAATACCAGCATTCGGTCGATCAGATCGGTATGTGCGCTGAAGTTTGTATCCACCGTCCAGTCAGGCCGGTCTTTTTGTAAACTATTCCAATCGCGTTTAAGCCGCGCCCAGTCTTCGCTGAAAACCAAGCCGACAGGCAGCCGCTGCCCTAACAAGTTAAAGGCCGCGACCAACTCAGTTCTCTTGGCATCGCGTTGAGCGCGCATCGCTTGGTGGCCGCCGAGAACGCCGGTCGACAGACCGCGATGTTGCTGCATAAGCTGCACGGATTTGGAAATAGGCTTAATTAATTCAAGGCCTTCCAGTTGCCGTTGCGAGACCTGGACAACCTGACTAAGGTTCACATAAAGACTGTACGCCACCACGCTAATAGCGACGAGGTACACCAACCCCAGCACCATAAATTTTTTGGTGTAATCCAGCCGGTTCATCAGAGTAATAGCGGGAGAAAACAACTTATTCATTGTTCTTTAATTCCTTATTTGATGCTTTAGCGGCAGAAAACCAAATCTATTGTTGAACATAAATATTAAGATACATTCCCCCTGATCAATAATTACACGACTGTTTCCCAGCCTCTACTGCTAGAGAAAACGAGGAAGAGGAGATTAAAAAAACCAACATGATGTGCAGGCTCTATTAAAGCGGAGTCCGATTCTAACTGAAATGATTAGTTTCCTCCAGCACAGATAACTCGGTCAGGGTATTAATATTGGTAAATATTTCCGGCTCATGACTAAAATCCGCCTGCACCCAATTCTGCTGCGCCAGCCAAGCCGACACTTTATGCCGGTCACCGGCTAAATAATTTTGCAGGCTGCTCTGTAATGCCGTCTTGATCGCTAAAAAAACCGGGTGCAGCCTTATCCCATCAAAGGCGACGGCAACATCGGCATTATTTTCCGCACGGCTTAATATCAATTTTTGCAGATGTTCTGTTTTAATTAACGGTGAATCGCAAGGTATGACCACTAAAACATCGGCATCGGCATGAATCATTGCGCTTAATATTCCGGCCAAAGGACCGTCAAAGCTATCGGTTTGGTCGCTGATAACCGGCCAGCCGAATTGCCGGTATTGCTCAAGGTTTCGATTGGCATTAATGAACACACAATCTACAACGGGGGCTAGCGCGGCGATCGCATAACTGAGCATCGGGCGGCCTTTAAAATTCACCAGGCCTTTATCCTGGTTATTCATGCGCCGAGCACGGCCGCCGGCAAGGATCACGCCTGCCACTTTGGTTGGGCTGTTCATAATAAGCTTCGTTTGTACCACAAGTGTTCCGATAGACTATTCTCGCAAGCCTGTCGTTTATTGCAAGCTGTGCATGCTTAACAGTGCTAAAAAGACATCAGTATTCCATTGCATTTTATAATCAGGTATTTGATTTATTGCGAGTTGCCTTAAATCAAATACCGATGTTACCGGCTCGCTCCAGACCGAATTGCATGAAAAACTGGCCGCTTCCGGGAGGCGAGCCCTGTTCGTAGTACAGCGCTTCAAGCGTCAAGTTGCCTACCGCTCCAAGTGTTGGCCCGGTCAGTAAAGTCCGGAAGCCTTCGCCGCCTATCAGCTGATGGGTCATACTCAGGTATAACCTTGATAATTGCTTTTCCCGGATTACAGTGTCCAGCATTTGCGGTCCGGCAACCAGATAAATAGTTCGGTAGCCCAGCCCGCCTAG
Organism: Methylococcaceae bacterium; assembly: GCA_044426515.1. Taxonomy (GTDB): domain Bacteria; phylum Pseudomonadota; class Gammaproteobacteria; order Methylococcales; family Methylomonadaceae; genus Methylobacter_A. Next base: position 19,292 of record JAUGSS010000124.1, on the reverse strand, counting down.
CGCATGAATCAACGGCGCGCCGTGAACCATTTGATCTTCACCGGTAAAAAGCAAGGGATAGCCCAAGTTTTGCCAGTAACGGATACGATCCGGATCGGCATTTCTTCCGGTGGCTATATAAACGGCTTGCGCATGTTCCTTAATACTGTCGTGGACCGGAAAACTCAGGCTGGCGCTGGCGATGATCACTGCGGGCTGAGGTTCTAAGCCGTTATTCCGCCGCCATTCAATATGCTCTTGCTTGGTAACCTGCAATATATTGCCCAGACGCCTTTCAGCCAATGCCCGCATATAGCCGCCATGGGTAATAATGCAGTCGGCCTGCGCATGCAGCTCCATAAACAGGCCGAAGTCGGAAGCTGTTGTTATATGCTTGGGGATATGCGTGGTGCCTTGAACGGCATCTTCCAACGCAATTCGCCCGTCCAGACTCGACAGGAAGTTGGCATAGACAAAAGGCGCTTCAGTTGCACCCAATTTATGTAATTGATGGGCAAGATATAAACCTTGAGTGGAGATTTTTTCACAGGAATCGGGATAAAGTTGTAAAAGTTTTTTTTGCATAAACAGTTACCCTTTGCGCATGAAAACTCGGTTTAACTCAGAGCAAAAGCAGGCTTGGAACGCCGACTGCCGAATTTTGGTGTGCGCCAAGTATATCAATCAGTTTGGAACAATTACCAGAATTTAAACACGATGAAATCTCCTGCAGCACCGTTTTTTGCCGGCAGCGCAAACCTAAGGACACAAAAATCGCGACAAATAACAACGCTTTGATAGAATTGCACGGGCTTCCAATTACCCTGATTCTTATCGTTCACCCACTACTGCGCTAAGCCATCGTTGATATGCAAAAAGATCCTACTGCTAAATATTTTAATAGCCAGCAAGCTGTATTCGATATATTGCAAAAGCACAAGCTTATCGCCGATTTGGTGCACAAACAGGACATGCCCCATCATAATCTGGTGGAGGCGCTGGTTCGCAAAGAGAATATGGCGCGATTGCAGCAAATACTTAATCATTTACCTCATGCGGAAGTCGCTCATATTCTGGAACAGTTACCGCCGGAGGATCAACTGCTCATCTGGGAGCAGCTGGACGATGATCATAAACAACCCATTTTGCTGGAAGCCCCGATTTCCGTCCTGCAAATACTGGGAAAACAAGACTACAAGACCGAGAAATCCAGAGTCAAAGCTTTTAATTTACACGAAGGCCGCCTGCACGAGATTTCGATTAAGACTCCCCAAGATTTGCTTGAAGCCAAACCTATCTGGATTGATTTGGTGGCGCCGACGTTTGAGGATCGCATCTGGGTCGGCGATATTTTCGGCATCGAATTTCCCGATCCGGATAAATTGAGCGACCTGGAATCCAGCGCCCGTTTCTATGTCGAAGAAAACGGTGAAATTCACTTGCATTCGGATTTCCTGCTGGACAAGGATGACGTGTCTCGCAACGTCGTCGTTGCTTTTATCCTGTATCGGGATATTTTGTTCTCGATCCGCAAAGAAGAGCTGCCGATCTTCCGGCTTCAGCGTTTACGTGCGCTCAGCCAGCCCAATTATGTATCCGACTCAAGGGACATGCTGCTCGATCTTTACGCCGCCAACGCCGAGTATTCGGCCGACGCGCTGGAAGATGTTTATCTGGCTTTGGAAGGCGTCGGCAATCATGTGCTTAGCAAGCAAATCAGCGATGAAGACGCGGCTAAGATATTGATCGATATTGCCAATGAAGAAGACTTGAACGGACGGATTCGCCGGAACGTGATGGATACGCGGCGCGCGGTTTCGTTTTTGATGCGCAGCAAATTTCTGGCAAAAAACCAACTGGAGTACTCCCAACAGATTTTGCGCGATATTGAATCGTTGGACGGTCATACCGCATTCCTGTTCGACAAGATCAACTTTTTGATGGATGCCGCAGTGGGTTTCATCAACATCAACCAGAACAAGGTGGTCAAGCGTTTGACCGTGGTCAGCGTTGTTTTTATGCCGTTGAATGTATTGGCCGGCATCGGCGGTATGTCCGAATTCTCGATGATGACCCAAGGCATAGCTTGGCCTATTTCCTACAGTATTTTTACCGTGGGTTTGGTCATTGTCGGTTGGCTTACTTTTGCCATGTTGCGCTTTCTTGAAAATCGCGAGCATGGTAAATCAGGTAAACGCTGAGTAAGTAGCCGTTCAAAAGTCTTTTAACAAAAAACCCAACTCGGGATGTTCTTCCGTCGCCTAAAGACACACAATCCGTTTAAGGTAACTTGCAAAAAATAAATCACAAATACAATGGAACGCAGATAACGCGGATAGTTATGATTAACGCAGCAATTCATGGATTATCCGTGTTTATCATAATCATCTGCGTTATCTGCGTTCTATTTTTGGTTGATTCATTGTATGGTTTATTTATTGCGAGTTGCCTAAATCCGAGTCGTTCGTGCTTTATTCTTAAAATCAACATCTGCTGCGTCATTAAAATTTAATCAGACCGGCTAGCCAACAATGTTAGAATTTTTAACCACAGCACACATTTTCTTTCTCTTCTTTCCGGAGTATCAATGGGCCCTCATTATCTGAACCGCTTTTTCACCCCCAAATCCGTTGCTATCGTTGGCGCCTCCGAACGCGAAGAAAGCGTAGGCTACCGGCTATTGCTTAATATGCAGGAGGCGGGCTTTGCAGGCGGGCTTTATCCGGTCAATAACAAACGCGAAACTTTATTAGGCTTAAAAGCTTATCCCGATCTCAATGCCGTTCCCGAGGATCTCGATCTGGTGGTGATTGCGACCCCCGCGCCCAGCGTTCCCGGCGTTGTCCGTCAATGCGGCGAAAAAGGCGTCACTTCCGTGATCATTATCAGCGCAGGCTTCGGCGAATTGGGAGCGGAAGGCAAACGATTGCAACAGGAAGTGCTGGACATCGCCCATCGCTACAGTATCCGTATCGTCGGCCCTAACTGTCTGGGCGTCATTCGCCCCAGCGGACAGCTTAACGCAACCTTCGGCGACGGCACCGTTAAAGACGGCAATCTGGCGCTGCTGTCGCAATCGGGCGCGGTATGTACGGCGATTTTGGATTGGGCCAAATCCCAGGACATCGGCTTTTCGACAGTGGTATCGATGGGCGGCGCGGCCGATATTGATTTCGGGGAGGTGCTGGATTATCTGGCGACGGACAGCAAAACCACCGGTATTTTGATGTATGTTGAAGGCATACGCGACGCCCGCCGTTTTTTGAGTGGCCTTAAAGCAGCGGCACGGCTAAAACCGGTGATCCTGATTAAATCAGGCCGTCATGAAGCGGGCTGTAAGGCGGCGATGTCGCATACCGGCGCGATGGTCGGCGGCGACAATGTGTTCGATGCCGCGATTGCAAGAGCCGGTGTGGTCAGGGTTTACAGCATCAATGAATTGTTTTCCGCGGCCCGCGTTTTAGCCAACAATTATGTGGTCAAAAAAGACCGTCTGGCGATTATCACCAATGCCGGCGGCCCCGGCGTGATGAGCACCGACCGCGCTGAAGATGTCGGCATACACATGGCGGAACTGAGTCCTGCCAGCATAGCCGCGTTGAACGAAGTTTTGCCGGTGCATTGGTCACATGACAACCCTGTCGATATTCTGGGCGACGCCACTTCCGAACGTTACCAAAAAGCTCTGGAAATCTGCATTAAAGACGAAAATATCGACGGCATACTGGTCATTTTGACGCCTCAGGCGATGACCAATCCAACGCAAGTCGCCGAATGCATTATTGAAGGCGCAAAAGCCGGCAAAAAGCCGGTATTGGCTTCATGGACCGGAGGCGCACGGGTTCAGGAAGGCCGTAATCTTTTTGCCAACAGCAAAGTCGCTCATTTTAGTACGCCGGAAATTGCGGTCGATGCGTTTTCATTCCTGGCCAGCTATACCCAGAATCAAATTCTGCTGAAACAAATCCCTTCGCCTAGCGACGAATTGGCAACGCCTGATGTCGCAGGCGCGCGATTGATTGTGGAACGGGTGCTTTCGGAAGGCCGCCAGGTTTTAACCGCGCAGGAATCCAAAGCCATTCTGGCCGCTTTCAATATTCCGGTCAACCAGACTATCAAGGTGTCCAGCGCCAAAGATGCGATGATTGCCGCAGAAACCCTGCGCTTTCCGGTGGTATTAAAAGTCAATATGGCCGAATTCAGTCATAAATCCGATATTGGCGGGGTGCGGCTTAATATCAACAGCGTGCAGGAGATTTCGCAGCATTACCTGGAAATGGAATCGGCAATCAAGCAAAAACACCCGGAAGTCACCGAAGTCGGCATGACGGTTGAAGCCATGGTTAAATCGCCCAGCGGCCGCGAGCTGATGATAGGCGTGGTCAGGGATCCTGTATTCGGCCCGGCGATCAGCGTCGGCTTGGGCGGCACCATGGTGGAGATCTTGAAGGACAATGCCGTCGCCCTGCCGCCGCTGAATGCCTATATGGTTGAGCAAATGATCGCCAAAACCAAGGCGGCCAAATATTTGGAGGCGTTCCGCCAACTGCCTGTCGCCAATAAGCAAGCTTTGGTGGAAGTATTGCTTAATATATCGACCATGGTCAGCGAACTGCCGGAGATTTTGGAGCTGGATATTAATCCGCTGATAGTCGATGAACACGGCGTCATGGCGGTTGACGCCCGTATTAAAGCGGAAACATCGCACCAGCTCACGCCTTATTCACATATGGCGATTCATCCGTATCCCCATCAATTAATCCAGCATCATCAATTATCGAACGGCGCCAATATTACGATCAGGCCTATTCGCCCTGAAGATGCGGGCATGGAAAAAGATTTCGTGCATCGCTTATCCGAGCGCACTAAATATTTCCGATTTATGCAGGCCTTGCAGGAGCTGACGCCGGAAATGATCGTGCGCTTCACCCAAATCGATTACGACCGTGAAATGGCTTTTGTCGCGGTAGCCGACGATAAATCCATGCCGAATGAATTGGGCGTAGGCCGCTATATGGTCAACCCGGACGGTCATTCGGTGGAGTTTGCGCTGGTCGTCGCCGACGACTCTCAGTGTAGAGGCATAGGCACCCGGCTGATGAAAGCCCTGCTGCAAACCGCCAAAGCCAAAGGCATGTCATTCTTCGAAGGCGAGGTATTGGCTATCAACAAGCCGATGTTGTCGCTGGTCAGCAAGCTGGGTTTCAGCATTGAAACCATCGCCGGCGATCAGGAAGTGGTGCGGGTTGTTAAGGATTTAAGGCAGTAATTCGTAACTACTCAGGCGAATTGCTAAAAATAGAACACAGATAGTGCAGATAATTATGATTAACGCGGATTTTTCATGACTTATCTGTGTCATCTGTACTTCCTTGCTTTTGAGCGCTGAGTAGTCACATTTTGTTTTGGGTAAATTCAGTTAAATCAACGAAGGAAAAATAAGAACATGAAAATTTTAATCACTCTACTGGCAGCGGCATTGTTAAGCAGCCAAGCTATAGCAGACCGAGTGGTCAAATGCCAGGTAAATACCTACCAAGGCTCATGCGCGTTCTCGCCGGACACACCCAAAGGATCGTTTTCGCTGGCAAACCCGGACAAAGACAAACCGCTAACCGAGGATATCTCGATGGTAAGCGTGACTGTTATTGAACCGGGAGTTGCCGAAGTCAGCGGCTTGACAGCGGAGGGCATTAACTCGCGTTGGGGAGAGGCTAAAAGGTCGTCAAAAGATAAGGCTTGTTGGGAGGGGGAAGATTTTAAGGTATGTGCTTGGTAAAGCAATTGCTTCGATTGTGATGGGTTTAACATTAAACGAAATGGCGTGGTCTGTTGAATGTTTTGAGCTATAGAGTATGCATTACAAACTTTCAAGACTACAAAAATCGCGGTTAATGGTATATACCCTCCCCACTAACCCCAACAACAAAACAACCATTCCCCCAATAACCGGCTTGTCGCCCCATCCCGCATAAGGCGTCATGCCGCCCATAGGTGTTATCGCCCCGGTCAACGCCGTTTCCTGAAACAACGGAGCCTGATCGATAATTTCGCCCTTGGGCGAAACAATCGCCGTGGCACCCGTATTTGTCGAGCGCAACAAAAAGCGCCCGGTTTCTATCGCCCGCATTCTTGCCATTTGCAAATGCTGATGCGGCTCTATCGAATTGCCGAACCAGCCGTCATTGGTCACGTTAACCAAAAAAGCGGCTTCCGGTAAGCCGCGAATACTCAAATCTCCGAACGCATCTTCATAACAAATCAAGGTTATGAACGGATAGCCTCCCGCTTTCAACAAGGGCTGGCTGACCGCTCCAGGCGTGAAATTCCCCAGCCTTATATTAATCATATTGAGCACGAAACCCGACAGCGGCTGCAACGGCAAGTATTCACCAAAAGGCAATAAATGGCTTTTACGATACATACCCTCTTCCTTGCCCAGGGTTATTACCGCATTGAAATTTCTGGTCGGCGCCTGTTCCTGAACCGGAACGCTGATGATTAAATCGGTATTGTGCAGTTTGGCGTCGTTAGCCAAGGGCGTTAAAAAGGCGTCTTTAACCTGGTCAAGATAGGCGGGAACCGCAGTTTCCGGCCAGATAACGATGTTGGAAGCCCAATGCGCTTCAGTCATTCTTTTATATTTTAATAGTGTGGCGATTTTATTTTCCGGCCGCCATTTTTGATCCTGGCCGATATTGCCTTGAATCATCGCAACGCTGATAGGCGGCCCTATTGCATGCGTCCATGTTTGATTTTTCAGCAAGCCGCCCACGCCCCATAAGACAATAAGCAGCGTTATCGGCAATAACTTTTTGTTGCCGGTAAAAATCTCTACAACCATTGCAGCCGTTAATGCAACGATGAAACCGGCGCCGTAAACGCCCAATACCGCTATGTAACCGGCCAGCGGAGTGTCCATTTGGGAATAGGCCACCTGCAACCAGGGAAAGCCGTTAAGCACCCAATAGCCTCGGAGATATTCAACGAGTATCCAAATAACCGGCACCCATATGACCCGGCCCGACCCGTTCATTTTTACCGAAAAATATCCGGCCAGCGCCGGAAACAATGCCCAAAAAGCTGCGAACAAACTACTCAGCAGACCCGCTCCCAGCACACCGGCCCCGCCAAAATCGTGCATGCTGATATAAACCCAGGATACGCCGGAGCCGAAAGCGCCCAAGCCGAATAAATAGCCGCGCAAAGCCGCGCGTTTAGATGAAACGTTCTGCCAACAGGCAAACAAAAACGCCAACGCTACCAACGCCAAACAGGAATAATCAAAAGGAGCAAAGGCTAAGGTGAATAAAATCCCGGAAATTGGCGCGCAAAAATCCCAATACTTATTGTTTGAATAATGCATGTTTTTATTTCTACATCGGATTATGAGCATCTGTTGTCAATAGACACTCATGGAAATTAACTGTCATAATAGCAAAAACCCAAGCGTAGCCCATTATCAAGTGCATAGGATGGCCGAATGCAGTGCGCATCAATATCAAACATAACGGGTCTATTACCCATTAAGGAGTCTATTTTGAAAATTGTTAAAATGCCCGGCCCTATGCGCATGGTATGGGGAAGTCTAATAGCCTACTGGTTGTCGGGCATTATTAATCCGGCCTTTGTTGCTATTGCGGTAATGATTGCACTGTTTATTCCGATCCTGGTCGCCGATCCTTATTTTCCCAGCCAACCTGAAGAATAAAATTATGCTCATTTGGGACTGGAGAAAGTATGGTGGCATTTTAAAATCTTTTATTCACCACGAAAGCACGAACGGCACGGATGCAGGGTAGAGTAATACAGGAGCAATTACCGAGGACTCGAAGTTTTATTTCTTCGTGTCTTTCGTGGTGAAGCTTTTTACCGAACTCTTGTGGATTTACCTGTTATTCAATGAGAAGTTGCTTGCCACATTCCTGCCTATTCTGCTTCAGCCTCTTAGAGAGCCCCATCAGCATGAAAAACTGATTTGCGTCCCCAATTTCAAATTCAATTGCTGTTCTGCACGGCCTTTATTGACGGCTATTTCGACTAATCCGCTGGAATTTTCATACCAGAAAGCCTGATGTTCTTCGACAGCGCTAAAGGTATCAGCCTGCTTGATTGCAATACCCTCGACGCTTAGAGTCTTGCCGAAAAATGCTGAGCGGTAGCGCAATCCGGTCATCGCATTGCCGTAGTAATCAAAATAAATGACTTCAGCCAAGTCTTGAGGCCAATCGTTTAAATCATTCCGGTCAAATGGTTGCAATAGCTCATAGGCTGCATTGATAGCCAGTTTTGCAGCAACGGGCGCAAATATATCCCTGCCGTGAAAGCTCATTGAGCAATATTCCGGTTTCCAGATGATTTCCGACCATTGCCTGTTTTGAGCCTGAACGGCGACGGTATTTAATAAGCCGTTATCCGGCCCGACAAAAGTTTGTCCGTCAGCCTGTAAAACAACGGCTCTGCGTTCAGCGCCAACGCCTGGGTCAACCACGGCAAGGAAAATACTGTTTATTGGAAAACTGTGCTGCAATGCAGCCAATAGATAGGAGCTTGATCGAGGGTCGGCTGTCGGGGCATTACTCAGCAAATTGATAACCGGTATATTCGGTGCTGTCAGCCTTAACACCGATTCCATTTGCCCGATATAAGGACCGGCCGGTCCGAAATCGGTAAAAAGGACAATGCAGCTCACTGAGCCAAGACGTCCAAGCCGACATTCGCCGCGCCAGTTCCCGACTGGCTAGCGGCATGCACACCATCCCTGGCACTAAATGTCATAACCTGCTCTTCGGCCTGTCGGCTCTGCATTAACCCTGAAAAATCAAATAACTGCGTATCGGCCAATTGCGAGGGCGCAACATTTTTCAGGCTGGTAAAAATAGTTTCCAAGCGCCCCGGAAACTGTTTATCCCAACCTTTTAACATGACTTTCATGGCTTGGCGTTGCAGGTTTTCCTGGGAGCCGCACAAGTTGCACGGAATAATCGGGTAGTTTTTAAACGCTGCCAGACGTTCAATATCTTTTTCACGGGTGTATGCCAAAGGCCTGATAATGATGTTTTTCTTGTCGTCACTTAGCAACTTAGGCGGCATCGCCTTTAATTTGCCGCCGTAAAAAATATTCAGGAAAAAGGTTTCCAGAATGTCATCGCGATGATGGCCTAAAGCTATTTTGGTGACATTATTGGCTTCGGCATAACCGTATAAGGTGCCGCGCCGCAAGCGTGAACATAACCCGCAAGTGGTGTTGCCTTCGGGAATAACCCGCTTTACCACGCTGTAGGTGTCTTTTTCGATAATATGGTACGGCACGCCCAGCGATTCGAGATATGCCGGCAATACATGCTCGGGAAAACCCGGTTGCTTCTGATCCAGATTGACAGCAATTAATTCAAATTCAACCGGCGCGGTTTTTTGCAAGTGCATCAGGATGTCCAACAAGGTAAAGGAATCCTTGCCGCCGGATAAGCACACCATGACCTTGTCGCCATCTTCGATCATGTTGTAATCGGCAATCGCATCGCCTACCGTGTGCCGCAATTTTTTTTGCAGTTTGTTAAACTGGGTTCTGGATTTTTGATTTGGATCTGACATGGTCAGAGATATGAGGTCTTTGAAAAAGGAAACTAAAAACAGCACACGGATGACACGGATTTTACAGGTCAACACGGATAAAAAAGAGCTAAATCCGTTTAAATCCGTCTTGTCAGTGTCATCCGTGTTCTATCATATACGGGATTCGTGTACCCGAACCCCGATAAACAATTGCATTAGCCGTTGTAACGCTGAAAGATCAGTGTAGCGTTAGTGCCGCCGAAGCCGAAACTGTTCGACATGATCGTGTTTAATGTGATGTTGTCTTTTCGTTCGCGCACTATCGGAATACCTACTGCGCCCGGATCAAGCTGGGTGACGTTAGCTGAGGCGCTAAGGAAATTTTCTTCCATCATTAACAACGAATAAATCGCCTCGTTAACACCAGCCGCGCCTAGGGCGTGACCTGTCAGTGATTTGGTGGAACTGACTAAAGGCACGTTATCTTGGCCGAACACGGTACGCAAGGCTTCAAGTTCCCTGGTATCGCCGACCGGCGTACTGGTGCCGTGGGCGTTGATATAATCGATCTTGCTGCCGTTGATGGTCGCCATCGCCTGCTGCATACAACGCACCGCGCCCTCGCCCGACGGTTGAACCATGTCATATCCGTCGGAAGTTGCGCCGTAACCGGTCAATTCTGCATAAATTTTCGCGCCGCGCGCTTTGGCATGTTCCAACTCTTCAATCACCAAAACACCGCCGCCGCCGGAGATAACAAAACCGTCGCGGGTTTCATCATAAGGCCTCGATGCTGTAGTCGGCGTATCGTTGTATTTGGAAGACAAGGCCCCCATCGCATCGAACAGCATCGACATGGACCAATGTACTTCTTCACCGCCGCCGGCAAATACCACATCCTGTTTGCCCATTTGGATCAATTCCATCGCATGGCCGATACAGTGAGCACTGGTCGCACACGCCGAGCTGATCGTGTAATTGACGCCTTTAATTTTATAAGGTGTCGCAAGGCAAGCGGTATTGGTGCTGGACATGCTTCTGGGCACCATATAGGGGCCCACTTTTTTGATGCCTTTTTCGCGTAAAATATCGGCCGCTTCAACAATGTTTGAGGTTGAAGGACCACCGGAGCCCATCACCAGACCGGTTCTGAAATTCGACACCTCCGACTCATTCAAGCCGGAATCGTCAATCGCTTGTTGCATCGCAATATAGTTGAACGCAGCCCCATCACCCATAAAGCGTTTTATTTTGCGGTCGATAAAATTATCTAAATCGATATTGATGGGTCCGTGAATATGGCTACGAAAGCCCATTTCCTGATAAACGTCTGCAAAAGCGATTCCTGAACGACCTTCTTTTAGGGAATCGACAACCTCTGTTCGATTATTCCCTATGCTGGAAACAATGCCTAAACCGGTAACTACGACTCTTTTCATTGCTAATGCCTCTAAAAATCTTCGGTGGAAGTAAATAAACCAACCCGTAAATCGGTAGCTTCATAAATCACTTTGCCATCGACTTCCATGGTGGCGTCAGCGATACCCATAACCAACTTCCGCATGATCAATCTTTTCAAATTGACCCGGTAAATCACTTTCTTGGCCGTGGGCAGTACTTGTCCGGTAAATTTAACTTCGCCCACGCCTAACGCGCGTCCTTTGCCGGGGCCGCCCATCCAGCACAAAAAGAAACCGACCAACTGCCACATCGCGTCCAGCCCCAAACAGCCGGGCATCACAGGGTCGCCCTGAAAATGGCAGGCAAAAAACCATAAATCAGGCGTTATATCCAGTTCAGCAATGATCTCGCCTTTTCCGTATGTACCGCCTTCGTCCGTAATAAGGGTAATACGATCCATCATTAACATATTCGGTAGAGGCAATTGCGCATTTTTCGGTCCATACAGCTCTCCCCTGCCGGACATCAACAATTCTTCGCGCGTAAAACTGTGCTGTTTCCCCATACTCTTTATATACCTTGCGTAATTATTATTATTCTAAATCGTGCATTATCTAACAGACCTCAAAAAAAATCAGCTCTATTTTTAGCCGGGCAACACATCAAGCATTAATTCCTTTATCTTCAAGCCTTTTCTTTGTATAAGCTGCTGATAAATAATGGCATAAGAAAGCACAGAAGTGACATATTTCCTGGTTTCCTTAAAGGGGATAGTTTCTATCCAAATATCCGCCGGCACAGACTCAACACCCGGCAACCATTTTGCCACCCGACCGGCCCCCGCATTATACGCGGCAATTGCCAAGGCAAAGTGCCCATGAAACTGTTTTAGCAATTGCTTGTAATAAAAAGCGCCGTACCTGACATTCACATCGGGATTAAACAGGCTGCTGTCCGACTGCCATTTTTCCTTCAAGTCTCGGGCTATCTGCATGCCCGTTTTGGGCATAACCTGCATTAAGCCGCGCGCGCCGACCGATGACTCGGCATCTTTATTAAAAATGCTTTCCTGCCGAATCAAGCCGAAAACAATGGCCGGATCAAGGTCCTGCCGATAGGCATTATTATGAATCTGGTCCGAATAATAAACCGGAAAACGCAACGCCAAATCATCCCAATAATCGGCTTTAACCAATGTCGTGATGGCGACTTGATCCCAGTGCCAAAGTTGCGCCAATTTGGCCGCGATCATAAGCCGTTCTTTGCTCAGTTTTTTTACCGCATACCACCACTGCCGTTCGGCCTCCACATCCCTATTCAATAATTTAAATTCCCGAACTATTTGAAAGTCGGTTTCGTTAGCCAGATTCTCGAGTTCATTTTCCGCCAGAAACACCGGCTTGTTGGCAAATTGATAAGGCTTATTAACAGTGTCAGCCGCGAGAAAGCCGTAAAAACTGCGGTCTTCGGCGAGCTTGGCGTAAGCATCCTGCGCCTGCAAAGAGTTCCCGGTTTTATCCAGCGATCTGGCCAGCCAGTATTGCCATTTAGGATCCTGCCGTTCCTGAGCCGACAAACCAGCCAAAGCCTCGGCAACATGACGCCAGTTTTGTTCAAGTAAAGCCGCTCTGACTTTCCATTCATTGACTTCCGCATCAACAACAGACAACTGATTAAGACGATAATAGGCACCTGGATTTCGACTGCGCGCCAAAGCAAGCGCAAGACTGCGCTCCAACTGTTGGGCGCTTTCGCTATCTATCCGGAAAGCGTGTTTTCTCTGATCCCAAAGTTTAATTGCCAGACTCAAATCGGATTTCGCCAATCGATCTACACCATGGGCGAAAAGCCGCCCCATTTGCGGACTCAAAAAGCCGGAATTTTCGATTAGCGTAGGCTGCTGGTGGACCCGCAACCAAACATCGGCAACCTCCTGATCGGCTCTACTCAACGAACGGCGCACATACTCGGCCACAGAGACATTATCTTTGTTCAAAGCCAATTCAAATCGCTGCCAAATCAGCTCCGGCGTAAAGCCGGACGACATCATCAATAGCGACAACAGCGGATCGCATTCTTGCGGCAGCGAATCACCGGTAATCCACAAGTGTTTGGCCATATCTAACGCTCGCAGTTGATCGCCTGTTTTATAGATTGCCTGAGTATACTGACACTCAAGAGCCTTATTTTCAGTTGCTCCCGGCAGGTTTGCGGCATACACGCCATCCCTGGCGATATAATGCCGGATAAAATCGTTCCAGCGTTCATTTTTAGCCAAGTAATCCAGCCACTTGGACCGCAACAATCCGGCATAACGGGTGTCTTTATAGGATGCTAAAAAAGCCAAAACTTGATCGGTTTGTTGCAAGTCATCTTTTAGCCGTTGGTATTGCAGATAAGGATATAGGGGATAATCGACCAAAGTAGCACTGACGTTCGTGAATGCAACATTATTGCCTTGAGCCAACAGCTTTTCCGCCAGTAAAAAATCACTTCTTTGCTCATTGAGCGTATTGCCAAGCACTGCACCGGAAAAAAAAACCAGACACAACAATAATTTCCCACGCAGGTGTTTCATATTTCACTCACAGTAAATATATTCCTAAAGATGTTTCAGACAGATATAATCCAGCGCTAATGAAAACATCCCTATCTAATACTGTGCAATCAAAACAAGCTGACCAGCCTTACAGCTGGAATACTATCTACCAAATTGCTTTAGAACACAAAAAAGAGCTGATCGGCTCTCATTTTATCGCCATATTGGCAACCATTGCCAGCGTTCCGGTGCCGCTGCTGATGCCGTTACTGGTCGATGAAGTGCTGTTGCATAAACCCGGCGTTATTATTCAAACCGTCAACCTGCTGTTTCCTGCGGCTTGGCAAGTCCCTATCCTTTATATCGGCGTGGTTTTGCTGATCAGCGTTATCCTGCGTATTATTGCGCTCATCTTCAACATCATCCAGTCCCGGCAATTTTCCTGCATCGCCAAGGACATCGTATTCCGCATCCGCACCGACCTGATCGGACATTTGCAAAATATTTCCATGTCCGAATACGAAAGCCTGGGCACCGGCACTGTAGTAACCCACTTGGTCAAAGACCTGGATACGATAGACACCTTTATCGGCACCACCGTCAGCAAACTGCTGGTCGCCACCCTGACCGTTATCGGCACTGCTGTGGTTTTATTATGGATGCACTGGCAACTGGGTTTATTTATCTTACTGCTGAATCCGGTGGTCATTTATTTCACCCGCGCTATCGGCTCTCGCGTGAAAGACTTAAAATCTCGGGAAAACTCCGCTTACGAGGTTTTCCAGCAAGCCTTGACCGAAACCCTGGAAGCCATCCATCAAATACGCGCCAGCAACCGCGAGAAACATTATTGCCAACAACTGATCGAATCGGCCCGATCGGTTAAGGATTTTTCCACCGCTTTCGCCTGGAAAAGCGATGCCGCAACACGCTTGAGCTTTCTGGTATTCCTGTTCGGCTTTGACGTCTTCCGCGCCTGCGCAATGCTGATGGTGTTTTATTCCAATCTCAGCATCGGGCAAATGCTGGCCGTATTCGGTTATCTCTGGTTCATGATGGCGCCGGTGCAGGAAATCCTGAGCATCCAATATGCCTTTTATGCCGCCAAAGCCGCGTTAATCCGCATCAACCGGCTTAATGCGCTGAAACAGGAACCCCATTATCCTCACCTTGAAAATCCGTTTTTAAATAAAAAAACCGTCTCTTTACGCGTAGAAAATCTGCACTTTAGCTACAGCGATGACCAATTCGCCGGGAGCGAATTGGCATTTACCCGCAGGGTGCCGGGCAGGATAGACCGACATGAAAAAATACTCGACGGCATCCGGTTAAAAATCAAAGCCGGCGAAAAAGTTGCGCTGGTGGGTGCCAGCGGCGGCGGCAAATCAACCTTGATCCAAACCTTGATCGGCCTATATCCGCCCGACCACGGCCAAATCTATTTCGACGAAGTAGCCATCGACCGCATCGGTTTGGAAGTCGTTAGAGAAAATGTCGTTACCGTATTGCAACACCCGGTCCTGTTTAATGATACCATCCGCGCCAACCTGACCCTGGGCAAACCGGCTACCGATGCGGCACTATGGAACGCGCTGGCCATTGCGCAACTAAAAGATACGGTACAGGAACTGACTCAAGGACTGGACACCATCGTCGGCCGATTAGGCATGAGACTTTCCGGCGGCCAGCGGCAACGCATGGCTATTGCCCGGATGATCGTCGCCAATCCCAAAGTGGTGATACTGGATGAAGCCACCTCCGCGCTGGATAGCGAGACAGAGCATAAATTACATTTGGCAATGGCAAAATTTTTAAAAGGCCGTACCACCATCATTATTGCCCATCGTCTGAGTGCCGTTAAACAGGCCGATCATGTTTATGTTTTTGAACAAGGTCAAATCTGCGAACATGGACAGCATGAAACCTTACTCAACCAGAAAGGTCTTTATGCCAAGCTTTATGGGGAGTATCAATAACAAGGCACACGGATGACACAGATTGTTACGGATGGAAAATCGTAGGGGCAATCCCTTGTGGTTTCCCTTTAAAAAACTATTGCTGGGTTATAGGGCAGGCACCAGACCTGCCCCTACTTTACTTTCACCTTGTACCTTTAATCTAACCGCCTATGCCCGAAAACTACGACCTGCACTGCCATTCAACCGCCTCCGACGGCGCATTATCACCCACTGAATTAGTGCAGCGCGCCCATGAATGTGGCGTTACCTCGCTGGCTTTAACCGATCACGATACGGTTGCAGGACTCAGCGAGGCTCAGTCTGCGGCAACCGCGACCGGCATTAAATTAATCCCCGGCATAGAGCTGTCAAGCAGCTGGCAGAATAAATGCTTTCACATTGTCGGACTGGGTATTGATCCTGCGTATCCGCCATTACGCGAGGCCACCCGCAACCTGCAAATCATGCGCATGGAACGCGCCGAAAAAATCGCTGAGAAACTGGAGAAAAAACGCATTCCCGGCGCACTGGAAGCCGTTAAAAAAGCAGCCGGAGACGGCATGATCACCCGCAGCCATTTCGCCGATTTCCTGCTTTCTCAATTTCATGTCTCCACTCAACAGGAGGCCTTTGATCGCTATCTGGGTGCCGGTAAAGCCGCTTTTGTTGCCACGACCTGGTCCGAACTGGAACTGGCGGTAAACTGGATTACCGGGTCCGGCGGCATTGCCGTATTGGCGCATCCGCTACGCTACAAACTGACCGCCAGCTGGATGAAGCGCCTGTTAGCCGCCTTTAAGGAAGCCGGCGGACTAGGCATAGAAGTCGTAACCGGCAGATACAATAGCGACGAAATAAAAACGGTTGCCGATTATGCAACACGCTTTGAGCTGGCCGGCTCCGTCGGTTCCGACTTTCATAACCCATCCAACCAATGGGTGGAATTAGGCAGACTTGCGCCCTTGCCGGCAAATATCAAACCGGTATGGGAACTGCTTAATTCATGCCCACCCGCAACTCCAGCCTGTTAATGGAAAACGCCATGAGCTTTTGGAAAACCAAGAAACTATCCGAAATGACCAGCGAAGAATGGGAGTCATTATGTGACAACTGCGGTAAATGCTGTCTGCACAAACTGGAAGACGAAGACACCGGGGAGATCTACTTTACCAGCGTCGCCTGCAAGCTGATCGACCTGGATACTTGCCGCTGCACCCGTTATACCGAACGCAGCCAATTAGTCCCCGAATGCCTGGATCTAATCCGGCTCGACGTCGCCAATTATAACTGGTTACCGGCAAGCTGCGCTTACCGCTTATTAAACAATGGCGAAGAGCTTCCGGCTTGGCATCCCTTGCTGTCAAAAAGCCCCGATAGCGTCCGGGATGCCGGTGTGTCAATCCGCAGTTATGCAATGACAGAATCCGAAATTGATGACCTGGAAGACTACATTATTGAATGGCTGGAGTAATGTTGGCATAGCCGGCCGGCTAGGCATCAATCGTTTTTACAGATAAATACAGCAGACAGAGGTAAAGGTAAAATGAACACAGCAGAAAAAATTTATCAAAACGTACAAAATTTACCCGAAGCTCAAGCGCAAGAGGTTTTGAAATTTATAGATTTTCTAAAATTTAAACAGCCTATTACAGGTATACAAACAGAAAAAAATGATTTACGGCAATTGCTTAAAAATTACCCCATTCGCAGCAGAAGTTCGGCGGAAATCGATGAGCAAATACGATCCCTACGCAATGAATGGGAGTAAAAATCATGCTCTTGGACGCGTGTGCAATCATTTATTTGATTGAGGCCAAAGATAAAAAAAGCGATAGCATTAGGCAATTAGTCGGCCAGTATTTGGATAATGAAGCAGGAGCTCTGTTTGTATCCAGTTTGTCTATTTTGGAGTGTCTAGTTTTGCCCAAAAAGCATAATGATTTAAAGCTGCTTGCCGAATATGAGGCGTTTTTTGCAAGTGACAGGGTGCAGATCATTGATATTAGCCGCGTTATTTTATATTTAGCTATTGATTTACGGGCAAAATACAATATTCGCACACCTGATGCTTTACAGCTGGCTTGTGCTTTAAGTCAGCGTGTTAAATTTGTAAGTGCCGATAAAGATTTAATAAAGGTCGAAGAGGTTGGGATTATTTTGCTATAGGATTATTTAAAATAAACGTAATCACTCAGCGTAATTGGGATGCCAGTTGCCCGAACGCGCGACGGGGTATATACCCCGTCGCAACGTTTCGCGGTGGTTTCATGCCCATAAGGTAAAACGTTACGGACGGGTTAACATAACCCGTCCGACCTAGAAGAAAGGCGCGCTTAGCGCCCTACTCGGCTAATTGTCGATATGCAAAACTTTAAATAACGTCACAATCAATCCTGTTTGCGCGAGCAACATACCTGCACACCACTTGAGCATATCATTTTTTGCTTCTACAACTGTTCTTTGTGTTTCTGCAATCGACTTTTGTGTTTCTGAACGTAACCGTTCAATTTCAAGCCTGATTTCAGCAATATCTGACTTTGTAGCCGTTTGTTTTTCCAACCAATGTTTTTCGTTTTGTAATTGTTGCTCGGCAAAAGCTTCGGCTATTGCTTCTGCCTCGACCTCAGCCAATTTAGGTTCAGCTCCGGCAGCCTTTAATTTATTAGCATATTTCAACGTGTCAAACGTAATCGCCGCCATAATCAAACACTCCGAGAAATTAAAAAAGCCAAGTATAACACAGCCAAAAAACACCTCTTTTAAAAAGAAAGAGCAATATTTTCAATCGAGTCTGATTCCAAAACGTGGAAGTTGAGACGGTGATAGGCTTAAAAAAATCAACAGATAAAGCAGGGTTGGGTAACAGCTCTTCGTTGTCCGACATTACAGGATGTAGGCCGGAATAAGGCTATCCAAGCGCGTAGCGCGAGGTGGCGTTTCCGGCGAATTCGGGGATGTTTGCCGGAAACGCCAGTTCTCGCTAACGCTCGAACTGGCTTATTCCGGCCTACAGGGCTACATATTGTGTTTATTTTTTATTCTCGGACAGCCTCCTAGCGAAAACTGTGTTGATTTAGCGTTTTTTACCACTAACGGTTACACTTATATCATCGCCTGATTTAACGGCCAATCCTGCTTTTTCACAATCGTACTTAGCCGTTTTATTGCGTGAAATAGTGACCCTTTTAGCGGTAGTATTATTGGTACATTGAACAGAATAAGGCCACGTTACCCATGTAACCGTACCTTTTACAGGTATGCCGTAAAGTTTCCAGTCCCTTGGCGCGTCTGATACTCGAAAGGTATCAACTACACCTTCAAAACCGCCATCGTATTGGTTGTTACCCCAAAAACCAGGTTCTGATTCACCTAATGTAGGTACGTCTATTGGTGAGCTATGCGTACCGCCTGCGCCTAACTCTTGTGTATTTTGTAAATTTGAAGCTACCGTTTCCCCATTAACTGCAATGGCTTGTCCACCAGCACCAAAACTAAAGCCGACCGTATGCCACTGACCAAAACGAAATGCTGTTGCCTTTGCTACTAATGATTGAGCAGGACTCGTGCCATATTTTACTGTTGATACCGTCAATGAAATATCGCCATTGTTGCAGACACTAAACCAAGCACTACCAGGATAAGTCACATCTCCACCTTGAACATCCGTAGTGAACACCAAAGCACATTGTTGGTCTGTTGAAAGCTGATAATTATTACCTTAACCTGAGTTCGGGATAAGTATCGTTTAAAGTAAAGGGAGAAGAAGATTAAGATCACTTTCCCTAATGTTAATAGAAGGTCGTTTTTCTTGATAGGAATAAGCGAGCAGACCAGCCACAACATTGATCATGCAATTGGTC